>NZ_BDLN01000008.1:0-4661 GCF_001950375.1 Rhizobium sp. TBD182 | reverse complement strand
ACTTTAATCGGGGTGAACTTCACCTTTGACGTTGCGCCGTCGACGATCCACACACCTGTGCGATTACCGTCGTCCAGAATGGCGCCGACGGGCACGGTGACTTCCGACTGGCGTTCGGCATCCGGTGTTCTGATTGTTACAGTGGCGCCAAGCGGTGCTGAGGCCGCATCACCCTCAAGAATGTAACGCGCTTCATAGGTTCTCGTTTGAGGATCAGCCGAATCGGAGATTTGTCGCAGTCTGGCGTTTCCACTAAGCCCGTCGCTTCCATAAACACTGGCCTGTGCTTCCGATCCCACCTTAGGTCGCAGTGTCTCAGGCAGCCAGACGACCGCCTCGCGAGGGCCCGCCTTTGCGAGTTGAACAACCGTCTGGCCGGCGGCGACCACTTGTCCCGGATCACCGAGAGTTTCGACGACCGTTCCATCCGAGTCAGCAACAAGAGTGGTGTAGGTTGCCGCATTCTCGGCAACCTCCGCTTCGGCCTCGGCCGCCGCAAGCTGTGCTGTCGCTGTATCGAGAGCCGCCTTTGCCTGTTCATAACGCTGGGGCGTGGCCGCCAGGCCATTCTTGACCAGTGCCGCATAGCGCTTCTCATCGGCTTGCGCCTGAAGCAGAATAGCACGCGCTGATATGACCGAATTCCGCTTTGCTGTCAGTGCAAGCTGAAGATCGGTCTCATCAATGCGCATCAGCGGTTGGCCCTGTTTGACCTGCTGACCGACATCGACCAGCCGCTCCACGATTTTACCGGGAACGCGAAATCCGAGATTGCTTTGAACGCGCGATGCGACCGTCCCGGTGAATGACCGGTCGGCCCTGCCGGTCCTTTTCGCCTCCGCAATCCTTACCAGTGGTGAAGCCGTCCTTGGGTCTGCGGCCTCGGCTTCCCGTTTTGGGGTTTCAGAAACGAGGAAAAAGGCGGCGGCCCCAGCCGCTGCGACAAGACCCACGACAGTCAGGACATGTTTGCTTTTCATTGTAAGTTCTCTTCTTGACCAGCGGTGCAAATGATTTAGATTGCGATCTAAATCTATATGCGTTATAAATGTCAAACGAAATCTAACCGGAGGTCGATATGAGAGTGAGCCGGGCACAAGCCGAGGAAAATCGGGAGACGGTGATCAACGTTGCCAGCCGTCTGTTTCGCGAGCACGGATTCGATGGCATTGGCCTGAAAGATTTGATGAAGGGTGCAGGACTCACTCAAGGCGGGTTCTACAAGCAGTTTGCATCGAAGGACGATCTTGCAGCCCAGGCTTCGAGGCGCGCGATGGAAAGCGCTACACGCAGATGGTCTGAAGCGGCTGCGGACAGTTCCGATCCTCTCGAAGCAGTGATGGCGTTCTATCTGTCCAAGGACCACCGTGGAGAAAAGGCAGAAGGTTGCCCCCTGGTGGCACTGGGGTCGGACGCTACTCGGCAGAGTGAAGAAGTCAGGCGTCCATTCGAGGATGGGATACGCGCTCACTTCGAGGTGCTCAATGAACTGCTTGATGACACCAGAAGCTCCAATCCCAGCGGCAAGGCGATGGCGATCCTGTCTCTCATGGTCGGCGCCGTTACCCTGTCTCGGATCATGGAAGACGAGAATACGTCTCAAGGAATCCTCGACGCAGCGGCGGAGGAAATCAGGCGCATCGCAGGCGCTGATCATGCGGCCTGAGGATCGCGCTCGGTAGCTAGGGAAAACAAAAGCCAAACGCAGTCGCCGCGTCGGGTTCGGGCGGATGCGATTTAGGCACTGAAGAAACTGCATATCCGGAGAACAGGCCCTGACCGCACCGTCGGTCGGGATGCCGAAGGCATGCCAATTTAAACGAAGAACAGGTGTAAAACATGCGTCGTATCGTTGTCACAGGAATGGGAGCTGTCAGTCCCCTTGGAGCGAATGTCGGTATCTCCTGGTCGCGCCTGCTCGCGGGTCGAAGTGGTATTCGACGGCTGGGTGACGACGTGGTGGCGGACCTGCCATCGAAAATCGGGGGCGTTGTCCCCTCATTGATGGAAGATCCCGAGGGCGGCTTCGATCCCGACACCATTGTGGCTCCGAAGGACCAACGCAAGGTCGACCGTTTTATCATATTTGCACTGGCAGCCGCGGAAGAAGCGCTTGCGCAAGCAAACTGGAAGCCGACCTCGAATGAGGAACGGCTGAGGACCGCGACGATTATCGCGTCCGGTATCGGCGGCTTTCCTGCGATAACCGAAGCGGTCCGCACCGTCGATCAACGCGGTGTCCGTCGCCTTTCGCCCTTCACCATACCGTCGTTTCTGGTCAATCTCGCAGCCGGGCATGTCTCAATCCGTCATGGCTTCAAAGGCCCTCTCGGTGCACCGGTAACCGCGTGCGCCGCCGGCGTTCAGGCAATTGGCGATGCTGCGAGGCTTATTCGGTCAAATGAAGCCGAAATTGCGATATGCGGCGGAACAGAAGCCTGCATGAACATCGTCAGCCTCGGAGGTTTTGCAGCCGCCAGATCTCTGTCGACTGCTTTCAACGAAACACCAGACAAGGCATCGCGCCCCTTCGACACATCACGCGATGGCTTCGTCATGGGCGAAGGAGCGGGCATGCTTGTCATTGAATCCCTGAGCCATGCACTTGCTCGCGGCGCTACACCAATTGCCGAACTTGTCGGCTACGGCACGACAGCCGACGCTCATCACATCACGTCAGGACCAGAAGACGGGAATGGTGCCAAAAGAGCCATGGAGATCGCCATTGCGCAGGCAGGAATTTCCCCCCGCGAAATAGGTCATCTGAATGCCCACGCCACCTCGACCCCGGTCGGAGACCTCGGCGAAATCAGGGCCATCAAAAGTATCTTTGGTTCCGAGAAGACTGTCGCTGTCAGCGGGACGAAGTCAGCAACAGGACACCTACTTGGCGCGGCTGGAGGATTGGAAGCAATCTTCACCATTCTAGCACTCCAGCACCAGATTGCGCCGCCAACTCTCAACCTGAATGTTCCTGATCCGGAAGCCGAAGGCATCGATTTTGTGGCGAACCACGCGCGCCAATTAGACGCTGAATTCGCAATATCCAATGGTTTCGGTTTTGGCGGTGTCAATGCGAGCGCAGTGTTCCGGCGGTGGCCGAAGGCAAACGGCGCTGGCTGAGGATCACCGTCGCGCCACCACACTCTGAAACTGTTTCGCTTGGGAGTTGAACGTCAATGAACCAAACCTTGGGCACGACACCGGACATACTGCACCTCTAACCGAGGATTGCCATTATAGGCGTCGGCGGCGGTGGTGGTAATGCGGTCAACAACATGATGGCGCAGAAGCTGCAAGGGGTAGAATTCATTGCAGCAAACACCGATGCACAAGCTCTCTCCATGTCTAAAGCCCCACGAGTTGTTCAACTCGGCCTGATCGCGACTGGCGGGCTTGGGGCCGGATCACTCGCCGAGATCGGACAAGCGGCGGCCGAAGAAACGATCGACGAAATCATGGGACATCTGACCGGGATGCATATGTGTTTCGTGACCGCAGGCATGGGGGGCGGCACTGGAACGGGCGCCGCGCCTGTTATAGCTCGAGCTGCGCGGAAGGCCGGAATCCTGACGGTCGGCGTGGTAACCATGCCATTCGCATTTGAGGGCATACATCGAATGCGAATGGCCCGACACGGGGTAGAGTGTCTAGCCGAAAGCGCGGATACCGTGATCGTGATCCCAAATCAGAACCTCTTCCGGGTGGCAGATGCCGCAACGACGTTTGCTGAGGCTTTCGAAATGGCGGATCGGGTTCTTTATGCAGGCGTCAGCTCCGTCGTCGATCTGATTGTCAGGGAAGGGCTTATCAATCTCGATTTCGCCGACCTAAGGTCAGTGATGCGCGGTATGGGCCGAGCTGTGATGGGCACGGGAGAAGCGGCAGGCGAAGGCCGTGCAAGAGCTGCCGCCGAAGCAGCGATTGCTAATCCGCTTTTTGACGACACATCGGTCAAAGGTGCCAAAGGGCTCCTCGTCTCGATTTCCGGTGGACCGGACATGACGCTGTTCGATGTGGACGAAGCAGCCACGCGCGTGCGCGAAGAGGTCGACGCTAACGCCGATGTCGTGATCGGCGCGACGTTCGACGATGCGCTTGCGGGTCGACTGAAAGTGTCCGTTGTCGCGAGCGGATTGCGGCAACCGGCAGAGGTGATCTTTCTTGCGGAGCGCACGGGGTGAGCCTGCTCCTTTGCACCCTCGAGCGAGCATGTCCTTGCAGACTTGAGAATGCCTGCGTGTCTGCTACCTCCCGGCCCAAGACAGGGCGACATAGAAAATTCCAGTGAAATCGATCGAGAGGAAACAGCACATGCTGAAGCACTTCTTAGAAAAATGGCGTCTATGGGAAGAAGCATTCCTCGGTATCGATGATTTGCAGGGGGACTATCTCTTCTCCTTGGAAAAGCGCGTGGCTCGGCTCGAGGCAGCTACGGAGGCGTTAGATAGAAAACGCCTGCCTGCGACCTTGCCCCAATCTGCCGAAACAACGCCACGTCGGTGACGCGGAAACCCTGATCACAAAGTGAATGCCGCTCTGAGCGCTTGAAGTGCTTGTTCCGGCTCGTGTTTTACGAAGGCCTAGGTGCACGCTATCAAAGCCCCACGGGGCTATACCGCCAGCAATTCATTTGCGGTATCCAAGGCCCTAAACGCAAA
>NZ_BDLN01000007.1:163386-254386 GCF_001950375.1 Rhizobium sp. TBD182 | reverse complement strand
CACAAACAAGTCAACACACCAAAATACAAATTCTAAAAAAAACATTCAAAGCATTGATTTTAAAGGAGAGTTTTGATTTTTCGGGATTCTGCCTCCCATTGGCCTCCACCAACGGACCGATTTTTAACAAGGGAATGCAGCCTGAACCCATATGAATGGTGCTGCGCCTTGTTTTGGCCCGACTCCTCGCTAATTGCTTTGCCAACAAAACGTTAATGCGGGCACGCGCGCGAGCCTGTTGCCGGCATATCTATTGAGGGTGCCGATCAATTTGACTCACGGCTTTGAAAGTTGCACACCTTCGCCTGAAGTTTCTGGAGAGCGCATGACCCACGGGGCACAGCTAGTATGACTGCGGATCGCAACGTGATCCGGTCGCTAGGCACGGAACCGCCAATTCTGGCGGAAGGGCGCCGTGCACCCGATCGCCGTGAGATTTCGCTCAGATGGCTTTCCGGCACGTTCCTTACCGGCATTACCTCTTCCATATTGATGGGTGTTGCGCTCTTTGCAGCTCTTGATGGCCGCCAGCAGCTTGCCATTCCGGCCGAGGCCTTCGCCAAGGCGGATATGGGCAACAATACCGCGGAAGCGGCACGCCGCGGCACACGCCTCATTGCGCCCAATATTGCGGCCCGGCCCTCGGACCGCTCGATCATGGAAGTCTCCACCGTTATCAACGAGGGCGACAAGGAAGTGGTCCGCAAGGTTCCCTTCTCACACGTCAAGATTCCGCTGGCGTCCAACTACGCCAAACAGGACGATTATCCCGCCTTCGATCCCCTGAACATTTTCGCAAGCGGCGACGACAAGGACGCCCCGGCGCCGGCGCCGAGCCGCACGGGCACAATCTACGGCTCCGAGGTCGAATCCGAAGTCAGCCTGAAAACGGTCGCCTTTCCGATCCAGCACTCCAAGTATCCCTTCGCCGGCTCCCTGAGCTTCGACGAGGTTGAGGAGGCAGTGCGCTCGAACGGCTCGATCCTGACAGATGGTAACGAGCAGCTTGCAGCGCTATATTACATCGACCCCCGTCGTTTCGATAATGATGAGGGTGATGTCGATATCACCGCCGGTCTTGCCGCCCGTGTCGTCGAACAGAATATGTCGGTTTCGACCCCTCAATCGCCCTCGGTTCCGGTCAAGGAATATGCCGACGACGTTATCCCTGCCCGCCAGACCGAAACCATCGAAGCCGCTCTATTCGGCGCGGGTTATTCGAAGGCGCAATCCTCCGAAATCGCTGGCCTGTTGTCACCGCAACTCCAGTCGAACAATGTCGAAAGCGGCGATGTGCTCCGCGTCGGCATTATTCAGGAAGACGACAAAAGCGACATCGTACGCGTAAGCCTTTATCGCAAGGGTCGCCACATGGTCACCATGGCCGTGGACGATCGCAAGAATTTCATCAAGGCCAGCGAACCGCCGAAGCTCGACGCGGTGGCGACGGCCTTTGACAGCACCCCGGCACCGGCCGCCGGCCGCGATCTGCCCAGCGTCTACGATGGCGTTTACCGGGCGGCTCTGGCCTATGGCATGAATCAGGGCATGGTCTCCCAGCTCATCAAGCTTTTGGCCAGCAGCGTCGATTTTCAGGCGCAGTTGAAACCGGCAGATACGCTGGAGGCCTTCTTCTCCGTGGAAGATGCGGATGGCAAGGCGACGGACAAGTCCGAACTGCTCTACGTCAACGCCAAGTTCGGCGATAACGAGACGCGGTTTTACCGGTTCCAGAACCCGGACGATAACAGCATCGACTATTTCGACGAGAACGGTAAGAGCATCCGGCAGTTCCTGTTGCGCAATCCGGTTCCGAACGGCCGCATGACATCAGGTTTCGGCATGCGCCGCCACCCGGTTTTGAAATTCAGCCGCATGCATACCGGCACCGACTGGGCGGCAGCGCGCGGCACGCCGATCATCGCGACAGGCAACGGCACTGTCGAAAAGGCCGGCTGGGCCTCCGGTTACGGCAACCAGACCCTGATCCGCCACGCCAATGGCTACGTCTCCTCCTATAACCACCAGAGCGCCATCGCCAAGGGTGTCACCGAGGGTTCAAAGGTCCGGCAGGGCCAGGTAATCGGTTATGTCGGTTCGACCGGCCTTTCGACCGGCGCGCATCTGCATTACGAGCTGATCGTTAACGGCACGAAAGTGGACGCGATGAAAGTGCGTCTGCCGGGCGGCAAATCGCTTTCCGGCGTCGCGCTCGCGCGGTTCTCCGACGAGAGAAAGCGGATCGACAATCTACTCAACATCGAAGAAAAACCCAATCAGGTGGCGAGCCGCTAGTCCGCCGGGCCTCGTGACCAGAGGGACCGCTATACGAAAAAGGGCTCCGTTACCGGAGCCCTTTCGTTTTATGCCGCATCGGCGGTTTCAGTCTCGGCCTCACCCTTTGGGGGCTTGACCTTGAAAAGCAGCCGGTCGGTGCCAGAGGTCACCTTGACCCGCGATCCGTCCGGGATCTCGCCGCCGAGAATCATTTCGGCGAGCCTGTCCTGAACGGTCTTCTGGATCACACGCTTCAGCGGACGTGCGCCATAGGCCGGATCGTAACCCTTATTGGCAAGCCAGTTGCGGGCATCCTCATCCAGTTCGAGGGTGATCTTGCGATCACCCAGAAGCGAGACGAGGCGCTTGAGCTGGATCTCCACGATCGCACCCATCTCGTCGCGCCGCAGGCGATGGAAGAGGATGATATCGTCGATACGGTTGAGGAATTCCGGCCGGAAATGCGACCGGACACGCTCCATCACCAGGTCACGAACCGAATCCACATCGTCATTGTCGCCCATCTGCGTCATGAATTCCGAACCGAGGTTCGAGGTCATGATGATGATGGTGTTCTTGAAATCGACGGTGCGGCCCTGGCCATCGGTCAGACGGCCATCATCCAGCACCTGCAACAGGACGTTGAACACGTCCGGATGCGCTTTCTCGATCTCGTCAAACAGCACGACCTGATAGGGCCGGCGGCGAACCGCTTCCGTCAACGCACCGCCCTCTTCGTAACCGACATAGCCGGGAGGCGCACCGATAAGCCGGGCAACGGAGTGTTTCTCCATGAATTCCGACATGTCGAGGCGAACCATCGCGGTCTCGTCGTCGAACAGGAACCGGGCGAGCGACTTGGTCAGCTCGGTCTTGCCCACGCCCGTCGGGCCGAGAAAGATGAACGAGCCGATCGGCCGGTTCGGATCCTGAAGACCCGCGCGCGAACGGCGAACCGCCTTGGAAACGGCCTGCACGGCCTCGCCCTGCCCGACCACGGACTTGGCAAGATCGTCTTCCATGCGCAGCAGCTTCTCGCGCTGGCCTTCCAGCATCTTGTCGACAGGAATGCCGGTCCAGCGGGAAACGATGTGGGCGATATTGTCCGCCGTCACCACTTCCTGAACCATCGAGCCAGCACCGCTGCTGTCACGCGCTTCCGCTGCAGCCAGTTCCTTTTCGAGGCCCGGAATGATGCCATAGGTCAATTCACCGGCGCGCTGGAACTGGCCGTTACGCTGGGCACTTGCCAGTTCGTTGCGGGCATCGTCCAGCCGCTTCTTGAGGTCTGCGGCATGGCCCAGCTTCTGCTTTTCCGCCTGCCAGCGGGCCGTCAGGGCATCGGCCTTTTCTTCGGTGTCGGCCAGTTCGTCCTCGAGCTTCTTCAGGCGGTCGACGGATGACTGATCCGTCTCCTGCTTCAAGGCTTCGCGTTCGATCTTGAGCTGAATGATCCGGCGATCCAGTTCGTCCAGTTCTTCCGGCTTGGAATCCACCTGCATGCGAAGGCGCGAAGCGGCTTCGTCCATCAGGTCGATTGCCTTGTCGGGCAGGAACCGGTCGGTAATGTAGCGGTTGGAAAGCGTTGCAGCTGCAACCAGGGCCGAATCCGAAATGCGGACCTTGTGGTGCTGTTCGTATTTTTCCTTCAGGCCGCGCAGGATCGAGATCGTGTCCTCAACGGTCGGCTCATCTACGAGCACCGGCTGGAAACGACGGGCAAGGGCCGGATCCTTTTCCACGTGCTTGCGATATTCATCCAGCGTGGTGGCGCCAACGCAGTGCAGTTCACCTCGGGCAAGGGCGGGCTTCAGCAGATTGGACGCATCCATGGCGCCATCGGCCTTGCCGGCACCGACCAGCGTGTGCATCTCGTCGATGAACAGGATAATGCCGCCATTTTCCGCCTGCACTTCGTTCAGGACCGCCTTCAGACGCTCCTCGAACTCGCCGCGATACTTCGCGCCAGCGATCAGCGCACCCATATCCAGCGCCATAAGCTTCTTGTCTTTAAGGCTTTCGGGCACATCGCCATTGACGATGCGCAGCGCAAGACCTTCGGCAATCGCCGTTTTACCGACGCCGGGTTCACCGATCAGCACGGGATTGTTCTTGGTGCGGCGTGAAAGCACCTGAATGGTCCGGCGGATTTCATCATCACGGCCAATCACCGGGTCGAGCCTGCCTTCGCGGGCTTCCTCCGTCAGGTCGCGCGCGAACTTCTTCAGCGCGTCGAAGCCCTGTTCGGCATTGGCGCTGTCAGCCGTGCGGCCCTTGCGGATTTCATTGATGACCTGATTAAGCGCCTGCGCCGTCACGCCGCCCTTTTTCAGGGACGCCGAGGTGGAAGCAGAGTTTTCGATCGCCAGCGCCTGCAAAAGACGCTCGACGGTGACGAAACTGTCACCAGCCTTCTTCGCGAGTTCTTCCGCAGTCGAGAACACTTTCGCAAGTGGAGCCGTAAGGGAAAGGCCGCCATTGCCGCCGGAAACCTTGGGCAATTTCGCCAGTGCCGCATCGTTGGCCAAGCGCACTTCCTTGGCGTCGCCGCCAGCCCGCTCGATCAGCGATGCTGCCATGCCCTGCTCGTCATCAAGCAGAACTTTCAGCACATGTTCGGCAGAAAACTGCTGGTGATTTTCCGCAAGCGCAAACGTCTGCGCCGATTGCAGAAAGCCGCGAACGCGCTCGGAGTATTTTTCAATATTCATAGTCGAACCTCCATATACCGGCCCGCCCGCTTTCGGCACGGATCCGGGTGTTTGGGTTGAGGCTCCCTCAAAGGCAAGCCCCGCTACGGCAGTCGCGTTTTACAGATTTCACGATTGCCGCCTCTTGATGGGCGGTTACCGCTGCATGCGGCATCCGTCCTTACTGCACGAATATGGGAGGCATTTTCATCGGTTTAAAGGGGAGGAAAACGACTGCCGGGGAAATTTTAGCCGGACTTGATAAGCGTCACGACTGTTTGCCGCGATTGCCCCCTTCGAACAGCGCCCAAGCTTTTACACCCGACCCCAAAAACAAAAAAACTCCGGCAAGCCGGAGTTTTTTCAATCGCGTGGTATTTTGAAAACCCTGCTTATTCAGCAGCGTTTTCGAGCGTGGCAGGTGTTGCCTCATCACCGGCTGGTGTATCTTCGCCTTCAGCACCCTCAGCACCTTCCGCGGTTGCGGCGCGGCGCGGGCGACGCGGGCGTGGGCCGGTGGCGCGGCGGGCCTTTGGTGCGCGTTCAGTCGCTGGTGCTTCCGTCTGCTGCTGCTGTTCCTCGACGGCCACTTCCATAGGCGTGCCTTCGATGACGGGCTGAGGCGCCTGGCTGGCGTCGTATACCGGCTGCTGCCGTTCGTCCGAAGCCTGCGGCTGGCGCGGCTGGCGCTCCTGCCGTTCACGGCGGTCCGGGCGCTCACGACGTTCCTGACGCGGCTCGGAACGCTCCTGCCGTTCCTGGCGCTCCGGCTGCTGAACCCGTTCCGGCTGTTCGAACTGCTGCTGCGGTGCACCATCGTCACCGTCGTTCATATCCATATCGTCGGCATCCGAAGCATTGTATTCGCCACGGTCGTCGCGCTGGAAACGCTCCTGCATCTGGGCCTGAGCGGTGGCGATGATACGGTTGTAGTGTTCAGCGTGCTGCAGATAGTTTTCAGCGATCACGCGGTCGCCAGCACTCTGCGCGTCCCGCGCAAGGGTGGCGTATTTTTCCGCTATGTGCTGGGCTGTGCCACGAATTTTAACATCGGGACCGGAGCTGTCATAAGTCCTGGTGAGCGGGTTACCGCCCTTGCGGTTGAAGTTGTTGTTGTTACCGCCACCATTGTTATTGTTGTTGTTGCTTCCACGCCCCCGGCCGCGCTTGTTTTGCTGTCCTGGCCTCATCAATTGCTCACCTGAATTCTGTTTTGCTGACAATCTGGTTATTTTCATGCAATTCCGGGCGGAAAACCGCTGGAAACTTTTCCTGAAATTGCTCCATTACGCGCCCTGCTGGAGATAACCCCAGACAAGACCCCGCGTATGACGACCGGTCGCGCAAAATGCTGCAACGAGCCACCTGCGAACAAAGTTTACTGATTCACATGCCGGAAACGCCCAGCCTTCAGGGTTCTCAAAAGAACCCGCTTCGGGACTGACCCATACCCTGACGAATCTAAATTCGTCCTCAGCCACCCGGCATGTGGCGGCAAACTATCCCGCTTCATGCGGAAATCCAAGCCTTTTCTTTTGCTGTGCAAAATATCCTTGCAAATAATCCGCAGACGTATCGCGAACAACTATCTCCGGAAGGTCAAAACTCTGTCGTTGCCGCCATAATCCTTCACGGCGTCGAGAAGAGAGAAGCCGTGGGAAGCAAATATAGCGGAAACATCAAGCCTTTGATCGAAACCGATCTCCACACCGACAATCCCGTTTTCCACAAGAAAGCGGCCTGCGTCGGCAGCGATGAGGCGGTACGGTGCAAGGCCGTCCTGACCTCCGTCCAGCGCCGCCATCGGATCGTGATGGCGAACCTCTCGGTCTAGCGTTGTGACGATGTCACTTCTTATATAAGGCGGATTCGACACAATTATGTCAAACCTGCCAGAGATTTTTTTGAACCAGTCGCTACGCATGGTTTCAAAACGCGAGGCGAGACCATTTCGGGCAGCGTTTTTCGCTGCGGTTTCCAGCGCAACGGCGGAGATATCGCTGCCGACGCCAGTTGCTTCCGGACATTCCTTGAGAAGCGCCAGACAGATCGCACCCGTGCCCGTACCCAGATCCAGAATGCGCGCACTGCCCTTGTCGGCAACAATTTTTTTCAACGCAGGCAACAGCGTATCGACGAGAACTTCCGTATCCGGGCGGGGTTCGAGCGTCTCCGTCGATAAAAGAAGATCGAGCCCGTGAAATTCGCGGTGGCCGAGAATACGATGGACTGGCTCTCCGCCTGCGCGCCTTTCGACCATGGCGGCGATACGGGCGCTTTCTTCCCGAGTGACGGGATGGTCCGGTTTCATCACGAAATCGGTCAGTGAAAAACCGGTTACGTCGGCGACCAGCAGGCGCGCATCAAGCAGCGGATCGGCGATGCCCGCCGCCTGCAGCCGTTTGCGGGCTGCGGCAAGCTCGGTCGAAACGGTCCCGTCAGCGCCGCCACTCAAAGCTGTTGTTCGCCAAGCTGGGCAAGCTGACCGGCCTGATAATCAGCAATCAGCGCGTCGACAAGCTCGTCGATCTCGCCTTCGATCATCCGGTCGAGCTTGTAGAGGGTCAGGTTGATGCGGTGATCAGTGACCCGCCCCTGCGGAAAATTGTAAGTGCGGATGCGCTCAGAACGGTCGCCGGAACCGACCTGGCTCTTGCGGTCGGCTGAACGCTCGCTTTCCACCTTCTGGCGCTCGATGTCGTAAAGACGCGAACGCAGAACCTGCATAGCCTTGGCGCGGTTCTGGTGCTGCGACTTTTCAGAACTGGTAACGATCAAACCCGTCGGAAGATGGGTGATGCGAACGGCGGAGTCAGTGGTATTGACGTGCTGCCCACCTGCACCCGAAGCCCGCATCGTGTCGATACGAATGTCTTCCGGGCGAATTTCGACATCGATATCCTCCGCCTCCGGCAGCACGGCAACAGTGGCTGCCGAGGTGTGGATGCGGCCGCTCGCTTCTGTTTCCGGCACGCGCTGCACCCGGTGCACGCCGGATTCGAATTTCAGCTTGGAAAACACCCCTCGCCCGCTGATCGTGGCGATGATTTCCTTGTAACCGCCCGCCTCGCCTTCGCTTGCGGAAAGAACTTCAACTTTCCAGCCCTTGGCTGAAGCGAAGCGCTCATACATGCGAAACAGATCGCCGGCGAAAAGTGCCGCTTCGGATCCGCCCGTGCCGGCGCGGATTTCGAGGATGGCGCTTTTTTCGTCCGCCGCATCCTTGGGAAGCAGCAGGACCTGCATTTCCTTCTCAAGCTCGCCAATTCGGGCCTCGACCTCCGGCAGCTCCATTTCCGCCAGATCGCGCATGTCCTTGTCGGTCGTCTTGTCGGCAAGCAGCGCCTGCAGACCGGCGGCCTCGGAGACCGCCTTTTCGTATTCACGGACTTTTTTCACCACCGGCTCAAGTTCGGAATATTCCGAAGCCAGCTTCACATAGACATCCGCTGCCGGACCAGCCGACATCCGCGCTTCGATCTCTCCGAAACGCCTTTCCAACTCGCGCATTTTTTCGACGGGAAGCTTCGCCACCAGTCACTCCGATTATGAAACAGGTCTTTTAAATGGGAATGGAATGCGTCGCGGCAAAGCGTAACAACACCTCGCGCGCGCTTTCCAGCGAATTATGATCGTCGAGCGCAGCGTTCAGCTCATCGGCAAGGCTCGCGGCATCAAGCCCGAGAAGCATGGCCTTGACGGGACCAATCGCCGTCGGCGACATGGAAACCGAACGGAAACCAAGGCCGATCAAAGCCATGGCCGAAAGTGGCTTGCTTGCCATTTCGCCGCAAAGCGTGACCGAGGTGTGGTGCTTTTCGCCAGCGCGCACGATATCGCGCAGAATGCGCAGGAACGGCTTGCCAAGATTGTCGAAACGATCCGAAACCCTTGCATTGCCGCGATCAACCGCCATCGAAAACTGGAACAGGTCGTTCGAACCGACGGAGACGAAATCCACTTCCTGCATCAGCTCATCGAGTTGCCACATCAGCGAAGGTACTTCCAGCATCGCACCAAATTGCAGCTTTTTCGGAAGCGCATGGCTGAATTTCGAAAGATGCTGCACTTCCTTCTGAAGCAGATCGCGCGCGGCGCGGATTTCGGAAACCTCCGTCACCATCGGCAACATCATGCGTAGTTCAGCACCTGAGGCAGCACGCAGAAGCGCGCGCATCTGTGTGCGCATCAGACCCGGGCGGTCGAGCGACAGGCGGATCGCCCGCCAGCCGAGCGCCGGGTTTTCCTCTTCCTGGCCGCGCATATAGGAAACGACCTTGTCGCCGCCAATATCCAGCGTGCGGAAGGTAACGCTCTTGCCCTTGGCCTGCCGCAAGACGGACCTATAGAACGCTTCCTGCTCCTCGCCCTTGGGCATGTTGGAGGCGATCATGAACTGCAGCTCGGTGCGGAACAGGCCGATGCCATCGGCGCCGGATTCCTCGAGCTGCGGCAGATCTACGAGAAGGCCCGCATTCATCTTGAGGTTGACCTTCTGGCCATCCTTGGTGATCGGCTCGACATTGCGAAGCGCGCGGAACTGCTCCTGGCGCTTGGCACGCAGGCGCACCTTTTCCTCATAGGCGCGCTGCAAATCCGACATCGGGCGCAAATGCACCTGGCCGTCATCGCCGTCGATAATGATGGGATCGTTATTTTCAGCGAGGGCGACGATGCCTGTCGCCTGCCCGATGATCGGAATGCCCATGGCGCGCGCCACGATGACGACGTGGCTCGTCACCGCACCGTCTTCGAGCACCAGGCCGCGCAATTTCTCACGCGGGTAATCCAGCAATTCGGCGGCACCCATGGCGCGCGCCAGAACGATGGCGTCCAGCGGAAAATCATGCTCGGGGCTTCGACCGCCGAAACCGATCAGCTGGCGCAGCAGCCGGTTGGCGAGATCGTCGAAATCATGCATGCGCTCGCGAAGGTAGGGATCGGTCAGGCGCATCATGCGCGCCTTTGTGTCGCTCTGCACTTTCTCGACCGCAGCTTCCGCCGTCAGGCCGTTGCGGATAGCTTCTTCCATACGCCGCACCCAGCCCTGATCGTGGGCGAACATGCGGTAGGTCTCAAGAACCTCGCGATGCTCGCCTTCGGTCGGGACGTCGCGGCGCTGCAACATGTCGTCGATCGACAGGCGCAGCGAACCGATGGCGTCGGCAAGACGCAGGATTTCGGTATCCGCATCCTCATTCAGCAGATTGGTGACAACGATTCGGGGGTCGTGCAGCACGACATGACCAAGACCGATGCCTTCGCCATAAGCATCGCCATCAATGGAAACGGCACGCGTCAGGTCCAGCTCCACACCGGGGCGGGTGATCTTTTTCAATTCACCGCTCGCCACTATTTCAGCGATGAGCATCGCGGTTGTCTCGAGCGCTTCAACTTCATCCTCCCGGTATGTTCGGCTGACCTTGTTCTGGACCACAAGAACGCCAAGAGTGCGACCGGAGCGCAAAATCGGCACGCCGAGGAAGGAATGATAAATTTCCTCACCCGTTTCAGGAAGATAGCGGAAAGCCGGATGCGCCTGCGCATCGGAAAGATTGAGAGGTTGGGCGGAAGCGGCAATGGTACCGACAAGACCCTGCCCCATTTTCAGCTGGGCAAGATGCACGGCATCCTTGTTGAGACCTTCGGTAGCGTAAAGCTCCAGCACGCTGTCGGAACGCAGCACGTAGACCGAGCAAACCTCCGCCACCATGTTGCTGGCTATCTGACGGACGATCTGGTCCAGACGGTCCTGCGGCTCAAGGTGCTCCGCCATCATTTCGCGCAGCCGCTTTAGCAGGACGCGCGGACCTGCAGAAAGGTCTCTCATCGCGTTTGCTCCCCGACGCTTCCGATCCGAATGTCATAATATTCGAGAATCAAAACGTCATTTAAAAAATTTATAGCGCGAGAAGCGCGTCCCGCAAGGGACACGCTTTCATGAAACGCCACATCGGAAGAACGCAACCCCGAAGAATCGGAGCATCGGGAACCGATGTCTCGAGCTTAGTTCTTATCGAGACCGTAAGCAGAATGCAAAGTGCGAACGGCCAGTTCGGCATAGGCACCGTCGATCAGGATCGAAATCTTGATCTCGGAGGTGGTGATGGCCTTGATGTTGATGTTCTTCTCGGCAAGCGCCTTGAAGGCGCTGGCAGCAACGCCGGCATGGCTGCGCATGCCGATACCGATGACCGAAACCTTGGCAAGGCCGGTCTCGTTCTGCGCAACGTCGAAGCCGATCTGGGCCTTGTTCTCGTCCAGAACGCGCAGAGCCTTGGCAACGTCGCCAGAAGGAACGGTGAAGGTCATGTCGGTGCGCGACCCATCTTCGGAGATGTTCTGCACGATCATGTCGACATTGATATGCGCTTCGGCCAGTGGCCCGAAGATCGCGGCGGAGACGCCCGGACGGTCGGCCACGCGGCGCAGCGAGATCTGTGCTTCATCCTTGGCATAGGCGATGCCGGTTACGACTTCCTGTTCCACGATTTCTTCCTCGTCACAAATCAAAGTACCGGGCGGGTTGATGAGGTCGCCCATGCCCGGCGCATCGGGATCCTCGAAACTGGAGCGAACGAAGGTGCGCACCTTGTGTACCATGGCAAGCTCGACGGAGCGAACCTGCAGAACCTTCGCACCGAGAGACGCCATTTCGAGCATTTCCTCGAAAGCGATCTTCTTCATGCGGCGAGCCTTGGGCTCGATGCGCGGATCGGTGGTATAGACGCCATCGACATCGGTATAGATATCGCAACGGTCCGCCTTGACGGCGGCGGCGATGGCAACGGCTGATGTGTCCGAACCGCCGCGACCGAGCGTCGCAATGCGGTTATCCGGGCCGATGCCCTGGAAACCGGCAACAACGGCAACCTGGCCCTCGCCCATGCGGTGAACGATATCCGAACCGTCAATCTCGAGAATGCGGGCGGCACCATGTGCATTGTCTGTGCGGATCGGAATCTGCCAGCCCTGCCATGAGCGCGCATTGATGCCCATGGATTGCAGCGTGATCGCCAGAAGACCCGATGTCACCTGCTCGCCGGATGCAACGACCGCGTCATATTCGCGTGCATCGTAAAAGGAGGCGGCGTTGGCGCCGGCCACCTTCGCAGCATTCTGCACCCAGTCCACCAACTCGTTGGTTTTACCGGACATGGCGGAAACGACCACGGCCACTTCATGGCCGGCATCCACTTCGCGTTTCACATGCCGTGCGACATTGTGAATGCGTTCGAGGTTCGCGACGGACGTGCCGCCGAATTTCATGACAATGCGAGCCATAGCCTTGACCAGTACCATCCCTTTTTTCCGCCAGCCGTTTTTCAGGTGCGGACAAGAACAAACCCAGTCGGCTCTTTTTTTGATAAAGAGCCTCAAGTTGCGGGTCTCTTAGCGAAAAGGCGGGGGGCACGCAATGCCGTTTATGAACCATGCGGTACGCCTTTTTTTATAGCCCCGGCGAAAGAAGATGTCGGGATGGAATGGGCGACCGCATGCGGCGCTGTGAAAGAGCGTACCGCAGTGCACTGTACAAACGGGCCTATTCGCAGTATGGAGCGCGGCAATGCAACCGGCCAGATGGCCGTAATGGCCTGCATCGGCTGCCCCGGAGACTTTAGGACCTATTGGTTTCGGGCGGATGCAGGCAGCTTCATATCCGAAAGACGGTAGATGACAGACACCCAGGGTATCGCCCCGGCGATCGCGCAGGCGTTGGAAAAACGCGGCTACAAAGATTTGACCCCCGTGCAGAAGGCCATGCTTTCGCCGGAACTCGCCGACAAGGACGCGCTGGTTTCCGCGCAGACCGGCTCCGGCAAGACAGTTGCCTTCGGCATTGCGCTCGCGACCACGCTACTGTCGGAAAACACCCGTTTCGGCCAGGCTTCCGCGCCGCTGGCACTCGCCATTGCGCCTACCCGCGAACTGGCCATGCAGGTCAAGCGCGAGCTGGAATGGCTTTATGAATTCGCCGGCGTATCGATTGCGTCCTGTGTTGGCGGCATGGATATCCGCAGCGAACGACGCGCACTGGAGCGCGGCGCGCATATTATCGTCGGCACCCCCGGCCGCCTCTGCGACCACATCAAGCGCGGCGCGCTCGATCTGTCGTCGCTACGCGCCGTGGTACTGGACGAGGCCGACGAGATGCTCGATCTCGGCTTCCGCGAAGATCTGGAATTCATTCTGGAAGAATCGCCGGATAACCGCCGCACGCTGATGTTCTCGGCCACCGTCCCGCGCAGCATCGCCAAGCTTGCCGAAAGCTACCAGAAGAACGCCGTTCGCATCGCCACCGCCTCAGAACAGAAGCAGCATGTGGACATCGAATACCGCGCCTTGCTGGTGACCGGCTCCGACCGCGAAAACGCCATCATCAATGCGCTGCGCTTTTACGAAGCCCGCAACGCCATCGTTTTCTGCTCCACCCGTGCGGCCGTGAACCATCTGACGGCCCGTCTGAACAATCGCGGCTTTTCCGTCGTGGCTCTGTCAGGCGAACTGACCCAGAACGAACGCACGCATGCGCTTCAGGCAATGCGTGACGGTCGCGCCCGGGTTTGCGTGGCGACTGACGTTGCTGCACGCGGCATCGACCTGCCTGGTCTCGAACTGGTTATCCACGCCGACCTGCCGACCAATTCGGAAACGCTTCTCCACCGTTCCGGCCGTACCGGCCGCGCCGGGCAGAAGGGCGTCAGCGCCATCGTGGTGCCTGTCAACCAGCGCCGCAAGGCCGAACGCCTTCTGGAAGGTGCCAAGGTCAGCGCAGCATGGGTTCGCCCGCCTTCGGTCGAAGAGATCGTTGAACGCGACGGTGCCCGTCTCCTGGCCGATCCGGCTCTCACCGAGGCCGTGGCCGATGACGAGCGTGATTTCGTCAAGCAGCTGCTCGAGCAGCATGGCGCGGAAAAAGTAGCAGCCGCCTTCGTGCGCCTTTATCACGCCGGACGTTCCGCCCCGGAAGACATCACCGAAGTCGCGCTGGACAATACCCGCAAACCGCGCCGTGACAGCTTCGAAACCCCTGAAAACGACGCGCCGCGCCGCGAACGTTCCGACTTTTCCGACAGCGCTTGGTTTTCGCTTTCGGTGGGCCGCAAGCAGAGCGCCGAACCGCGCTGGCTCATCCCCATGCTCTGCCGCTTCGGCAAGATCACCCGTCAGGATATCGGCGCTATCCGCATGCAGCAGACGGAGACCTTTGTGGAACTCGCGGCCGATGCCGTCGATCGTTTCACCTCCGCCATCGGCAAGGACATGATGCTTGAAAAGGGCATTCGTCTGAAGGCGCTGGAAGGCAAGCCGGAAATGACCGGCAGTGTTCGTGAGGACACTCGCCCGGCCACGGCTCAGCGGAAGTTCAACAAACCCAATAATGCTGGCGGCGCAGCCGACGACCGCAAGGGCGACGACAAGCCCTGGAAAAAGAAAAAGACCTTCGGCGACAAGCCCAAATTCGAAGGCAAGAAGGACCGGCCTTTCGAAAAGCGCGGACCGAAGCCGGCAAAGGGCTGAGGCGCGGGTCAGTACCGTGCGGTAAATCCTCGGCTTAAGGCCGAGGATGATGCCAAGTAACCGGCAAACTTCATCACAAAAAAAGCCCCGCTTTTGCGGGGCTTTTTATTGTCTTGATGGATCAGAACGTCAGGGCGCGGTCGCCGTTTTCGTCCTTGATTCGGCTTGGAAGGCCGATCTTGTTCAGAAGGTTCAGGAAAGGCTGCGGTGGCAGTTCTTCCACATTGGCCATCTGCTTCACATCCCACTCGCCGGTGGCAATCAGCATGGCGGCAGCGACCGGAGGAACGCCGGCGGTGTAGGAAATGCCCTGAGATCCAACTTCTTCGTAGGCTTCCTTGTGGTCGGCCACGTTGTAGATGAAGACTTCGCGTTCCTTGCCATCCTTGATGCCCTTGACGACATCGCCGATGCAGGTCTTGCCGACATAGTCGGGTGCAAGCGAAGACGGATCCGGCAATACGGCCTTGACCACCTTCAACGGCACGACTTCCAGACCTTCGGCAGTCTTGACCGGCTTTTCGGAGAGAAGACCGAGGTTCTTCAGCACGGTGAAAACGTTGATGTAGTGATCGCCGAAGCCCATCCAGAAGCGCACATCGGCGCCATCCATGTTTTTGGACAGCGAATGCACTTCGTCATGGCCGGTCATATAGGCCTTCTGCTTGCCGACAACCGGCAGATCGAATTCCTGGCCGACCTCGAACATCTGGTTCGTCTGCCACTGGCCATTCTGCCAGGAATAGACGACACCGGTGAATTCGCGGAAGTTGATTTCCGGATCGAAGTTGGTGGAGAACCAGCGGCCATGGCTGCCGGCATTGATATCGACGATATCGACCGAGGTGACCTTGTCGAAATATTCATCCTTGGCAAGGCGGGCATAGGCATTGACCACGCCGGGATCGAAACCGACGCCGAGCAGTGCCGTTACACCCTTTTCCTTGCATTCGGCAGCGCGCTTCCACTCGTAGTTTCCGTACCACGGCGGCGCCTCGCAAATCTTGGTGGGATCCTCGTGGATCGCCGTATCCATATAAGCAACACCCGTGTCCATGCAGGCACGAAGAACGGACATGTTGACGAAAGCCGAACCGACGTTGATGACGATCTCTACGCCGGTTTTCGTAATCAAGGCTTTCGTCGCCTCGATATCCATCGCGTCAAGCGCATGGGCCTCAAGTTTCACATCTGTCTTGAGGCTCTTCTTTTCGCGTACGGACTCGACAATCTTGCGGCACTTTTCCAAAGTCCGTGACGCAATATGAATGTCTCCCAATACATCGCTGTTCTGGGCGCATTTATGCGCCACGACCTGTGCTACGCCACCGGCGCCGATGATCAGAACGTTCTTCTTCATTTCAGGTGATGCCTCCTTTTCCCCGCAGGGATCAGCTTCGTTTCATGTTAAAACAGGGTTTAAGACAGGCTTTGCTCGAAATCGGCAAAGTCGAATTCGCGAACGGCACGCACGCTGCCGTCGAGTTCCTTGATGGCAATCGCCGGCATCTTCACGCCATTGAACCAGTTCTTCTTGACCATGGTGTAGCCGGCCGCATCCTCAAAGGAGATACGATCACCGACCTTCAACTCCTTGTCGAACCGGAAGTCGCCGAAAATATCGCCCGCAAGGCAGGATTTGCCGCAGACCATGTAAGGATGTTCGCCCTCGTTCGGCAAAACCTTGGCGGTTTCGCGATAGATCAGGAGGTCGAGCATATGCGCTTCGATGGAGCTGTCGACGATAGCGAGGTTCTTGCCATTGAACAGCGTGTCGAGAACCGTCACTTCAAGCGTCGTGCTCTTGGTGATCGACGCTTCGCCGGGCTCAAGATAGACCTGAACGCCGTATTTTTCCGAAAAAGCCGCCAGGCGATCGCAGAACTGGTCGAGCGGATAGTTGTCGCCGGTAAAATGGATGCCGCCGCCGAGGCTGACCCATTCCGCACGCGACAGGAGCGATCCGAATTTCTCTTCGATCTGCGTCAACATGCGGTCGAACAACGAAAAATCGCCGTTTTCGCAATTGTTGTGGATCATGAAGCCGGAAATCCGGTCCATGACCTTGTCGACCTTGGCGACATCCCATTCGCCGAGACGGCTGAAGGGACGTGCGGGATCGGCAAGATCGAAGCTCGAAGAGCTGACCTGCGGATTGAGGCGCAGACCCCGGGTGATACCGGAGGCCTTTTCTGCAAAGCGCTCAAGCTGGCTGATGGAATTGAATATGATCTTGTCCGCGTTCGAAATCACCTCGTCGATTTCGTAGTCGGCATAAGCGACGGAATAGGCGTGGGTTTCGCCACTGAATTTCTCGCGGCCCAGACGCACTTCATAAAGCGACGACGAGGTGGTGCCGTCCATATATTGCGACATGAAATCGAAAACGGACCATGTTGCAAAGCACTTCAGCGCCAGAAGCGCCTTGGCGCCGGATTTTTCCCGCACATAGGCAATCTTCTCCATGTTGCGAAGAAGTTTTGTCTTGTCGATGAGGTAATAGGGCGTCTGAAGCATGGCGTTTCACATATTGATTGAAGTCAAGGTCCGTCTGGATGATGGGCCTTATATGATGCTTGTTACAGGAAAACAAATGTCCGGCACCGAATTCCCGGAAAATTGCCCCCGCCGCAAAATCCGCGGGAGAAAACTCGCCAAGCCGCGGAACCAAGCGGGCATCGGCGCGTTTGAATGGCGGACAATCGGGTTTACGGCTGCCGCAACGAAAGTTCGTAAGCGTCGGCATTGATCCGCGGCGGCAGTCTTTTTGACCTGACGCCATTTTCCATCAACGATGTTCCAGGAAGGACTTCACCCATGGCAAGCGTGCGTAGCAGCGTCAACGACAAGATCCAGCAATCCCTCGAAAACGGCGATGCAGCCGATGTGGCAGCACAGCTTGCCCAACTTCGCGAAGATCTGGCAAATCTTGCCAAGAGCGTTAAGGCGCTGGGCGTTGGAGCCTCGCATGAACTGAAGGCGCAGGCCGCCCGCGTGGCCGACGACGCATTGACCGCTTCCGGCGAGATGGCCGACAGCGTTCGCAACGAAATTTCCTCGCTGAACGACAATCTGACGGATCAGGTCCAGAAGAACCCGCTGCAGTCCCTCGGCATCGCCGTTGGTGTCGGTTTCGTGCTCGCCCTCCTCACACGTCGATAAGGCCGCATCATGCTTGAGGCATTGCTGGTCTATCTGGGAGACACCCAGCGTGAAGGACGCGTCGTGACACGGCGCCTGCGCGCCACGATAATCCTTTGGGTGCTGACCGGGATATTCTTCCTGATCGCCTTCGTAGCTGCTGTCGTGGCGGGGTCCATCTATCTGGCCCGGCATGTCGGCGCAGGGCCGGCCGCGCTTGTCGTAGCCGGTACGGCGTTTCTGCTTGGTGTCATCATGTTGGTGGCGCTTGCGATCGTCAAACGTCCGAGAGCCTATGCCGCAAGACGACCCGTCGCATCCTTGACGGCGGCTCCCTTGACCGCAGCACCTCTGGCGCTGCAATCGCTCCTCACGCTGGCGATCCAGGCGCGCCCCTACGCGACGCTCGCCGTTGCCATGGCTGCCGGCTTTCTGGCAACCAGAGCCAACACCAGGAAAAAGAAATAGGCACGCCTTCAGGCGCGTTTAAGGCTCTTCGTCAAACTCTCATTTGCTGCTGCGCATCCGGACCATGGATGCGCAGTTTTTTTTATGTTACCCGCGATGGATAGACTGGTTGATGGTGCTCAGTGCCACGCCGCCCTTATTTGAACAAAGTGAAATACAGTCTCCCGCACGTCCCGTTTTTTTTCTGAAAGGCGATTGATGAAGAAGAAAGTCCTTGTCGTCGGCGGTGCCGGCTATATCGGTTCGCATACCTGCCTTCTCCTGTCTGAGCGGGGATATGAACCGGTCGTTTTCGACAATCTGTCCAATGGACATGAGGAATTCGTCCGCTGGGGACCCTTCGAGCAGGGCGACATTCGCGACCGCGCGCGGCTGGACGAGGTTTTCGCCAGGCACCAGCCGGAGGCCGTACTCCACTTTGCGGCGCTGATTGAAGTCGGCGAATCGGTAAAGCAACCCGTGGCCTTCTACGACAACAACGTCATCGGTTCGCTCAACCTGCTGTCTGCCGCCATCGATGCCGGGGTCACGGCATTTGTTTTCTCCTCCACCTGCGCCACCTACGGTTTGCCGGAACAGGTGCCGATTGACGAGACGCACCGCCAGGCGCCGATCAACCCTTACGGCCGCACCAAATGGGTAGTCGAGCAGGCGCTGAAGGATTACAGCACCTATAAGGGGCTGCGCTCAGTGATGCTGCGCTATTTCAACGCCGCAGGTGCAGATTTCGAAGGCCGCATCGGCGAATGGCACAAGCCGGAAACCCACGCAATCCCGCTCGCCATCGAGGCGGCACTCGGTCGGCGTCAAGGCTTCAAGGTGTTCGGCACGGATTATGACACCCGCGACGGCACTTGCGTGCGTGACTACATCCATATTCTCGATCTTGCCGACGCCCATGTGCGGGCAGTGGATTATCTGCTGGCGGGCGGTGAAACGGTTGAACTCAACCTTGGCACCGGCACCGGCACGACTGTGAAGGAGTTGCTGGCGGCGATTTCGGACGTATCCGGCCGCCCCTTCCCGGTGGAATATACCGACCGCCGCGATGGCGATTCCACCACCCTTGTCGCCAATAACGAAAAGGCAAAGGCGGTGTTGGGCTGGGAGCCGCGTTATTCCCTGTCTGATATCATCAAATCCGCCTGGGCTTGGCATTCCTCGCGCAACGCCGGGGACTGAGCGAACGCAATTTAAAACAAAAAGACACCGGCCAATGGCCGGTGTCTCTCGCGGGACGCCTGTTGAGGTCGATCCCGCTCCTGCCTCCCAGGTAAGGGGATCAGGGCTTGGTGGCGGACGTGGTGGTGCTGTCCGGAGCTGCCGGCGTTGCCGCGCTCTTTTCGCTGGCCTGCTGTTCCAGCGTCTTGAATTCCGCAGCAGCCTTCAGCGTTTCCGCCGTTTCAGTCGTCGTCAGGCGAATTGTGCCGTCCTGCGTGTTGCGGGTCATCGTTACCTTGTCCATAGGCACCGCGACATCCTTGGCACCGATACCGAGGAAACCGCCGACACCAATCACGGCTGCGACGAGACCGCCGTCTTTTTCCATGATGAGGTTGGTGACGTTACCGATGCTCTCGTCGGCTGCGGTATAAACCGACTTGCCGATGTAATCATTGGCGCTGATCTGCGTTTCACCCTGCTGAGTGATGTAAGCACCGCCTGTCGTCGCGGCCGCGCTATCATTGGCCAGAGGAGCCGCTGGCGCCATCGGGGTAGCGGGAGGCGTTGCCGGTTCGGTCTGAGCACTCGGATTTGCCGGTGCTGGCTGGGTTGTACCCTGGGCGATGGCAAGCGGCGCGAAAGCCGTCGTGCCCATCAGGGCGGCGGTGACGAGTATCGTAAGTTTCTTTGCCATTTTCGTACCTTCCTTTCATCGTTTTCGACTGGCCGGGCGGTGACGAATTTCGCTTTCCACTCCATGACCGGTTCGCTTTGCAAACGGGCTGACCATTGAAATGGTTCCGATTTTTTCAGTCGCATAGACGCGATTGCGACATTTTGCGGCTCCGGAACGAAAAAATCAGGCATTGCTAAAGGAGGATGGCGCGGTATTATCCGTGACGTAACAATGCCGTAACTGCCGGAGTTTTTGCATGCCTCAACCCGGCAAAAAACTGAAAAACACGTTCTCGGCTTTACGTCGACGCAGTGCGAATTTTTTTCCGACGGCCTCCATCGGCACCTATCTGGTGGTGATGGCAACCGTCATCACCCTGCCGCTTATCCTTTTCGGCGGCTACTTGATGCTGCGCCTTGAAAGCGAAAAGCGCGACGACCTGCAACGGGAGACGATCGAGGATGTCAGGGTCGTCAGCCGCAACATCGATCGGCGCCTGCAGGAAATCGCCACCTCCCTCAATCTGCTGTCGCAATTCCCTGAACTCGAGAATGGCAATCTTGCCGCTTTTCAGGGACGTGTTGCCGAAAGCCTGAAACGGGAGGGCCTGTACGCCATTCTGGCTACCATGGAAGGCGAACAGTATCTCAATACCCGGGTGTCATTTGGCCAGCCTCTCAGCAAGGTGCCGGCCGAGGCCAATCTGGCCAAGGCAATCGAATCCCGTCGGATCACCGTTTCGGACATGTTTTTCGGCGCGACGAGCAAGGAATGGGTGTTCAACGTTACCTTGCCGCTCGACCCCAATCTGGGTTCCGCCGGAGATGCCCTGATCCTGACGCAGAATACAAGTGACCTGAGCCGGCTCATTCCCACGGAAAACCTGCCGCGCAACTGGGCGGTCGCCATTATCGACGGTAACAATCGTGTTGTCGTTTCCAGTGCGCAGAATGGGGTGGAAGTGGGCAAGCCATTTGCCAGCCCCGCCATTCTTTCAGAAATGCAGGCCTTCAGCGGCAATTTCTTCGACGACAAGGGCAACCTCTATGCCTATGCCCAATTGCCGGGCTGGCAATGGCGAACTGTGATGTGGGGGCCACTTGCCGCAAGTCAGGCAGCATTGGTCGACACGTGGCGGCAAATGATGATCGGCAGCACGATGCTCGTGCTCATCGCCATCGGCGGCGCCTATCTGGTCGGCCGGCAGTTGCGCAGTTCCATTCGCGATCTCACGCTCATGGCTGAACGCATCGGTGAAGGCGAGATCGTGGCGCCCGTCGATACCAAGATCAAGGAAGCCAACCAGGTCGCCGTCGCGCTCTCCAATGCTTCCTTCGACAGAAGCCAGTCGGAAGAACGGCTGCAACTTCTGCTGCACGAACTGGTTCACCGCTCCAAGAATATTCTTACGCTGGTTCAGGCGATGATCCGGCAATTGGGGCGGGAAAACAAAAGCATCCCGGAATTCCAGAAAGAGGTGGACCACCGCCTGCGCGGTCTCGGAATGTCGATCCGGGCATTGGCGGAGGTTCAATGGCAAGGCTTGCCGATCCGTAAGCTGATCGAGACCCACCTCGACGTTTTCGGCACCGTTTCGGAACGCTTCGAGCTGTCTGGGGACGATTTCATGCTTTCTCCGGAAGCGGCGCAAAATTTCGGGCTCGTGGTGCATGAGCTGACGACGAACTCCATCAAATACGGCGCCCTGTCGGTTGCGCTCGGAAAAATCACGGTGAGCTGGAAGCCGCTCGAAAAAGATGGACGTCAGATGATTTATATCGTCTGGACCGAAACGGGCGGGCCACCGGCGACGGAACCAAGCCGCAAGGGCTTTGGTACCACGGTCATCAAAAGGCATGCGGAAGGCGCATTCGGCGGACAGGTGGTGACGGAGTATCGCGAAACCGGGTTCGAATGGTCGCTTGAAGCGCCGATGCGCTATTTTATACCCAAGCGACCCGATCAGGCAGGCCCGCTTTGAAAAATGGCGTGCTGGATCCCCGTACCAGCAGACGAAAAGCAGCTAATTTCGCCCTCCACAAAAAAAATACGTTTTAGTGGAACCGAATTAGGGCGGATGCATTTTTACTGCAGGCCAAGCAATTCCCCCGTCCCCGCCTGACGCTTGGCTGACAATAAACAGGTTTCACCCCTGAAAACCTGTCATAATAAAAAAGCACGGCTCTTTCACGGGCCGTGCTTTTTTTTGCGTTCTCGCAAAAACGGCCGAAGTGCTGCCTATGAGGCAGGTCTCCAACCGAGGGCCATTATTTCGAAATTTCAAATGTCGGTGACGTCCCCGGAAGGAAATTTAAGCCGGTAGACGATCCGCTCCGGCGTGAGGTGATATTCGGCACTCCCGCCCAATGCGGATGGAACGACCTTTTCCAGCACGACGCTGCCGAAACTGCCGCGCCTCGCCTGCGCCGGCTCTTTCGATGGCATGATCGGCTCGATCCACTCAACGATACAAAAATCGCCTTCCTGTCGGCATTGCAGCGAGATTGGCGGATGATAGGCGAGATTGCCGCTATGGCTGACCGTATTGACGACCAGCTCATGGAAAGCCAGACCGATATAAAGCGCGCCATTCGGATTGAGCAGCAGGTTTTCACCTTCCATGTGAATGAGATTAGGATATTCCGGCACATAGAGATCGAATTGCTGGCGAAGAAGCTCGAATATGCGAGCACCTCTCCAGTCGGAATCCGTGATGAGATCCTGACTTTGGGCAAGAGCGTGTAACCGGCCCCGAAACTTGCGCAGAAAATCATCCTTGGTGAGGCTGAAACGGGCCGTCTGGCCCGCAAGGCTCTGGATGATCGCCAGGAGGTTCTTGGAACGGTGGCTGACCTCGCGCAGCAGCGAGCGCAAAAGCTGCTCGCGCCGCCGTTCCGCCGTCACCTCGCGAATAGTGGTTTTCATCACCGCCTGCTTCGCCTGGTTGAAGGTGGAATGGATCTGGAACTGGAAAACCCGGTCATTGCCGGCATTAACTTCCAGCATGCCCCGACTGCCCACCACATTCATATCTTTTTTGAGTTCGGCAAGCCGCTCTGAAAGATCGGTGCCAAACACATTTTCATCCGTGGGATGGCTATCGGTCGGCAGACGCCACACATCCGGCAGATTGGCCACGAATATATACTCCCGGTTCCAGTCTTGTAACATGACTGTCTCGCCCGAATCGAGCAAAGCGAGGACGAGCGAATCGTGTAGCTCGCTCTCGTTCCTCTCCGCGTTATGCCATGCCAGCCGATGCAAATTCATCTCCCTGCAAAAAGCCGTGAGATCACCTCACGACCATAACCGCGAACGTCCGGGTACCGTAGTTGTTCCCGGACAGTCTACGGTTTCGGCAAATTTCACGCCGCGACGCGAGAGCTTTCGTTGAAAAACAGGGCCTGGCTGATAAGCGCTTTCACCATGTCCGGGTTGAACGGCTTCGTAACGAGGAATGTCGGCTCGGGCCGCTCACCCGTCAAAAGACGCTCAGGGAAGGCTGTAATGAAGATCACCGGCAGAGACGTCATCTGAAGGATCTCCTTCATGGCATCGAGCCCGGAGCTGCCGTCTGCAAGCTGGATGTCGGCAAGGATCATCTTCGGCTGCGTGCGGTTGAAGAGATCGATCGCCTCCGCATGCGTGCGGGCAATACCCGTAACGCGATGGCCGAGATCGGTGACCATCTGCTCGATATCCATGGCGATCAGAGGTTCGTCCTCGATAATCATGATATCGGTGGCAACCTGGCGGGCGATTTCAGAGGCCGCCTCATCGATCAGCTGGCCGATCTGGGCTTCAGTTACCCTCAGAACCTCTGCTGCTTCCGAAGCTGTGAACTCTTCGACCGTGGTCAGAAGGAAAGCCTGGCGGGCGAGCGCTGGTACCGCAGAGAGGTTGGCGGAAGCGCGCTTTTCCCAACCTGACAGGTTTTCATCGGCCTTTATATTGATCGTGACGGAACTAAAAATCGATACGAACAATTGATAAAGCGAAACCCGATCGTTGCTTGTCGGCGGGAAGATGCTGATATCGGCGATCAGAGCTTCAAGTGTTGCTGCAACATAGGCATCGCCAGTGGATTGAGAGCCGCAAACGGCACGCGCGAACCTGCGCAGATATGGCAGGTGCGGTGCGATGCGTGTAGAAACTGACATGGAATTCTCCCCTTTCATGCGGTCTGCAACGCAAACCCACGATAGCAACGTGCGCATCATAAAAAAAGTTCCGGATCGCCGGAACTATTTTTTTCATCGCGCATTCTTGCCACGACACAAAAGGAATACCGGACGTTATGAACATATTTCAATCGGACCAAGATTCTCCGGACAATCCGGCCAACCCTCAGGTCCCGCACTCTGGACGTGCGGTGATTTCCCGCAAGCTCAGGGAACTCTACGATGCTGTTCAGGAAGAAGGCATCCCTGACAAATTCCTCGATCTTCTCGAGAAACTCGATGAAGCCGAAAACAGAGCCAAAGACAAGGCTTCGGGGGAATGATGGCGAAAGAGCCGGAGCAGACAGAATACAATTTCAAACGGGAAATGCTGGCGGCACTGCCAAACCTGCGCGCATTCGCGATCTCACTCATCCGTTCGAGGGATCGCGCTGACGACCTCGTGCAGGATACGATCATGAAGGCCTGGGCGAAACAGGAGAGTTTCCAGCCTGGCACCAACATGCGCGCATGGCTGGTGACGATCCTGCGTAACGAATTCTACAGCCAGATTCGCAAGTCCGGCCGCGAAGTACAGGATACCGACGGGGTTTACACCTCGCGCCTGTCGGTGCCGCCAGAACAGCATGGTTCGGTCGATCTTCAGGATTTTCGTACGGCACTTGCAAAGTTGCCCGACGATCAGCGCGAAGCGATCTTGTTGATCGGCGCCTCGGGCTTTGCTTACGAAGAAGCAGCCGAGATTTGCGGGTGCCCGGTTGGCACGATCAAGAGCCGTGTCAGCCGCGCGCGATTGCGCCTGCAGGAACTTCTCGGCATCGAAAACGAAAACGAGTTTGGTCCTGACGCGCAGATGAGCGCCGTTACCGCCGCAGCCAC
Organism: Rhizobium sp. TBD182; assembly: GCF_001950375.1. Taxonomy (NCBI): domain Bacteria; kingdom Pseudomonadati; phylum Pseudomonadota; class Alphaproteobacteria; order Hyphomicrobiales; family Rhizobiaceae; genus Rhizobium; species Rhizobium sp. TBD182. The sequence goes on along the minus strand of NZ_BDLN01000007.1, from coordinate 229,388 downwards.
CGCGCGCTGAGCTGGCAGAATTCGCAAAGCATTAGACGGGTAGGCTCATGCCTGCCCGTTTTTCTTCGCCGCGTCGTCAGATACCGGTCTCCTTGACCGACTGCATCACGACGAATGTCGAAGTGTTGGAAACCGATGGAAGGCTGGAGATTTTTTCGCCGAGCACCCTTCGGTATTTGCGGATATCGCTGGTGCGCACCTTCAGTAGATAATCGAAGGCGCCGGCGATCATGTGGCATTCCTCCACCTCCTTGATCTTGCGCACCGCCGTGTTGAATTCCTCAAGCGCCTTTTCGCGTGTGTCGGAAAGCTTGACCTCGGCGAAGGCGATATGGTCGACGCCCAGTTTCTGCGGATTGAGCACCGCACGGAAGCCCAGAATATAACCTTCATCCACCAACCGCTTGAGCCGCGTCTGGCACGGCGTCTTGGAGAGGCCGACCCTTTTCGACAGTTGCAGCACCGACATGCGCCCGTCTTCGCTGAGGGCCTCGAGAATCTTGAGATCGAAGTGGTCCAGATCGTCTGTTTTATGACTATTAGCCATGTGATTTCACGCCAATTTTGAATAATAAAAGTTCATATGGCCTGTTCTATCCTCAAAATAGGACCATAGCAATTTTTACGGCAATGATATTGTACACAGCAGAATGACAAGCGGCGAGCGGAGGACACGCTGCCGCTGACAGTCTGTCTTCAACAGCTTTTTCAGGATTTTCAGAATGGCCGATGGTGCAAGCAAAGCCGATGTAAACCCGCAGCAGACGGTGAACGGTATTTTCCAGAATTTTGCACCGCCCGTGCGCGAGCAGAGCCCGTTGCGCAAAGCAATTACCGCCGCTTACCGCCGCCCAGAGGAAGAGTGCCTGGCGCCTCTGATCGATGCTGCGACCGTCACGCCCGAGCAGGCCGCAGCCATTCGCACCACGGCAACCAAGCTGATCGAGGCGTTGCGCGCCAAGACGAAAGGCACCGGCGTCGAGGGGCTGGTGCAGGAATATTCGCTCTCCAGCCATGAGGGCGTGGCCCTGATGTGCCTTGCCGAAGCACTGCTGCGCATTCCCGACACCGCCACCCGCGACGCGCTGATCCGCGACAAGATCGCCCGCGGCGACTGGAAGTCCCACATCGGCGGCGGGCGCTCGCTGTTCGTCAACGCCGCAACCTGGGGTCTTGTCATCACCGGCAAGCTGACCTCGACGGTCAATGACAGCGGCCTTTCGGCGGCGCTGACCAAGCTGATCGCCAGGGCTGGCGAACCCGTCATTCGCCGCGGCGTCGATATGGCGATGCGCATGATGGGCGAGCAATTCGTGACCGGCGAAACGATTGGGGAAGCGATCAAGCGCTCGAAACCGCTGGAGGAACAGGGTTTCCAATATTCCTACGACATGCTCGGCGAAGCGGCGACCACCGCCAAGGATGCGGAGCGTTATTACAAGGACTACGAAAACGCGATCCACGCCATTGGCAAGGCCTCCGCCGGGCGTGGCATCTATGGTGGCCCCGGAATTTCCATCAAGCTTTCGGCCCTGCATCCGCGTTATGCCCGTGTGCAGGCAGAGCGGGTAATGGCGGAGCTTCTGCCGCGTGTGAAATCCCTGATGCTGCTCAGCAAGAAATACGATATCGGCCTCAACATTGACGCCGAGGAAGCCGACCGGCTGGAACTGTCGCTCGATCTTCTGGAGGAACTGGCGCTCGACAAGGATCTTGCCGGTTGGAACGGCCTAGGCTTCGTTGTGCAGGCCTATGGCCGCCGCTGCCCCTTTGTTCTCGACTACATCATCGATCTCGCCCAACGTGCCGGTCGCCGCATCATGGTGCGTCTTGTCAAGGGCGCCTACTGGGATGCGGAGATCAAGCGCGCACAGGTGGACGGGCTGGAAGACTTCCCGGTCTTCACCCGCAAAGTGCACACGGATGTCTCCTATATCGCCTGCGCCCGCAAGCTGCTTGCCGCGCGTGACGTCGTGTTCCCGCAATTTGCGACCCACAACGCCCAGTCCATGGCTACCATCTACCATCTCGCTGGTCCGGACTTCAAACTCGGTGATTACGAGTTCCAGTGCCTGCACGGCATGGGCGAACCGCTTTACAGCGAAGTCGTCGGCAAGAAAAAGCTCGATCGTCCCTGCCGCTTTTATGCGCCTGTTGGCACCCACGAGACGCTGCTTGCCTATCTCGTCCGCCGTCTGCTGGAAAACGGCGCGAACTCCTCCTTCGTCAACCGCATAGCAGATCCCGCCGTGCCGGTGGCTTCCCTGCTGGAAGATCCGGTCACCGTGGTCAAGGCTTACCCCGTTCCCGGCGCACGGCACGACCGCATTGCTGCACCCGCTGGTCTCTTCGGCCCCGAACGGGCAAATTCCGCCGGCCTCGATCTTTCGAATGAAACGGCACTTGCCGCGCTGGACAACGTCCTTAAGGCAGGTGCGACGACGGAATGGAAAGCCGCAGCACCGCATGCAGGCGGAAAGACACGCCCGGTCCTCAATCCCGGCGACCACAATGATGTCGTCGGTTATGTAACCGAACCGACAGAGGCCGATGTCGAAGCGGCAATGCAACGGGCCGCAGCCTCCAACTGGTCTTCCACGCCGGTCGAGGAGCGCGCCGCCTGCCTGGAGCGCGCTGCCGACCGGATGCAGGCCGAAATGCCGGCCCTGCTTGGCCTCATCATGCGCGAGGCCGGAAAATCCATGCCGAACGCCATTGCCGAGGTGCGCGAAGCGATTGACTTCCTGCGTTATTACGCAGCGGAAGCCCGGAAGACCTTCAAGGCCAACGAGACACCGCTCGGCCCGGTCGTCTGCATCAGCCCGTGGAACTTCCCGCTTGCCATCTTCATCGGCCAGGTAACGGCAGCACTGGTTGCCGGTAATCCGGTACTGGCAAAGCCCGCCGAAGAAACCCCGTTGATCGCCGCGCAGGGGGTACGCCTGCTGCATGAGGCAGGCGTTCCGCAGGACGCCGTGCAGCTTCTGCCAGGTGACGGCAAGACCGGTGCGGCACTAGTCGGCTCAGCGCTCACGGCGGGTGTGATGTTCACCGGATCCACTGAAGTGGCGCGGCTCATCCAGGGTCAACTCGCAGGCCGGGTTCTCGCAAACGGCCAGCCCGTTCCCCTGATTGCCGAGACCGGCGGCCAGAACGCCATGATCGTCGATTCCTCAGCGCTTGCCGAGCAGGTCGTCGCCGACGTCATCGCCTCTGCCTTCGACAGTGCCGGCCAGCGTTGCTCGGCGCTTCGCATTCTCTGCCTGCAGGAAGATGTGGCCGACCGAACCCTGACGATGCTGAAGGGCGCGCTGCACGAATTGCGCATCGGGCGCACCGATAGCCTTTCCGTCGATGTCGGCCCCGTGATCACCGCTGAAGCTAAAGGCATCATCGAAAAACACGTTGACAGCATGCGCGCACTCGGCCACCGGATCGAGCAGATTTCGCTTGCCGGCGAAACCGGCAAGGGCACCTTCGTGCCACCGACAATCATCGAGATGAAATCGCTCGCCGATCTTAAGAAAGAGGTCTTCGGGCCGGTGCTGCACGTCATCCGGTTCAAGCGCGACAATCTCGACCGGCTGATCGACGAGATCAACGCCACCGGCTATGGCCTGACCTTCGGCCTGCATACGCGTCTTGACGATACCATCCAGCATGTCCTGTCGCGCGTCGCGGCCGGTAATCTCTATGTGAACCGCAACATCATCGGCGCCGTGGTCGGCGTCCAGCCCTTTGGCGGGCGAGGCCTCTCCGGCACCGGCCCCAAGGCGGGCGGTCCGCTCTATCTCGGCCGCGTCACACAAACCGCGCCGAAGATCGACCGCGTTGCCAGCCAGCAGGACCAGGCGGCTGTCGATCTCGCCCGCTGGCTGGATGAAAACGGCCAGAGCGTTGCAGCCGAAGCCGCAAGACAGGCCGCAGCCCTATCCGGCCTCGGTTTCGAAACCGAACTGGCAGGCCCAGTCGGCGAACGCAACGTCTATGCGCTGCATCCGCGCGGCAAGGTGCTGCTTATTCCGGCCACGGAGCAAGGGCTCTATCGCCAGCTTGCGGCAGCGCTTGCCACCGGCAACTCGGTCGTTATCGATAATGCGTCGGGGCTGGAAAAGTCGATCTACGGATTGCCGGCAACCGTCACCTCGCGCATCACATGGGCTGACAGCTGGGAAAAATCCGCACCGTTCGCCGGCGCGCTGATCGAGGGCGATGCGGAACGTGTCGTTGCGATCAACAAGAAAATCGCCGCCCTGCCCGGTCCTCTGGTTCTGGTTCAGGCCGCCACGACGGAAGCGCTTGACCGTGAAACCCAGCCCTACAATCTCGACTGGCTGGTGGAAGAAGTCTCCGTCAGCGTCAACACAACGGCTGCCGGCGGCAATGCCAGCCTGATGAGCATCGGCTGATTATCTGGTTCCGGCAGGGTCTCGACCCTGCCGGTCCATCACATCACCCACCGATTTCACCACGACCGAAAAGCTGGTTCAGAACCTGCTCTTCAAGCCGCGCGAATTCCGGGGTGCCGTGTCGGCGCGGACGCGGCAGTTTCACATCGAGATCAAGGGCGATGCGCCCCTCATCAATCACGACGATGCGGTCTGCAAGTGCGACGGCTTCCGAAACATCGTGCGTAACGAGAACGGCGGTGAATTTCTGCTTGCGCCAGATGCGCTCCAGCAGAAGCTGCATTTCGATGCGGGTGAGCGCATCTAGCGCCCCGAGGGGTTCATCCAGCGCCAGAATTTGCGGATGCGCCACCAGCGCGCGTGCCAGCGCCACGCGCTGCTTCTGGCCTCCAGACAGGACATAGGGCCACTCGCCCGCCCGGTCCTTTAGCCCAACCTCTTCGAGAATGGCAAGCGCCTGCTCGTTCGCCGCCTCACCTTTGGCGATGCCGGTCAGGCCCACGGATGCATTGTTTGCGATGCGCTCCCATGGCAGAAGGCGCGGCTCCTGAAACATCATGCGAGTGCGGCTCGATGCGTCTTTCGAAACGGTGCCGCTTGTGGGCGCATCAAGACCGGCCAAGATACGCAGAAGCGTGCTCTTGCCGCATCCACTCTTGCCGATAATAGCCAGAAACTCGCCTTCCCGCACATCGAGATCGATGCCGCGCAGAACCGGTTTATCGCCAAAGGTCTTTGTCACATTGCGGAAGCTGAAAGCGACCTTGCTGTCGTTCTGCTTGCCGCGCTGTTCAACCTTGGTCTCTGCCCCGGAAGGGGAGGATGATGGGGCATCGGGGCGTCTCAACGTCGTAACATTGCTGGTCGACATGGGTTACCTCAGACTTTCTTGAAGGCTGGATGCCACTGCAGGAAGATGCTTTCGAGGAAGCGGGCGAAACTGTCCGCCAGCTTGCCAAGAAGCGCGTAAATAAGGATCGACAGCACGACGACATCGATCAGCAGGAACTCGCGCGCCTGCATGGCCATGTAGCCGAGGCCGGAAGAGGAGGAAATTGTTTCCGCCACGATAAGCGTCAGCCACATGATGCCGAGCGCATAACGCAGGCCGGTGAAAATGGACGGCAGCGCGCCGGGCAGGATCACTCGCCGGAACAGGGTGAAGGGCGACATGCCATAGGTACGCCCCATCTCCACCAGTTGCGGATCGACCCCCTGAATGCCGAGCAGCGTGTTGATGTAGATGGGGAAAAACACTCCGAGTGCCACGAGGAAAAGCTTTGCCTCCTCGTCGATGCCGAACCAGAGGATGACGAGCGGAATGAGCGCCAGATGCGGGATGTTGCGGATCATCTGCAGCGTCGTGTCGGTAAAGCTGCGGGAAAACCGCGACAGTCCGTTGGCCAGCCCGAAGATGAAACCAATCGCGCCGCCAACGGCGAAACCGGCCAGAGCGCGAGCGGAGCTGACACCGATATTGGCGATGAGTTCCCCTGAAAGCAAAAGCCGCCAGAAGGCTTCCGCGACGGCAGAGGGAGCCGGCAGGACGTTTGCCGAAATGAGACCGACGCGGGCAGCAAGCTCCCAGCCGGCAAGAATGATGGCAGGAAGCAACCAGCCCGTGATGCTTCCAGCCTCGATACGCCTTCTGATGCTCATCGCGAAGCCCTCCGTATCCGGGATCAGTTGGTGGCGCCTGACCAGACGGCATCCTTGATGCTGATCTGCTTAGGGATCAGGCCCAGGCGATAAAAGCGGTCGGCAGTTTCCTGCTGGCTGGCAATGATCTTGTCATCGATTTTCGAAATACCGAATTCCGAACGGTTCGCAGCCAGCGTCTGCGCTTCCAGCGGTACACCTGTCACCTCATGCAGGGCTGCCGCAACCTTGTCGCGGTTGGCGGCGGACCATTTGGCCGCCTCGCCCAGGGCATCAAGCGTGATATTGATGGTGTCGGCATGGGATTTGGCATAGTCGCGGTTGGCGAGGAAATAGGTGCTCACGTTGAGAACCTCGCTGGTGCGGGCCAGAGTGACGGGCTTATAGCGGGTCTCGGCAATTGCATAGAACGGATCCCAGACGGCCCAGGCGTCGATCTTGTCGCTGGCAAAGGCTGCCGCCGCGTCAGCAGGGCTGAGATAGACCACGTCGATATCGCTAAATTTCAGGCCGTTCTTCTCAATTGCCGCCACCAGCAGATTGTGGGCGCTTGTGCCCTTGCCGACGCCGACCTTTTTGCCCTTCAGATCGGCAACCGACTTTATACCGCTCTCGGGCTTGGTGAAGATCGCCTCACCCTTACCGTTCGAGGGAAGAGCCGCAACGTAAACGATGGCCGAACCGGCCGCCTGACCGAAGATTGGCGGCGCATCGCCCGTCCAGCCGACATTGATGGAGCCAACATTCAAGGCCTCCACCAGCGGTGGGCCTGCGGTGAATTCGACCCACGAAACCTTGACGCCCTTGGCCTCAAGCGCCTTTTCGATGACGCCCTGTTGCCTCGCGATCACCGGCAGGCCGGTTTTCTGATAACCGATCTTCAGCTCTTCCGCCGCCTGCGCCTGCAAGGGCAGAACGGACAATGCAGCGACAACAAGAAAACTGGCGGAGAGGGCACGACGGGTAATGGCTGGCATTTTAGCTCCTTGTCGCCGACCCCTGGGGCCGGTTTGCGATATGGAGCAATGCTAGGGTTTTCGATGAAAACGATAGAGAGAGGATAATTCAATATCAGCGATATTGCGGGAATAAAATTCCGCAGAGACGCCTCTTTCCCGCAAATCATCGCAGGAGGCATTACCAAGCCTGCTTAACAGACGAATGCCGGTGCGGACTGGCCGCACCGGCATGATGGATCAATATCGCTATCGAACGCGCAAACTTGCGAAGCGATTTACTCGATATCGAAGGAAACGCCCTGCGCCAAAGGCAGCGCCTTGGAGTAGTTGATGGTGTTGGTGGCGCGGCGCATATAGGCCTTCCATGCATCCGAACCAGATTCGCGGCCACCGCCGGTTTCCTTTTCACCACCGAATGCGCCGCCGATTTCCGCGCCCGAGGTTCCGATATTGACGTTGGCGATGCCGCAATCCGAGCCTTCCGAAGACAGGAAACGTTCCGATTCCTGAATGTCGCGGGTGAAGATCGACGACGACAGACCAGCGGCAACGGCGTTATGCGCGTCAATCGCCTGATCGAGATCGCTGTACTTCATCACATAAAGGATCGGCGCGAAGGTCTCTTCCAACACCGGCCCCGCCTGTTCAGGCATTTCGACAAGTGCCGGCTTTACATAATAGGCATCCGGCGCACCCGTATCCACTCGCCCGCCGCCATTCACCACGCCGTCATGCGCCTTGGCCGCTTCGAGCGCCTTCTGCATGCCGTCGAAAGCCGCCTTGTCCACCAGCGGTCCGACAAGCGCCGATGTTTCGAGCGGATTGCCGACGGATACGGAGGCGTAGGCCTTTTTCAGACGCGGCACGAGCTGGTCGTAAACACTGTCATGCACGAAGAGACGGCGAAGCGTGGTGCAGCGCTGGCCGGCCGTGCCCATGGCGCCGAAGGCAATGGCGCGCAGCGCCATGTCGAGATCGGCAGACGGGCAGACGATGCCGGCATTGTTGCCGCCCAGTTCCAGAATGGCGCGGGCGAAGCGCTTCGCCAGACGCGGGCCGACATCGCGGCCCATGCGGGTGGAACCGGTTGCAGAAACCAGGGGAACCTTGGGGTTGTCCACCAATGCTTCACCAACGGCGCGGTCGCCGATCAGAAGCTGCGACAGCCCTTCCGGCGCATCGCCAAAACGGGCTACGGCACGTTCGAAGATGCCCTGAACCGCAAGTGCCGTCAGCGGGGTCTTTTCAGATGGCTTCCAGACCACCGAATTGCCGCAGACTAGCGCGAGTGCCGCGTTCCACGACCAGACCGCGACCGGAAAATTGAAAGCGGAGATAACGCCGACAACGCCGAGCGGATGCCAGGTTTCCATCATACGGTGGCCGGGGCGTTCGGTGGCGATGGTGAGGCCGTAAAGCTGGCGGGACAAGCCGACCGCGAAATCGCAGATATCGATCATCTCCTGCACTTCGCCGAGACCTTCGGACGGGACCTTGCCCGCTTCCAGCGAGACGAGCCGACCGAGATCTGCCTTGAAGGAGCGCAGTTCTTCGCCCAGAAGCCGGATCAGTTCGCCACGGCGCGGAGCAGGCACGTTGCGCCAAATCTTGAAGGCGGCATCGGCCTTGTCGACCACGGCTGCGACACCCTCGACCGAAATGGTCTTGAGGCTTGCGATCTGTTCACCCGTTACCGGGCTGAACGACGCCATATCGCCGCCGTTATAAAGATCGCGGGCGACGCCCATTCTGTCGAGCAGGGCCGCGGCTTCCTGTTTCACGTCAAGCTTCGTGGTCGCATCCATGTCAAATTATCCTTTTTGGCTCAAAGGGGAGGAAAGGCCGTTTTTGATACGGCGCTTTCAACTCCCGTCGCTGTTCTTTCCCCGAATTTATCATTTTGTGAAACGGCGCCTCCGTCGAAGCCGGCAAAACACCATTCCATTCTTTCCCGTAATCATATATGGCCATAATGACCCTTTTCCAATGAGGAAAGCGGGTAAGTTGATGCGAGAATGGTATGGATCCGCGCAGAAGACTGGTCCCTGATATCGTAACCCTGCAAGCATTCGAGTGTGCCGCAAGGCATGGGAATTTTACCCGTGCGGCGGAAGAACTCAACCTCACGCAAAGTGCGGTCAGCCGGCAGATCGGCGAACTCGAGGCGCAGACCGGAATGCAGCTTTTCGAACGCATCCGCCGGCGCGTCGTCCTGTCGGAAGCGGGTCGCAAATTCCTGCCAGACGTGCGGCGCCTGTTGCAGCAATCCGAACAGCTGATGGTGCGCGCGGTCTCGGCCGGAACATCTCATGCATCACTTTCCGTCGCCACCCTGCCAACCTTCGGCAGCCGCTGGCTGATGCCGCGTCTGCACCGCTTCATCGACGCCAACCCGGAAATGACCATCACCATCGGCTCGCGCTCGCACCCTTTCGATTTCGATGAGGAAGGTTTCGACCTCGCCATCCATTACGGCCAGCCGGTCTGGGCGCACGGCACCTGCACCTTTTTATGCAACGAAGTGATCGTGCCGGTCGCCAGCCCCGCTCTGCTTCAGCGCGCGGGAATGAGAGAGCCGGAGGATTTTAACCGACAACCGTTGCTGCACGTGACCACACGGCCGAAACTATGGACTGAGTGGCTGGAGATGAATGGGGTAACGGCGGAGAATGCCTATAGAGGCAGCCGTTTCGACCAGTTTTCGATGATCATTGAAGCAGCCATAAGCGGCATTGGCTTTGCCCTTCTGCCGAAATATCTGATCGAGGCGGAACTCGTCTCCGGCCGTCTCGAAATCGTCTTCGACATTCCACTGCAAACCGACAAGAGCTATTATGTTGCCCTGCCGGAAGGGCGGCAGGACAATGTCCTTGCCCGCGCCTTCCAGGCATGGCTTCTCGATCAGGTCGGCAAGCCGGCCTAGATATTCACACAGTGCCGCCGATGGAAACCTCGTCAAGCCCCGGCAGATCGGGGCCGACCGGCACGATCCGGGTCGGATTGAGCGCCTTGATCGAATAATAACCGCGCTTGATGTGGTCGATATTGACCGTGTCACGCACGCCCGGAATGTTTAGCACCCGCATCATATAGGCCTGCAGGGCCCGGTAGTCGGCAATGCGGCGAAGGTTGCACTTGAAGAGGCCGTAATAGGCGGCATCGAAACGCACCAGCGTCACGAAAAGCCTGACATCCGTTTCCGTCAGGCGATCGCCGAAGAGGAAGGGACCGCCTGATGCCAGGCGAGTTTCAAGTTCCTGAAGTGTCGCGAAGACGTCGGCAAAGGCTTCCTCATAGGCAAGCTGGGTGGTGGCAAAACCGGTTCTGTAGACACCGTTGTTGAGGCGGGGATAGATATGGTCGTTGAGCGCATCAATCGCGTCCCGCAGATCTTCCGGATAAAGATCGATGCCGTTATCGGCCAGATCGCCGAAACCGGAATTCAGCATGCGGAGAATGTCGGCGGATTCGTTGTTGACGATGGTTTTCGTCTTCTTGTCCCAAAGAACCGGAACGGTGGCACGGCCGGTATAATGCGGATCGGCGCTGGTATAGGCTTCGTGCATATAAGCGAAGCCGTTCAGCCCGTCGCGATCCGAACCTGGATAATCGCCGAATTTCCAACCCTCGTCGGAGAGCGCCGGCTCCACAATTGAGACCGAAATGACATCCTCGAGCTTCTTGAGCTTGCGACCGATCAGCGTGCGTGAGGCCCATGGACAAATCAGCGCGACATAGAGATGATAGCGCCCAGCCTCGGCCTTGAAACCGCCCTCTCCCGTCGGGCCTGCTGAACCATCAGACGTTACCCAGTTGCGGAAGCCGGATGTCTGGCGAACGAAACCACCCTTCTTGTCGGTCGCCTGCACCGGGTGCCATTCGGCGGTCCACTTTCCATCCACGAGCATTTTGGGCTCTCCATTCATCTATCGATGAAAAGCTTATGGGGCCGTCTGCACCCACCCCACAAGCCGCGCTTCGGTTGACGCACTGTTGCCGATCGATGGATGACTTCAAAGCCGATTGCGGAAAAACGGATTCCAGCGAACTGTGCCGAGCCTGACCCTTTCGCGGATCATCGTCAGAAGTCCCGATGCGGCGATGACACCCAGCCCAAGCACCGCGATCGCATCCGGATATTCGTGGAAGAAAGTCATGCCGATCGCCACGGCCCAGAGGATCTGAGAATAATGCGAGGGTGCAATCTGGCTGGCCGGCGCGATACGTGTTGCGACGAGCAGCGTTATCTGTCCCGTCGCCGTGCAGAGGCCGATGAAGGCAAAGGCGGCGAACTGGTGCAGATTGGGCATGACGAACTCGGGAATCGAGGCAATGCCGTTGAAGGTGAGGCCGTAGACCAAAAGCACGCCCATTATCGAGGTGCGCTTCTCCTTGCCCGCAAGCGAGCGGAGCAGCACGATGGTCATCGCCGCCAGGAATGCGACACCGATGGCTGCGACGTGCCCGAGTTCCAGCGCCTTGAAGCCGGGCCGCACGACGAGCAGAACACCGACGATGCCGGCCAGAACGGCCGCCCAGCGCCATGGCCCTATATCTTCCTTCAATACGACAGCCGACAGCACTGTCACAAACAACGGTGAGAGAAAGATCAGCGCATAGGCTTCGGCCAGCGGAATGGTGGTGAAGGCATAGATACCGAGAATACCGGCGAACAGGCCGGAAATCGCCCGCCCGTGCACCGCAAACGGACGGCTCATGCGCCAGAATTCACGCCACCTTTCCTCACGCGGCTTGCTGAAGAAGATGAAGATGCCGGAAAACAGGATGCTGAAAAAGCCGATCTCGAAAACGCTGATCTGTGATCCAAGCGACTTGATCGTGGCATCGCCCAGGGAAAAGGTCGCATAAGCGAACAGACCGAGCAGAAAACCCTTTTGCATTTGAACTTCCCCGAACAGCGACCGCAACGCAAAGCGCACCCCGGCCGCTTAAAGCAACCCGGACGCCCCTTAAGGGACAGACAGTCTGGCAGATTTGATCCTCACCCTATGGCTAGACCCGGCTACCTATGAGTGCAAGCCGCAAAAGCCGCAAAAACACCCGATCCGACCGCATCGATGCAGATGGCCGCAAGGTGCGGCAAATTTGTCCCGTCGACGCCATCATATCACCGTCACGGAAAGAGGTTAGCCCGTGTTGATCGTGGCGCTTGGCGGCAAGCGTGAAGGCGGCTAAACAATGTGGTGTGATTGCACCCGCTGATTTCGCCTGAAGCTTGCTGCGCGAACATCGCCTCACGAACCGAAAGGAAGAAGAATGCGGATAGTGATGATCGGTGCCGGTTATGTCGGCCTTGTTTCCGGTGCGTGTTTTGCCGATTTCGGCCATGACGTGATCTGCGTGGACAAGATGCCGGAGAAGATCGAAGCGCTGAAAAGCGGCCATATCCCGATCTTCGAACCGGGTCTGGAGGTCATCGTTGCCAACAACGCCAAGGCGGGCCGATTGAGCTTCACCACCGACCTCTCCTCCGCGGTTGCCAATGCCGACGTCGTCTTCATCGCGGTCGGCACGCCCTCGCGGCGCGGCGACGGCCACGCCGATCTCGGTTATGTCTATGCGGCGGCGAAAGAAATCGCCCATTCGCTTGACGGCTTCACCGTCATCGTCACCAAGTCCACCGTTCCCGTCGGCACGGGGGACGAGGTGGAACGCATCATCCGCGAAGAAAACCCTTCGGCCGATTTTGCCGTGGTTTCCAACCCGGAATTTCTGCGGGAAGGCGCGGCCATCGAGGATTTCAAGCGACCGGACCGCATCGTCGTCGGTCTTTCCGACGAGCGCGCCCGCCCGGTGATGACGGAGGTTTACCGTCCGCTCTATCTCAACCAGTCGCCTTTGCTCTTCACCACCAGGCGCACTTCGGAACTGATCAAATATGCCGCCAACGCCTTTCTGGCGATGAAGATCACCTTCATCAACGAAATGGCGGATCTGTGCGAAAAGGTCGGCGCCAATGTTCAGGATATTTCGCGCGGCATCGGCCTCGATGGCCGCATCGGCGCGAAGTTCCTGCATGCCGGTCCGGGTTATGGCGGCTCCTGTTTCCCCAAGGATACGCTGGCGCTTGCCAAGACCGCACAGGACTATGACGCCCCTGTGCGGCTGATCGAGACCACCATTGCCATCAACGACAACCGCAAGCGCGCCATGGGCCGCAAGGTCATCAACGCGGTGGGCGGCGACGTGCGCGGCAAGAAGATCGCGGTCCTTGGCCTGACCTTCAAGCCCAATACCGACGATATGCGCGACAGCCCGGCGATTGCCATCATCCAGACCCTCCAGGACGGCGGCGCCAAGGTGGTCGGCTACGATCCGGAGGGAATGGTGAATGCCCGCCATGTGATCGAGGATATCGACTATGCAAGCGGCCCCTACGAGGCTGCCGAAGGCGCCGATGCCGTCGTGATCGTGACGGAATGGAACCAGTTCCGCGCACTCGATCTGCCGCGCCTGAAGGCCATCATGAAAAACCCCGTTCTGGTGGATCTACGCAATATCTACCGCACGGACGAGGTCACCGGGCACGGCTTCGTTTATGCCGGCATTGGCCGCCCACACGACAGCAGTTCCGACAAGGGCCAATAGCGGTTTCGCCTTCGAAGTTTCATTAAAACGGTTTTTGCGCTTCGGTTCGGCCGCAAACGCACCAACGGATTTGGGATATAGTCATCATGCGTTATCTGGTTACCGGCACCGCGGGCTTCATCGGTTTTTACGTTGCCAAACGGCTGCTCGATGCCGGCCATTTCGTAACCGGTTTCGACGGCATGACGAAATATTACGATGTCAGCCTGAAAGAAAAACGCCATGCGATCCTTTCCCGCTCCAACGGTTTCAGGGCGGAAATCGGCATGCTGGAAGACACGGATGCGCTGAAGCGCGCGGCAGAGGCTGCCGAACCGGAAATCATAATTCACCTCGCCGCGCAGGCGGGTGTTCGCTACAGCCTCGAAAATCCACGCGCCTATATCGATTCCAATCTCATCGGATCGTGGAACATGCTGGAGCTTGCCAAGAACCTGCGTGTCAAACACCTGATGCTGGCTTCAACTTCCTCCATCTACGGCGCCAATGAAAAAATTCCCTTTGCGGAAAGCGACAAGGCCGACGAGCCGATGACGCTTTATGCGGCCACCAAAAAATCGATGGAATTGATGGCGCACAGCTACGCCCATCTTCACAAATTGCCCACCACAGCCTTCCGTTTCTTCACGGTTTACGGACCGTGGGGACGGCCGGACATGGCGCCAATCAAATTCGTCGACGCCATCTCGAACGGCGAGCCGATCGATATTTACGGCCAAGGCAATATGAGCCGCGACTTCACCTATATCGATGACCTCGTTGAAGGTATCGTCCGGCTGAGCCAGGTCATTCCGTCCGAGGAAAACCGGGTAACTGAGGAAGGCGTCACCGACACGCTGTCGCACCACGCACCCTTCCGCATCGTCAATATTGGCGGCGGCCAGCCGGTAGAGCTGATGCACTTTGTCGAAACGGTCGAAAAGACGGTCGGCAGGCCGGCAATCCGCAACATGTTGCCGATGCAGCAGGGCGACGTCCCCCGCACCTTCGCTTCACCCGATCTTCTGAGGGCCTTGACGGGCTATGTGCCGCAAACCCCGGTCGAGGAGGGCATCAAGGCCCTCGTCGCCTGGTATCGTGACATGCAGTCGACAGAGCTGCGCGAATAAATCAAAGCGTCGCTAGAAGACGATTTGAAAGCATACCGCCGGAGGCGCTCTGCATGGCGATCTTGGTTTCCACGGCTTCGATGATCGTATCGCTGAAATCGACATCGGTGAGGTCGCGAATGTTGGAGAGACCGCCGGGCGAAAACACGTTTACCTCCAGTATCTTGTCGCCGACAATATCAAGCCCGACCAGGAACATACCGTCTTCCACCAGCTTCGGCCGCATCATTTCGGCAAGCGCCACAATCTCGTCCGTCACCTTCACGGCCTCGGCAGTGCCCTTGGCGTGAATGTTGGAGCGCAGATCGCCTTTTGCCGGAACGCGGCGCAAAGCCGCATATTGTCCGTCGCGCATCAGAGGCTTGCCATTCATCATGAAGAACCGAATATCGCCATCCTTGGCGGCCGGCAGATAGGCCTGTGCAATCAAGTAACCTTCGAGACTGACCGCCTCGAAAATCTGGTTGAGATTGGCCTCCTTGCTGGAGCCGATCTTGAAGACGTTCTTGCCGCCTGAACCCTGCAGCGGCTTGACGATGACACCCTTAGGGTGGGTATCCGCAAATGCGCGTATTTCATCGACATTGCGCGAGATGATCGTGGTCGGGCGTACGATTTCCGGAAAGCTCTGGAAATAGAGCTTGTTCTGCGCCAGCGCCAATCCTTCCGGGTCGTTCAAAACCACAACGCCGCGCTGTTCTGCCAGCCGCCCGAACAGAATGCCGGCATGCACCGCCCATGGCCGCGTCGTCTGATCCAGCGAGGGATCGTTGCGCAGCATCAGCGCGTCGATTTCCTCTACATCCATGGTACGCCGTTCCAGTGCTTTGTCCTGAAGTGCCGCGTGAAAAGCATCGGCTTTCTTGTATTTGGCCTTCGGTAGAACGGTGGCGTGTACGGTCAGGCTATCATCCGAGCGCAAGGTAAAATCGCCAGGCGTCAGATACACCACCTCGTGACCGCGATTGAGCGCCGCCATGGCCAGCAGGCCGGTTGCGAAAGTAGGCCCCTCAGTTTCGATGGAATTGACGAAAAATGCGATACGCATAAGCCCCTCCTGTAATATTACAATGTCGCCAGTTCGGCGATGGATAATCCGGCCCGTATCTTTTCCAGCCGCTCATTGGCCTTGGCCGGCAGCAGAAAAGCGGGACGTACGCCCGGCGGACGCAAGAGGCCGCGCAAGGCAAGCTCCTGCATCACCGGGAAATGGGCAGCGGCAATCTTGCCCATCCAGAACGGATCGAGCGCGCCACCCTTGCGCAGATGCTCCAGCACCTCCGCAAGCCCACGCAGATAGATCGCGTCCTTGGAAAGACCGCCGCCACGATAGATGCGCAAAACCATGTTGAAGGCGCCAGCCTCGTCGAAACCATGATCGCGGGTCATAGTCCGGAACGTCTCAACAAAAGTCGCGCCGTCCAGCATGGCGGCGCAGCCGACGACACGGCCGGCGATCAGCCGCAGGCGCTCGCGCGTCATGCCGCCGGCCAGATGTTCCGCCAGCACTGCCAGCCCTTCCTGCACGCCCTCGTAACCGGAAAGGCCGGTGCGGAAGAGCCGGAGGCCCTGAAACGAACCGTTGAAATAGGTGAGGAGATGCACGCCGATCTCATGCGACAGCAGCGCCTCGACCCGGCGCTGTTCCATGACGGTGTGGCGAGAAATCAGGAGCTTCTCGCCCGTCACCATCAGGCCAGGCGGCAGGTCATCCCTGATCTCGACACGCGCCTTGAATTCCGGCTCCTCCGCCAGATAGGTCTCGATCATCTCGCGCGATTTTTTGGCGACCGCATAACAATCGACCATGGCGATTTCGCCGCTCTCATCCTTGCGTGGGCAATCGGCAAGCACCTTGAGCGCCAGCGTCAGAAGCGCGGGTTCGACGGCACCGTAAAGGGCGCGGGAGAAATCGGTGAAAGTACGGCGATGCAGATTGGCGAGCATGGTCAGTTGCAGATCGATCTCCTGCTGTTTCTCCCGGTAGAGATGATAAAGCACCGGGTCTTCCAGATGATCGAAAACGACGGAATAGAGCTTGCGTTTCTGCTCCTCGACGTCAACGCCGAGCGGCCGGTAAAGCAGGCGCGGCGCATATTGGAAGCTGCCATCGCGAAATTCCTCGAAGGCCCGGCGGGCATTGATCGGCGTCACGGACAGAAGAAAATCAAAGGACGAGACGATGTCGTCTATTGAACGATCGGCACGTCTGACGGCATCAACGAAGGCCTTGCGGCCGAGCGCGCGATGGCTGGTAACCTTGAGTGCATCTTTACCGGCAGCGAATGACGAGAAGGCCTGAAGGCCGGCATCGAAAATATCCGCAATCATCGTCTCGCGCAGGCCGGGATAATCGGCGCCGGATTCAGGCTGTCGGTAGATCGGCGCGAAACGCACGCTGATGCAGGGAAAATCAAGCCCGGCATTTTGAAATCTGAGGATCGGATCGGCATCCGGTTCGGGCCGGGTTATGCGGGGCGTGCGGAAACGCACTTCGGCATCACAAACCGCCTTAATGAAAACACGGCGTGCACTTTGCGTTTCCGGCTCAGATGTTGCCGAGACGGAAACCTCATAATGCGGCAGGAAAGGTGAATCGTCAGCGAGCAGAATGTCGTGTTCCAGTTCGCCGATATCGAGAACCATGAAGGCGCCGAAACGTTCGCGCATGGCCGTGCCGACGGCTGCAATCAGGGGTGCAGCCTCCTGAATGCTCGATGCGATCAGATAAGATGCATGCGCAGAGGCGATATCGCGGGCCGCAAGGTCCTTCGTGCCACCAGTCAGATGCAGGCAAAGAAACGGCAGCGGCCGGTCGATATGCAGCCGGCCGTTCTTTCCGACATCACGACGGACGGCTTTGCCAGCCTCAAGGCAGGCGACGACATCGTCTACCAGCTCGATAACCTGTAACGGTTCACCACGCGCCGAGGAGACGTTCATCGCCGCGCCCTCAGGCATTCTTCGAGAACCGGCTGAAGTGCGGTGATAGCGTCGCGAATATCGGAAACGACGCGCTTATCCGGCTTACCGGTCCACTCGTCCATGAAGAATTTCTTGAACTCCACTGCGATGGCGCAGCCGTTCTGCGCAAAACGCTCGTGAATAAACCGGGTCTGCTCACCCTTGCCCTGAAAGGCGACGTTCTCGCGTACATCAAGGCGGCGTCCGCCGATGGTGGCTGTCGCAAAATGATGGCCCACCGCACTGACGACGTCACTCCAGCGGCTGCGATCCATGGAAAATGTGCCGATATTGATATCAGGCGCTTCCGCCTGGGGCGTTTGCGGCGCTGTAGCGCCCTGCCGGCGATGATTGTAGCTGTGTATGTCCAGCACGACAAAAGCACCATGCCGCCGCTCGACGGTTGAAAGAACTGCTTCGAGCATTGCGTAATAGTCGGCATGAAAATCGAGCGATTGCCGGGTGGCCTCTTCCGGCGGCTCCTGTTTCCAGACCTCCAGCCCCCAGGATTGTTCCGGCTTCAGATAAACTGCCTGATCGGCGAACCGGTTGAGATCGATTTCGAAACGCGAATGGTGAACGACAATGCGGTTTGTCATTCCCGCGATCATCTCGCCGGTAAAAGGGTCTTCCTCTCTCAGCCGCTGGTCGGCGGAAAGAGCCATCAGCGAGGCTATGTCCGGGCGAATGAGATGACCATCATGAATGGCCGTGCCGATGATCGGTGAATTGCCGAAGTCGATCGACCAGAAACCCTTGTTTTCGTCGTTGCCGCGGCACTCGCCGTCACTGTGTCTGGCTGTCATGCTGCCTCCCCTGCATCTGGGCTAAAACAGCACGACTTGCCGGTTTGTTCCGATAAAAATTGCGCGCGATACATTTGTCCTTGGCAAGAATCCGCCTGAAAAAATGCGGAACCATACCGGAAAGCTCACGTTGTTCTGGCAGGAGGGCCGCCGTGTCAAACGGACACGATGGCGCTGAAGAACATCGGGATTTTTCCGTTTTCTCCCGGTGGCCAACGAAATGGCAGCCGAGCTTCTTACCCATCCGGCGCCCTCCGTCCCCGCTTTCCACGCACAAGGAGCCGCGACATGGAAAAGACCGAAACGCGTAAACTTGCAGAAGAATATCTGCGGCTCGGCGGCACCCGTCAGGTCATGATCGACGACAACAAGACCTTCGTGCGCCAATGGGAAGACGAACCGGCAGAAGCCGAGACCTTCTGGCAAACGAATATCGAAAAGCTCGATCCGGAGCGCCGTGAGGATGTGGAGTTTTTTCTGCCCTCCGTGAATTCGGACAAAGACGAAAACAGATAAACAGGAAGGAAACAGACATGACTGCCATCAACACTGCAAAAATCGTCATTCTCGCAACGGACGGCTATGAGCGTTCGGAACTGCGCGTGCCATATGATCAGCTGAAGGCCAAGGGCGCGGACGTCAAGATCGCCTCGATCAAGGATGGTGAGATCAAGAGCTGGGACGAAAAGAACTGGGGCGACAGCATCGCCGTCGATATGTCCGCGAAGAACGTCAGCGCCAATGATTTCAATGCACTCGTCCTGCCCGGCGGCCAGATCAATCCGGACGTATTGCGTCATGACGAGGATGCAATGCGCGTGGTGCGAGATTTCGTCAAATCCGGCAAGGTCGTGGCTGCCATCTGCCATGCCCCTTGGCTTCTGGTTGAAGCAGATGCCCTGCGCGGTCGTGACGCGACCTCCTATTGGTCGATCAAAACCGACCTGAAAAATGCCGGCGCCAACTGGAAGGACGAAAAGGTTGTGACCGATAAGGGCATCATCACGTCTCGCAGCCCCGATGATCTGGACGCCTTCGTCGCCAAAATCATCGAGGAGGTCGAAGAAGGCAACCACGAGCGCCGCGCTGCCTAAGGGCCGTAAAGCGGAAAAAAACCAGAGCGCATCCGGCCTATCCAAAATGGCCGGATGCGCTCTCTGTCTTTGTTTGTTCGCATTTTCCAGACGTAACCCGCCAGGCGTTTCCACCGTAAATGCCCTGCACCTTTCAGGAAAACTCCATGCCCACATCGGAACTGACGAAGGAACGCGACCTCAGGGAATCGAAACCCCTTTGGGCCGACACGCCACGCATAGGCCTCCGCACCAGAAACACCCCGAGTTCCGACCATTACGATACGATCGTCGTCGGCGCCGGCATCAGCGGCGCGCTTGCCGCCCATGCGTTGCAGAGACCGGGGCAATCCATGCTGATCGTCGACCGGCGTGATCCGGTGATGGGCAGCAGTGTCGCCAGCACTGCGATGATACAGCACGAGATCGACACACCCCTGATCGAGCTCAGAAAGATGATCGGCAAGGATGCTGCTGATCGGGCGTGGCAGCGCTCCGCGCGCGCCGTGCTGCGGCTGGAGGAAATCGTTTCTTCGCTTGGCATTTCCTGCAGCATGGCGCGCAAACAGGCGCTTTATCTTGCCGGAGACGAGATGGGTTTGCGTGCATTGAAGGCCGAAGCGGCAGCGCGCGAAGAGGCCGGGATCGAGGCCCGCTTTCTCGACACCGCAGAACTTAAAAACGACTATGCGATTGAGCGGACAGGGGCGATCCTCAGCGATATCTCCGCTTCCGCCAATCCGGCGCAGCTGACGGCAGGCCTGTTGCGCCACACAGCGGGCGCCGGCGCTGAGATCGTTTCACAACTTGAAATCACCGATCTTCGAAATCTCGGTGACGAGGTGGTCGTCGCCACAGCACAGGGCGAAATCATTTCCGCGCGCAATATCGTTTTCTGCACCGGATACGAATTCCTGAAATCGCTCGAAAGCCCGAAACACCAGATCATCTCCACCTGGGCGCTGGCGAGTGCGAAGGGTATCGATCTGCCGGACTGGCTGAATAGCCACATCCTCTGGGAGGCTTCAGATCCCTATCTCTACCTGCGCACCGACCGGGACGGGCGCCTTATTGCCGGTGGTGAGGATGAAGAGAACTCCACATCCTACCTGTCTGAGAGCAAGCTTGCCTCCAAGGCGGATGCAATCAAACGCAAGATCGAAAAGCTTCTTGGCGTCGACATCGGCGAACCCGAATATCGCTGGGCGGCCGGCTTCGGCACGACCACCACGGGCCTGCCGCTGATCGGCGCGGTTCCCGGCATGAAGAACGTTTATGCCGTCATGGGCTTTGGCGGCAACGGCATCACCTTCAGCCAGATCGCCGCCGAGATAGTCGCCGCTGCCGTTAATGGTGGCAAGGACCCCGACGCCGATCTCTTCCGTTTCGACTGATGCCGCTTGTCATCCTATATGCGGCGGAGCGTCTGCTGGAATATAAAACGTTGCGCGCAACAGAGCCGGAACCATAGGGGCTCCGAAAGGTTTGTCTCCCGTGCGCAATGGCGTACATCACGCACTTTCACACCATGGGAGAAGAACCAATGGCCGAGAAAAAACTCGACGACCTGTTTTACGATACGCTGAAGGATATCTATTACGCCGAAAGGCAGATCCTGAAAGCTCTGCCGAAAATGGCGCGGGCAGCGACAGACCCGAAGCTGAAACAGGCCTTCGAAAAGCACAAAGAAGAAACGCAGGGCCAGATCGAACGCCTTCAGGAAGTGTTCGAGATCATCGGCAAGCGGGCGCAGGGTAAGACCTGCGAGGCCATCCAGGGCATCATTGCCGAGGGCGAAGAGATTATGGACGATTTCAAAGGCACCGCAGCTCTCGATGCCGGTCTCATTTCCTCAGCCCAGGCGGTCGAACATTACGAAATCGCCCGTTATGGCACCCTGAAGGCATGGGCCGAAAAGCTTGGTCATGCCAATGCCGTTACCCTGCTGGATGCGACGCTGAAGGAAGAGTCCAAGACGGACGATGCGCTGAGCGCGCTTGCCAAGACATCGATCAATGCCGCAGCACAGAAAAAGGCGGCCTGATCGCCTTTTCCAACTGCACAAGCAAAAACCGGAATGGTCACCCATTCCGGTTTTTTTTGTTTGATTGAATCCGCCTCGTTTTACGGCAGGGTATAGGCGATCACATAGTCGCCCGGCTTGGTTCCAACCGAGCCGTGACCACCCGCGACCATCACAACATATTGCTTGCCGCCATCCAGCGCATAGGTCATGGGCGTTGCCTGCCCGCCAGCCGGCAGACGTGCTTCCCAGAGCTGTTTGCCGGTGGTGAGGTTGTAGGCGCGCAGATAGTTGTCGACGGCAGCACCGAGGAAGGCCACGCCACCCTTGGTAATCATCGGCCCGCCAATGCCCGGTACGCCCACCTTGAAGGGCAACGGCAGCGGCGTCATGTCATGGACCGTGCCGTTCTTGTGCTTGTAGGCGATATCGCCGGTGCGCAGGTCGGCACCAGCGACATAACCCCACGGCGGTGCCTGGCAGGGGATTTTCAGCGGACCGAGGAACGGTCCCATGAAGACGCCATAGGGCGCACCGTCATTGCGGTTCAGCCCCTGCTCACTGCCCTTCTCGTCCTGGCCCTTCGGCGGGATGTCGGCGCGCGGCACGAGCTGCGAGGTAAAGGCAAGGTATGTCGGCATGCCGAACATGACCTGACGTTCGGGATCGACCGCGACGCTGCCCCAGTTGAACGTGCCAAAATTGCCGGGATAGATGATGGAGCCGTTCAGCGAGGGCGGCGTATAGCGGCCCTGATAGTTCAGCTGATGGAAGCGGATGCGGCAGGCGAGCTGATCGAACATGGAGACGCCCCACATGTCCTTTTCCTTCAGCGGCTCCGGCTTGAACGACAGCGCCGTCGTTGGCTGAGTTGGGGAGCTGAAGTCCTCAGGGATTGTACCGCCCGGTGCCGGTTCTTCCGTAATCGGCAGAAGCGGCTCACCCGTGCGCCGGTCCAGAACGTAGATATCGCCCTGCTTTGTAGGGCCGACGAGTGCAGGAACGCTTTGACCGTTCTTGGTGATGTCGAGCAGCACCGGCTGGGCCGGCACATCCATATCCCAGAGGTCGTGATGAACCGTCTGGCGCACCCAGCGATCCTTGCCGGTATTGATATCGAGCGCCACGATGGAGGAGGAATATTTCTCCACATTCTCGCTGCGACCCATACCAAGCTGGTCCGGCACCTGATTGCCGAGGGGTACGTAAACGAGGCCAAGCCCCTCGTCGTAGCTCAACACGGACCAGCTGTTCGGCGAGTTGGTAGTGTAGGTTTCGCCTGCGGCAATCGGCTCGGTCTTTTCCGGATTGCCGGAATCCCAGTTCCAGATGAGTGCGCCGCTGTTCACATCGAACGCACGGATGACGCCGGACTGTTCCTGCGTGGAGTAGTTATCGTTCACCGCACCGCCGATGATGATCTTGCCCGCCGCGATCACGGGCGGCGAGGTCGAATAATAATAACCGGCAGGATTGTATTTCATGCCCTGTTCCAGATGCAGCACGCCCTGATCCGCAAAGGATGTGCAAATCTGACCGGTCGCTGCATCAAGCGCAATCAGCCGCGCATCCGAGGTCGGCAGGTAAACGCGCTGGGCGCAGGCGGTGCCCTGTGCGGCATTGGGTTCGGCATAATAGGAAACACCGCGGCACGTCTGGTGCTGGCGGTCCGGGTTAAGACCGACATTGGGGTCGTATTTCCATTTTTCCTTGCCGGTGGCGGCATCAATGGCGATCGCCCAATTGTGCGGCGTGCAGATATAAAGCGTATTGCCGATCTTGAGCGGCGTTACCTGATAGGTGGTTTCACCCACATCATCCGGTAGCTTCACGTCGCCGGTCTGGTACCGCCACGCTTCCTTCAGCTGCGAAACATTATCGACATTGACCTGCGTCAGCGGCGAATAGCGCTGGCCATAAGGCGTGCGGCCGTATTGATGCCAATCGCCATCCGGCACGTCGCCGCCATAGATCGGAGCTGACGCCACCTTCTCCTCAGACAAGGACCCTGCCTGGTCATGCGGATCCTGCGCCATCGAATATCCCGCCACCACAATGGAGGCGAGAACGGAGAGCGCGAGTGGCCAGGCGTTCGGGCCGTAATTCAGCCCTGTCGGGCTTGAAAAACCGAGAGGCTTCCTGACCCAGGGCACCAACAACCACAGGCCGATAAGAATGACGAAGCCACCCCGCGGCCCAAGTTGCCACCAGTCGAAACCCACTTCCCAGAGGGCCCAGGCGAGTGTCGCGACAATGAAGACGGCATAGACGTGGAGAGCTGCCCGGTTACGCTTGAACAGCAGAATGGCTGTCAACAGGAAGGCCATACCGGAAAGGACGTAATAGAAGCTCCCGCCCAACATGACGAGCTGAGAGCCAAAACCGAACAGCGCAAGGCCGATCAGCGATAGAATAACCGCAGTAACGGTGACTGCCATGAATGAAACCCCCGATTCCTGTCACTTTGCGTGAAATGGAATTGGGGGCAATCTGGTTCCATACAAACTCAACATTCACCGTGAAAAATTTCACGGCATGATGGTTATGGGTTTTGTGGCGCCGGCGCAGTCTCCGTCTGAGCGTTTTGCGGCCGGTTCTCGTCGGGTTCGAAAACCGCATATTCGACGACCGTCCAGACCACCAGCGCGAGAAGCAGACTGACAACCAGGATGACAAGAACCGGACGTCCTTTTACCCCTTGCCGCGCCCGCGTTGCGGTTTCATTTTTCGGATCATGCCGACCGCCAAGATAGCTGGTATTTTCTCTGGCCATGTCTCTCACTCCCTGTAACCCTGGTGATTTAATTCACAGGGACACAGTTTGTTCCAGACAGCAAAATCAGCTTAGCCGTACTCTGCGACCGCAAGTCTATCGCAACCGGCACCGTCGCACTCATCGACCGCACTGAAACTTTGCCCAATCCCCAGCCACGAGAATGGTGGCCGGCGATTGACGTCTTCGGTTTCGCACTGGATTTCCGGCGGGTTTTCAGAAATCGACAGCCACAGCGGTGGTCCCGCCGTTTCAAAGTCGCATTGGTCGCCGGCGGCTTCGAGGTATCTCGTCGTGTCGCGGCGACGCACCCGCCATACGGGCAGCATCTCCAGAAAATTGAGAATTCGTATCATCATGATTGTCAGGCGAAATATCTATTAAAAACAACGTCCGTACTGTGGCACGCCCGCCGCGCAAGCGCATCCCTGCGGAGGTACAAGCGGAACGAATGGTCGGATTGTGCCAACATTCCGTCATACAGTGTCAGATCGGCTTCGAAACAATCGCGTCAGCGACCGAGCTGCACGATCCAGCGTGTCCACTCTGCGCTATCCGGTTTGATAATATCCGGTATGGTATCGCGGTTTTCGGATGCGAAATGCCGCATCTGACGCGGCGACAGGCCGAAGGTCTTCTTGAAAACGCGGCTGAAATTTTCCGGGTTGGTGAAGCCATAGGACGCCGCCACCTCAGCTATCGTCATATGGGCCGACTGCGGCGCCCGCAGGAAATCCATTGCCCGTTCGAGGCGCCTATGGGTGATACAGGCCGAAAACCCGCCCAGCGGTTCGAAAAGCCGGTAGACGGTGCGTCGCGATACGCCGAACTCGCCCATGACCTTTTCCACCGACAAGGCCGGATCGAGCAGATGATTGTCGATATAGCGCCTGATGGATGCTCGCAGCGCCCGCTGAACACCCTGCGCATTGTCTTCCCGGACATGATTATTGATGGCAGCCGCGGCAAGCTCCAGCAATGGCGAGACCGTGGCCGCGCCGTCATTGGCGTTCATGACGTCAAAGTGGCGGTAAACGCTGGTCATCGTTTCCCGCAGCAGAGATACCAGCGGCAAACCGGCCGGCAGCACGCGCTCGTGATTATTGCCGGAACCGATGAGCCTGCCTTCCAGCAGCCGGCGCGGCACGACAAGGCTCAGATGATCGTGATCGGTTGTGGCTGTGGCCAGCGGCTGCGCCATGTCAATGATGTAGAGATCGCCCGGGCCGGCAGTCTCGCCCGCTCCGCGCCGCGACATGCTTTGGCCGCTGGCGTAAAATTGCAGGAGAAAGCCGTCCATCCCGTCCCGGGCAATCTTGTGGCGCGAGCGGTCGAAATCCTGCGCCGAGGACTGGGTGCGGCCAAGCGCGACATTGCCGATGAAGGCGGCATCGACACTAGCAAAAAAACCGTCATCCTGCGATCTGCGCAGGCGGGCATCAAAAAGCACGTTGATCGAATCCCGCCACAGCGCCATGGCGTCGCGCTTCGGCACATGGCGTGTATCGAAACGCGAGCGCGCTAACGGAGCTTCCGAAAACCCTGTGTTCATAATACCGCTGTTCCGTGAAAACGGCGCTGACCCCGCCGCACGCAAAACTATACAGTATTGAAATCGCCTCACAATACCGGAAGGACGGCAGATGGTTCGCTTGAGCCGGATGCGCGAAAATTATTTAGCGGTCCAGCCGCCATCGATGGAAATGGTGGTGCCGGTGATGGAGCGCGCCATATCGCCGGTGAGGTAAAGCGCCATCTCCGCCACTTCCTCCGGCTGCACGAAACGTCGCGTCGGCTGCGGCGCAAGCATCACCTTCTTCACCACCTCATCCTCGCCCATGCCATGCAGGCGCGCCTGATCGGCAACCTGCGCCGCGACGAGTGGCGTCCAGACGTAACCGGGGCAGATGGCGTTGCAGGTAATGCCAAGTTCGGCCACTTCCAGCGCCACGCTTTTCGTCAGGCCCACCACGGCATGTTTCGTCGCCACATAGGGACCCTTGAAGGGTGAGGCGCGCAACCCGTGCGCGGAAGCAATATTGACGATGCGCCCCCAACCCCTTTCCTTCATGCCCGGCAGGGCTGCACGGATCGTATGAAAAGCGCTGTCGAGGGAGATCGCGACAATATGGGAGAAATCGGCGAAATCGAATTCGTCGATCGGCGCGACCTTCTGAATACCGGCATTGTTGACGAGCACGTCAATGTGACCGAATTCGGCAATGACGGTTTCCGGCAGATGTGCACTCTCGTCATAATTGGCGAGGTTGGCAGAAAAATAGACCGGCCGGTGCCGCGCCACCTTCGCAACCGCCTCCAGTGCCTGCGTCGCCGCCTCCACGGTTTCTATGCCGTGGACGGCGACGAGAAATCCCGCCTCGGCAAAACGTTTGGCGATGGCAAGGCCAATGCCGCTGGTGGAGCCGGTGACCAGAACGGTTTTCGGTTGATCCTCCATCATCCTAATCCTTCAGTTGCGGCAGGTTGCGGAAAAGCTCGAGCGCTTCGGGATTGGCGAGCGCGTCGGTGTTTTTCACCGGCCTGCCATGAATGGTGTCGCGAACTGCGATTTCGGAAATCTTGCCCGAGCGCGTACGGGGAATGGCCGTGACGGCAATGATCCTTGCCGGAACATGCCGTGGCGTAGCACCCGAGCGGATGCGGGTACGGATGGTCTTTTCGAGGTCCTCCGTCAGCGCTGCACCCTCTTTAAGGCGCACGAAGAGGATAACCCGCTGGTCACCGTCAATGTCCTGACCCACGGCAATCGCTTCCTCGACCTCCGGCACTGCTTCCACCTGACGGTAGATTTCCGCCGTACCGATGCGAACCCCACCGGGATTGAGCGTCGTATCCGAGCGCCCGTGGATGACATATCCGCCGGTGGCACGCATTTCGGCAAAATCCCCATGCGCCCAGATGCCCGGGAAGCGATCGAAATAGGCAGCCTGATAACGAGAACCGTCCTCATCGCCCCAGAATTTGACCGGCATGGAAAGATGGGCATTGCGGCAGACGAGCTCACCAGCCACGCCGCGAACGGGATGGCCTTCGTCGTCCAGGGTATCGACATCCATACCGAGCATCGCGCCCTGCAGCTCCCCACGGTGAACAGGTTGCAGCGGATTGCCGCCAAGGAAACAGGCGCATATATCCGTGCCGCCGGAAATGGAGGCGAGATGCAGATCGGCCTTCCAGTCGCGATAGATATAATCGAAGGATTGCGGGATGAGCGGCGAGCCGGTGGAAAGGATTGTCCGAAGGGATGAAAGGTCATGGGTTTCGCGCGGTTTCAACCCTGCCTTCAGGCATGCGTCGATAAATTTGGCCGATGTTCCGAAGGTCGCGATCCGTTCGGCGTCAATGAGATCGATCAGCCGCGCGGGCGACGGATAACCCGGATTGCCATCATAGGTGACGAGGGTGGCGCCAAGCGCCAGGCCGGACACCTGCCAGTTCCACATCATCCAGCCGCAGGTGGTGAAATAGAAGAAACGTTCGCCTTGCCTGATATCGCATTGCAGCTTCTGCTCCTTCATATGCTGAAGAAGCAGGCCACCGCCGGAATGGGTGATGCATTTCGGCTTGCCGGTGGTGCCGGAGGAATAAAGGATCGCCAGCGGCGCCTTGACCGGCAGCCGGTTGAACGCGATTTCACCCGGCTCAAAGGGCGAAACGAAATCATTCAACGTCACGCAGCCGAGATCGGAAAGGCTGGCGGGAACAACGTCACCAATCAGCACTATCTTTTGAGGTGCAGCGCTTTCCACCACCGCGCGGATGGTCGGTCCGACATCGATCCGCTTGCCGGCATAACCGTATTCCGGCACGGCGATGAGGATTTTCGGATCGATCTGCGAGAGCCGGTCGGACGCTCCCGCCGGGCCGAAATCCGGTGAACAGGACGACCAGATGGCTCCGATGGCGCTCGTTGCCAGATAACCGACGATCGCCTCGATATCGTGGGTGACGATAGCGCCGATACGATCGCCTTCCTTCACGCCTGCGTGGACAAGCGCCTGCACCATGAGGGAGACATCCGCATAAAGCTGCCTGCGGCTGATTTCACGCCGCGTGCCATCATCTCGATGGGCGATGATCGCCAACCGTTTATCGGCATCGCGCAGCAGGTTTTCGGCATAATTGAGCCTCGCGCTGGGATAAAACTCGGCTTCCCGCATGGTCGCGCCAGGCTTGAAGGCCCTTTCGCCGCGCGTGCCGATGATCCCCAGCTCGTCCCACAGGGCATTGTAAAAGGCATCCGGTGCCTCAATGGACCAGCGCAGCAGGCCGGAATAATCATCAGCCGAAAGCCCATGCAGCGATGAGGTCCTTGTGGCAAAGGCAAAAAGCGCCGAGTGCTCCAGCCTTTCCATTGGCGGTACCCACAGAATATCCGACGGCGTGGCGTCCATCATGCCTCGCCTCCGCGTAGCATTTCGACGATTGCGGAAAAATCACGCGCGCCACCGCCCTCACCCACGAAGTTCTCATAAAGCGTCGATGCTGCGGCGCCGAGTGGAGTGGCAACGCCGGCTCCACTCGCGGCCGCCTGCGAGAGTAGCAAATCCTTCAGCATCAGCGCCGCAGCGAAACCCGGTTGATAATCATTGTTCGCCGGTGATGTCGGCACTGGTCCCGGCACCGGGCAATAGGTGGTGAGCGACCAGCATTGACCCGATGAGGTGGAGGCGACATCGAACAGCGCCTGATGCGAAAGGCCGAGTTTTTCGCCCAGCACGAAGGCCTCGGAAACCGCAATCATGGAAATGCCGAGGATCATGTTGTTACAGATCTTGGCCGCCTGGCCGTTGCCGCCCTTGCCGCAATGGACGATCTTCTTGCCCATGGCTTCCAGCACCGGCTTGGCCGCCGAGAAAGCCTCAGCCTCTCCGCCACACATGAAGGTCAAGGTGCCGGCACTGGCACCGCCCGTACCGCCAGATACAGGCGCGTCGACGGAGGGGCAACCGGCGGAAGCGGCAAGCTCGTGTGCCTTCAGGGCGCTGTCCATATCCACCGTCGAGCAATCGATGAGAAGCGTTCCGGCAGCTATTTTCTGCACCAGATCGCCATATACCGAAACAACATGTTCCCCCTTCGGCAGCATGGTTACGATCACTTCTGCCGCATCAATGGCTTCTGCAGAATCAAAAGCGACGGGAATTCCGGCCTCCCTCGCCGCCGCGCGGCATGCCTCGGAAAGGTCGAAACCCCTGACGGCATAACCGGCCTTGACGAGATTGGCGGCCATCGGCAGGCCCATATGGCCAAGTCCGATAAAAGCGACGGTCTTCATGGGAACGCTCCTCTTAGCGATTATCCGCAAGGATCATGTCGGCAGCCTTTTCGGCAATCATGATCGTTGGCGAATTGGTATTTCCGGACGTGATCCTCGGCATGATGGAGGCGTCCGCCACACGCAGCCCTGCAAGCTTGCGGAATTTCAGCCGCGTATCGACAACACTTTCGGCATCGGAGCCCATGCGCAGGGTGCCGACGGGGTGGAATATGGTCGTGCCGATATCGCCCGCAGCGCGGGCCAGATCGTCGTCATTCTCAAAAGTGGGGCCGGGCCGGTATTCCTGCGGTTTGAACCGCGAAAAGGCGGGCTGGTTGACGATGCGGCGCGTCAGCCGCATGGAATCGATGGCTACCCGGCGGTCGCCTTCCGTCGACAGATAATTCGGTCGGATTTCCGGCTGCATGGCGAAATCCGGTCCTTTCACATGCACTGAGCCTCGGCTTTCGGGCCGCAGATTGCAGACACTTGCCGTAATGGCCGGAAAAGTGTGAACCGGATCACCAAACTTGTCGAGTGACACCGGCTGGACATGATATTCCAGATCCGCCGTCTCCTTTTCCGGAGAGGAACGGGTGAAGACACCAAGCTGGCTCGGCGCCATCGACATCGGCCCGGAGCGGGTCAAAGCATATTCGAGGCCGATCCTTGCCTTTCCGAACAGCGTGGAGGCCCTCTCATTCAGCGTCAGGACGCCTGAAACCTTATAGACCATGCGCAATTGCAGATGATCCTGCAGGTTCTCCCCCACACCTTGAACTTCCGTCACTGTGTCGATACCGGCGGCCTGCAACACGTCGCCGCGGCCAACGCCGGAAAGCTCCAGAATGTGTGGTGAACCGACTGCACCTGCCGAAAGCACCGTTTCGCGCCGTGCACGCATCTTTTTCAAGACGCCGTCGTGGTGAAACTCGACGCCTGTGACCAGGCCCTCTTCGACGATGAGACGCTTGACATGGGCCTTGGTCATGACTGTCAAATTCCGGCGGCCAAGCGCCGGTTTCAAAAAGGCCTTGGCCGTGTTCCAGCGCCAGCCCGACCGCTGGTTCACATCGAAATAACCGGCGCCTTCATTGTCGCCACGGTTGAAATCTTCGGTCGCAGGAATGCCGGCCTCACCCGCCGCCTGCTGAAAGGCATCAAGCACATCCCAGCGCACGCGCGCCTTCTCCACCCGCCATTCGCCGCCGGTGGAATGCATGTCGCCCTTGCCGCGATAAAAATCCTCCGACTTCAGGAAATAGGGCAGGATATCATCCCATCCCCAACCCTCGCAGCCGAGTTGACGCCAGACATCGTAGTCGCGGGCCTGACCGCGCATATAGATCATGCCGTTGATGGAGGAGCAGCCGCCGAGAACCTTGCCGCGAGGATAGATCAACGACCTTCCGTTAAGCCCAGGTTCTTCCGCCGTCTTGAAACACCAGTCGGTGCGCGGATTGTTGATGCAATAGAGATAACCGACCGGAATATGGATCCAATGATAATTATCGTTGCCACCCGCTTCCAGCAGCAGGACGCGATTGTTCGGGTCTTTCGAGAGGCGGTTGGCGAGAACGCATCCCGCACTTCCCGCTCCGATGACGATATAGTCAAATTCCGCCATGCTATTCTCCATGGGGCGCCCTTGCCGCGTCGCCCCGGACGCGGAGGAGCCTTCCCCCTGTTTCAAAAAATTCTTATCCCCGGTGCTGAAAACCCAGTTTTCGCCCGAGCCGCGAAGCGTAAAATTCACCGATCAGACCGCGCCGGAACACCAGAACGCAGGCCATGAAAACGAGGCCGGTGATGATGGTGACGGGGAAATCGGATGTCGCGAGATAGTTCTGCAGCGCGACGACAAGCCCCGCACCGAAGATCGGGCCGATCATGGTGCCAATGCCGCCGAGCAGGGTCATCAGGATAACCTCGCCCGACATCTGCCAGGCCACATCGGTCAAGGTTGCGAACTGGAACACCAGCGCCTTCAGGCCGCCCGCAAGACCGGCAAGCGCCGCCGACATGACGAAAGCACCAAGCTTGTAACGCTGCACGCTGTATCCAAGAGAAATGGCGCGCTGCTCGTTTTCGCGGATGGATTTCAGGATCATGCCGAAGGGCGAGTTGACGAAACGCCAGATGACGAGAAGTGCCAGCACGAAGGCGGCCAGCACCGTGTAGTAAATGTTCAGCGGCGCGTTGAGATCGAGAAGGCCGAAGAGGTGTCCACGCGGTACGCCCTGCAATCCGTCCTCACCATGGGTGAAGGGTGCTTGAAGGCAGAAAAAATAAAACATCTGCGACAAGGCAAGCGTGATCATGGCGAAATAGATGCCCTGCCGGCGAATGGCGAAAAAGCCGATGACGAGGCCAAGAAGGGCGGCACCCGCCATGCCGATGAGGAGGCCGATCTCGGGCGTGACGCCCCATTCCTTCACCGAATAGGCGGTGAAATAGGCAGCGCCGCCGAAAAATGCCGCATGGCCGAAGGAAAGCAGCCCGGTGTAACCGATCAGCAGATTGAAGGCGCAGGCAAACAGCGCGAAGCAAAGCAGCTTCATCAGAAAGATCGGATAAACGAACATCGGTGCAGCGATCAGCACGGCCAATCCTGCCAGTATCATCACGGTCTTGATGGTTCCAGCGGTTGCGGAAACCTCGGCCTGCGGCATCGCGCCGGCTGTCGGGTTGTGAGTGGCTTTGGACATATCAGGCGTCCTTTCCGAAAAGTCCGGCGGGGCGGATGAGCAGCACAAAGGCCATGATGACGAAGATGACGATGTTGGACGCTTCCGGGTAGAACACCTTGGTCAGGCCTTCAGCGATACCCAGCATGTAGCCGGTGACGATGGCGCCCATGATCGACCCCATGCCGCCGACCACGACGACGGCGAAGACGACGATGATGAGGTTGGTGCCCATCAGCGGTGAGACCTGATAGATCGGCGCGGCCAGCACGCCGGTGAAGCCGGCAAGGCCCGCACCCAGCGCGTAGGTCAGCGTCAGGAGCACAGGCACGTTGATACCGAAGGCCTGCACCAGTGTCGGATTTTCCGTCGCCGCCCGCAGATAGGAGCCGAGCCGCGTTTTTTCGATCAACGCCCAGGTGGCGATGCAGGCGACAAGCGAGATGACGACAACGAAAGCGCGGTAGTTCGGCAGGAACATGAAGCCGAGATTGGTGCCGCCGGCAAGCTCGCGCGGAACCGAATAAGGTTGACCCGCCGCACCATACAGCCAGCGGAACGTGCCTTCCACCACCAGCGCCAGGCCGAAGGTGAAGAGCAGCCCATACAGCGGATCGAGATCGTAAAGCCGCGACAGTAGCAGGCGCTCGATGATCGCGCCGAAAAGTGCAACGACAAGCGGCGTCACCACCAGTGCCCACCAGAAGCTGATGCCGAAATATTGCAGGCCGAGAAAGGCGACGAAAGCGCCAAGCATATATTGGGCGCCATGGGCGAAATTGATGACGCGCAGGAGGCCGAAAATGACGGCAAGGCCGAGCGACAGGAGCGCATAAAACGACCCGTTGATGAGGCCGATCAGCAATTGCCCGAGCAGGGCCTGAAGCGGAACGCCGAAGAGCATGGTCATCGTTAAACCCCCAGCACTTTATTGAGTTCGCCCATGCGGCCGGAAAGCTCGCCCACCGGAAAATTGCTGACCATCTGGCCATGATCCATCAGGTAGAAACGATCTGCGATGCGGCTGGCGAAGCGGAAATTCTGCTCGACCAGAACCACTGTCATGCCACGACTTTTCAAGGTCTTCAGCACCTCACCGATGCGCTGCACGATTACAGGCGCAAGCCCTTCGGTCGGCTCATCGAGCAGGAGAACCTTGACCCCTGTGCGCAGGATGCGCGCCATGGCCAGCATCTGCTGTTCGCCGCCGGAAAGCTTGGTGCCGGGGCTCGCCCGGCGTTCGTAAAGATTGGGAAACAGCTCGTAGATTTCATCGAGCGTCATGCCGCCGGATGCGACGACGGGCGGCAGTTTCAGATTTTCCTCGACGCTCAGTGTCGCGAAGATGCCGCGCTCTTCCGGCACGAAACCGAGGCCGTATTTCGCCGTGCGATGCAACGGCACCGGCATCAGATCCTTGCCGCCGAGCTTGATCACGCCCTTGCGGTTGCGGATGATGCCCATGATGGTGCGCAGCGTCGTGGTCTTGCCAACCCCATTGCGC
This sequence comes from Rhizobium sp. TBD182, assembly GCF_001950375.1. Lineage (NCBI taxonomy): Bacteria > Pseudomonadati > Pseudomonadota > Alphaproteobacteria > Hyphomicrobiales > Rhizobiaceae > Rhizobium > Rhizobium sp. TBD182. Next base: position 195,532 of record NZ_BDLN01000007.1, on the reverse strand, counting down.
CCGAGAATGGTGATGGTTTCGCCTTCGCCGACGGTCAGATCGACACCGTGCAGCGCCTGGCTTTCGCCGTACCAGGATTTCAGGTTGGAGACTTCGAGCATTGCCGCCATATCACGCCTCCTCCGTGCCCATATAGGCCGTACGCACGCGCGGATCGGCGGATACGGTGGCGTAATCGCCTTCCGCCAGAATTTCGCCCCGCTGCAGCACCGTGACCTGATGGCAGATATCCGCCACGACCTTCAGATTGTGTTCGACCATCAGCACCGCGCGCGTTTTGGCCACTTCGCGGATGAGATCGGCGACATGCGCGACATCCTCGCCCCCCATGCCCGCCATCGGCTCATCGAGAAGCAATACCTTCGGGTCGAGCGCAAGCGTCGTGGCGATTTCAAGAACGCGCTTGCGACCGTAGGAAAGATCGGCCGCAAGTGCATTTTTTTCCCGTGTCAGGCCAACCGTTGCGATCAACTCCTCGGCACGTGCATTGAGCCTGTCGAGTGAAGAGAGCGGCAGCCAGAATTGCGTTGAAAGGTTATTCGGCCGCTGCAACGCCACCCGAACGTTCTCAAGAACCGTCAGATGCGGAAACACCGCCGATATCTGGAAAGACCTGACGAGACCGAGCCGCGCCACCTTGTCCGGCGGCGTCTTTGTTATATCCGTTCCCATGAAGGTGATCGCCCCGCCTGTCGGCTGGAGAAACTTGGTCAACAGGTTGAAGACCGTGGTTTTGCCGGCGCCGTTCGGACCAATAAGTGCATGCACGCGGGCATGATGGACGTCGAGATCGACGTTTTTCACGGCCGCGAATGCGCCGAAGGTCTTGGAGAGACCGCGCGCCGAAAGCACGACGCGGGGTTCCGCCTGACCGGCAGGGGCGGGAGCGATCATCATGAAGTTCCCCCTTTTTACTGCGTTACCAGCGGGCAACCGCTTTTTGCGGGGTCCATGAAGGCTTCCTTGCCGGGGATCGTGGCAAGCACCTTGTAGTAGTCCCACGGCTGCTTGCTCTCATCCGGCTTCTTCACTTCCATCAGATACATGTCGTGGATCATGCGGCCATTGGCGGCCACATGGCCATCCTTCGAGAAGACGTCGTTGACAGGCATTTCCTTCATGGCCTTTGCCACGGCGTCAGCATCGTCGGTGCCGGCCTTATCGATGGCCTTCAGGTAATGCAGCACGGCGGAATAGGTACCAGCGTGGACCATGTTCGGCATGGCGCCGGTGCGTTCCTTGAACCGTTCGCCGAATTTGCGCGATTCATCGTCGCGGTCCCAATAGAACCCTTCCGTCAGCGTCAGGCCCTGAGCCGCTTCGAGACCGAGGCCGTGCACTTCGGCAAGCGTAAAGAGAAGGGCCGCCAGCCGCTGCCCGCCCGCAACGATACCGAATTCAGCGGCCTGCTTGATGGCGTTGGAGGTGTCGAGACCGGCATTGGCAAGGCCGATGACCTTCGCGCCTGATGACTGCGCCTGCAACAGGAAGGAGGAATAATCCGTAGAGGCCAGCGGATGGCGCACGGAACCCAGCACCTTGCCGCCATTGGCCTTGACGAAGTTGGACGTGTTTTCTTCCAGCGAATAACCGAAGGCGTAATCCGCAGTCAGAAAGAACCAGCTGTCGCCGCCCTGTTTCACCAGCGCACCGCCGGTGCCGACTGCCAGCGAATAGGTGTCGTAGGCCCAGTGGAAACCATAGGGGCTGCACTGCTTGCCCGTCAGTTCCGTGGTCGCAGCGCCCGTGTTGATGGTGATCTTCTTTTTGTCCTTCGAGAGAGCCTGCACGGCAAGGCCGACCGAGGAAGAGGTCAGTTCCATGATCGAATCGACCTGTTCGGTGTCGTACCACTGCCGGGCGATGTTGGAGGCGACATCCGCCTTGTTCTGGTGGTCAGCCGTTACCACTTCCACCGGCGCGCCCAGCACCTTGCCGCCAAAATCCTCGACCGCCATCTTCGCGGCCTCATAAGAGTATTTGCCGCCAAAATTGGCGTAGACGCCCGACTGGTCGTTCAAGATGCCGATCTTGACCTTGGCGTCCGAAATCTCGGCAGCGTAAGCGGCGGTGCCTGCCGCCAGTGCCATGGCCGTGGATAAAACGATACTCTTGCGCATGACTTCTCCTCCCAGAGATGATTGCGAGCCTCAGATAGGTCTGTGCAACGGTGAACGAAGGCGCATGGCGATCGTCCCACGGTGTTGCATCACAACGGTCGCGCCACCCTCCTCAAAGCAGCGCCTCCCTATGTAGACTTCTCGAATTCGGCCGTTGACACAAGAGCGGGGCATCATCAAATTGCGAACAGGAACTGTTCATTTTTGAACAGACCTCGCAATGGAGACCGAATTGGCCACGCCTTTTACCTGGGACGACCTGCAATATTTTCTGGCGGTGGCCCGCACCGGACAACTTTCATCGGCAGCGCGTAGCCTGCGCACCAGCCACGCCACCGTCTCCCGCCACATCGACCGGCTGGAATTCTCGCTTAAAACCAAGCTGTTCGAGCGAAATCCACGTGGTTACGAACTGACGACGGTCGGGCGGCGCCTGGTCGATACCGTCGAGCGCATCGAGGCGGAAGCGGAAAGATTGCAATCGGATATTTCCGAAAGCGGCAGCCTGCTGCGCGGCGTGGTCAGGCTCAGTGCGCCTGAAGGTTTTTCCAACTTTTTCTTCGTGGAAAGGCTGAAAGACTTCGCCGTCACCCATCCGCACATCATGGTGGAGATGGTTACGATCCAGCAGATCATGGCATTGTCGAAGAAAGAAGCGGATGTGGCGGTCACACTCGATCCGCCGAAAGCAGGCCCCTACATCAACGAACAGATCGTCGATTACACGCTGCATATCTACGCATCGCGTTCCTATCTTGCCAGCCACCCGAAAATCACGCGGCGCGAAGATTTGCCCGATCATTTCTTTATCGGTTACGTGCAGGATCTGATCTTCTCGCCGAGCCTCGATTACATGCGCGACGTGATGCCCGGCCTCCGACCCAACTTCCAGTCATCAAGCATTTTTGCGCAGTTGACTGCAACGCTGAGCGGACGTGGCCTTTGCATATTGCCCAACTTCATCGCCGCACGCTTTCCGGACCTGCAGATGGTGCTGGCAGGTGAAGTGGAACTGCGGCGGGGTTACTGGCTGACAAGCCATCAGGACCTTGCCAATGTGCCGCGCGTGCGCTCGCTGATGGATTTCATTCTCACGACGGCGCGCGCCCACCAAAATCTCTTCATCCTCGACCGCAAGACGATCGCCTGAAACAACCGTCGTTCACATTTCGGCGACACCGTGTCTACGCGTGGCGGATTGGAGAATCCGCACTGCAGCCTATATGACTGACAACAACGATGCCGGCTCAAGTCAGCTGCATCCTAAACATTTGGAAGGTCATCATGAAAAAGATCGGATTTCTATCCTTCGGACACTGGACGCCCTCGCCCCAGTCGCAGACCCGCTCTGCTGCAGACACCCTGCTGCAATCGATAGACCTGGCCGTTGCTGCGGAAGAACTCGGCGCCGACGGCGCTTATTTCCGTGTCCACCACTTCGCCCGCCAGTTGGGATCACCTTTTCCGCTGCTTGCCGCCGTTGGCGCAAGAACGAAAAGTATCGAGATCGGCACCGGCGTCATCGACATGCGTTATGAGAACCCCTTTTACATGGTGGAGGATGCGAGTTCAGCCGATCTCATCGCCGGCGGACGCCTGCAACTCGGCATCAGTCGCGGTTCTCCCGAACAGGTGATCGACGGCTGGCGCTATTTCGGCTACCGCCCTGCCGAGGGCCAGACCGAGGAGGACATGGCGCGCCAGCACACCGAAGTCTTCCTCGAGCTTCTGAAGGGCGAAGGTTTCGCCGAGCCGAACCCTCGGCCGATGTTTCCCAACCCGCCCGGCCTGCTGCGGCTGGAGCCGCACTCCGAAGGGTTGCGCGAGCGCATCTGGTGGGGTTCCAGCTCCAATGCGACGGCGGTTTGGGCGGCGAAGCTTGGCATGAACCTTCAAAGCTCCACCCTGAAAACGGATGAGACCGGCGAGCCCTTCCATGTGCAGCAGGCCGAACAGATCCGTGCTTACCGCGCCGCATGGAAAGAGGCTGGACACGCCCGCGAGCCACGCGTGTCGGTCAGCCGCAGCATCTTCGCTCTCGTCAACGATCGCGACCGGTCCTATTTCGGTTACGGCAGCGAGGGTGACGACAAGATCGGTTACATCGACGACAAGACGCGCGCGATCTTCGGGCGCAGCTACGCCGCTGAACCGGAAGCGCTGATCGAGCAGCTAAAAGCCGACGAAGCCATCGCCGAGGCCGACACACTGTTGCTGACCGTGCCGAACCAGCTGGGCGTCGACTACAACGCCCATGTTATCGAGACGATCCTCAAACAGGTGGCTCCTGCACTCGGCTGGCGCTAAGTCAGGCAAAACCTGCATCATGCCCACACCGTCACCCCGGATTAGGTTCTGGGTGACGGTGCGATCAAGTCTTCGATAGCGCACGATTCCTTTGACGGCGCCGACGCCCCGTGGCCGATGCAATCCGGGCTGAACGCCTCTGTTTCATTTCACCGCTTTGCCGTAGCGGGCGATGCTTTCGGCCAAAGGCGTGGTGCTGGCGCCGGGATGCTCCGGGCGTTTGTAAACACCATCGCGAACATTGATCGGCTCTTCGAAATGGTCCTTGATCCACGGAATATATTCGAGGATGGTCGATGCCGGATGCCAGTAACTCAGATGCACATGCACCTGGCTCATCTCACCGGCATGCGGAACGACAGGCAGGCGATTGGCGAGCGCGAGGTCAGCGACCTGGATATATTCGGTGATGCCGCCAAGTCGGGTTACATCCGGCTGGACATAGGCAACCGCGCCCGCATCGATAAATGACCGGAACGCATCCACCGTATAAAGCTGCTCTCCGAGAGCGATGGGAATGGATGTGTTGCGTGCCAGCCGCGCGTGGCTGGTCACATCGTCGTACCAGAGCGGTTCTTCGAACCAATAAATATCCAGATCCTTTGCCGCCGCGCAGAAGCGCTGGCATGTCGGCAGATCCCACTTGCCGTTGCCATCGATAGCGATGCGTATCGAGGAGCCGAGACGCTTGCGCACCGCCGCGAGGCGTCCGATATCAATATTCGGATCATCGTGCCCGACCTTGATTTTCAGGCGGGTAAAACCTTCCTCTTCAACTGCCCTGGCGCTGCCCGCCAGCAGATTTTCGAGATTGAAGGAAAGCCAGCCTATATCGGTATTGTAAGCTTCTACCCCTGTGGTGCGCGCGCCGCCGAGGTATTGCCAGAGTGGCACGCCCGCCTTCTTCGCCTTCAGATCCCAGAGCGCCACATCGACCGCGGCCAGCGCCAGATGGGTAATGCCCGCGCGGCCGACCCATTGCAGGGACGGATAACGGGCAAGTTTTGTCCACAGCCGCGAATGTTCGGATGCATCCTCGCCGATCAGCAGAGGCGCATAGCAATCGCTGATGCAGGATGTGATCAACCGGTCGGACGGCAGGTGCGCATGGGTGCCGGTGAAGCCGTAGCCCTCAAGGCCGTCACTCGTCGTAATTTTTGCGCCGACGACGCCCCAATGGGTGATGCTGTGGGTGGAATCGGAAATGGATTCCGATGTCAGCGGCAGATGCAGGATGAAAGGTTCGACAGCGGTTATTTTCATGATCGGTCAATTCCTCGACGCTTGAGCAGCCTTTGGGGAGGAATAAACGGAAGTTCCGTTCTGATCGAAGCTCCACCGATCAACCAGCGGAATGTCGCCACTGCCCCGCGATCAATGACCGCAGGAGATGAAGCCTCAGGGGATTGCCCGGCCACCCTCCTCCAGCAGCCAGCTTCCGATAACGGATACAGCTAAAGCAAAATCGACCATTGTAAAATAAAAAATTTTTTATTTTTTATATTCTGTCATTGCCTGTCACTCGCGGTTAGGCGATGGTGTTGCCATGAACACACTGATCAAAGTCACTCTCGCCGACCAAGCGCATCAGGAACTGCGGGCGCGCATCGTCAGCGGCAGATTGCGCGGCGGCGAACGGCTGTTGCCCAACGAACTTGCCGCCGATCTCGGCATCAGCCCCACGCCGGTCAAGGAAGCATGCCTGAAACTCGAGGCAGACGGGCTGGTGGTCAATTCCTCAAGGCGCGGCATGGTAGTACGCGATTTTACCGTGGAGGATGTGGAAGAACTCTACGCCGCCAGAATGCTGCTGGAAAAAGGCGCTGTGGAAGTGGCCTTCGATGCCGGGCAGCTGGACGAAGCCTTGCATGCGCAGCTTTTGGAAAGCCTTGCGAAACACCGCGAATTTGCCACGAGCGCGACGCTGGACGATCTCTCCAAAGCGCTGTTTCACGATCGCAGCTTCCACACGGCCCTTGTTTCGGCCGCGCGCATTCCGGTCATTTCCGGCACGCATGGGCGCATTCTCGACCAGACCCACACGGTTTTCGTATCGATCCTTGGCGACTACGCCCGCTCTGTCGAGGAACACCAGAATATTGCCGACGCCATAGCCGCCCGCAGCAAGGCCCAGATTATCGACGCCCTATGGCGCCATCTGGAGCGTAGCCGGCAGAATACGCTGCGGCAGGTGCGTCTGCTGAGAGAGGCCGGCGCCTGAGCGCACCCCCGCAATCTTTTGAAGTCCTGAAAAAACAACAGGCCGGAAATCCGGCCTGTTCCACTTATTCATCGGTCAATCGTCGATCTCAAGCCGTCGCAGCCTGCCGTGCCGCCTTGCGGCGCTCTACGCGGGCGCGGATGGCGTCTACATCCGTTACCGGAGTGGCGGCAAAAAGCTGGCGCGTATAGGCGTGCTTCGGATCGGCAAATAGTTCCTCGCGCGTGCCCTGCTCCACGGCTACACCCTTCGAGATAACCATGACGTCATCGGCGATATAGCGAACGACGGAAAGGTCGTGGCTGACGAAGACGTAGGTCAGCTCGAACTCTTCCTGAAGGTCTCTCAGCAGGTTCAGCACCTGCGCCTGCACTGAAAGATCGAGTGCCGAGACCGGCTCGTCCAGCACCAGAAGTGCGGGGTTGAGCATCAGCGCCCGCGCAATCGCGATGCGCTGCCGTTGGCCGCCGGAGAACATGTGCGGATATCGGTTGAAGTGTTCGGGACCCAGCCCAACCTTCACCAGCATGGCTTCAGCCCGCTCACGACGCTCGGACGCCGGCATTTTGGTGTTGATGACAAGCGGCTCCATCAGCACGTCGCCAACCTTCTGGCGCGGATTGAGGCTGCCATAGGGGTTCTGGAACACCATCTGCACCTTGGAGCGCATGTCCGTGCCGGGACGGCGCTTTGCGATATCGACCGGCTGGCCGTCGATCTTCAGCTCGCCACCGGATGCCGGGTCGATCAGCGCGATGATGCGCGCAAGCGTCGATTTGCCGGAACCGGACTCGCCGACGATGGCGAGCGTCTTGCCGCGCTCGACTGCAAAATCGATGCCTTTCAACGCCTGCACGGTCTTTGCTCCGCCGAACAGACCGCCCGGAACGTGATAATGGCGGGTAATGCCCTTGCCTTCGACAACGATGCTCATTGAACGCCCTCCTTGCCGAAGAAGTCGGAAACCGTGGGCAGGCGGTCGCCGGTCGCATGTTCCGGCAGCGCGGAAAGCAATGCCTTGGTATAGGGATGTTGCGGGGCCTCAAACAGGCTCAGCACATCCGCTTCCTCCATCTTGCGGCCCTTATATTGCACGACCACGCGGTCTGCTGTTTCGGCCACGACACCCATGTCATGGGTGATGAGGATCAGCGCCATGCCGTATTCTTCCTGCAGATCCATCAACAGATCGAGGATCTGTTTCTGGATCGTCACGTCGAGCGCGGTGGTCGGCTCGTCGGCGATCAAGAGACGCGGTTTGGAAGCGATGGCGATGGCGATCATCACACGCTGGCATTGACCGCCGGACATCTGGTGCGGATAGGCATTGAGCTTGGTCTCCGGCTCGGGAATGCCGACGGACCGGAACAGCTCCAGTGCACGTGCACGCGCCGCAGACCGGCTCATGCCGAGATTGAGGCGCAGCACCTCCTCGATCTGGAAACCGACCGTAAAGGACGGGTTGAGCGAGGCAACCGGCTCCTGGAAGATCATGGTGATCTCACGGCCGATCAGCTTGCGGCGCTCCTGCGGCGACATGGCCAGCAGGTTTATACCGTCGAAGATCATCTCGTCGGCGGTGATCGTCGCCGTATCGGGCAAAAGCCCCATGACGGCGAGCATGGATACCGACTTGCCGGAACCGGACTCGCCGACGATAGCCAGCACTTCATGCTTGTCCACGGAGACGTCGATGCCGTTGACGGCCGTGAACGCGCCGGTGGCGGTGGCGAACTTGACGGTGAGGTTCTTGATTTTCAGCAGGCTCATCGCTTAGCTCCGCTTCAGTTTGGGATCGAGCGCATCGCGCAGCCCGTCACCCATCAGGTTGATGGCGAGCACCGATACGAGAATCGTCAGGCCGGGAAGGGTAACGACCCACCAGGCGCGCAGGATGAACTCGCGGGCTTCGGCCAGCATCGTGCCCCATTCGGATGCGGGCGGCTGCGCGCCCATGCCGAGGAAGCCGAGAGCCGCCGCATCGAGAACGGCAGATGAGAAGGAGAGCGTCGCCTGCACGATCAAAGGTGCAAGGCAGTTCGGCAAAATCGTCTTGAACATCAGCCGGAAATTGCCGGCACCCGCCACACGGGCGGCGGTGACATATTCACGCCGAAGCTCGCTCATGACAGCTGCACGCGTCAGACGCGCGAAATGCGGCTGATAGACGATGGCAATCGCGATCATGGCGTTGGTCAACCCCGGACCCAGGATCGCAACCAGCACCAGTGCCAGGAGCAGCGATGGAAACGCCAGGATGACGTCCATCACGCGCATGATGACAGTGTCCACCCAGCCGCCGAAGAAGCCGGCGACGAGACCGATGACAATGCCGCCGACAAGGGCGATGGAAACAACGACGACGCCGATGAACAGCGAATATTGCGCGCCATAGATCAGTCGGGACAGCATGTCGCGGCCGACAGCGTCGGTGCCGAGCAGGAATGCGGTACGGCCTCCATCCTGCCAGACCGGCGGGACGAGCAACGCGTCTCTATATTGCTGGGTCGGGTCATGCGGGGCAATCACGGCTGCGAAAACCGCGATCAGAACCAGAAGAAGGAAGACGGCAAGGCCGACGACGGCGCCACGGTTCTGGCGGAAGTAGAACCAGAAATCGGCGATCATCCGGCGGCGGATGGCGGCGTCGGAAAGCCTGACGCCGGGAGCTGTGGTCACATCGCTCATTTGTGACGGATCCTTGGATTGATGAGGCCATAGGTGAGATCGACAAGCAGGTTGACGATCATCACCAGACCCGCGATCAGAAGCAGGCCGCTCTGCACGACCGGATAGTCGCGGCGATAGATGGAATCGATCATCCACTTGCCGATGCCCGGCCAGGAGAAGATGGTTTCGGTCAGGATTGCACCCGCCATCAGCACACCGATCTGCAGGCCGATGGTGGTGATGACCGGGATCATGGCGTTGCGCAATGCGTGAACGCCGACGACACGGGACGGCGACATGCCCTTTGCACGCGCTGTCCGCACATAATCCTCACCGAGGACTTCGAGCATTGCCGACCGTGTCTGGCGGGCAATAACTGCAAGCGGGATGGTGGCAAGCACCACCGAAGGCAGGATGAGATGTGACAGAGCCGAAGCGAAAGCACCCTTCTGCCCTGAAATCAGGCTGTCGATCAGCATGAAACCGGTGACGGAAGGGAAGAAATACATCAACGAGATACGGCCCGACACCGGTGTCCATTGCAGGATGCCGGAGAACATGATGATGAGCAGCAGGCCCCACCAGAAGATAGGCATGGAGAAGCCAACCAGCGCCGTCGTCATGGAGATCTGGTCGAACCACGAGCCACGGCGGATTGCTGCGATGACGCCGACCGGCACACCGATCAGTGTGGCGAGGATGATGGCGACGAGGCCAAGCTCGACTGTCGCGGGGAAGAGCGCCAGGAACTCGGTCAGAACGGGTTTCTTGGTGACCAGCGAATTGCCGAGATCACCCTGAAGCAGCCGCCCCAGAAAATGGAGATATTGCTGCCAGATAGGCTGGCTGAAGCCGAGCTGTTCGGCAAGTTGTGCATGCCGCTCGGGCGAAATGCCGCGCTCACCCGCCATCAACAGCACGGGATCGCCCGGCAGGACGCGAACGAAGGCAAAGGCAACGATGGTAATCCCGAGAAATGTCGGAACGAGATAGAGAAGTTTGCCGAAAATGAACCGGATCATGGTTTTTTCCTGAAAAGACGCGCGAAAGAACCTGAGTTCTTCCGCGCGTCCTGTTGTTTGGGATTACTCAGCGATATCGACGGATTCGAAGGTGAAGTCGCCAAGCGGGCTCATGGTGAAGCCGGAAACCTTGGCGGACATCGGAACGAACTGCGTGGAGTGCGCAAGCGTCGCCCACGGAGCCTGTTCCTTGAAGATCACCTGCGCCTGCTCATAAAGCTTTGTGCGCTCGGCAACGTCAGTGGTCTGCTTTGCCTTGGAAAGCAGTTCGGAGAACTCCTTATTGCACCACTGAGCACGGTTTGCACCGCCTTCGCCGGTTGCAGCGCAGGAAAGCAGAACGCCCATGAAGTTATCAGGGTCACCGTTGTCGCCGGTCCAGCCGAGGATGACGGCACCGTCGCGGTTCACTTCAGTCGACTTCTTGAGGTATTCACCCCATTCGAAGGAGACGATCTCGGCCTTGACGCCAACCTTCGCGAAATCCGACTGGATCAGCTCGGCGGTGCGGCGGGCATTCGGCATGTATGGACGCTGAACCGGCATCGCCCAGATCTTCATCGTCAGATCCTTGACGCCAGCGGCTTCGAGAGCCTTCTTGGCAGCTTCCGGATCGTAAGGATCGTCCTTGATGCTGTCGTTGTAGGACCACATCGTCGGCGGGATCGGGTTCTTGGCAACCGTGCCGGCACCCTGGAATACGGCGTCGATGATGGCCTGCTTGTTCATCGCCATGTTCAGCGCCTTGCGGACTTCCGGCTTGTCGAAAGGTGCAACAGTGGTGTTGTAGGCGAAGTAGGCAACGTTCAGGCCCGGCTGTTCATCGAGCTTGAGGTTGGAATCGGCACGAATGGTGGCGAGGTCGGCCGGGGCCGGATAAGGCATAAGGTGGCATTCGCCAGCCTTCAGCTTCTGCAGACGAACGGCAGCGTCCGGCGTGATCGCGAAGATCAGATCGTCGATCTTCGGAGCTTCGCCCCAGTAGTCGGCGTTCTTCTGGTAGCGGATGACCGCGTCCTTCTGATAGGCGACGAACTTGAACGGGCCGGTGCCGATCGGCAGGTTGTTGAAGTCTTCCTTGGTGCCGGCCTTATCAAGCGTATCAGCATATTCCTTCGAAACGATCGAAGCGAAAGGCATCGCGATATTGGCAAGGAACGGAGCTTCAGGACGGGTCAGCACGAACTTCACGGTGTAATCGTCAACCTTGACGATTTCCTTGATCAGCGACGGCATTTCCATGGAGTTGTAATATTCGTAGGTGATGCCTGCGATATACTGGTTCCACGGGTTCTTTGTGTCACCCTGGCGGTTGTAGCTGAAGATCACATCATCGGCGTTGAAATCGCGGCTTGGCGTGAACTTCTCGTTGGAGTGCCACTTTACGCCCTTGCGCAGGTGGAACGTGTATTCGAGGCCATCGCTCGAAACTTCCCACTTTTCGGCAAGGCCTGGCTCAACTTCGGTCGTGCCCTTCTTGAACTCGGTCAGACGGTTGTAGACCGGATGCGCGGAGGCATCGAAGGTGCCGCCGGCGGTGTAAGGCGAAGGATCGAAGCCTTCCGGAGATGCCTCGGAGCAATAAACGAAGGTCTTCGCCATGGCGGGCACGGCGGAAGCCATCGCAAGCGCAGAGGCTATAAGCAAACTGCGGGTCAGCGTTTTCATCTGGTGGTCCTTTCCCTCTTTTTCTGAGTTTATGCGACCCCGTTTTAAGGGGCCTACCTGTCCTGGTCAGCGACGACGCGGAGCCCCGTGTCGCCGTTCGGTCCTGTGCCTCCCGACCAATTACCCGGCGACCGGCTGGAACAGCCGGTCGAGGTTCTTTTCCGGCGGGCAGAACCAGCGTGGTCCCGCCTCCGTCATATAAGCTATATCCTCGAGACGGACGCCGCATTCCCCATAAACGCACAGCATCGGCTCGATGGAAAAGCACATTCCCGGCTGAAGTGCCGTGGCATTTCCTGCAACGATATAGGGTTCTTCGTGAATATCCAGCCCAAGCCCATGGCCGGTGCGATGCGGTAGACCCGGAACCTGATAATCCGGCCCAAAACCGGCCGCCTTCAGGCTGTCGCGCGCGGCCTTGTCCACGTCCGAGCAGGCAGCACCGACCCGGGCCGCGTCAAAGGCAGCAGCCTGCGCGTCCCGCTCGGCGTTCCAGAGAAAACGCTGCCGTTCCGTCGGCTGGCCGAACACATAGGTGCGGGTGATATCCGAACGATAGCCATGAAGGATGCCGCCGAGATCGACCAGCACCATGTCGCCGTCAACAAGCGTCTGCGCATAGGGCACGCCATGCGGATAAGCCGTCGCCTCGCCGAACTGAACCGCCACGAAAAGCGGCTTCATGCCAAGCGCAACATGTGCGGCGTTAACGAAGTCAGCCACTTCCGTGGTGGATATGCCGGGACGCAGCCCCTCGAACACGGCCTTCTGCACGCCGTAGCTCGCATCCATCGCCGCCTGGATGATGGCAATCTCGGCTGCGGATTTGACCTGCCGCTGTGCGACAATCATCGGCTGGGCGGAAATGATGCGGCCTTCCAGACGCTGCATCAGGGCCGATGCGAAAACGAAAGGAGTGGCAGGATCGATCGCGACAAGGTGGCCGGGACAGCCGAGCGCTTCGATGCGCTTTGCCATCAGGTCAAAAGGACTTTCATCCTCTTCCCAGACGGCAACTTCGCCCTCGATACGGATCATCGTCCGTAGTTTCGGCTCCTCAAATGCCGGACTGACATAGACCGGCTTGCCTTCTGCCGGCACCAGGGCGCCGTGAATGCGCTCCGAAAGACCAAGCGACAGGCCAGTATAATAGGTCAGCGACGATGATGCATCGAGCCAGACCGCCTTGATATTTTGCTGGATTAGCTGCGCTTGCAGGCCGCGCAACCGCAACCCGAGCTCGTCTTCAGCGATCGATGAAACCGCGATCGGCTGAAACCGCTTCAGCGCCTCTTGAAAGTCTGCCATTCTCTCCCCGCCGCTTTCAGGCGCACAGACACAAGCGTGTCGGCAACTCCCAAGCGTTCTTTTGCCAATGCTTAAACACAGGCCGGGGCCTAAGCAATGGGCCAGGACGATGCACCGCCACAAAACTGTGCATATTCATCTAGACATAACGAAATCGTGATCGACACGCGCCCGATTTCGACAATCATCGCCTTGACGGGAAAATCAGAAATCCCCCGAAAACTTAAGGGGAAAAGCGGGGTATCGGTCATCCGGGCGCAGACGGCGCGCAGAAACCTCACCGCAAGATGCATTGGAAAAAGAAGCCCAGAAAAGGAAAAAGCCTGCCGCGGGAGGAGGTGCGGCAGGCTTCAAACTTGATCGGTGATTGGGAGGAGGAGTACCACCGATCCGCATCGAGCGACACTGGGAGGAGGAGTGCGTCGCTTCGATGTTTTGAATATAGCGGTATCCGCGATTTTTAACAGAGCAAGTCTCGCAATGCAGCATTGCATTTTTGCATAGCTCGAAAATTCCTGCTTTGTTTTTTAGCACTCCCGCAGAAGACGTTGGAAATCAACTTTCCCGATGCACTTGAAAACCGGCAAAGGACTGGTTGACCGGCATGAGTTCGAGGCTGTTGATGTTGATATGTTTGGGCTGCGAGGCGACCCAATGGATCGTATTGGCGATATCCTCGGCCGTGATCGGATTGACGCCCTTGTAAAGATTGTCCGAGGCATCCTGATTGCCGCCGGTGCGAACAAGCGTGAATTCCGTTTCGCACATGCCCGGTTCGATCGAGGTGACGCGCACGCCCTTGCCATGCAGGTCGGAGCGCAGACCTAGCGAGAATTGCCGCAGGAAGGCTTTCGTTCCGGCATAGACATTGCCGCCCGCATAGGGCCAGTGCGCAGCTACCGAGGAAAGGTTGATGACAATGCCCTTGCGGTCGATCAACGTGGGCAAAAGATGGTGGGTGATGTTCAAAAGACCGGTGATGTTGGTGTTCACCATGGTCTGCCAGTCTTTCAGCGGCACCTGCGGTGCAGGTGCGGTGCCGAGCGCAAGCCCCGCATTGTTGACGAGAATATCGATGTCCCGGAAACCTTCCGGCAAAGCCGCAAGTGCCTTTTTAGTGGCATCTTCGTCGGTAACATCGAAGGCAGCGCCGTGAAAGGCGGAGCCGAGTTCTTGCGCCAGGGCCTCCAGCCGTTCCGCCCGCCGACCTGTGCCAATGACCTTCCAGCCTTCCTTGACGAAGCGCCGCGCCGTGGCCTGTCCGAAGCCGGACGTGGCGCCGGTGATGAGGATGGTACCGCTCATGATGATGTCTCCAGTAAATTCGTTCTGTCGGGATCAGTCTGTGTCAGTAATTTTTCAGCGGCGGCCGCCAGACAGCGCTTATACGCCTCGAGATCCGTATAGAGAGCCTCTGCCGTGGCGTTGCCGACGATGACAACGCCGCCGCGCCGCAAAATTCCGCCGTGCAGCATGAGATTGTCGACCATGTCGAAATTCTCGATCGACAAACCGTCCGGGCCGCGATAGCGCCCTGTTTCATCGATTGCGGCAACACCGTTATATTGCGCCATGATGCGGGTGAAGTGATTGGCCGCGACATTGGTGTAGGCGAAAACCGGCTTGCCCAGCGCGCACATGAACCCCAGTTCGTAGCTCGTTCCCGTATCGGCGGCGATGCCGCGAAACGGCGTGAGATTGGCGATGACCGCATCCGCTTCCAGCATCATCCGCTCGTCTATGGCATTGACGTTGCAGCCGTGGCCGATTTTCGTGTCCGCGGGCGGAATTTCCAAATCGCCCGGCGAAAGCGGCGTAAACCCGGCCTCGCGTGCAAGCGAGGCCTTGAGGTCGAGCATTTCACGGGCATTCGGGAGGAAGACCTCCGGCCCGGCGAGATAGATTTTCTTTGTCATAGGAAATTTCATACAATTTGGAGAAACAGGATTTTCGCAAACCTAACCCGGAGACTTTCGCAAACGCAAGTACCAAGCGGACATGCGCCAAGGCGCGTCGGAGCGACCTACAAAACGGTATCGTCAAACCTGTCTTTCCGTTATAGCCGGAGCAACGAACTGGACATTCCCGGAGCAAGACAATGGCAGCAACCATCCGTTATCACGAAGGCGATATTTCCGCCGCAGATGCCGCACGCTACCTTGGCGCCATCGCAATCGATACGGAAACACTGGGGCTGGTGCCACGCCGCGACCGTCTCTGTGTCGTTCAGCTTTCTCCTGGAGACGGTACGGCGGATGTCATCCGCATCGCCGCCGGCCAGAAGGAGGCTCCAAACCTCACCCATATGCTTGCAGACCCTGCCCGGCAGAAGATTTTTCACTATGGCCGTTTCGATATCGCCGTTCTGTTCCACACGTTCGGTGTGACGACGACGCCGGTTTTCTGCACCAAGATCGCCTCCCGCCTGACCCGCACCTATACCGACCGGCACGGGCTGAAGGACAATCTGAAGGAAATGCTTGAGGTCGACATCTCCAAGGCGCAGCAATCGTCCGACTGGGCAGCAGAAAAACTGTCACCCGCACAGCTCGAATATGCCGCCTCCGACGTGCTGCATTTGCATGCGCTGCGCGACAAGCTGACCCACCGCCTCGTGCGTGATGGTCGCCTCGATCATGCCGATGCCTGTTTCGCGTTTCTGCCGACCCGTGCCAAGCTCGATCTTCTGGGCTGGGACGAAACGGATATCTTCGCCCATAGCTGAGCGGTTTCACACTTCGTTTAAGGACTGATTTACCGAAACTGCCTATTCTCGGCCGCAACTTTGGGTGGCCGGGGACTTCCAGATGATTACACCGTTGCAGCAGACGGCAAGCATTGCAGTCAGCGACCTCATGCGGTCGATGGTGGAAACCATTGAGGAGCGCCATCGCGAAGAGCAGGAAAAAGCGAACGGCACCAAAAAAGACGAGACGATAAAGACCCAGCCGCAGCCGGACCAAAGCCATCGCGTTGCCAATGAAAAGATAAGCGCCTATCTGTTCGGCGCCATGAAGCCTGATGGCGATGCCTTCGCCTCGCTTGTCTCCCGTTTCTCGTCTGCGCTTGGCATCACCCAGGAAAACGATGAATCGAACGCCGCTTTCGCGCAAAGGCTTCAGGACGCGCTGACCCTGACCGACGGCTTTGAAAAAACCGATGCGGCAGGAAAAGCCACGCCGATTTCGCTGAAATCCTTCGGCGTTTCGGAAGCGCAGGTCGTGGAAGTCCTGAATAACGGCGTAACTGCCAAGACCGCGCCCATGGCAGCACTTGCCGCACGCATTGCCCAAAATGCCGGCCTGAGCGGCAAGGAAGAAGATTTCGGCGTGCAGATGTCGAAAGCAATCATGGCAGTGCGCGCCACCGCACCCAAAAATGTCAATGATCTCGAAGAATCGACTGGCCTCAAGGAACTTGGTATTTCCGCGCAGCAGATGATCGCCGCAATCGCAAACCCATTTGGCGATGCGGCACGCGCCGTGAAGAATGCGATGAACGATCAGGCGCAGGGCACCCAATTCATGACACGGGAAACGATGAAGGTCATCCAGCGCCTGGAAGACGTCGCCGATCCGAAAACCAAGGAAGAATTGCAGGCCGAACGCGGCAAAAACCGCATGGGCGAAATCAACGATGCCGAAGTTGCGGCGGAGCGGGAAGAGGATATCCAGACCCGAGACGCACAGGGCAAGCTGGAGGATGTGCAAAAACTTCAGGACGTCGTGAAGGAACACATAGACGCTGCCGCCGAAGAAAAAGCGCAAGGCACTGACGGGCAAGGCCCGGTCGATATTTCATCGGAAATCGCCCTTATCTCCGTGCTCGCGGCAACGCCATCTAGCCAAACGGCCCCGGCCGAAAATGACAACGAACCCGCAGAGACAGACGCCGCAACCAAGACGGAAACCGATCAGAAAGACGACGCCGAAAAACTGCTTGATGCTCAGGCAGTCGTCGATAACGCCCGCAGCGCCATTTTGCCGATCTCGATAGACGACAATGGAATTTATGCACTGCTGAAGAAGAAGGCGGCATGATCTCGCCGCTACCGATAGTCACTTGAGCGAAACATGATGTGAGTTCAAACATGTCTCAAATTTCCGGCATATCCGGCAGCGCCGGCCTCGATGCCGAACCAAATGCGGCGCAAGCGCTGCTCTCCATCGCCGCTCCGCCACTGGCGCCGAATGACGACAATTTCGTTGCCGCAAGCGAGGAAGACAACCTCATCGCCCCCGTTGAAAATCGTCCCGAGAGAGGTTTTCCCAAGGCGAGCTGGCTCGACGCGATGCCGCCGGAAGCCTTTGAGGCAGCGGACAGGGAACCGGACCATATTTCATCGGTCAATTCCGACGATAACGGGCTTTACCGCATGTTCATCAGCGTCTCTCCCTGATTGCCATATCGACACGATTTTTATGGTTAGCGAATTCTTAATATCTACGGCCCAGACTTAGGGTTGATGATTCTGTGTGCATCGCGAAGAGCTGGCATTCCTGCCAGCGACGCACACGGCGCTCCCGCATGAGCGGGCGAGATGACACCTGTACATCACCGGCGCGGCAATCTTTCAACATAGGCCAAATGCGGATCAGAGAGCCAGGGACTGGCCCTTTCGTAGCCAGCGGCGGTAATCGATAGGAACGGAGCGCAGCATGTTACCGCCTGTACCGAAAATTCCGGCAGCCGATGCCGCCTATGGAGCCGCAGCCTCGCAGACGCAGCGCGGGGAGCCGAAGGAGGCCGTGCAGCCGCAGGCAAGCAATCTTGCTCCCGACAATGGCAGCAGTCTTTTCGCCAAAGCCGCAGTCACCTCTCTCGCCAGCGAATATCAGCTTTCCCGCAGCACCGCCGTTCTGGCGGAGGCGCTTGGCAAGCTGATGAACCTGCCAAGGCGCGACGGCGAAGCCATTCAAACCTATGTGATGCGTCTGACGGATGCGCTGCGCGCCCTGCCCGCACCGCAGCGCCTGGCGCTGGAACAACAGGTCAGCAAAGTCCTGCAGGGGTTGAGCCTTTCGATGCTCGCAGAAATCCTGAAACATCCAACCGGGCCGGATGCCGCAAGGCTTGCGCTGCTGATCGAACTTTCCCGCTACAAGGGAACGGATCTTGCGGCGAAGGCGGTGGTGTCCTCTTATCAGCAGAACAATTCGGCCAATCCGGTGACCGCGCAGCCAGTACAAGCGAGACAGCAGAACGGCCAGAGCCAGAGTGCTGAGGGCCGCCCAAACCCGGCAACGACCACCACAACAACAGCACAACCGGCAACCGCCGCCACACCCGGCCGGCTGTTGCCTCTGCTTATCGGCCCGCTTGCCCAAAGCGCCGCCGCGATAAAAGCCATGGTTGCGGCGCAGGCAGCGCCGCAAGGCCCACAGGTCAATCTTCCCGCCCCACCTGCCGACATGTCCGACTCTCCGCACGATGCGGCAAAACCGGAAGGGAAAGCCGCCGAAAGCACCGTACGCTTGCCTCAGCCGCAAACGGGCAGCACAACAAAGGAAGCTTCGACAGATGCCCGCCCGGCAAATCCGCCACGGGCTGAGAACGCCGAGATGCGCCCTGCACTTCAGCATCGGGACACGATGAAGCTGGAGCCGAGGGAAACCCGCACTACCTTGCCCTCGCCATCCGGCCAGTCCACGGCTGGCGTCAAGGATATGGAAAACCTGCTCCTTGCTGCAGTGGCCGGCAAACTTCCCGCCAAAGCCACCACCGCTGCCCAGCTTTCCGCCACGCCACCGGGCGCCATACCGCAACCACTCGAAGAGCGGCCTGCCGAAAAAACTGCCCTCGCAACGCCCATCCACCCGACCGGGGAGGAAACGGAGACGATTACCAACCGGCCAGAAGCCCAGCCCATGCCGCGCGCCGCTCTCGACCCGGAAGCAAGAATGGCGATGCTGGAACAAACGGCTTCGCAATCGCTGATCGCTGCGGCTCTGGCAAAAGACGGCACGCCGTTACCGCTCGTCGCATACCCACCGGCGGAAGAGGACCACGAATCGGAAACGCCGCATCGCGGGCGTGGTCCATTTTCCGAGGATGAAGCGAATGGCGAGGCGGAGGGCGAAAATCCCGACGGTCAGGACGAGATGGAAGAGAGGGTCGCCGCCAATGACGAGATTGGGGATGGGGAAAATCCGCGGACAGCGGCTTTCGACGACAGTGCGGAAAATTATTACCTCAAGATGAGTGGCATGCACTGAATTCCGCGCCGCCCATTGGCCTGTGCCACGAACACTATAGCCAACAAAAAACCCGCCGGAAAATTCCGGCGGGTTCTTTATATCAAACGATCTCTAGCGATTATTCGCTGCGGTTCTTCAGAGCCGCACCGAGGATGTCGCCGAGCGAAGCGCCAGAGTCGGACGAACCGAACTGTGCGACGGCTTCCTTCTCTTCAGCGATTTCCAGAGCCTTGATCGAAAGCATGACCTTGCGGTCCTTCTTCGAGAAGTTGACGACGCGAGCGTCGAAAACCTGGCCAACTGCGAAACGCTCCGGACGCTGATCGTCACGATCGCGTGCGAGGTCGTTGCGGCGGATGAAGGAGGTGATGTCCTCGTGGTTGACGAGCTTCACTTCCACGCCACCGTCGTTAACGGCGATGACTTCGCACGAAACGACTGCGTTCTTGCGCAGGTCGCCGGACGTTGCGGCTTCACCGACAGCATCCTTGCCGAGCTGCTTGATGCCGAGCGAGATGCGTTCCTTCTCGACGTCAACATCGAGAACGACGGCCTTGACCACGTCACCCTTGTTGAACTCTTCGATGACCTGTTCGCCCGGACGGTTCCAGTCGAGATCCGACAGGTGAACCATGCCGTCGACATCGCCTTCGAGGCCGATGAACAGGCCGAATTCGGTCTTGTTCTTGACTTCGCCTTCGACTTCAGTGCCGGCCGGATGGCTGAAGGCAAATGCCTGCCACGGGTTTTCCAGCGTCTGCTTGAGGCCGAGCGAGATACGGCGCTTGGACGGATCGACTTCGAGAACGACAACGTCGACTTCCTGGCTCGTGGACAGGATTTTGCCGGGATGTACGTTCTTCTTGGTCCAGGACATTTCGGAAATGTGGATCAGGCCTTCGATGCCCGGCTCCAGCTCGACGAATGCACCGTAGTCGGTGATGTTCGTGACCGTACCGGAGATCTTCTTGCCAACCGGGTACTTGGCGGAGATGCCATCCCACGGATCGGACTCGAGCTGCTTCATGCCGAGCGAGATACGGTGGGTTTCCTGGTTGATGCGGATGATCTGAACCTTGACCTGCTGGCCAATGTTGAGGATTTCCGAAGGATGGTTGACGCGGCGCCATGCCATGTCGGTAACGTGCAGCAGGCCGTCGATGCCGCCGAGGTCAACGAACGCACCGTAATCGGTGATGTTCTTGACGACGCCGTCAACAACCTGGCCTTCTTCGAGGTTCTGAACGATTTCAGAACGCTGCTCGGCGCGGGACTCTTCGAGAACTGTGCGGCGCGAGACAACGATGTTGCCGCGACGCTTGTCCATCTTGAGGATTTCGAAGGGCTGCGGGTTGTGCATCAGCGGGGTAACGTCGCGGATCGGACGGATGTCGACCTGCGAACGCGGAAGGAAGGCAACGGCGCCGTCCAGATCGACGGTGAAACCACCCTTGACCTGGTTGAAGATAACGCCTTCGACGCGCTCGCCAGCTTCGAACTTGGCTTCGAGCTTGACCCAGCTTTCTTCGCGGCGAGCCTTCTCGCGCGACAGAACGGCTTCGCCGAGTGCGTTTTCGATGCGCTCGACGTAAACTTCGACTTCGTCGCCGACCTTCAGCGTGCCGTCCTTGGACTTCGCGCCGAATTCCTTCAACGGTACGCGGCCTTCAACCTTGAGGCCAACGTCGACGATGGCAACGTCCTTCTCGATTGCCGTTACGATACCCTTGGCAACATAGCCTTCGGCAAGATCGTTAGAGGCAAAGGATTCTTCGAGAAGCGCTGCGAAATCTTCGCGCGTGGGGGTAGATACTGACATGAAATCTCCTGATTGCATCCGCGCGAGAGCGAATACAAAAGCGCCGGTGGGCTAGCGTTGTTGATACCCGAACCCATGCCCGCCTTTTTAAAAGGCTTCCCGGCGCAAGGACATGTCTTCAGGCAATTCCGGACTAAACGCGGACCGATTCAAGCGGTTCCGCGAAAAACCTGTTTCTTCAGGGCGGCGTCGATAATCATCCGCGCGGCCTGAAACGCCGCCTCTATACTCATTTCCGACGTATCTAGCAAGTGCGCGTCTTCAGCCGGTTTCAACGGGCTGTCGGCTCGGCCCATGTCGCGCTCGTCGCGTTTCTTCACCTCAGCGAAAATGGCGTCGTAATCGGCAACGCTGCCGTTGGCGACGATTTCATCATAACGCCTGCGCGCCCGCACGTCCGGCGAAGCGGTGACGTAGAGTTTCACTGGCGCCTCCGGGCACACCACCGTGCCGATGTCGCGGCCATCCAGAACCGTGCCCGGTTCCTTTGCCGCAAACCGCTGCTGCGCTGTCACGAGCGCGCGCCTCACCGGGGTCATCACCGCAATCCTGGACGCCGCCTCGCCGATATCGTGCCTTGAAAGCACCGCGCGGTCGAGGCCGGCAAGGTCGAGTTGCAGCGCCACCTTTTCAGCGACGTTCTCGTCATCGAGCGGCAGGCCGGCGTCAAGAAGTGCCTTGG
This sequence comes from Rhizobium sp. TBD182, assembly GCF_001950375.1. Taxonomy (NCBI): domain Bacteria; kingdom Pseudomonadati; phylum Pseudomonadota; class Alphaproteobacteria; order Hyphomicrobiales; family Rhizobiaceae; genus Rhizobium; species Rhizobium sp. TBD182. Next base: position 173,518 of record NZ_BDLN01000007.1, on the reverse strand, counting down.
CCGTGGCTCTGTAGGTCAGCCCGGTGTCGAGATGATGGAAACCATAGGTCTCCGCAATCTTGCGTGACAAGGTCCCTTTGCCCGCCGCAGCTGGCCCATCTATGGCAATCGTAAATGTCATGAAGCTTTCTGCCTGTGCGTCCATCATTAATACAGTAGAGTGCGTCGGCCTCCAATCTTTATGAGCAACCTGGCATACAAGTCGCATCATGGGAGGGCGGCCTCCAAAGTTTGTCTTTGACACGAAAGACCGCAACGATTAAGGGGACCGGCTAGAAATTTTACCGTCTATGCCGGTTTTACGGCGTACACACCGAAACTCATTCGACAATTTGAGGCTTAGACAGTGGCAAAAGCGGACCTTGGTACCAAGCGCACAGACCCCGATACCGGCAAGAAGTTCTACGATCTGAACCGCGACCCGGTCGTTTCTCCCTATAGCGGCAAGTCCTGGCCGCTCTCCTTCTTTGAAGAAAGCACCGCTCAGGCAAAGCTCGAGCAGGCTGAAGAAGAAGAAGTCGCGGAAGTCGATGCCGAAAACACGGAAGTCGAACTCGTATCGCTGGAAGACGCCGACGGCGACAACAGCGGCGACGATATCCCGGACCTGGGCGACGATGACGACGACGTGGAAATCGGCGACGACGACGACACCTTCCTAGAAGCCGACGAAGACGACGATGACGACGACATGTCCGGCATCATCGGCGTACCGGGCGACGACGAAGAAGCTTGATCTTATTGGATAAACCAGCCCGGCGACAAAAAAATGAAGCCGGGCTGTTTTTTGTGCTTGCACTCTTCGATTAGCCGAAGTAGTAAGCCGCCACCGAACGGAACAACAGCCGCTTCGGTTCCCGGAACCGGACGAAATGCCGGAACCCTTATGGGGCTATAGCTCAGCTGGGAGAGCGCTTGCATGGCATGCAAGAGGTCAGCGGTTCGATCCCGCTTAGCTCCACCAAACCTTCTAAAATACAAATTTCCATCGTCCAGCACGGGCTTTCGTGCGGCATTGTCTGTTCTTCGCGTTGACTATTGCAAGAGCGCCCGCACATCCTGCCCGTTGATCCGGCATTCCACCGACGGAACGCCGCCGCCTTCTTCCAGCACGCGGCATTCCAGATATTTGCCGCGCAGGCGGTTCTCCAGCGCCTTGAAGGCGTTCAGGCCGCAGGCATAACGGCGGCCGTCAGGTCCGGCGCAAACCCGGTTGCGGTCGATGTCTTCCACGCCGGCGAGGCGGAACTCCTGTCCTTTGAAGGTAAAGCGATTGTTGGACGCAACGCGCAGGCGCTGATCCGCGTATATTTTCAGGGGGTATGGATCAGGCGGGGTCGGAATACGCTCATAATTCTGATGGCGGGGATCGACCCTGACCGGAGAGGTCGTCCACAGCGTTTCCGTGTTTGCGGAGAGGCCAGTCGCTGGATATGCCGCCTCGCCATTCATGAGCGAGGCGATGCGGATGCCGGCTATACCAAGCCCCGTGACCAGCACGATCTGAAACAGCAAAATGAAAACTTGCCGAACCATGTCACCGCAACATCAAAACAATCGACAAGAAATAGATCGGCGTTTTTCAAGACAGACCGAACGCGATAAATATTACATCAATAAAATCTTGCGCGAGGTGATGTCTCGCACCGTGCCCATCGCCATGATTGGAATGCGGTCACCATCAAGGATAACCCTGCCCGTTGTCCGCAGCCAGCGAAAATCGCCGGATTTGAGTTCGATGCGGTATTGCTGATCATAGAACACGCCGTTCGTCAGCGAGTTGTAAACCGCCTTGGCCACACGCGCGCGCGTGCCGCTTTCGATCTGATCTATGAAATCCTCCACGGGAATGCCGCGGGCGGCTTTCTCTTCGGAAAATTCGCGCAGGCGAGCCGCCACAGCATCCAGATAAACCAGATTCTGTCCCACGTTCCAGGTGTAATAACCCACAAGTGTTTCTTCGAGATATATATCCTCTAACATCGGCCTTCTACATTATGGATGCTTTTGACGCGGGTCTTAACATAAAGGACGATACGCGACTAACCACAAGCACTTATTCTTTTGTCTGATCGCTACGTAAAGTTTTACATGCGCGGCGGCATCCGCGTTTCCCAGCCCGCTTGTTGGCGAACAGGCATTCCTGTGCCAAAGAAGGTCGATACCGACGCCATCTACCAGAGGAGCCGCCGTGACCATAGGGCTTGCCCACGCCGAACTCATCGCCGTCGTCACCGCCATCACCACGGACGAGCCGCGGGTAATGACCGTGCGGGCGGGCGCGGCACTTCCATCAGGGCCGTTTGAATTCGGACACAGGACGCTTCAGAGCGGGTTGAGAGAGTGGATACACGAACAGACACATCATCCTGTCGGCTATCTCGAACAGCTCTACACCTTCGCCGACCGGGACCGCAACAATGACATTCTTGGCGGAAGAACCATATCGATCGGTTATCTCGGGCTGGTTCGCGAACAGGAGCCGCCTGGCAATGGCCGCCCTCTCTGGCATGGCTGGTACGAGTATTTTCCCTGGGAAGACCATCGGCAGGGCCGGCCGGCGGTTCTGGACACCATCATCGAAAAGCTGCGCTGCTGGGCGGATTCCGACCCTGCCTGCAAAGGCCAGCGCCATTTACGCGCCGACTTCACCTTCGGCCTTGATGGCGGCGGCTGGAACGAGGAACTGACACTTCAGCGCTACGAATTGCTCTATGAGGCCGGACTGGTCGAAGAAGCCCAGAGTGAGCCTCGGATCAATTTCGGCAGACCGATGTTTGCCGATCACCGCCGCATTCTTGCCACCGGCATCGCGCGCCTCCGGGCTAAGATCAAATACCGGCCTGTAGTTTTCGAACTGATGGCCGACGCTTTCACCCTGCTGCAATTGCAGCGCGCGGTGGAGGCGCTCGCCGGTCTGACGCTGCACAAGCAGAACTTCCGCCGGCTGATAGAACAGCAGCAGCTGGTGGAAGAAACTGGCGACATGGCGACCGAAACCGGCGGACGCCCTGCAAAGCTCTTCCGATTCCGCCAGACCGTTGTGGATGAACGCGCCCTTTCCGGAACCAAACTGCCACTCTCCCGCAATTGACATATGCTCACAATGAGAATATCTGTTTGCCGTAGATATACTCAAATAGAGTATAAATGGGAGAGTGCCGTGAACGAACAGATATCTGCCGCAAGCCTTTACGACCGCGTCAGCCGCGTCATTCCCAAGGCGGAATGGATGGGTTTTCAGGATGATGTGGAGGCGATCCTCGATCTGAAGCGCAGGCGCAACGCCGTCATCCTCGCCCATAATTACCAGACGCCGGAAATCTTCCACGGCGTTGCCGATATCGTTGGCGATAGCCTCGCCCTTGCGCGCAAGGCAATGGAAGTAGAAGCGGATGTGATCGTTCTCGCCGGCGTGCATTTCATGGCTGAGACGGCAAAGCTGCTCAATCCGGGAAAAACCGTGCTTATTCCGGATATGGCCGCCGGCTGCTCGCTCGCCGATTCCATCACGCCCGAAGACATCGCACTTCTGCGCAAGGCCTATCCCGGCGTTCCTGTCGTCACTTACGTGAACACCTCGGCGGCGGTGAAGGCGGCTTCCGACATATGCTGCACCTCCGGCAATGCCCGCCAAGTGGTGGAATCGCTCGGCGTGCCGCGCGTGCTGATGCTGCCGGACGAATATCTGGCGAAGAATGTGGCGCGGGAGACCAATGTCGAACTCATCGCATGGCGCGGCCATTGCGAGGTGCATGAGCTTTTCACCGCCGACGACATCAGGGAATTGCGCGAAAGCCATCCCGGCATCACCGTTCTCGCGCATCCCGAATGTCCGCCCGATGTCGTTGAGGCCGCAGATTTTTCCGGCTCGACCGCTGTCATGTCGGATTACGTCGGCCGGGAAAGACCGGCCCGCGTGGTGCTTTTGACGGAATGCTCGATGAGCGACAATGTCGCCGTGCATCATCCCGATGTTGAATTCATCCGCCCCTGCAACCTCTGCCCGCACATGAAGCGCATCACGCTCGGCAATATCCGCACAGCGCTTGAAGAAAACCGCCACGAGGTGACAATCGATCCGGCTGTTGCGGTCGCCGCCCGCCGCGCGGTGGAAAGGATGCTGGCGGTATGAGTGACGCTCTGTCGCAATATGCGGGCAGGACGGTCATCGTCGGCAGCGGTATTGCCGGCCTGATGGCAGCATTGACGCTTGCACCGCAACCGGTACTGCTTCTGACCCGCGGCGCGCTCGGTTGCGAAACGTCCAGCGCCTGGGCGCAGGGCGGCATTGCTGCAAGCCTTGGCGCTGACGACAGCACTGCACTGCATCTTGCCGATACGCTCGCCGCAGGCGACGGCCTCTGTGACGCGGCTATGGCAGCAGATATCGTCTCCACCGCCCCCGCCGTCATCGATGCCCTGGAACGAGCCGGAGTTCGTTTCGATCGCGATGCACAAGGCAGGCTCGTTTTCGGGCTGGAAGCCGCCCATGGCCGCCGGCGCATCCTGCATGCCGAAGGTGATGGCTCGGGCGCGGCCATTGTGAGGGCTCTTGCAGCCGCCGTTCTCAACACGCCGTCCATCGCAGTCCTGGAAGGTGCGGAAGTGCGCCGGCTGCTGACAGAAGGCGGGACCATAGCCGGTCTCATCTGCGCCGGGCAAAAGGGCAGCTTTGTTCTGCCGGCCACAAACGTCATTCTTGCAACCGGTGGCCTCGGCGGGCTGTATGAGGCCACCACCAATCCCACCGGCAATTTCGGACAGGGGATCATGCTCGCCGCGCGCGCCGGAGCCATCCTCACTGATATGGAATTCGTCCAGTTCCACCCGACGGCGCTTTCCTCTCCCCGGCGGCCGCTGGCTCTGGTCAGCGAGGCGGTGCGGGGCGAAGGTGCCGTTCTTCTCAATGAAAGCGGCGAACGTTTCATGGCGACCGTTCCGGGTGCAGAACTTGCCTCCCGCGATATTGTCGCCCGCGCCATCGACCGGGAAATCCTGCGCGGCGGCAAAGTCTTTCTCGATGCCCGCAAGGCGATCGGCAGCGGTTTTTCGGCGCGTTTCCCGTCAATCGACCTGCTATGCCGCGAGGCTGGCATAGACCCCGCCCGCGAACTCGTGCCCGTCCGTCCCGCCGTTCACTACCACATGGGCGGCGTCGCCACGGATGGTAATGGCCGTAGTTCCGTGCCGGGCCTATGGGTTGCGGGCGAAACCGCCTGCACCGGTCTTCACGGGGCTAACCGGCTGGCCAGCAACTCCCTGCTGGAGGCGGCTGCCATGGGCATGCGTGCGGCAAAAGATATTGCCGCCCGACCGGCGTCAAAACGGGTGACAGCTGTCACGCCATTCGCAACGCCTGTTCTTTCGGCAGCAGACCCGTCAGTCGTCCGGCCCATCGTCTCCCGCCATCTCGGCATCGCCAGACATGAAGCGGGGTTGATCAGCGCGATCAGCGAACTTCTCCCACTGGCCGAACAGAACGGCCCGGCATCCGATCCCGCCATCGTCGGGCTCGCAATCGCCGTCTTCGCCGCCTTGCGAAGAGAATCGCGCGGGGCCCATTTCCGTAACGACTTCCCGGAAAAGGACGCGACCGCCACAAGGCGCAGGCTTTGCCTGTCCGATGTCATCGCCATTGCCCATGACCTCTTATCGTCCAATCTTTTTTCTTCCAGCATTGCGCGGAGCGCCTGACATGACCCTCACCCCTCTGCCACGCATTATCGTGGAGCCGCTTGTCCGTAACGCCCTGCTGGAAGACCTGGGTCTGGCGGGCGACATCACGTCCGCCGCAGTCATCCCCGCTGATCATCGCTCAGTCGTCGTCATGGCGGCGCGTGAACCGGGTGTCATCGCAGGTCTTGATGCCGCAGAACTGGCTTTCCAGTTGGTGGACCCGACAATCGTGATGAGGCGGCAGGTGCAGGATGGCGCGGCGGTCGCTCCCGGCGATATTATCGCGACAATCGAGGGTCCCTCGCGCGGTCTTTTGACGGCGGAGCGCACCGCCCTTAATTTTCTCGGCCATCTCTCAGGCATCGCGTCCGTCACCGCCACAATTGCTGCCGCCATCTCCGGCACCAGAGCCTCGGTTGCCTGCACCCGCAAAACGACGCCGGGCCTCAGGGCGCTGGAAAAATATGCCGTGCGCGCCGGTGGCGGCATGAACCACCGTTTTGCCCTTTATGATGCTGTACTCATCAAGGACAACCACATCGCCGTGGCCGGCGGCGTGCGTGACGCTATCCGCAGCGCCAAGGCGGGTGTCGGACATCTGGTCAAGATCGAGGTCGAGGTGGATACGCTCTTGCAATTGCGCGAAGCGATGGAGGAAGGGGTCGATGCGGTTCTACTCGACAACATGCCGCCGGAACAGCTGCGCGAGGCGGTGCAGATCGTCGCCGGACGCGCCATCACCGAGGCCTCCGGACGCATCACGCCTCAAACCGCAGCAGCCATTGCAGCAACCGGCATCGATCTCATCTCCGTCGGCTGGCTGACCCACAGCGCGCCGGTTCTGGATATCGGGCTGGACTTTCAAAGCCAAAGCTGACGAAAGCAAGGAGACCGGAACAAAATCCTCGATTGGCCGTTAATTCCCTGCCTGGGGTCAAGAGGCGGGGGGATCAGTGCGCGCAAAAGCCTGTCCATATGCCTGCGGACCTCTCTCACAAAGGAAAGGCCTGTTATGGAAGACGCACAAATCGGCTGGATTGCAGCAATCATCATCGGCGGCGTAGCCGGTTGGCTTGCCGAACAGTTCATGAAAAGCAACATGGGTCTTTTCATGAACATAATTCTCGGCATCGTTGGCGCCATCGTCGCCAATTTCCTGCTTGGGCTTGTGGGCATTTCGCTCGGAGGCTGGATTGGATACCTTATCGCCGGTTTCATCGGCGCATGCATTCTCATTGCCATCGGGCGCGCATTTCGCCGATAGAGGGAGGACACAATGAGCTTTTTCGACAAGATCAAGAACGCGATTTTTGGCAAGGCAGAGGCTGCACCGCAGACTTCGGCGCCAGCTGGCGCGCCTACGACAGGCGCAAGTCCGGCCGCTCCGGCTCAGCCAGCAGCACCCGCACCGACAGCCGCTGCTCCGGCATCCACCGGCAGCGTCGATGTCGCATCCATTCTGGACGCGGCGGTCAAGCAGAACGGGCAGAAACTCGACTGGATACATTCGATCGTCGATCTTCTGAAAGCGCTCGATCTGGACAGCAGCCTAACCGCTCGCAAGGAATTGGCAAGCGAACTCGGCTATACCGGTGATACCTCGGACTCAGCCACAATGAACATCTGGCTGCACAAGGCTGTCATCAAGAAGCTGTCTGAAAACGGCGGCAAGGTTCCGGCAGAACTTCTGCATTGAACCAGTGACCGGGAGAACCGCGATGGACGACTATTCAGACTTGCGAGAGCAGATCGGCCAGGACCTCGACACCCTGCACAGGACCGAGAATCCGAAATCGATTTTCGAGATTGCCGACGACTATCTTCTGGGAAACCCAAATCTCAAGAGAGCGCTGGTCGAAGACATCATCAAGGAAGAAGCGGACAAGCGCGGCATCGCGATCCACTGAAACCGCGCGTGTCAATCGCGGCGATTTCTACAAGAAGGGCGGCATCCAGATTGGACGCCGCCCTTTTTTTGCCCCGTGCCCCGAAGCGTTATTTTTCCGGCTTGGCCTCGGCCTTTCTGGCGTTTTCTTCCATCAGCTCATACCACATGGCGTTCATGACGGCGAAAATGGCGGCGAGAGGCAGGCCGAGCAGCCAGGCGAAATACCACATGTTCGATCTCCTTGTATTTGTTCGATATTAATAAGCGTGGCCGCTGTCTTCACGGATCGCCTTTTCATCCACCTTGCCCCACAGCACGCGATAGACCCATGAGGTGTAAGCGACGATGATAGGGATGAAGATGAGGGCGACGACCAGCATGATGAATAGCGTCATATGGCTCGACGATGCGTCCCAGACCGTCAGGCTCGATTTCGGATCGATCGAAGAGGGCAGGATGAAGGGAAACATCGTCAGACCGACCGTCGAGATGATGCCGAATATGGCAAGCGAACTGGAAAGCAGCGCCAGCACCTCACGCCCGCCCCTTAACAACAGGAAGGCGACGAGCGGGAAGGCAAGACCGAGCGCCGGTGCCAGCATCATCCATGGATGGGCCGCGTAATTCGCAAACCAGACGCCGCTTGCGACCTCGACCGTCTTTGACAACGGATTGGACGGACCGTCGGTCACAACTTCCGAGGTGAAGCGATACCCGTCGATACCGAGCCACAACAATACGCCACCAAGCGCAAAGAGAACTGTGGTGGCAAGTGCTGCAACACTGCCGAAACTGCGGGCACGCGCAGCGACCGGCCCTTCGGTCTTCAGCACCAGCCAGGCCGCACCATGCATCACCAGCATGCAAACGGAAACGAGGCCGCAAAGGATTGCGTAAGGGTTGAGAAGCTCGAACAAAGTCGTGCCGTCGTAAAAAATCCTGAGGTCATCGTTGAAGCGGAAGGGTACGCCCTGCAGCACATTGCCGATCGCCACACCGAAAATCAGGGCGGGAACAAAGCCACCGACAAACAGCGCCCAATCCCAGGTACTGCGCCATGTCGTACTCTCGCGCTTGGAGCGGTATTTGAACCCCACCGGCCGCAGGATCAGTGCAAACAGGGTGGCGAACATCGCCAGGTAAAAACCTGAAAAAGACACCGCATAAAGCGGCGGCCACGCGGCGAAGATGGCGCCGCCGCCAAGGATGAGCCAGACCTGATTGCCTTCCCATACCGGGCCGATGGAATTGATGACGACACGCCGCTCGAGATCCGTTTTCGCAACGAAAGGCAGCAGCGCGCCCGTGCCAAGATCGAAACCGCCGGTCACGGCAAAACCGATCAGCACCACGCCAAGCAGCAGCCACCAGATGACGCGGAGGACTTCGTAGTCGATGAGTTGATGCAATATCATGATCGTTTACTCCGCAGCGACGAGTTTTTCAGGAACGAGCGGCGCTTCCGGCTCGTGATCCGGATCCGGCCCTTTGCGGATCGCCTTCAGCATCAGCCCCATTTCGACGATGAACAGCACCGTATAGATGGCGATGAAGCAGAGAAGCGTAATCAGAACCGTTGAGGCGCTGAGGCTGGAGACGGCGGCGGCCGTCGGCAGCACGCCTTCGATGATCCATGGCTGACGGCCGAATTCCGCGACCACCCAGCCCATTTCCGCAGCAATCCACGGCAGCGGAATGGCGAAGACGGCCACCTTCAGCAAGAACGGATAGTGATCCAGCCGGCGCCGTGCCGAGAGATAAAAGAAGGTCGCCGTCAACAGGATGAAGAACATGCCAAGACCGACCATGATGCGGAACGCCCAGAACAGCGTCGGCACATGCGGGATGGTATCGGCGGCGGCCTTGGCAATCTGCTCCTCCGTCGCCTGGCGCGGATCGTCGACATAACGCTTCAGCAACAGGGCGTAACCAAGCTCGTGGCCGAGTTCCGCAAAGGTGCCACGCACCTCTTCGGGCAGTTCCGCGCCCTTGCCGGTGGCACGTATCTGCATCAGCGCATCATAGGCCTTGATGCCATCGCGGATGCGGGTCTTTGCGAGTTCCACCAGATCGTTGATACCGGGGATTTCCGTGTCCAGCGAGCGCGTGCCGATAAGGCCCATCACCCACGGAATTTTCACGGCGAAATGCGTCTCCCGGGCTTCCTGATCAGGAAACCCGATGGCGGTAAAGGGGGCGGGTGCCGGTTCCGTTTCCCACATGGCTTCGATCGAGGCGAGCTTCATCTTCTGGTGCTCGGTCGAAAGATAACCGCTTTCATCACCCAGCACGACGACCGACAGTGCAGCAGCCAGGCCGAAAGAAGCTGCAACCGTCATAGACCGCTTGGCGAGATCGACATGGCGGCCTTTCAGCACGTACCAGGCGGAAACGCCGAGCACGAAGATGGAGGCAGTGACATAACCCGCAGAAACCGTGTGCACGAACTTCGCCTGGGCGACCGGGTTCATCAGCACCGCGAAGAAATCCGTCACCTCCATGCGCATGGTCTGGGGGTTGAAGGCCGATCCCGTCGGGTTCTGCATCCAGCCATTGGCGATCAAT
>NZ_BDLN01000007.1:42674-163376 GCF_001950375.1 Rhizobium sp. TBD182 | reverse complement strand
CAACGCCGAGAAGTTCGAGCCGATCGCCACGCACCATGTTGCGATGAGATGGCCGAGCTTGGACAGCTTGTCCCAGCCGAAAAAGAACAGACCGACAAAGGTGGCTTCCAGAAAGAAAGCCATCATCCCTTCGATCGCTAGCGGCGCACCGAAGATATCGCCGACATAGTGGCTGTAATAACTCCAGTTCATGCCGAACTGGAATTCCATGACGATGCCGGTGGAAACACCAAGCACGAAGTTGATGCCGAACAATGTACCCCAGAATTTCGTCATCTGCCGCCAGATGGTGCGGCCGGTCATGACATAGACCGTTTCCATGATGGCGATCACCACGGACAGTCCGATCGTCAGGGGAACGAATAGAAAGTGATATAAAGCGGTAACAGCGAATTGCAGGCGCGATAGCGCCACGATGTCGAGTTCCATGTTTTTACCCCACCTTTCAGGAAAGGCCGGCCTTCTGTTACGAAACGGCGCCGGCCCTGAAAAAATCACTCAGTCCGGACGCAATGTTTGCAGCATTACGTCGTATTCCGGGGTGCCGCTTTGACATTGATCAAGTTGGCGCCCCTCTCTCAGCACGATGATGCGATCGGCAAATTCCGCCTCACGGCGATTGTGGGTTATCATCACGACAGTCTTGCCTTCCGCCCTTGCAAACAACCGGCCGAGCACGTCACGGGCGGTTTCGCCGTCCAGCCCTTCCGTCACCTCGTCTAGAAGCCAGAGTGGTTTGTCGCGTAGAAGGAAACGGGCAAGGGCGAGCCGTCGTGACTGACCGCCGGAGAGACCCTGCCCCGCCTCGCCAAGTCTCGTATCCAGCCCGGCGGCCAAGGTTTTGACATGCTCGCCAAGGCCTGCCGATTGCAGGGCATCCCACAGTTCACGCTCGGTCGCGGCAGCTTTTGCCAGCCTCAGATTGTCAGCGATGCTGTCTCGGAAAAGCTGACTTCTCTGCGTCATGAGCGAGCAAGGCAAAGCGCTGACCCTGCCCGCCGCCGGTTGCACTTCACCAGCCAGAAGCTGGATGAGGCTGGTCTTGCCTGCACCGCTCGGCCCGATAATCGCAACCGTCTCTCCGGCGGCGATTGCAAGGTTGATATTCGTCAGGACAGGATTTTCGTTCCCATCCCGCTCCAGCCGCACACCATCAAGCTCAGCCGCCAAGCCGTTGGCAGGCAGGCGCGGACAGTTGGCGGCTGCCTCGGCGGAAAGACGCGGCGCAATGCGTCTTGCCGAAAAAAGCGTGCGCCCGAGTTCCATTGCACCACGGCGTAGCGCCGTGAAGGGCTCCAGCGCGGCGAAACAGACGAGCAGGCCGAGGGCGGCAGTCGGCGCGGTCACAACGTCCTGCTCCGCAAGCCAGGCCATGCCGAGGAGAGCCGCACTCAAAAGAGCCGCCGCTGAGATGCCGAAGGAAAAACCGGCATTGGTTTCGATCCGGTTCAAGCGGTCGTCGCAGGCGAGCAGATAATTGTCGGCCCGTTCAATCGCCGCAACCTGCGCGGAAAGACGGGCAGTCGTGAGCAATTCCACCTGCCCGTTGACCAAGTCCGCCGTGCGGGCACGAAGCGCTTCAAGCCCGATTGCCCGGCGACGCGCAAATTTTTCCGCCGTCAACGCCGAGCGCACTGAAATGCCAAGACCCGCCGCAATGAGGAAGAGGGCCGCCAGAACGCCCGCAAGCGGATTGAGGAGGGCAAGACCGATGCCTGTTGCGATTGCGGCGAGGATTGCGACGGCGGCGGGTACCAGCACGCGCAGATAAAGCGAATCCAGCGCGTCGATATCCGCAGTCAGCCGGTTCAGCAGGCGGGCGGGCCTCGCCTCCAGATGTTTCGCCGCCTGCGGTGCGGCAAAGCCACGAAACAGCTTTTCGCGAAGCGCTGCAAGCACGGACAGCGTCGCCTCATGGGTGGTCATGCGTTCGCCATAACGGGCAGCGGTGCGTGACAACGCCAGCAGACGGATGGCCGCCGATGGCGCAAAGACGTCGAAAGCATAGGCCGTCGCAGGGACCAGACCGGCAATCGCGGTCGCAGTAATGAACCAGCCGGAAACGCCGAGAAGGCCTATACCCGCCAGCACCGTGGTTGCTGCCAGAACCGCGCCAACGAGCAGCATGCCGCGACGTGCCGACCAGAACAGGGAAATGACAGGTTTCAATATGGCAAAACGCGCGATCATGACTGCCCCCTCGAATGGATCGTCGTCATATTCACGACCCTGTCCATGCGCGCGGCGAGCACAGGATCATGGGTTGCGACGATCAATGTCCTGCCTTTTGCGAGTTGCAGCAGGTTTTCGGTGACAAGCGCAGCCGTCTCCCGGTCAAGATGCGCTGTCGGTTCATCGACCAGCACAAGCTGCGTCGCCGGATCGGCGAAAGCACGCGCAATGGCGAGGCGCACCGCCTCCCCGCCCGAAATACCGTAGCCGCCGTCTCCTATAGGCAGATGCCGGCGTGCTTTCGACAATGCATCCAGCCCGGTGCAGCGCAGCGTCTCATCAACCATACCTTCGCTGACACCGGCGCGGCCAAAGCGAATGTTCGCCTTCAGGGAACCGGCAAAAAAGAACGGCTTCTGGCTGACCCAGCCGATTGTCTTGCGCAGTCCATCGGCAGTCGCATGACCAAGCGTTACGCCCCCGATCCCTATTGTACCGCCGTCAGCCTCGGCCAAGCCGGCAATCAAGGAGAGTACAGTGGATTTACCACAACCGGAAGGCCCAAGAATCGCAACTGTCTCGCCTGACTGGACCGTAAGATTTAGATTCCGAATGGCAGGCGGAGCATTCGGATAGGCGAAGGAGAGATTAGCCAACTCCACCAGACCGGGCGTCGGAAAAGGGGCCATTGCGACCTCCTTACCCTCACCCACGATGGCTTTGCCAGCCCGCGTCAATGTGTCGAGCGCGCCCAGCGCCGCCTCGCCGGCTGCGCGGTCGTGCCAGACGGCGGACAACTCCCGCAGCGGTTCGAAAAAGGCAGGCGCCAGAAGCAGGATGAACAGCCCCTCGGCAAGTGTCAGCTTCTCGCCCCACGCGCCGAAATCGAGAAAACTGAGCAGATGGAAACCGATATAAACGGCTGTCATGGCAACGCCGAGGGCAGCGAAAAGCTCCAGCACCGCCGAGGACAGAAAGGCGATCCGCAGGACAGCCATCGTCCGCTTCTTGAGGTTCTCTGCGTCCGTCCGCAGGCGTCCAGCGGTCAGATCAACGGCTTCCAGTGCGCGGATCGTTTCCAGGCCACGCAGGCGATCGAGCAGGAAAGCATTCATGTTGCCGGTCTCGGCCAGCTGCTTTTCACTGGCAGCCTTCGCCTGCCAGCCGATCAGCGCCATGAAAAGCGGGATAGTGGGCATGGAAAGCAACAGAACAAGCGCCGCAATCCAGGTAAATGGCAGGATTGCCAGCACGAAAACCAAGGGGACAATGGTAGCTTTCATCCGCGCAGGCTGGAACCTGGAAAGATAAGGTACCAGCGCTTCGGCTGCCTCTGCGATAACGCTTGCCGCCTCGCCGGAGGCCGTACGCGCCAGATCAAGCGGCGACACCTCCGCAACGGCATGAAGCGCTTGCAGCCGCCGCCGCGAAAGGGCGGCACGCGCGGCGCGAAACGACAGTCTCGCAGCAACTTTTTCCAGCCATGCCTTGAGGAGACCGAGAATGAGAACAGCCACGGCCGCCGGCAGGATCGCCGTCATCGGCGCACCGTCGGCAATATTTCCGACCGAAAATGCAAGCAAACCCGCCTGGGGCAACCAGAGCAGAGCCGGCAGGACATGCAGCAGGGCGACCGATCTTCCTACCGCGGGTGCCTTCGCGAGTTCCGCCGTACCGACACCCTTGTCATTGGCGGATTTACCGAAGAAGCGCCGCCGTGCCTTGTCGGGAGAGACCGCCGCTGGAACTGGACAGTCTGCATCATCGCCATTGGCGGATTGCCGGATTTCTGCGGACATGCTCACGGACGATCTCCTCACCTGTCCTTCTTGGCACGGGGTCTGGCAAGAGAGACGATCTTGTCCTTGGCCTCCAGAAGCTTCGTGACCTTCGAGCCGAGTGCCAGAAGCGAAGCCAACCGCTCCGTCTCCAGCTTCTTCACATCGTCATACCAGCCGGTGAGCTGCTCGATCAGCGTTTTCATCTCATCGATGCGCTTCTGCGCATGCCGCTCCTCTTCGTTTTCCGGCTTCTCCATCAGGATTTCACGAAGCACGCTGAGTGTCGGGTCGATCTCGCGCTTCTTGCGCTCTTCGGCAAGGGTGCGCAGAATTTGCCACACATCCTCCGGCGTCGTGAAAAAATCGCGCCGGTCGCCGGGGAAATGCTTGAGAATTGCAAGGTTCCACGCCTGAAGCTCCTTCAGGCTCATCGACACATTGGAACGGGAAATGCCGAGCGACTCGACAATGTCGTCCGCGCAGAGCGGCTTCGGCGAGATGTAAAGCAAAGCATAGACCTGGCCGACCGTGCGGTTGATGCCCCAGCGGCTGCCCATCTCGCCGAAATGCAGCACGAAGGACTGAACGAGCGGAGAAAGATTGGTGGGCATTTCTTTGCTTCCTGTATTTTCAGTAATTTCTGAAATTTCGATAAAGCAAAAAATGGCAATCGGCAAATCACCTTTTTGACCTGCGTCAAAATGTGCAAATCAGAAGAGGCAGCGACTGCCGGGGATCAGGGCTGCGCCCTCTGGTACACTTTCCCGGCCCGCGATGCACGAAATGATATCGATAACATCAAAGACGTCTTGTTGTAGATGGAAGCGCGCGCATGAAAAATCGGCGGCGGATTAATCCACCGCCGATCAAGACGTCGACAAACCGGCGTGCGCAACAGGCGCTTACGAAAAAGCGATCTGCACCTTCATGGCGCGGCTGCGGTCGGAGGCAAATTCGAAGGCCGAGATGGCGTCATCGAGGTCCACCGTCTGGGTGATGAACGGCTTGACGTCGATCAGGCCTTTGCGCATCAGTTCGACGCCCGTCGCGAATTCCTCGTGGAACCGGAAAGAGCCGCGCAGATCGAGTTCCTTGGCAGTAATCGCCATCATCGGCAGGCTCATATCGCCACCAAGGCCAAGCTGGACGATGATGCCGCGCGGACGCAACGCCGTAATCCCGCCCGCCAGTGCAACGGCGGCACCGGAGCATTCATAGAGAACGTCGAAGGTTCCCTTGTTCGCGCCGTACGCCGCCAGCGCATCAGGCTCATCCTTGCTGTTTATGACGCGGTCCGCGCCCGCTTCCCGCGCCTTGGCAAGCGTGAAGTCCGAAAGATCGGTCGCGACGATTTCAGCGGCACCGGCACGGCGGGCAGACAGGATGGAGAGAATGCCGATGGGGCCGCAGCCGGTGACGAGCACGCGTTTTCCGAGCAAATCGCCGGCGCGGCGGGTGGCATGCAGCGTTACCGCCAGCGGTTCCGCCATAGCTGCCTCACCGGCACTCAAACCGTCGGCCGGAACGCATTGCAGGGCATCCGCGATGAGAACCTCGCGGAAAGCGCCCTGAATATGCGGAAACGGCATGGCGCTGCCATAAAAGCGCATGTTGAGGCACTGATTGTGCAGGCCTTCCTGGCAAAAGCGGCAGGTCCTGCACGGACGGGACGGCGAAACCGCGACCAGACCGCCAACCTTCAGCCCTTCGACGCCCTCGCCCAGCTCCTCAACAATGGCGGAGACCTCATGTCCCAGCACCATTGGTTCGCGAAGCCGTACCGCGCCGAAACCACCGTGATTGTAATAGTGAAGATCGCTGCCGCAAATCCCGCCCCGAGCCAGACGAAGACGCACTTCTCCTGCCCCCGGCGCCTCCTCCGGCCTCTCCTCGATGCGTACATCCTTTGCCCCGTGGGCGACAATCGCTCTCATAAATATCTCCCGTTCGATATCGCGCCTTAAACGGCGCAACAAAATAATCCCTATCCCAATCATTGCCGCCGCCCTGCAGCCTCCCCGCGCGCATGTTGCGTACCGGAAACAGGCGTTTAAGCCTTGACATCCACGTCTGAAAGGGATGAATGTTATCGATAACATAAACCGGCATGAAAGCAATGTCGAGAGACTGGAGGAAACAGTGGGCCTTAATTTGTTCGATCTTTCCGGCCGCCGCGCCCTAATCACCGGCTCGTCGCAGGGCATCGGCTTTGCGCTGGCGCAGGGCCTGGTGGAGGCGGGAGCCGAAGTGGTGCTGAACGGCCGCGACGAGGCAAAGCTGAAAGCAGCCGCCGCAGGCATCAAGGGTGCCAAGACGCTCGCCTTCGATGCCACCGATCATGATGCGGTGCGCAAGGCCATCGACGGTTTCGAGGCGGAAGTCGGCCCCATCGATATTCTGGTCAACAATGCCGGCATGCAGCACCGCACACCGCTGGAGGATTTTCCGGCCGACGCCTTCGAGCGCCTGTTACAGACAAACATCGCCTCGGTGTTCCACGCAGGGCAAGCCGTCGCGCGTCATATGATCAGCCGTGGACGTGGCAAGATCATCAACATCGCCAGCGTCCAGACCGCTCTTGCCCGCCCCGGTATCGCGCCGTACACCGCCACCAAGGGCGCCGTCGGCAATCTGACGAAGGGCATGGCGACGGACTGGGCCAAATATGGCCTGCAGTGCAACGCCATTGCGCCGGGCTATTTCGACACGCCGCTCAACGCGGCGCTGGTGGCCGACGAGACGTTTTCAGCATGGCTTGAAAAACGCACGCCCGCCGGCCGCTGGGGCAAAGTCGAAGAGCTTGTCGGCGCCTGCATTTTCCTGTCGTCCGATGCCTCGTCTTTCGTGAACGGACATATTCTTTACGTCGACGGCGGCATTACCGCCTCGCTTTGAAGAAGCCGTAACCACGACGCTTTGGGAGGAGACCGTGAGCACCATGACCGAGAAGAACAAAATCGCCCTCATTGGCGCTGGCGCGATGGGCGGCGCGATCGGTACGCGGCTGATCGAGACCGGCAATCACCTGACGGTTTTCGATCTGGACGCGGAAAAGGTGGCGGCTTTGACCAGCCTTGGTGCGCATAGCGCCGAGACGGCGGCGCAAGCGGCTTCGGTCTCCGATGTCGTGATCCTCAGCCTCAATTCGCCGAAAATCGTCCGCACCGCCGTTTTCGGCAAAGATGGCGTGGCGGCGGGGGCCAGGCCCGGCACGCTGATCATCGACATGTCCTCCATCGATCCGGAAGCGACAAAAGAACTGGCGGCGGATGCGGCTGAAAAAGGGCTGCGCTGGGTGGACAGCCCGCTTTCCGGCGGCGCGCCGAAGGCACTCGTCGGGCAACTGACCCTGATGGCCGGCGGCACGGAAAAGGATGTGGCCGATGCCCATCGCGTGCTGCGGCACGTGGCCAGCAACTACACCCATATGGGTCCAAGCGGCGCAGGCCAGACGACGAAGCTCATCAATCAGGTTCTTTGCGGGCTGAACTTCCTTGCCGTAGCGGAAGCAACGCAGCTTGCGCTGGATGCCGGCGTCGATGCCGCCAAAATTCCGCAGGCGCTGAAAGGCGGCCGCGCCGACAGCGCAATTCTTCAGGAATATATGCCACGTTACGTGGCGAAGGATTACCGCCGGACTGGCCGCATCGACAATATGGTCAAGGACCTGAACGGCGCGCAGGATCTGGCTCGACGCACCAACACGGCCATGCCGCTGACGGCGGTTTGCGCCGAGGTGCACCGCATGCTGACAGCGGCGGGACTTGGCGGCGAGGATCAGGCCGCCCTAATGGAATTTTTCACCGGCGCGAAACGCACCTTCACGGAATGATTTGCGCCATGGCCAGGGCAATAACACCTTAGAGGCCGAGCTGACGCGAGGTCATTAAGGTGTGCCACCGTCATGGCCATTGCGAAATGTCTCCGCAGCGAAGATGATCGGGCGAATCGGCGGCGCAATCGGCCCGACGGCCGCAGACGCTTGCATGAAGGACAATTTCCCGATGACCACTTCCGCAACAGGCACGGGGATTGCCAGCCTGACCGTTTCCGGAAACGGCTTCAGCGCCGAGATCGCTTATGAGGGCGCGACCCTTCTGAGCTGGCGGCCACGACTTGCCGATGGCAATGAAAAAAACCTTGTCGACGGCTATTCGTCGCTTCAGGAATTGCAGTCGCAGAACGGCGTGAGAAACGGCATTCTCGCCCCGTTCACCAATCGCATTCCTCAGGGCCAATTTAAATTTGGCGGGGAGATGCACCGTATCGAGCCGGTGCTTGCCCACGAGGACCTCGTCTTCCACGGATTTGCCCGTGCCCTGCCCTTCGCCCTCGACCGGTCTTTCGAGGAAAACGACGCGCACATTATCGTCTTTCGTGCCGAGATATTGCCGGCCGAATTCAAGGGCTATCCCTACCATCTCGCCATCGAGGTGGAATACCGGTTTGCCGGCCATGCGGTTACCATCGATATACGCGGCATCAATGGCGACGACCGGCCTTTGCCCTTTGCGGCCGGCTGGCATCCCTATTTCCGTCTGCCCGGCATATCCTCCATCGACGATCTCCTTCTCACCCTACCGTCGCGAACAGCGATCAAAACGGACGAGAATTTGATACCACTCACCGACAGTGAGACGGGCATTCTCAAACGGGACGATGCAGCGTTTCTTTCTGCCGCGCCGCTCGCAGGCCATGTGCTGGATGTCTGCTTTACCGATCTGATCCCATCCGCAAACGGGCTTTACGAGACTAGGATCGAAAACCGGAACGATGGTTCGAGCCTGACCGTTTGGCAGGAGCGCGGCCACATGCATGTCTTTACCGGCGATACGCTTGCCCGCGACAGGCGAAAATCCATCGCGCTCGAACCTGTGGAAACACCGACAAACGCCTTCAACCAGCCGCAACTTGAAGCGGACATCACCCTTCAACCGGGCGAGACCCGAAGTTTCCGCTTTGGTTTCCGTTTTGAAGCCGAGAGCTGAAAAAAGACCAAATATTGCGATCAGATATGCGTCGTCGGGAGTGAAGACGACAGCTTCACCGTCTCCATGGAGATATAGGCGGACATGTCGTAAAGCTCGACCCGCCGGAGGATCTGTTTGTAGATGGTGTCGTAATATTCGACATTTGGCAGCACGAGTTTCAGAATATAATCGAAATTGCCGGTCAGCCGGTGCACCTCGACGATCTCCGGTATGGTGCTGACGGCGGCATGGAACCGGTCCAGCCAGTCCTCCGCATGCAGGCCGGTTCTCACAAGCAGGAAAACCGTGGTCGGCAGGTTGATTTTCCGCCGGTCGAGCAGCGCCATCGTGCCGGTCACATATCCTTCCGCACGCAGACGCGTGATACGGCGGGAACAGGCGGAAAGCGATAATGACACCTCATCCGCGATATCGGCGAGAGGTGTTTCTGCATTCTCCTGGAGAATCGCAAGGATTCGGCGGTCACGGTCGTCAATCATTGCTCAAGAATGCATCAGTTAACGTAGTGGCGCAAGAAATTTGCGAGCTGAGCATAATGCACGCCCAGAATTTGCAATCTGCCTTCTAAATCCCTGAAAAAACGCATGCCGTTTTCATCGCGGCAATGGCATTCTTGTCATCAATCAAACTTTTATAAGGGAACGCCTATGAAACGGATCGGTCTGATCGGCGGCATGAGCTGGGAATCCACCGCAACCTATTATCGCATGATCAACGAGGCCGTTCGTGACAGCCGCGGTGGGCTCGTATCCGCCGATATCGTCATGCATTCGCTCGATTTTTCCGAGGTTGTCGCCCTTCAGAAGGCTAACCGCTGGGATGAGGCCGGCGCGCTTTTGGGCGCTGCGGGTGCGCGTCTTGCCAATGCGGGTGCCGATTGTGTGCTGATCTGCACCAACACCATGCACCTCGTTGCGGAAACCGTTGAAAAAATGTCGGGCGTCACTCTCATCGACATCATTGACGAAACTGCCACCGCATTGAAGGCGGATGGACGCCGCAAGCCGCTTCTGCTCGCCACACGCTACACGATGGAACATGGCTTCTACACCGACCGCATGCGCCGCCACGGCGTCGATGTGGTCGTGCCGGATGAGGAAGACAGGGCCGCCATCCACGACATCATTTTTGGCGAATTGTGCCAGGGCGAGATCAAGTCGTGCTCGCGCGAGCGCTACATGTCGGTCATCGAGAAAGCCCGTGCGCTCGGCGTCGATTCCGTCATTCTCGGCTGCACCGAAATTTCCCTGCTGATCGATCCCGATGCCCTGCCTTTGCCGGGCTACGATTCGACCGCCATTCACGCCCAGGCCGCTGTCGGCTTCGCGCTCGAAAACAAGGCCCTGAACAGAGCTGCATGAATGTGCCGCCTTTTTGCCTATTCCGGTAAACCGGTCTGGCTCGACAGTCTTCTGATCGAGCCGGAAGCATCGCTGGTCAGCCAGTCCATGGCCGCAAGGGAAGCTAAAACCGTCGTCAACGGCGACGGTTGCGGTCTTGGCTGGTATGGCGAGCGCGGAACGCCCGGCGTTTTTCGCGACACCAGACCCGCCTGGTCCGACGCCAATCTGGCCGCCCTTTGCCACCAGCTCCGCTCGGGCATGTTCATGGCCCACGTCCGCTCCGCCACATCAGGCGAAGTATCCCGTGCCAATTGCCACCCCTTTGCGCATGGTCAATATCTGTTCATGCATAACGGCCAGATCGGCGGCTACGAGCAGATCAGGCGCGACATTGATTCCCTCATACCCGATGATATTTATTCCGCCCGGCGCGGCACCGGCGACAGCGAAGCCATCTTCCTGATTGCCGCCGGCCACGGCCTTGATGCGGACCCGGTTCGGGCCATTTCCACCGCGCTGCGCCTCTGCCTGGAAAAGATGATCGCGGCGGGTGTTTCTTCCGCGTTGCGGTTCAGCGCCGTGTTGATGGATGGCGATTGCCTGCACGCCTTCCGCTGGTCAAGCGACGACAAGCCGCCAACGCTTTACTGGCGCGGGCTTGAAGAGGGCATCGCGCTAAGCTCGGAACCCTTTTCCTTCGATTGCACCCCGTGGTGTGCGGTGCCGCCAAATACCCGGGTGACGATCCGCGCCGGCGGTATGACCACTGAACCTTTTTCCCTGCCGTAAACGTCGCATTTCATGACGACCGAGGCCATTTTTTTCAGTTTGGCCGCCACCGGTGGGCGCGGCTGCGGCAGCGTCGTGTTTATTTTCATTGAATTATCTCCGCCGCGAAGGCTAGTGTGTGATCCGATAGACCGAAACAGATTTCAGGACCGGTGAACCATTTCAGAAGTGTTGCAGCCCCTCTCCCTTTCTTGAACGATGCCCTGCATCGCAACGACCATGCAAACCCGTTCATGAATGACGGACAATGGGCAGGCAATGCCTTTGGCGATCCTCGGGACGCTGAAGAAAAAGTGTTATTTTTCATTACCCTAAGCTGTTCAAATTTCCACAAAAAATGCTGTTGCCACGCCTCCATATCGATGCATAAACTGGCATCAGTAAAGGCAAACCGGATCGACCTCATCAGACCCTCTCCTCCCACCAAGGTGCTGACCGACCAATGATCAATAATCTAAACGCCGCCGATCTTCCCCGTCCCGCCCCGCGCAGTTCCAACCCGGAAATCATGGCAGCGGAAATCATCGAGCGCCTCACCTACCGTATCGGCAAGGACGTAAAAGTTGCCAAGCCGCATGACTGGCTGACCGCGACCATTCTCGTCGTCCGTGACCGCATCATCGACAAGTGGATGGCCTCCACCCGCAAGGCCTATGCCAACAATTCCAAGCGCGTTTATTACCTGTCGCTCGAGTTTCTGATCGGTCGCCTGATGCGCGATGCGATCTCCAATATCGGGCTGATGCACGAAATCAGGGACGCGCTTTCTTCGCTCGGCGTCGATCTCGATGTCATTGCCGGACTGGAACCGGATGCGGCACTTGGCAATGGCGGCCTTGGCCGTCTCGCTGCCTGTTTCATGGAATCGATGGCAACCGTCGATATTCCCGCCTATGGCTACGGCATCCGTTATGTGCACGGCCTTTTCCGCCAGCAGATGGCGGACGGATGGCAGGTGGAATTGCCGGAGACGTGGCTGGCGCACGGCAATCCCTGGGAATTCGAACGTCGCGAAAGCTCGTATGAAATCGGCTTTGGCGGATCGGTGGAAACCATCGGTGGATATGAGGAGCCGCAGCGCTTCGTCTGGAAACCGGCCGAACGCGTCATTGCCATGGCTTACGACACGCCTGTCGTCGGCTGGCGCGGCACCCGCGTCAACACCTTGCGCCTATGGTCGGCGCAGCCTATCGACCCCATTCTGCTTGCCGCCTTCAATGCCGGCGACCACATCGGCGCGCTGCGGGAAAGCAACAAGGCCGAAAGCCTGACGCGCGTTCTCTACCCCGCCGATGCGACCCCGGCCGGCCAGGAATTGCGTCTGCGGCAGGAGTTTTTCTTCTCCTCCGCCTCCCTGCAGGACATTCTGCGCCGTCACCTGCAGCAATATCCGGATTTCACCTCGCTGCCCGACAAGGTTTCGATCCAGCTCAACGACACGCATCCGGCCATTTCCATCTGCGAAATGATGCGCCTGCTATGCGATGTCCACGGCCTTGAATTCGACGAAGCCTGGAAGATCACGCAGGGCACCTTCTCCTACACCAACCACACGCTTTTGCCCGAAGCGCTGGAAAGCTGGCCCGTCCCGCTGCTCGAGCGGCTTTTGCCGAGGCACATGCAGATCGTCTATGCGATCAATGCCAATACGCTGGTATACGCCCGCAAGGAAAAGAAGATGCCGGATCAGCAGATCCGGTCCATCTCGCTGATCGACGAAAACGGTGAGCGGCGCGTGCGCATGGGCGATCTCGCCTTCATCGGCTCGCATTCCATCAACGGTGTCTCGGCACTTCATACCGAACTGATGAAGGAAACGGTCTTTGCCGACCTGCACAGCCTTTATCCCGAGCGCATCAACAACAAGACCAACGGCATCACCCCGCGCCGCTGGCTGATGCAGTGCAACCCCGGCCTGACCGGATTGATCCGGGAAGCGATCGGCGACGATTTCCTCGACGATGCGGAAAAGCTGACAGCGCTCGACCGCTTCGCCGACGATGCCGGTTTCCGCGAAAAATTTGCCGAGGTGAAGCGTCTGAACAAGGTGCGGCTTGCCAATACGGTGGCGCAACGTATGGGCATCCGTGTCGATCCCTCGGCCATGTTCGACATCCAGATCAAGCGCATCCACGAATATAAGCGCCAGCTTCTGAACCTTATCGAAACGGTGGCGCTTTACGACCAGATCCGTTCTCACCCGGAACTGGATTGGGTACCGCGCGTTAAGTTCTTCGCAGGCAAGGCAGCGCCGAGTTATCACAACGCGAAGCTGATCATAAAACTTGCCAACGATATTGCCCGGGTCATAAACAATGACCCGGCCGTGCGCGGGCTTCTGAAAGTGGTGTTTATTCCGAACTACAACGTCTCGCTTGCGGAAATCATGGTTCCGGCCGCAGATCTTTCCGAACAGATCTCGACGGCGGGCATGGAAGCCTCGGGCACCGGCAACATGAAGTTCGCGCTGAACGGCGCGCTCACCATCGGCACGCTGGATGGTGCGAACGTCGAAATGCTCGAACATGTCGGCGAGGACAACATCGTCATCTTCGGCATGACGGCGGAAGAGGTGTCGAAAGCGCGCGCCGAGGGCCACAACCCCCGCGCGATTATTGAACAGTCGGTGGAACTGTCGCAGGCGCTGTCATCCATCGCCTCCGGCGTATTCTCACCCGACGACCGCTCCCGCTTTGCCGGGCTGATCGACGGCATTTACAACAGCGACTGGTTCATGGTCGCGGCCGACTTCGACGCCTACGCCGAAGCGCAGCGCAAGGTGGATGCGATCTGGAGCGATCCGGAAAGCTGGTATGCGAAAACAGTCCGTAACACTGCGCGTATGGGCTGGTTCTCGTCCGACAGGACGATCCGGCAATACGCCGCCGATATCTGGAGAGCCTGATGAAAAAACCGCTCAATTCGGCCGAAGAGAAAAAGACTGGCGAAATCACGAAGGCTGAAATCGAGGCGATCAAGAGCGGTTTGCATTCCAACCCCTTTGCACTTCTCGGCGTTCACGAAACGCCGGGAGGTTTTTCTGCACGGTGTTTCATTCCGGGGGCTGAAGAAGTATCTGTCCTCACACTGGACGGATCTTTCGTCGGCGAACTGAAGCAGCTCGATCCGGAGGGTTTTTTCGAAGGCCCGGTCGATCTCACCTCGCGTCAGCCGGTGCGTTATCGCGCCTGTCGTGACGATGCGGAATGGGCAGTGACCGACCCCTACAGCTTTGGTCCGGTTCTTGGACCGATGGACGATTATTTCGTCCGCGAGGGATCGCATCTGCGGCTGTTCGACAAAATGGGCGCTCATCCGCTCAAGCTTGAAGGCGTCGAAGGTTTCCACTTCGCCGTCTGGGCTCCCAATGCGCGGCGCGTCTCCGTCGTCGGCGATTTCAACAATTGGGATGGCCGACGGCATGTGATGCGCTTCCGCAAGGATACCGGCATCTGGGAAATTTTCGCACCGGACGTCTATGCCGGCTGCGCCTATAAATTCGAGATTCTCGGCGCAAACGGCGAGCTTCTGCCGCTGAAGGCCGACCCCTATGCGCGGCGTGGTGAACTGCGGCCGAAGAACGCCTCCGTCACCGCACCGGAACTGGCGCAGAAATGGGAAGACCAGGCCCACCGCGAACATTGGGCGCAAGTGGACCAGCGCCGGCAGCCGATCAGCATTTACGAGGTGCACGCCGGTTCCTGGCGGCGTCGCGAAGACGGCACCTTCCTAAGCTGGGATGAAATGGCCACCCAGCTCATTCCCTATTGCACGGATATGGGCTTCACCCATATCGAGTTTCTGCCGATCACCGAACATCCCTACGATCCGTCCTGGGGTTACCAGACGACCGGGCTTTACGCCCCGACCGCCCGTTTCGGCGATCCGGAAGGTTTCGCCCGCTTCGTCAACGGCGCCCACAAGGTCGGCATCGGCGTTATCCTCGACTGGGTTCCCGCGCATTTTCCAACCGATGAGCACGGCTTGGGCCTGTTTGACGGGACAGCGCTTTACGAACATGCCGACCCGCGTCAGGGTTTTCACCCCGACTGGAACACGGCCATCTACAATTTCGGCCGCATCGAGGTATTGTCCTACCTCGTCAACAACGCGCTTTACTGGGCCGAAAAATTCCATCTCGATGGACTGCGAGTCGATGCAGTCGCCTCGATGCTCTATCTCGATTATTCCCGCAAGGAAGGCGAGTGGATCCCCAACGAATATGGCGGGCGCGAGAACCTGGAATCCGTCCGCTTCCTGCAGAAGATGAACTCGCTCGTCTATGGCACCCATCCGGGCGTCATGACCATTGCTGAAGAATCCACCTCCTGGCCGAAAGTGTCGCAGCCGGTTCACGAGGGCGGCCTTGGTTTCGGCTTCAAATGGAACATGGGTTTCATGCACGACACGCTGAGCTATTTCTCGCGTGAGCCGGTGCACCGCAAGTTCCACCATCAGGAACTGACCTTCGGGCTGCTCTATGCCTTCACCGAAAATTTCGTGCTGCCACTTTCCCATGACGAAGTAGTGCACGGCAAGGGATCGTTGATCGCCAAGATGTCCGGCGACGATTGGCAGAAATTCGCCAATCTCCGGTCCTATTACGGCTTCATGTGGGGTTATCCCGGCAAGAAGCTGCTGTTCATGGGGCAGGAGTTCGCCCAGTGGAGCGAATGGAGCGAAAAGGGATCGCTCGACTGGAACCTTCGCCAATATCCGATGCATGAGGGCATGCGCCGCCTCGTGCGCGATCTCAACCTCACCTACCGTTCGAAAGCCGCTCTGCACGCCCGTGACTGCGAACCCGAAGGTTTCCAGTGGCTGGTGGTCGATGATCACGAAAACTCGGTCTTCGCCTGGCTGCGCTCGGCGCCCGGCGAAAAACCGGTTGCGGTTATCTGCAATCTGACCCCGGTCTACCGGGAAAACTATTATGTGCCGCTTCCTGTTGCGGGGCGGTGGCGGGAGATTCTCAACACCGATGCCGAAATTTATGGCGGCAGCGGCAAGGGAAATGGCGGACGCGTTCAGGCGGTCAATGCCGGTGGGGAAATCGGGGCGATGCTCGTCCTGCCGCCCTTGGCAACGATCATGCTCGAACCGGAAAACTGACAGACAGAACGGGAGGACACCATGTCGGAAAAAAGAGTTCAGCCCCTGGCGCGTGATGCAATGGCCTATGTTCTCGCGGGCGGTAGAGGAAGCCGTTTGAAGGAATTGACGGACCGCCGGGCAAAACCAGCGGTTTATTTTGGCGGTAAGGCCCGCATCATCGATTTTGCACTTTCGAACGCGCTGAATTCCGGCATTCGCCGCATCGGCGTCGCCACGCAATACAAGGCTCACTCCCTCATCCGCCACCTGCAACGCGGCTGGGACTTCTTCCGTCCCGAGCGTAACGAAAGCTTCGACATTCTGCCGGCCTCGCAGCGCGTGTCCGAAACGCAATGGTACGAAGGCACCGCCGACGCCGTTTACCAGAACATCGACATTATCGAGCCCTATGCGCCTGAATATATGGTCATTCTGGCCGGCGACCATATTTACAAGATGGACTACGAATACATGCTGCAACAGCATGTCGATTCCGGCGCGGATGTAACGATCGGTTGCCTTGAAGTGCCACGCAAGGAAGCGTCCGGCTTCGGCGTGATGCATGTGAACGAAAAAGACGAGATCATCGACTTCATCGAAAAGCCGGCCGATCCGCCCGGCATTCCCGGCAATGAGAATTTCGCGCTTGCCTCAATGGGGATCTACGTCTTCCACACGAAATTCCTGATGGAAGCGCTGCGTCGCGATGCCGCCGACCCCACCTCCAGCCGTGACTTCGGCAAGGACATCATTCCCTATATTGTCCAGCACGGCAAAGCCGTCGCCCACCGTTTCGCGGACTCTTGCGTGCGTTCGGATTTCGAGCACGGACCATACTGGCGCGACGTCGGAACCATCGATGCCTATTGGCAGGCCAATATCGACCTGACGGATGTGGTGCCTGACCTCGATATCTACGACAAGTCCTGGCCGATCTGGACCTATGCGGAAATCACTCCGCCGGCGAAATTCGTGCATGACGATGAGGACCGCCGCGGTTCTGCCGTGTCGTCGGTCGTGTCAGGCGATTGCATCATTTCCGGCGCCGCCCTCAACCGTAGCCTTCTGTTCACAGGCGTGCGCGCCAATTCATACTCCCGCCTTGAGAATGCCGTAGTACTGCCGAGTGTGAAGATCGGGCGCCACGCCCAACTCAGCAACGTCGTCATCGACCATGGAGTGGTCATTCCGGAAGGACTGATTGTAGGAGAAGACCCCGAACTGGATGCCAAACGTTTTCGCCGCACGGAAAACGGCATTTGCCTTATCACCCAATCGATGATCGACAAGCTGGACCTGTAGAGCCCATGAATGTCCTTTCGGTTTCATCCGAAATTTATCCCCTGATCAAGACCGGAGGGCTCGCCGACGTTACCGGCGCCCTCCCCATCGCGCTCGAAGCCTATGGTGTGAGAACGCGTACATTGATACCCGGATATCCGGCGGTGAAAGCCGCCGTGACGGACCCCGTCAAATGTTTTGAGTTCACCGATCTGCTTGGCGAAAAGGCCGATCTGCTCGAAGTCCAACACGAGGGGCTAGACCTTCTGATCCTCGACGCGCCCGCCTATTACGAGCGTTCCGGCGGCCCCTATCTCGGCCAGACCGGCAAGGATTATCCTGATAACTGGAAGCGCTTTGCGGCGCTCTCGCTGGCAGCTGCACGAATCGGCGCCGGTGTGCTTCCCGGCTGGCGGCCGGATATGGTGCACGCCCATGACTGGCAGGCAGCGATGACTCCGGTCTATATGCGTTATGCCGAAACGCCGGAGATTCCGAGCCTTCTCACCATCCACAACATCGCCTTTCAGGGTCAGTTCGGGGCCAACATCTTCAGCAAGCTCGAATTGCCCGCCCACGCTTTCGGCATGGAAGGCATCGAATATTATAACGATGTCAGCTTCCTCAAAGGCGGCTTGCAGACGGCAACCGCGCTCAGCACGGTCAGCCCATCCTATGCGGAAGAAATCCTGACCGCGGAATTCGGCATGGGGCTTGAAGGGGTGATCGGCAGCCGCGCCCATGTGCTGCACGGCATCGTCAACGGCATTGACGCCGATGTCTGGAACCCGGCCACCGACCATCTGATCCACGACAACTATTCCGCCGCCAATCTCAAGAACCGCGCGCTGAACAAGAAGGCCGTCGCAGAACATTTCCGCATCGACCAGGATGACAGCCCGCTTTTCTGCGTCATCTCCCGGCTGACCTGGCAAAAGGGCATCGATCTCATGGCGGAAGCCGTGGACGAGATCGTTTCGCTCGGCGGCCGTCTCGTGGTGCTGGGAGCCGGCGATGTGGCGCTGGAAGGCGCGCTACTGGCGGCGGCATCCCGCCACCATGGCCGCGTCGGTGTCGCCATCGGTTATAATGAGCCGCTGTCGCATCTGATGCAGGCGGGTTGCGATGCGATCATCATCCCCTCGCGCTTCGAGCCCTGCGGCCTTACCCAGCTTTACGCGCTGCGTTATGGCTGCGTTCCCGTGGTTGCCCGAACCGGCGGCCTTGCCGATACGGTGATCGACGCCAACCATGCCGCCATCGCCAATAAATCGGCGACCGGTGTACAATTCTCACCCGTCACGCTCGACGGTCTGAAACAGGCGATCCGCCGGACCGTACGTTATTATCACGACCCGAAACTTTGGACACAAATGCAGAAACTCGGAATGAAATCCGATGTTTCCTGGGAAAAAAGCGCTGCGCTCTATGCCGCGCTTTACAGCCAGCTTATTTCGAGAGGCCATTGAAACAATGATCAAGACCGTTCAGACGACACCCTTTCAGGATCAGAAGCCGGGCACATCCGGCCTGCGCAAGAAGGTGCCCGTCTTCGCCCAGGAAAATTATGCCGAAAACTTCATCCAGTCGATCTTCGACTCGCTTGAGGGCTTTCAGGGCCAGACGCTGGTGATTGGCGGCGATGGCCGTTATTACAACCGCGAAGTCATCCAGAAGGCGATCAAGATGGCGGCCGCCGCCGGTTTCGGCAAGGTGCTGGTCGGTCAGGGCGGCATTCTCTCAACCCCCGCCGCCTCCAATATCATCCGCAAATACAAAGCCTTCGGCGGCATCGTGCTTTCCGCCAGCCATAATCCCGGTGGCCCGACCGAAGATTTCGGCATCAAATACAATATCGGCAATGGCGGCCCTGCGCCTGAAAAGATCACCGACGCGATCTATGCCCGCTCGAAGGTCATCGACAGCTACAAGATTTCCGACGCTGCAGACGTCGATCTCGACAAGGTGGGCAGCTTCAAGGTGGATGAACTGACGGTCGACGTCATCGATCCGGTCGCCGATTATGCCGCTTTGATGGAAGAACTGTTCGATTTTGCCGCCATTCGCGCCCTGATTGCCGGCGGCTTCAAGGTTGTCGTCGATTCCATGAGTGCCGTCACCGGCCCCTATGCGGTGGAAATCATCGAAAAGCGTCTCGGCGCGCCGAAGGGCTCGGTCCGCAACGCAACGCCGCTGCCCGATTTCGGCGGCCACCATCCCGACCCCAACCTGGTGCACGCCAAGGAGCTTTATGACGATGTCATGAGCCCGGAAGGTCCCGATTTCGGCGCGGCGTCGGATGGCGACGGCGACCGCAACATGGTGGTCGGCAAGGGCATGTTTGTCACCCCGTCCGACAGCCTGGCGATCATCGCCGCCAATGCGCGGCTCGCGCCCGGTTATGCCGCCGGCATTTCCGGCATCGCCCGTTCCATGCCGACAAGTGCCGCAGCCGACCGCGTCGCAGAAAAACTTGGGCTTGGCATGTACGAGACGCCAACCGGCTGGAAATTTTTCGGCAATCTCATGGATGCCGGCAAGGTTACAATCTGCGGTGAGGAAAGCTTCGGCACCGGCTCCAACCACGTGCGCGAAAAGGATGGCCTGTGGGCCGTGCTCTACTGGCTGAACATTGTCGCCGCCCGCAAGGAAAGCGTGAAGGACATCGTTACCAAGCACTGGGCCGAATATGGGCGCAACTATTATTCCCGCCACGATTATGAGGAAGTGGATTCGGACGCCGCAAACACTCTGGTGGCCATCCTGCGCGAAAAACTCGCAACACTTCCCGGTACCAGCTACGGTAATCTTAAGGTCGCCGCTGCGGATGATTTCGCCTATCTCGACCCGGTCGACCAGTCCGTCAGCAAGAACCAGGGTATCCGCATCCTGTTCGAAGGTGGTTCGCGCATCGTGCTGCGCCTTTCCGGCACGGGCACTGCCGGCGCAACGCTCAGACTTTACGTCGAGCGCTATGAGCCGGATGCGGCCCGTCACGGCATCGAAACGCAGGCGGCGCTTGCCGACCTTATTTCTGTTGCCGATACGATCGCCGGCATCAAGGCCCATACCGGCCGTAGCGAACCGACCGTCATCACGTAAGGTTTTGCATTGCACGCACCGTTTCCGGCAACGGGCGCGATAGCGAAAAACTTGGCAGGCGGCCAAGCGGCCGCCTGAGGTTAGTGACTGACCTCACCGCCAGACTCGATATCATCATCTTCCGGAGAGAGAGACCATGCAGAAACCAGCCGTTTTCCCCAAAGGCGTAACCCAGACGGAAAACGGAACGGAATTTGCGGTCTATTCCCGGCACGCCTCACAAATCTACCTTTGCCTTTTTGATGCGACGGGCGAAAAAGAGACGGCGCGTTTGCCAATGACGCGCGATGAGAATGACATTCACCGGCTGACAGTTGCCGAGGCCGACCCCGGTGCGCGATATGGCTACCGCGCCGACGGTATTTATGCCCCCGAACATGGCCTGTGGTTCGACCCCGCAAAACTGCTGCTCGACCCCTATGCCACGGAGATAGACCGGCCGTTCCGGCATGATGCCGCGCTTTTGGCCTATGGCGAAGACACAGGCGCGATCGTGCCGAAGGCGATCCTGTCGCAATATGAGCCGGTCAAGCGCCAGCCGCCACGCTTTGCCGAGGGCGGGCTGATTTACGAACTCGCGGTTAAACCCTTCACCAAATTGCATCCTGCCGTGCCGGAAGAGCTGAGAGGCACGGTTGCAGCGCTGGCTCATCCTGCCATAATCGCGCATTTGAAAAAAATCGGTGTCGATGCGGTGGAGCTGATGCCGATCACCGCCTGGATCGACGAGCGCCACCTGCCGCCGCTTGGCCTTTCCAATGCATGGGGATACAATCCCGTCGGCTTCATGGCGCTCGATCCGCGCCTCTGCCCCGGCGGGGTGCGGGAGCTGCGCGACACGGTTGCAGCCCTGCATGCGCAAGGCATCGGCGTCATTCTCGATCTGGTCTTCAACCATACGGGTGAAAGCGACAGCGAAGGCTCCATCCTGTCTTTGCGCGGACTGGACAATCTCACCGCTTTCCGTCACCCGGAAGAAAAGCCGGGCGTGCTGGTCAATGACACCGGCACCGGGAACACGGTGGCCTGCGATCATCCCTATGTGCGCCAGCTCATTATCGATTCCCTCAGGCATTTCGTTCTCAATGCCGGTATCGATGGCTTCCGTTTCGATCTCGCGCCCATATTGGGACGAACGGCTAGTGGCTTCGACATGGCCAGCGAAACGCTTGCCGCCATGCACTCTGACCCGGTACTATACGACCGCGTGCTGATCGCCGAACCATGGGATATCGGCCCCGGCGGCTATCAGCTCGGCAATTTTCCCGAGAGCTTTCTGGAATGGAACGACCGCGCCCGCGACGACATGCGCCGGTTCTGGCGCGGCGATGCGGGAACGACCGGGGCGCTGGCCAATGCGCTTTCCGGCTCTTCGCCGATCTTTTCCCGCCATGGACGTTCGAAAAGCCGCAGCGTCAATTTCCTTGCCGCCCATGACGGTTTCACCCTGTTCGATCTCGTCAGCCACGAACACAAGCACAATGAGAAAAACGGCGAGAACAATCGCGACGGGCATAATGAAAATCATTCCTGGAACAATGGTTTGGAGGGATTGACGGACGATCCTGCCGTCGTGGCCGCCCGCCACGCGGATGTGAAAGCGCTGCTTTCCACGCTCTTCGTCAGTCGCGGCACGTTGATGCTGACCGCCGGCGATGAGGGTGGCCGCAGCCAGCATGGCAATAACAATGCCTATTGCCAGGACAACGAGATAACGTGGGTCGACTGGTCGTCGCTCTCCCAGGAGCTGACTGACCACACGGCATTTCTTGCCGCACTTCGCAAACGCTTCGGCGTGTTTTCGCAAACAGAGTTTTTCTCCGGCAACGGCGATGTGGCATGGCTTGCCCCCGGCGGAGAACCGATGACGGTCGCGGAATGGGAAAGGCCGGACATGCCGGCTTTCGCCATGGTGTTTGCCACGCCGGACCACGAGACCGAAAACGACGCTGAGCTTGCCGTGCTCATCAACCGCAGCCATGAGATCGTGCCCTTCACCCTGCCGGGCGACGACTGGCAAGCGATCGGCACGGATTTCGGCAATCCGGCCTTCCTGCCTGCCCGCTCGGTGGTGTTTTATCTGCGCGGTTGATCGCTTGGCCCCGGCACCTTTATAAGTTCCGAAAGGCAATCGAGAAGAGGTAACATGGCAAAGGAAATAGCGCTGGCGGAAATGAAAAATTTCGTCGGCACGGAGCTGGGCGTTTCCGACTGGATCACCGTCGACCAGACAATGATCGACGCCTTCGCAAAAGCGACGCTGGACGAACAGTTCATCCATACCGACCCGGAACGCGCCAAGGCGGAAAGCCCCTTTGGCGGCACTATCGCGCATGGGTTCCTGACGCTCTCGCTGCTTTCGGCTCTGAATTACGATGCCCTGCCCCGCATTCGCGAAACGACCATGGGCATCAACTACGGCTTTGACGCCGTCCGCTTCGTCACGCCGGTCAAAAGCGGAGCACGGGTGCGTGGCCGTTTCACTTTGGCCGAGGCGCGGTTTCGCGGCGCCGCCATGCTGGTGACGACCTATGATGTGACGGTGGAGATAGAAAACGAGAAAAAACCGGCGCTCACTGCCCGCTGGACAACCATCACCCAGTTCAACCCCGAGGACAGGCCGCAAGACGCCTGATGGCGAAGTAAATCCCAATTTGAGATCGGAGTGTCTGTGAGATTCGCATATTTGATAGAACCTCCGTTCAACTACAGGAACGAATGCGGCGATGTGACCGGGTGCGATGTGGAGTTGGCGCGAGTCATTCTAGCCATGATCAGTATTCATGACATTGAATTCATCGAAACCGAATTCTCGCAATTGTTGCCTGGGCTGAACGAAAACCTTTGGGATATGACTACTGGCCTCTTCGATACCGCTGAACGCAGAAAGATCGTGACGTTCAGCCATCCCATCTGGGCGTTGCCTGATGGACTGTTGGTGAGGAAGGGCAACCTCAGAGATCTGGACGGATACGCATCGGCAGCAAAAAATCCGGAATGTACGCTGGTCGCGATCCGTGATCAGATCCAACATCGCGCAATTATGGAAGCGGGCGTGCCCGATGACCGCATTCTCATTTGCGAGACCTACGACGAGGCCGCTCAGGCCGTATTGGATGGGCGTGCCGACGCCTATGCCAGCGTGGCCATGGCCCATCTCGGTTTTATGCAGCAAAATCCAGAGCTCGATTTGGAAGTTGTCTCTGTTTTACCGAAAGAGAGACCAGCAGCCTCAGGCGCATTTGCTTTCCGCCAATCCGACCGGGAACTCCAGAGCGCGGTCGATGCGGCGCTTCTTTGTTATATCGGATCAGACGAGCACCGTGTGCTGATGCGCAATTTTGGTTTTGATGATCAAGCCCTCGTCAACGGCGAGGCCAGTCTGGCAAAGTAACGCCGGACTGCGCAAAGGAGACGGCCCAATGCATGATGAAGCCGTAAGAGACGCGTTTCTCGCACAGGCAAGAGCCTGCGACAGCCTCGGTTCGCCCTTTACCGCACGGCTTTGCCGCGCGGTGGCGGCGCGGCTGGATCGCCAGACGGACGTTGGCGAGATGATTTTGTCCTGGCCTGGCGATGTCGGCCCGTCCGGCGATTCCGTCCCACTGCGGCTTGCCGGTGCCCTGCATGCGCTTGTCATCGAGGACAAGATCACTCCTCTTGTCGATATAGCACCCGAAGACGAGAATGCGCTCTGGCAGGCTTGCGCAAGTGCCTTGCGCTTCCATTCGGGCTTCATCCTCGAAAGGCTGAAATCGCCGCCGCAGACCAACGAAGTCCGCCGTTCCGCTGTGCTGCTGCCGGGTTTTCTTTCCATTGCGGAGCTTTTCGGCAAGCCGCTGGTCCTTTCAGAGGTCGGCGCCAGCGCCGGTCTGAACCTGCAATTTGACCGCTACCAGTATCGTCTTGGCGATCTTGCCTGGGGCAGGCAATCCGAAGTGTCCATGTCGCCGGAATGGCGCGGAGACACCCCGCCCGACAAGCGGATAGAGGTCATCGAGCGCGCCGGCTGCGATCTTAACCCTCTCGATCCGTCGTCTGCCGAGGACCGGTTGCGGCTGATGTCATATGTCTGGGCCGATCAGACCGACAGGCTGGAGCGCACGGCGGCCGCCCTGCGTATTGCGGTGGAGAACGGCTTGCACGTTGAAAAGGTTGACGCAATTGACTGGCTGCAACGCCGCCTTGCCGCGCAACATTCGGGCGCTGCCCATGTGGTCTACCATTCTGTCGCCTGGCAATATCTGCCCGATGCGCTGAAAGAGGCCGGCGAAACGCTGATCGCCGAGGCTGGAAGCCGTGCCACCCCTGAGGCTCCGCTTGCCCGCCTGCAGATGGAGGCAGATACGACGCCGGGAAGCGCCGCAATCACCCTGCAAATCTGGCCGACCGGTAAGAAACAGGAAATCGGCCGCGCCGATTTCCATGGGCGATGGGTGGAATGGCAGGGGTGGAAAAGCTAGACCGCCACGTCCTGCGCCGCTTCCTGCAACAGGCCGCCGACATATTCGGCGAAGGAGCGCCAGCACTCTACCCGGAACGTATCGTCAGCCACGCGCAGCAGCACCACTTCCGCCTTGCCGAAAACCGTTCGCGAGCAGGCGCCGATCGGGAACTGTGCGATAGACAGATCCTGCGGGCAACCGGCGTTCAGGGCTGCCTCCGCGCCGGGGCCGGAAACGATGACAGCCGTGTTGCGGTGGGAAACGTCGGTCGCCGAAAACAGGCCGGGAACGGTGGCGAGCGCCGCCATCAGGTCGCTTTCGCCCTGATCGATCACCAGCCATTCGTCCGGACCAAGCCAGAGAGCGGAGCGCAAACCCGATGTGACAGAGCTTTTCGGGCTGTTGGGCAATAACAGGCCGAGTGCATCCGAGAGGGCCGGCAGTGCGCGTTCCCTTGCGCGCAGCGACAGCCGCGACGCCGAGGCGGCGGGCTTCAGCGAGACGAAGGGCGAACCACCGTGGAAATCCTCGAGTACGGATTTGCGTTTTGCGTGAAGTGTGTCAGCCATTGAGACGGGCTCCTTCCTTGTCGAGGAAGACCATGTCGGTCACTTCGACGGCAATTGTTTTATCGGCAAGCGGGATGTAGAGCGTTTCGCCCATGCGCGCCCTGCCATCCGCCACCAGCGCAAAGGCGATGGAGTGGCCGAGATTTTCCGACCAGTAGGCGGAAGTGACATGGCCGAGCATGGTCATGGGTTTCGGCTGGTTTGGATCAGCAACGATCTGGCCACCCTCTTCGGGAACAGTCAGCCGGTCCTTCGTCTTGAGGCCCACAAGCTGCTTTCGACCGGAGCGCATGAGATCCGGGCGTTTCAGACCGCGGATACCGACGAAATCCGTCTTCTTCTTGGAAACGGCCCAGGCAAGCCCCGCATCGTCAGGCGTCACGGTGCCGTCGGTATCCTGTCCGACGATGATGTAACCCTTTTCGGCACGTAGGATGTGCATGGTCTCGGTGCCATAAAGGCATCCGCCCACCGCTTCGGCCCGATCACGGATCGCGGTCCAGACGGCAGCGCCGTAATCGGCCGGAACGTTGATTTCGAAACCAAGCTCACCCGTGAATGATACACGGAAGAGACGCGTGGGCACACCGCAGAAGGTGCCTTCCGCGACCGCCATATGCGGGAAGGCTTCGGGCGAAATGTCGATACCCTCGACAAAAGGTGCGATCACCTCGCGCGCTTTCGGTCCCTGCACCGCAATCACCGCCCATTGTTCGGTCGCCGATGTCAGCCAGACATTCAGCTCGGGGAATTCGGTCTGGAGATAATCCTCCATGTGCTGGAGAACGCGCGGTGCGCCGCCCGTCGTCGTCGTCACATGGAAACGGTCCTCGGAAAGACGACCGACAACACCGTCATCGTAAACGAAACCGTCCTCGCGCGTCATGATGCCATAGCGGCAACGGCCGGGTTTCAGTGTGTCCCAGGCATTTGTGTAGATGAGGTTCAGGAACTTAGCCGCATCGGGGCCGACCACCTCGATCTTGCCGAGCGTGGAGGCATCGAACACGCCGACGCTTGTCCGCACCGTCTTGCATTCGCGGTTGAGCGCTTCGTGCATATCCTCGCCGCCGCGCGGGAAGAACCATGCGCGCTTCCAGTTGCCGACATCCTCGAAAAGGGCGCCTGCCGCAGCCTCTTCGTCATGCATCGGCGTCTTGCGGGTCGGGTCGAACAGCGCACCGCGCGAATGGTTGATGAGCGTGCCGAAAGTGACCGGCGTATAGGGTTGGCGGAAAGTGGTGAGACCGACTTTCGGCAGATCCCGCCCAAGCGCTTCCGAGGCAATGGCAAGGCCATGCATGTTGGACATCTTGCCCTGATCGGACGCCATGCCATTGGTGGTGAAGCGCTTGATATGCTCGACCGAATGCATGCCTTCACGCACGGCCAGGCGAATATCCTTGGCGCAGACATCGTGCTGGAAATCGATGAAGGCCTTGACGCCGGTGCCTTCGCCTGCCCCTTCCGCGGCGCCGATCATGCCGCCGGTCCAGGCGCGCGCATTCTCGCCGGAGAATTCCGCTGCACCGCCACCTGCGGCAGCAGCCTCGGCGATCAATGCGGCGAGATCGTCCGTGCCGTTGCAGGCGCCGACTGACACACAATTCTGCACATGGATGTCAGGCAGGAACCGCTGGTTTGCCGCGTCAAACTTCAGCTTGCCGCGCGATTGCGAGAAGAGATGCACCGAAGGCGTCCAGCCCGCTGAAACGACGAGCGCGTCGATGGCAATCTTGCGCTTGTTAGAGCCGCCATTGCGGCCAACGCTCATGGAAGAAACGCGCAGCCGCCCTGACGTATCGTAAACACTGTGACCCGCCAGTACCTCGATGCCCAGCGCCCGCGCCTCGTCCAGCAGCCGCCGATCGGGGTTCTCGCGGCAATCCACGATAGCGGCGATCTTCACACCCGCTTTCTTGAGATCGAATGCCGTCTCATAGGCAGAATCATGGGCTGTGTAGACACCGACATTATTGCCGACGGTCACGCCGTAATGGTTGAGATAGATGCGCGCAGCAGAAGCCAGCATGATGCCGGGACGATCATTATTGGCAAAGACCATGTGCCGCTCGATCGCGCCTGCCGCCAGAACGACTTTCTTGGCGCGGACCTGCCACAGTCTTTCACGTGGCTGGTGTTTGGCCGGCGTGGCGAGGTGATCGGTCACACGCTCGGCCAGCGCCACGAAATTGTGGTTGTAATAACCGAACGCTGTCGTGCGGGTCAGAACACGCACATTGGGCAGCGATTTCAGTTCAGTGAAAACTTTTTGCGCCCAGTCATATCCGGACAGGCCGTCGATGACCGCACCGGTATCAAAACGCAGCGCGCCGCCAACTTCGGCATTCTCATCAACCAGAATGACGCTGGCGCCAGTTTTTGCAGCGGCGAGCGCCGCTGTCAGCCCGGCCACACCGCCACCGGCCACCAGCACGTCGCAATGGGCATAACGGCCGGAATAATGATCCGCATCCGGCTCGGTCGGCGCCTTGCCGAGACCGGCTGCGCGACGGATGATCGGTTCATAAATCTTGTGCCACGCGGCCTTCGGCCACATGAAGGTCTTATAGTAGAAACCAGCCGCAAACATCGGCGACAGGAAATCGTTGATCGCACTGATATCGAAGGACAGCGACGGAAAGCGGTTCTGCGAGGCGATGATGGCGCCGTCGAATACATCCTGCACCGTGGCGCGCACATTCGGCTGCTTGCGCAGGCTGTCACGCGATACGTCGATCAGCGCATTCGGCTCCTCCGGGCCGGCGGAAAGGAAACCGCGCGGCCGGTGATATTTGAACGAACGGCCAATCAGATGCACGCCATTCGCCAGAAGTGCGGATGCAACGGTGTCGCCTTCCAGCGCCTGATAGATCTTGCCGTCGAAGGTGAAGCGTGCCGTTCTGGCAGGTGTCAGGCGACCGGCGCCCTTGATACGATAATCGCCGCTCATTGCGCAGCTCCCTTTTGGGCGGAAAGAACCGCGTCGGCATCCGGTTTCGGCTCGCCTGCCTTGTAGGTCATCAGGAATTTGTCGCTGACGGAATCGCGGGCGGCGTTGAAAAAGCGGCCGCAACCGTGAATGTGGCGCCAGCGCTCGAAAACGAGACCTTTGTCATTGTCGCGAATGAAGAAATATTCGGCAAAGGCCTCGTCCGAAATATCGGCAATGTTTTCCGGCCGGGCGATATGGGCTTCGCCCGCCCAGCGAAATTCGAGTTCGGAACGGTCTTCCCGGCAATAAGGGCAATGGATCAGAAGCATCGTGGCTCCACCTTCAAAGAGAACTTTCCGGAAGCATGCTTCCGGCGGGTTGGTCACACAGCCGCTTTCCCATCGCAACGAAGGGGGAAAGCCGCTTCAAGAGCTGCTCGAAATTATCGAATGGTTTCAGCGCCGAGGCCCGACCCATATTGATGATGGCAACCGCCATCATGTCGGTGTCGATCGCGAAGGGCTCGTCCTGCGCACCATTTTCCTTCTCGCCGACGAAATAGACCAGCTTGTCCGCGAGACTCGGCGCGCAGAGCAAAAGGCCTTTTTCCGCCACGAAAGGCCAGTCGCGTTCACCCTGCATTCTCTGGATTTTCTGGCTACGAAAATCCCCCATCTCGGGGATGAGATTGCCCGCCGGCACGACCGCCGCCGCAACACCCATGTTTGCCGAAAGCATAACCGCCGCCAGCATCAGTGCGCCACGGCGGCGGCAGCGGCCTCGTCGATGAGGCGTCCGGTGCGGAAACGATCGAGCGTCAGCCCCGCCGCCAGACGGTGCGGTTCGCCGCGCGCGATGAGATGCGCAAACAGATTGGCCGAGCCCGGTGTCGCCTTGAAACCACCCGTGCCCCAACCGCAATTGACAAAGAGATTTGGCACCGGCGTCACACTCTGAATGGCGGAGCGATCGGGTGTGTTGTCGGTAATGCCGCCCCATTGGCGCATCATCTTGACGCGGCGGAAAATCGGGAACAGCTCGCAGATGGCGTCAAGCGTATGCGTGATGATCTGCAGGCCGCCAGTCTGGGAGTAGGAATTATACTGGTCGGTGCCAGCACCGATGACCAGCTCGCCCTTGTCCGACTGGGAGATATAGGCATGCACCGTATTGGACATGACGACACAGGGGAAGATCGGCTTCAGCGGCTCTGATACCAGCGCCTGCAACGGGTTGGAATGCAGAGGCACACGCACATCCGCCATTTTCATCAGAACGGAGGAGTGACCGGCGGCGGAAACGCCGATTTTCTTTGCGCCAATGAAACCGCGATTGGTCTCGACGCCCGTGACCGCGCCATCAGGTCCGCGCCTGATGGCCGTGACTTCGCAATTCTGGATAATGTGCACGCCGCGATCG
Organism: Rhizobium sp. TBD182; assembly: GCF_001950375.1. Taxonomy (NCBI): domain Bacteria; kingdom Pseudomonadati; phylum Pseudomonadota; class Alphaproteobacteria; order Hyphomicrobiales; family Rhizobiaceae; genus Rhizobium; species Rhizobium sp. TBD182. Next base: position 133,455 of record NZ_BDLN01000007.1, on the reverse strand, counting down.
GAAGCCGCACGCGCATAGCCCCAGGCCACCGCATCGTGACGCGCCGTGCCGCCGCGCCGCTGGAGGGCAGCACCGTTGATCGGATAACGCGCATTGCCGGAAATCTCGAGTGGCGGGCAATAGGCCTTGGCCTGTTCCGGCGTCAGCCATTCATTGTCGATGCCATAGAGACGGTTGGCATTGATATGGCGCTTGAAGGACTGCTGGTCGTGAATGTTGTGCGACAGCATCATAACGCCGCGCGCCGAATACATGACGTTGTAATTGAGATCCTGGCTCAACCCTTCCCATAATTTCAGGGAATGCTCGTAGATATCCATGCTCTCTTCATAGAGATAATTGGAGCGGATGATGGTGGTGTTGCGGCCGGTATTGCCACCGCCTAGCCAGCCCTTTTCCAGCACCGCTATATTGGTAATGCCGTGTTCCTTGGCAAGATAATAGGCGGCCCCAAGACCGTGGCCGCCGCCACCGATGATGATGACGTCATATTCCTTGCGCGGCTCGGGCGACGCCCATTGCGCATCCCACCCCTTATGACCCCGCAACGCCTCGCGCGCCACGGCAAAAACGGAATATTTGCGCATTCGCAGTCTGCTCCTCAAGAACCGGCCAGAAGCCGAAAGCATAGCTCCGGCACATATTATACACATGGCAAATCGGCATCGGAGGCAATATCCATTTTGCGACGCCGCAATGCTTTTGTTTCGACATTGCAGGCAGAATGCCGGGATAGCTGGATTTTGGCTGTTGAATATGCGGTACCGTATGGACTTGCTGCAAATGTTCTGATATTGCACGTCACCAATCGCTAGGCTCGACGGCCGAACGAACGATTTTATTTGCGTGCGAATGCCTTTATTCTCACAGCAAGACAACCAAACAAAAGGAACGGGTTTCACGTGCAGGTACTAGTCCGCGACAATAACGTTGATCAGGCGCTTCGCGCTCTCAAGAAAAAGATGCAGCGCGAAGGCATTTTCCGTGAAATGAAAATGCGCGATTATTACGAAAAGCCTTCCCAGAAGCGCGCCCGCGAAAAGGCTGAAGCTGTTCGTCGCGTTCGCAAGCTGGCACGCAAGCGCGCACAGCGCGAAGGTCTGGTTGCAGCTCCGCGCGCAGGCCGTTAATAGGCCGTCTTTTGGACGTTTTTGAATGCTTGTTGGGCGGGGGCGATCAATTCGCCGCCGCTCTTTGTGTTTGTGGCCGGAGAATGATCTTGAGACCGGCCTGCGAGGGAACCCCCACCGAATGACCGCTGTTGATGCCTGTGTTGTGAAAAACTCCGATGCCTCCACGCGCCGGGTGCTCCTGAAAAACAACAAGAGATTCCGTGTTTCCCTTGTCGTCTGTACCGTCCTTGCCGGTCTTTCCGGCTGCGCTACGTCCAACCAGACTGACGATGTCTTCAGGATCGACCGTGCCCAGGGCTCGCAGGAAAACATTGCCTCGCTCACCTCGGTCATCAACGCCAATCCTCAGGATCCGGAAGGCTATAACGTCCGTGGCTCCGCTTACGGCCGCGCCGGCGATTCGCGCCGCGCTATCGAGGATTTCAACAAGGCGCTGCAACTGAACCCGCGCTTTTATCAGGCCTATGCCAACCGCGCGCTCGTGTATCGCAATTCCGGCCAGCAGCAGCAGGCCTTGCAGGATTACAACGCCGCTTTACAGATCAATGCGAGCTATGACGTAGCCCTGATCGGCCGTGGCAATCTTTACCGCCAGTCCGGCCGCGTCAACGAAGCTTTCAACGACTTCTCCCGCGCCATCGAACTCGAAACCACCGATGGCCGCGCGTGGCACAATCGTGGCCTGATCTACCAGCTGCGCAACCAGCATGCCCAGGCCATCGAGGACTTCTCCAAGGCCATCTCGCTGTCCTCAACCTCGCCGGAACCCTATAACGGCCGTGGCCTTTCCTATGTCGCGCTGAACGACGACGAAAACGCTTTCGCCGATTTCAACCACGCCATTTCGCTTGATGGCAACGTCGCAGAATCATGGGCCAACCAGGCACTGGTCTATGAGCGCCGCGGCGAGATGGCGAAAGCCGCAAAGTCCTATTCACATGCGGCACGGCTTGATCCGAAATATAAGCCCGCGCTCGACGGCGTTGCCCGCACGCGCGGTGCCGGCGCATCCTGATCAAAAACAGATACGAACAGAAAAGCCGGCGGTGCGACACCTGCCGGCTTTTTTATGGGAAACTTTTAAAGCCTCAATGGCTGTCGCGGCGCGCCTCGGGCGTGGCATCCCCCGCCCACAACTCCGCCTGCACCGCATTTTGAAACTCCATGACCTCGCGCCGCATGGCGGCGTCCTCATAGCCGAGGCCCGTCAGATAGGCGGCCAGTTCACGGCACTCCCTGCGCCAGAAATCATTCGCCTCCACACCATGCAGCCGGTCGAGCATGGTTGCGCACCGTTTTACGTTGGCAATACGGTTCTTTGCCGGAAAGGCGATTACTTCCGAATTCGTCGTCACGCGGGCACCTTGCTCTTCGAGGAATCAATACCGACTTTTTAAAGGCTGGATGGTTAACGAAGTCTGCTACGCAGGAGAGAAGGCCGCTAACGCCTTGCAGGGACGGGTTCTGCAGCCTGTCAGACGCAAGAATCTGCGGTGCCAGAGGACACCGATTCGGGCAAATCGCCGATTACCAAGGAATTTACCAATCAAGATTACCGAAATTTCATGCCGTGGGAGATAGAAGAAGTATATGTGTGTTGAAACAACACCGGTCTCATCGTATATTCTTGCAAAGAAAAAAAATGCCGCAGCGCAGCCAAAAACGGAGAAATCGTTCTCGGGAGGAGAGCACCATGTATGCACCTCGTGTATTTTTCAGCATGATTGGTGCATTGCTTGCCTTTGCGGTCGCTACATATTTCATCCAGGGGTCGTTCTATACGGCATTCATCCAGACCCTCATCTGCGCCGTCATTCTGCAAACCGGTTATTTTATTGCACTTCTGGTTCTGGTCGCCCGGGAGAAACGCCGGATGCGCGAAACCTTCGCGCTTGATCGCAGCGCCGAGATCATGACGCCGGACACGGTAAGCAGCGCCCCGCCACATGGCGCGAAGCTGACCGATATGTGACCTCTCACGCACATTCTTTTATTGCGCCGCAAAAAAATCACTTGCATCCACACCCCTGACACTTTCTGCTGACCAAATCCTGACGGTTCGTCACAGCAGAAGGACAACACATGGTGAGCGGTTCACAGCCCATTTGCGTCATCATCGCTGCGAAAAATGCATCTGATACGATAGATATCGCCATCCGCTCCGCCCTTGTGGAGCCGGAGGTCGCCGAAGTCATGGTGATCGACGATGGCTCCACCGATACGACCAGCGATGTCGCACATGCGGCGGATGACGGTACCGGCCGTTTGCGGGTCGTGCGATTCGACGTCAATCGTGGCCCTTCGGCCGCCCGCAACCATGCGATCTCGATTTCATCCGCACCGCTCATCAGCATTCTCGATGCGGACGACTTTTTTTTCAAAGGCCGTTTTGCCGCCATGCTGGAAAATGACGACTGGGATCTGGTGGCCGACAATATCGCCTTCATCCAGCAATCGGTTCCGGGCGCGTCGTCCATGCAGCCGGCCCGCTTCGAACCACAGGCCCGGTTTCTGTCGCTGACGGAGTTCGTGGAAGGCAATATTTCCAGACCCGGCGTGGAACGCGGGGAAACCGGCTTTCTGAAACCGGTGATCCGCCGCGCCTTTCTGGACAAACATGCGTTGCGGTACGACGAGCGTCTGCGTCTCGGCGAAGACTACGAACTTTATACCCGCGCGCTTGCCGCCGGTGCCCGTTACAAGGTCATCCGTCATTGCGGTTACGGGGCGATTGTCCGCGGCAATTCGTTGAGCGGCCGTCACAGCACGGAAGATCTTCGCCGTTTATACGAAGCGGACAGGGACATTCTCACCAGCTGCAAGCTGTCGGCCAGCGAGACGGCGATCCTGCTCGAGCACGAAAAACACATCCGCGCGAAATTCGAGCTTCGCCATTTTCTCGATGCGAAAAAGCAGAAAGGGATGGGCGGCGCGTTGAGCCACGCTCTTGCGCGCCTGCCTGCCCTGCCGGCCATCACGCGCGGCATCTGGACCGACAAGACCGCCCGTTTTCGCAAACCGGCGCCGGTTCGGGATATTCGTTATCTGCTGGACGGTACGCCGGTTTCCTGAGGGAAAACCTCCAGCGGCGAGGATGATAGCAAGTTCGATATTCTCTCATTCGTCATGCCGGACTAGATCCGGCATCCAGTCATGGCGCGTCTGCGCCATGAAGAGAGTCTTTTGCGATCAAGGACTTGAGCGCGCTGGACCCCGGACCCAGGCCGGGGTGACTGTGTCCGAAATTGCTGAGGCAACCCGCCCTCAGAGATAATCGCGTTTGACCGTTTCCAGAACAGCGGAAAAACGCTCCTTGCGTTCCTCCAGCCTGCCATCCGGGCTGAGACGCGGTTCGGCACGGCTTGCCTGCCAGAGCGCCAGCGTGGAAGGTGCTGCCAGCACTTGCTTGGCCAGTTTGCGCAGCGACAGGGATTGGCTTGCCTGCGGCCGCACCAGCACATCGCCCTCATGCGCCGGACCGGATCCAGCCTCGGCAATGACGGGGGCTGGCGGCGGCGGGAAGCTCATACCCCAGAAACGCGACCCCTTTTTCGCCGCCTCGGCGCGGGTGGAAACTGGCACGTAACGCGGCTGATACTCCACACCGACCGTGCCTGCCCAATCGCTCCACTTGAAACTGTTGATCGAGGGAGATGTGCTCACCGCCACCCATGGCACGCGGAACGCATCGGCAAGAATGGCGCCATGCATGGATTCGGCCACGATAAATTCAGATTGGGCGATGGCGCGGATGACCGACATCGCCTCGCCGCGCGGGTCGAGATAGGTTAGTCCCGCCGGTTCGCAAACCGTTTCCCACATGCCGAATTCCGCCGATTCCCAATGGGGAACGAAGGTTTTCTTGTAGAGTTTCTGCAGGCCTTTGAACTCCGGCATCTCGGTCACCATCACGGCGGGATCGACAATGCCCTTTTCGGGAGAAAGTCCCAATTTGGCTGCGGTTTTTTCGCCGCGCACGCAGCGAATGTCCCAAAATCCGGTGCTTGTATCCGGCACCGCGCCGTAGCCATAACCGCTGCCGATCACAAGCTTGCGCTGCTTTGCGGGCAACAATGTATCATTGAGAACCGTGCCGACACCGACGAGCATCACATCGTCATGCACGTCCCGCAGCCCGGGCAGCAGAAAGTCCCACAGCCACAGATTGAGATCGTCGCCAAAATTTCCGTGATGCGATTCCCAGTGGTAAGGTTTCATGAAGTCACTCCTGGGTGAAAAACATATAAATTCTTGCAGGCAAGAATTCGATCATCTTGTCCGCACTATTTTGCCTGCGCCGAGCTCAAAAGCCGCTCGCAGGAGTGCCGGATCGCGCATCGCCCACTTCAGCAGCAGTCCGAATTCGGGCACCTTGCGCCGTTTCAGATTGCCCGCCTGGCTCCAGAGCGCCTGTTTGCGCGCCGTATTTTTATAGGAAGCGATCGAGGCCACATCGTCCGGCCGCCGCGAAAATCGCCCCTCCAGCGTATCGAGCGCAACCCAGGTATTGAACTGCTGGCGCAGGAATTCCGGCGAGGTATTGTCGATGCTGTGGAAGATATTGACGCCCATTCCGCGCATGGCACCGGCATCGTCACACAGAAGCGTGCGCTTGGATGCGAGGATGGAATCGCAGAAAAACAGCACATCTTCCGCCGCAAGCCGGAGCGCCGGATCGAAGCGTATCTTTTCAAAAAGCGGGCGGCCGATCACCATGCAGGAGAGATGCAAGAAGCTCCAGTTGCGCAGCATCACGCTCGCCAGATCCGGCAGCTCGATCACCAGAGGCCGCTCGGAAAGCCTTGCGGCGCCCTCGTTCTTCTCCAGCTCGGAAATGGCGAAATGATAATAAAATTCGTCACTTGCCTGCATGGATGCCCAATAGCACTCACCGCCAAATGTCTTCAGCGCGAAGGCCGCATTCTGGAGATGATCGGGCGTCCAGATGTCGTCCGAGTCAAGAAATGCGACGTAATCGCTGCCAGCAGGAACGTGGTCGAGACCGGTATTGCGCGCACCACCCGGCCCGCCATTGGCCTGCTTAATGACGAGAATCCGCTCTTTCTGCGCTTGCGAAAGTTCTGCAAGCTCATTGTCTATCGGATATGGCGATTCGTCATCGACGATGACAAGATCGAAATCCTGGTAAGTCTGCGCAAAAACCGATGCGAGCGCACGTCCAAGAATTCCGTGCTGCTTTTGGTAATAGGGAATGACGACAGTAAATCTTGCCATTGTTTCGCCCCTTGCGTTGATCAAGAAGTGTCGGGCCCGATCCTAAAAGCGGCCCCGATGGTATCGGCAACTCCCCACCGGCGTTCCTCCCCGCCGGCCTCCAGAAACAGGATGCTTGTATGCCCCCAGCTCCAAATGTAAAGACCATCACCACGAATGTCGGCTGGAGCGTCTTGTCTAAGACAGGGACATTCGGGCTTAAATTTGTCACCGTTCCCATTCTTGCACGACTGCTGACACCGGAAGAATTTGGTGTGGTTGCAGTCGGCTTAACGGTTGTACAATTCCTGACCATGATAGCCGGAGCGGGGCTGACCTCGGCGCTGATCGTCGAGAAAGAAGAGGATATGGATACAATCCATACCGTTTTCTGGGCAAATCTGGCGATTTCCTGCACCATGGCCGCTGCGCTCTACATTTTCGCGGAGTTCTTCGGTGGGCTTCTGGGTGCGGTGGAAAGTGCCTATCTGCTGCGTATCATGGCCTTTCTCATTCCGTTGCAACTTGCGGGTGATGTCGCCTATTCACTGCTTGCCCGGCGCATGAACTTCAGCCAGGATGCGCTGTGGAGCATGGCGTCTGAAAGCATCGCGGCGGTTGTCGCCGTGGCTATGGCGCTTCTCGGCTTCGGCGTCTGGGCGCTCATCATCCAGCTTTTCGCCGCCGCACTCATCAGGCTTGTCGGGCTATATGCCGTTTCCCGCTATTGCCCGCGTTTCGTCATGAAACCGCGCCGTCTGGTGCCGCTTCTCGGTTTCAGCTCCGGCCTGATGGGATCGGAAATCGCCAATTTCGTCACCTTCCAGTCGCCGATGGTGGTGATCGCCCGGCATCTCGGCCTTGCCGATGCGGGCGCCTATTCCGCCTCCAACCGTTTTGCCAGCATTCCCAATCAGGTCGTGCTGTCGGCCGTCATGGGCGTGCTGTTTCCCGCCTTCAGCCGTATGATGGACGATCCGCAGCGCCGGCGTGATGCCCTGATGTTCAGCACGCAGGTTCTGACCGTCCTGCTTGCGCCGATGATGTTCGGCCTCTGGGCGGTGGCCGAACCGGCCATGCTGGTGATTTTCGGGCAGAACTGGGCTTATGCCTGGCAGGTTCTCGGTCTCCTTGCCCTCTCGAAAGCCATTCTGACCCCATGCAGCACCTTTATCCCCTATCTCAAGGGTGCCGGCTATGGGCGTGTTCTGTTCTGGTCGGCCACGATCCGCGCCATCGTCACCACAGTTGCCGTCTGGGCTGCAGCCGTCTACGGCAGCCTGATCGACGCGATGATTTGGCTCTGCATCGTCAATGCGGTGACGCTGGTTGCCTACTCATGGGCGGTGTTCAAGGCAAGCGATACACCCTTTCTCAGCGGCCTCTATGTCAGCAGCAGACCGATGATTGCAGCGCTGGTCATGGCCGTTTCGGTGCGTTACCTGCTTCACATCATTGCCGAACGCATCCCCAGCGCAACGCTTCAGGTGCTCGTTGGCGCCGCAGTCGGCGGCGTCATCTATGCGGCGCTGATTTTGCTGACCGAACGCGCCCTGCTTGGAAAAATCCTCGGGATGGTCAAATCGCGGCGAATGCGTGAAAACGCAACCCAAGGTTAGTGTCTCGTAACCGAAAGCGCCTCATTTCGGCCGTTAACAGGTCTCACCCGTCACGGATATGTGTTTCGTGACGGCATGGCAAAGCCATTTTTTTGCGGTGCAATATCGCGTACAATGATAATATCGCTTCCTTTGGCGATTTTTAGTGACGACTTAAATCTAGAAAAAATTAAATATTTTCAGTTGCTTAATTTTTTAAAGTCGCACGGAATGCCGGAACGCCAGACAATCACCCGCAATATCTAAGCTTGTGTTTTTCCCGCGTCGCCACATTTTACCCTAAAGTCGAAACCAGACTTACGAGTGCGGGCTTAAGTTCGCTCTGGTTGCAACGCGGCGTGGGTGGACGCCGCCCAATAGGGGTGACTGATGTGACTGTCGATCAGAACCTATCCTCCCGTATCAATTTGATGCGTATATTGCTGATCTCTGGAATCGTGTTCGTCCATGTGCCGCACGATGCCGAAACCAGCCCTTTTCTTGGCCTTTACGGCTTCTTCGACTGGCTGCGTGTTTTTCTGGGCGACGCCCTGTTTCGCATCGGTGTGCCCTGTCTCAGCGCGATATCCGGCTATCTGCTGTTTCGTCGCGGCATGAGCGGGTTCGATTATCCGGCGACGATCCGTTCGAAGTCGAAAACGGTGCTGCTGCCCTTCCTGCTGTGGAATGGCGCGTTGTTTGCCGCAATTTTGCTTATCCAGCTGTTTGACGTTGGTGTGGGTTATTTCCCGGACCTCTGGAACGCCAGCCCGCGTGAAATCATCAGCCATGGCACGGCGCTCGAAGAACTGCCGGTAAACGTGCCGCTTTATTTCCTGCGCGACCTGTTCGTCTGCATCCTGCTGTCGCCGGTGCTCGCATTTCTCATGCGCCGCTTTGCGCTGCCAACGCTCGCTATCCTGCTCTTCATAACCGCCATGCCTGATCTGACGATCTTCATAGTCCAGAAGAAATCGATCCTGTTCAGCTTCTCACTGGGCATCGCACTTGCGCTGCACCGCGTCGATGTCAAGGCACTCGATCCCTACGCCTTCCCGATCATGGCGCTGACCTTTGTCGCTGCGGCCATGCTGGCAACAGGCCTCTATTTCACCGGCCCGGAGTTTACCTTCTGGCTGAACATGTCTCGCAATTTGCTCGCTGTTTTCGGCGCGCTCGGTTTCTGGGCGTCGTCGGCGCTTTTGATCCGCAGCAGGCTCGGCAAGCGGCTTTCCGAAACCGGAAGCCTCAGCTTCTGGATATTCTGCGCTCACTATCCGTTGCTCGTCATCATGTGGATGGTCTGGAACAAGGGCGGACCCGATTTCTACCCCGCCTTCTATGTCATCGCCACGCTGTCCGCCTTTGTCATTCTGGTGGTGAGCAATGCACAAACCCGCAAATACCTGCCGGCCGTCTATGCCGTGCTGACCGGAAGCCGGAACGGCAAACGCAAGACAACGTCCGAATTCGCTGCAAAACGGGCCTCCATGATCGGCCCGCCCACATCCGAAACACTTTATTCGCAACGACAGAGGTGAACCAATGACAACATTTGTCACCCGCGTTCAGACACGCATTCTTCTCGCCGCCGCCCTGCTGGCGACACCCTTCACGACACCGAGCCAGGCACAAGAAGGCAACGGTGCATCCTTCATCGAGAATTTCGATCAGATGGACCGGTCGTTCTGGTACGTCTCCGACGGCTGGAACAACGGTGCGCATCAGAACTGCACCTGGTCGAAGAAACTGGCCACGGTGGAAAACGGCCAGCTGACGCTTGGTTTTGAGGAAGCAAAGTCCGGCGACCGCAACTTCGCCTGCGGTGAAATCCAGACCAAGGGGCGTTATCGCTACGGCACCTATGAAGCACGGATGAAAGCCGCTACCGGCTCCGGATTGAACTCCGCCTTCTTCACCTATATCGGCCCGACCGACAAAAAGCCCCATGATGAAATCGACTTCGAGGTTTTGGGCAAGAATACGGGCAAGGTACAGCTGAACCAGTATATTTCCGCCAAGGGCGGCAATGAGAAACTGGTGCCGGTAGAAGGCGGAGCTGATGCTGGCTTCAACGATTACGCCTTCGTGTGGGAGCCTCAGCGCCTGCGTTACTACGTCAACGGCAAGCTCGTTCACGAAGTCACGGATGAGACCAAGATTCCGCAGAATGCCCAGAAGATTTTCTTCAGCCTGTGGGGAACCGACACGTTGAAGGACTGGATGGGTGCCTTTTCCTATTCCGGCGCAACACAGATGATTGTTGACCGCTTCGCCTTCACGGCGCTCGGCGACAAATGCCAGTTTCCCGAATCCATCGCCTGCGCCCTTAACTGATTGCTTTTTTAAACCTGAGCCTCGGCGTCCTTGACGTATGAAACCAACCGGAACCCATGCATGATCCATGTTCTTTATCTCGCGAATGATCTGTCGGACCCCGCCATTCGCCGGCGGGTGTTGACCTTGCTTGCGGGCGGCGCGCGGGTCACGCTGGCGGGCTTCCGGCGCGGACAGAACCGGCTTGCAGAGATCGAGGGCGTGGTGCCGGTCATTCTCGGAGAAACCGCCGATGGGCGGTTTCTTCAGCGCATGGCAGCCGTCGCCAAAGCCAGCCTCTCGCTCGGCAAAACATTACGCGGCATCCCCATGCCCGACGTCATTCTTGCCAGAAACCTGGAAATGCTGGCTCTCGCAAAACGGGCCATGTCGCTTTACGACCGCCAGCCGGCACTGGTTTACGAATGTCTCGACATTCACCGCCTGCTTCTAAATGAGGGCAAGCCGGGGCAGCTTCTCAATGCGGCCCAGCGCTATTTCGCCCGGGATGCCAAGCTGCTGGTGACGAGTTCTCCAGCTTTCGTCGAGCATTATTTCAAACCCGTTTCCGGCCTGAACCTTCCCGTGCTGTTGCAGGAAAACAGGGTGCTGGCGCTTGATGCCGCTGTAGCAGCCACCCCACAACCGCGCCCACCTGCCCCCGGCGAACCGTGGAAAATCGGCTGGTTTGGGGCGCTTCGCTGCCGCAAATCGCTCGAAATCCTCGCCGATTTTGCAAGGCGCATGGATGGCAAGGTCGAAATCATCCTGCGCGGCCGGCCGGCCTATTCGGAATTTGCGGATTTCGATGGTTTCGTGGCTGCCGCGCCGCATGTGCATTTCCACGGGGCCTACAAAAACCCTGAAGATCTGGCCACCATCTATAATGAAGTGCAGTTCACCTGGGCGATCGACTTCTTCGAGGAAGGCCAGAATTCAAGCTGGCTGCTGCCCAATCGGCTCTATGAGGGATGCCTTTACGGCACCCTGCCGATTGCACTTGCAGGCACGGAAACGGCTCGTTTCATCGAAAAGCGCAATATCGGTTTTGTTCTGCAAAATGCCGGTGCAGATGATCTGGCCGCTCTTTTCAACACTATGACTCCACAAACGTATACGGACGCCTTCGACGCCCTCTCGGCACTCGATAAGAAACAATGGCTGACCGACCGCGACGATTGCCGTCAGCTGGTCCAGCAATTGTCCTCTCTTACAAAATCCGCTTCCGGCCATGCCCGTGAAGCTGCGTTTTCACCCGTGTAGTGCGTAGGGGGCAAATCATGGAAGGTCTTGGTCATTCCGGCATCAGAACTCTGATCGTCATTCCCTGCCTCAACGAGGCAAAGACGATCGAGGCGTTGCTGCGAAAATTCACCGGCGCGATGGATGGGCGTATTTTCCGCATCGTTGTTGCCGATGGCGGCAGCACGGACGGCACGCGCGACATCGTTTCCGCCTTCGCCGTAACGGATGACCGCGTTACGCTCCTTCCCAATCCCAAGCGCATCCAGAGCGCCGGCATAAACCTGGCCGTATCCACTTTCGGCGAGGATTTCGACTACCTCATCCGCATCGACGCCCATGGCGATTATCCGGATGATTATTGCCAGCGGCTGATTGAAGACGCGGATCGCACCGGCGCGGATTCCGTCGTGGTCGCCATGGATACGGTCGGGCACGGCCTGTTCCAGAAGGCGACGGCGATTGCGCAGAATTCCAAACTCGGCAATGGCGGCTCAAAGCACCGCGAAGGCGCCAAGGGACACTGGATCGACCATGGCCACCACGCGTTGATGCGGATCGCCGCCTTCGACGCGGTCGGTGGTTACGATGAAAGCTTCAGCCACAACGAGGATGCCGAACTGGATTTCCGGCTGCGCAAATCCGGTTTCCGTATCTGGATGACCGACAAGACCCGCATGACCTATTATCCGCGCGCTAGCGTCATGCCTCTGTTCAGGCAATATCTCGCCTATGGCCGTGGCCGGGCAAAGAACCTGCTGAAACATCGCTCGATCCCGAAGATCCGTCAGATGATTCCGCTGGCTGTCCTGCCGGTCTTCGTGCTTGCCCTGCTGTCGCTTGTGCATTGGGCAGCACTTATTCCGCTTGGCCTCTGGATCGCCGCATGTGTGGGTTATGGCTTGTGGATGGCAATAGGTCAGAAAAACCCATACGGCCCGCTCGCCGCCTTTTCCGCAATGGTGATGCATCTGGCGTGGTCCACCGGCTTCTGGCTGGAACTCCTGAAATTCCGGGGAAAAAAGGCTGTCTCATGACCGACCTCATCGTCACCGAACCACACAATTCAAAGACCGTCGATATCGGCATCTGTACCTACAGACGTCCGGCGCTGGTCGCCACACTTCTGTCACTGTTCGAACTGGAAGTGCCCGAAGGCGTGACAGTTCGCCTGATCGTTGCCGACAATGATGAGGAACCAAGTGCCAAGGCAAGTGTGGATCGGCTGCGCGAAACTTCGCCTTTCGAGATCGCCTATGTCCATTGCCCGAAATCGAATATCTCGATTGCCCGCAACGCCTGCCTCTCTGAGAGCCGGGCGGACTATCTGGCCTTTATCGACGATGATGAGACCGCCCCGCCGCACTGGCTGGCCGCACTTATGGAAAAGGCAGGCGAAACCGGCGCGGATGTCGTTCTTGGCCCAGTGACGGCGGTTTACCGTGAGAATGCGCCGGGCTGGATGAAACGTGGCGATTTTCACTCGACCGTGCCCGTCTGGGTGAATGGCGAGATCATCACCGGCTACACCTGCAACACGCTTCTCAAGATGGACGCCCCATCGGTAAAGGACCGGCGTTTTGCGCTGGCGCTCGGCCAGAGCGGCGGTGAGGACACGCATTTCTTCTCGCATCTCCATGCTTCGGGCGGTCGCATCGTCTTTGCGCAAAAGGCCGTGCTCTCCGAGCCGGTGCCGGAAAACCGCGCCCGTTTCATGTGGCTTGCCAAACGTCGCTTCCGCTCCGGCCAGACCCATGGCCGTGTGCTTGCCGAAAAGAAACCCGGCGCAAGACGCGTGATGCAGGTGCTGAAGGCAGGATCGAAAGTTCTCTATTGCGCCGTCTTTGCCGCGCTGAACGGTTTCAACGCCGTGCGCCGCAACCGCTATGCCCTGCGCGGCGCCTTGCATCTCGGCTCGGTAAGCGGCGCCTTCGGAGTGCGCGAAATCCGCCAATACGGCGCGGTGGAGGCAACCTGATGGAGAACCTTAACCCTCAGCCCGATATCAGCTTCGTCATTGCCGCCTATAATGCCGCAGAGACGATCGAAGCCGCCATTCAAAGTGCGCTTGAACAGCAGGGCGTGACACTGGAGGTGATCGTCGTGGACGACCGCTCCGCCGACGAGACGATCTCGCTCGTCGAGGCCATTGCGGCCAACGATCCGCGTGTCCGGCTGCTTGCGCTTGAACAGAACCTCGGACCGGGAGGCGCGCGCAATGCCGGTATCGACGCAGCAACCGGACGCTTTATCGCAGTTCTCGATTCGGACGACGTCATCCGCCCCGACCGTTCCGCCTGCATGATGTGCCGGGCAGATGCGGCCAATGCGGTGATCGCTGTCGACAATCTCGATGTCGCCTATACGGACGGCAGGCCGATGGAAACGATGTTCGCAGAGGAGTTTCTGGAGGAAAGACCCGTCCTTACCCTTGAGGACTTCATTTCCTCCAACATCCTTTTCCGCTCCACCTTCAACTTCGGCTACATGAAGCCGATGTTCCGGCGCGATTTCCTAAATAGCGAGGGATTGCGTTTTCGCGAGGACATCCGCATCGGCGAGGATTACATCCTGCTTGCCTCGGCGCTTGCCGCCGGCGGCCTTTGCGTCATCGAGCCGAAACCGGGCTACATCTATAATATTCGCGAGGGTTCGATCTCGCGCGTCCTCGAAATCCACCACGTCGAAGGAATGATGCGGGCGGACCAGGAGTTTCTGAGCCACTACGCGCTGTTGCCCGCCGCCATGGATGCGCAGCAGGCCAGAAGCCGTAGCCTGCAACTGGCCCGTAACTTCCTGACATTGGTGGAAGACATCAAGCGCCGCTCGATTATCGGCGCGCTGAAGACAACGATCAGAGATCCCGCCGTGCTGGGGCATTTGAGAATGCCCATTGCCGTGCGGCTGAAGAGGTTGCGGAACGCGATGTTTGCGCCCGCGGCAAATACTGGGGTGAAAAGGCAGATTTCGTAAAATTTGTGAGCGGACAAATCTGTACGCGAAAAATCTGCAAGCGGACTGGGGACAGATCAAACCTTGATGAAGGAGAACGCGATGGACCTGAACAAAACTGTCAGAAAAGCCGTCATTCCCGTAGCCGGCAACGGCACGCGGTTTTTGCCCGCCACCAAGGCGATGCCGAAGGAAATGCTCACGATCGTCGACCGGCCGGTCGTGCAATATGCCGTCGATGAGGCCATGCAGGCCGGCATCGAGCACATTATTTTCGTAACCAGCCGTAACAAGACCGCCATCGAAGACTATTTCGACAGCGCGCCCGAGCTTATCAACACGCTCACCCGCTCCGGCAAGACGGTGCAGGTGCTGCAGCTTGAAAAGATGCTGCCAGTCGCAGGCACAGTCAGCTACACCCGCCAGCAGGTGCCGCTCGGCCTCGGCCACGCGGTTTGGTGCGCGCGCGAACTGGTGGGCAAGGAGCCTTTTGCGCTGCTTTTGCCTGATATGGTTTCCTATGGCGCACGCGGCTGCATTGCCGGGTTGATGGAACTCTACGACGAAGTCGGCGGCAATATCCTCGGTGTTGAGGAATGCCTGCCGGAAGAAGTGTCATCCTACGGCGTCGTTGGTGTCGGCCAGAAGGTCAATCACGGCTTTGCGGTGACTGAAATGGTCGAGAAGCCGGAACCATCCAGGGCGCCTTCGAATTATTATCTCAACGGCCGTTATATTCTGCAGCCGGAAATCTTCGACATTCTCGCCAAACAGGAGCGTGGCGCGGGCAACGAAATCCAGCTGACTGACGGCATGAAGCGGCTCGCTGAGAAGCAGGCCTTCCATGCGCAGAAGTACAGCGGTCGCACATTCGACTGCGGCAGCAAGCAGGGCTTCATCGCCGCCAATGTCGCTTTCTCGCTGATGCGTGCCGACATGGAGGCGCAGGTTCTCGCTTCCGTCAAGGAACTCGTCGCAAACCATGAAAGCCGCGTTCAGGCGGCCTGACTTTAATCGTGCTGCCGGGGAGGCGGTCGGCACATCAATAACGGGGGGCGGGAAGCCGAGCGTTGCTCGGCTTCCCGCGTACCATTTTTAATTCACAAGGTAGGTCCATGCACCACAAGACCTTTAAATCCAGCATCGGTTTTCCGGATCCCGGCAAGGATGCCGACACATTTATTGACCTCGATCGCCTCTGGGCAGCCGTGGTGCGCCGCGCCAATGTCATTGCCGCCTCGGTCATCGCCGCTGTGGTTCTGGCCGGCCTTTATCTGGTGCTTGCAACCCCCGTTTACACCGCGATGACTCAGGTGCTTCTGGATGAAAGCCTTTCCCGTTACGCGGAAGAGGAATCGCCGGTACCTGCCGCCCAGATCGTCGACAACCGTATCGCCAGTGCTGTGGAAATTCTGAAATCCAAGGAAATGGCGCTGACCGTGGTCGACAAGGCCAAGCTCGACGAGAACGACACCATCGTCAATCCGTCGCTGTCGCCGGTCGATCTCGTGAAATCTTCCGTGCGCGGTATCGTCGATCTCATCCTGCCCGGAGATCCGCCGGCCTCCGAAGCGGCAATCCGCGCCGGACGCCGCGAAAAGGCAGCCGCCGTGCTGCAACAATCGCTGATCGTAGAGCGTGTCGGCCGCAGTTCGGTCATCGCCATTTCCACCCGTTCGACGGATCGGCAGCTTGCCGCGCTCATCGCCAAGACCTATGCGCAGGCCTATCTGACCGAACAGCTGAACGCCAATTTCGACGCCAGCGAGCGCGCTTCTGTGTGGCTTCAGGAGCGCATGAGCGACCTGAACCAGCGTGCGCAGGCCGCCCAGCTTGCCGTCGAAAAATTCAAGACGGACAATAATATCGTTTCTTCGCGCGGCGAGCTCATGTCGGAAGGCCAGTTGGCCGATCTCAACGGCCAGCTGATTGCCGCGCAGGCGGATGTCGCGACGGCTGCTGCACGTTATGGCCAGTACAAATCCATCATCGACCGGGGACCGGATGCAGCGGTTGACAATGCAGTCGTTTCCGCACGGGATGCCGATAACTCGGTCATTCAGGACCTTCGCAAGCGCTACATCACGATCTCTGACCGATTGCAGGGCGTCGTCCAGCAATTCGGCGCCGACCACCCTCAGGCGGTAGCGCTGGAGAGTGAGAAGAAAGAAATTGCAAGGCAGATATTCCAGGAACTGCAGCAGGTTACGGGCAGCCTGAAGAACGAATACGACGTCTCCAATTCCCGTGTGCAATCGCTTCGCGACAATATCGACCGCGTGGCGGGCCGCAATTCGCAAGCCAATATCACTATGGTGCAATTGCGTGAGCTGGAGCAGCGGGCAACCGCTCTGCGCACACTCTACCAGTCCTACCTCGGCCGCTTCGAAGAAGCATCCCAGAAGCAGTCGCTGCCGATCGCCAAGGCCCGCATCATCTCCGAAGCGGGTCTGCCGACAGCTCCGTCCAGCCCGAAAAAGACGATGACCATGGCGCTTTCCGTCATTCTCGGCCTTATGCTGGGCGGCGGCATCGCAGCGCTTCTTGAGTTCCGGGATCGCTTTTTCCACACCGGCAACGATGTGCGCGACAATCTGCGCATGCGTTTTCTGGGCTACCTGCCCTTTATCGGGGAACGGGGTGCAGAAACCGCAAAGTCGGGTACCCCTGCCGCCACCCCCGGCAGCGAGAGCACGACCATCGACGAAAACGGTCAGGTCTCGTTCCAGAAAATGCTGCGCCTTGCCGTCGACAGCCCGCGCTCAAGCTTTGCCGAGACGCTGCGCAACGTGAAGCTGACGGCTGATGTCGTTATCCAGGAACGCCAGTGCCGGGTAATCGGCGTCATCTCATGCCTGCCGAACGAGGGTAAATCGGTCGTGGCGCTCAATCTCGCCGGTCTGATCGCCTCCACCGGCAAGCGCACGCTTGTGGTGGATGCCGACATCCGCAACCCCGGCCTCAGCCGCATGCTGACAACGCGGCAATCCGCCGGTCTGGTGGAGGTCGTGCTTGACGAGATACCGTGGACGCAGGCAGTGAAGGTCGATACCCGCACGAAAATGGGCATCCTGCCGGTTTCCACCAGCAACCAGTTTGCCCATTCAAGCGAGCTTCTTGCCTCCTCCGGCATGCGCAAATTCATCGAATCGGCGCGTGAGGCCTGCGACTACATCATTGTCGACCTTGCACCCGTCGTTCCCGTCATCGACGCTAAAGCCTTCGCACCGCAGGTCGATGGTTTCGTCTTCGTTACGGAATGGGGCAAGACGCCGATCCAGATGGTGCAGAACCTGATGGCCAACGAACCGCAGATTGCCAACAAGACGTTGGGGATCGTGCTCAACAAGACCGATATGACGGAATTGCAGCGTTATGCAGGCCCCGGTGGTTCTGAGCACTATCACGAGACATTCGCGGCCTATTACGGCGACGCCAAACCGCCGGTGAAGGAAAACGCCTGAATGGTGTAGCGGCCCGGTGCAAACCGGGCCGCTTTTTTTTGCAGCTCAAATTTTGCTATCCAGCCTATGGCGTTGCCCGCAAAATTACGCATTGATGGCGACCAACCAATCGCCAGCAAGCAGGACCAGTTTCATGCCATCACCCATCGCCCTTGTTTCGCGGATGAATGCGCAAGCGGAAGCCATCTGGAAGCAAGCGCTTCGCGACGCCATGCCGGAAGAGGAAATCCTCTCCTTTTCCGAATTAAGCGGGGAGCAGAAACGCGCGGTGGACTTCGCCATCGTCGCCAATCCCGATCCAGCCGATATTGCAGCCTTGCCGGGTCTTTCGTGGATTCACAGCCTGTGGGCGGGTGTCGAACGGCTCGTTCTGGAACTGGGAGACAAGGCGCCGCCGATCGTGCGGCTGAAAGACCCGGAGCTTTCACGCGTGATGGCGGAAGCCGTGCTGGCATGGACATATTACCTGCAACGCGACATGCCGGCCTATCGCGTAAACCAGCAAAAAGCCCTCTGGCAGGAACTCGATTATCGGCATCCGGGCGAGATGACCGTCGGCCTCCTCGGCCTCGGCGCGCTCGGAACGGCTGCGGCGCAACGCCTGCTTCATGCAGGCTTCAACGTTTCCGGCTGGAGCCGCTCGGCCAAGGCAATCGAGGGAGTGGCAACGCTGACGGGCGATGACGGGCTGGGGGACTTGCTGGAAAAAAGCGACATTCTCGTCTGTCTGGTGCCGCTGACCGATGCGACGCGCGGCCTTCTGAATGCCGACCGTCTCGGCGCCATGAAAAAGGGAGTCGCACTCATCAATTTCGCCCGCGGAGCCGTCGTCGTCGCCGATGACCTGATCGCGGCGCTTGATTCCGGCCAGCTTTCGCATGCGGTTCTCGATGTCTTCGAACAGGAGCCGCTACCTCACGCTTCCGCATTCTGGCAGCACCCGAAAGTGACCGTCCTGCCACATATTTCCGCGCCGACAAGCCGGGAAAGTTCAGCGAAAATAGTGGCAGGCAATGTCAAGACATGGCGTGAAACAGGTACGCTGCCGGAAACGGTCGATATGACGCGCGGTTATTGAGACAGGATGGCGGGCGGTTTATTCGCCCGCCATCGTGTTTGCCGTATGGGCCAGTTCGACAGCTGAGACGATCTGCTGTTCGTCATAGGGCTTGGTCAAAAGCACTGCCGTTTCCGGCGCCCCGTTCGGCAGTTGGTTGTCTCCCGTGGCAAACACGATGGCTAGTCCCGGTTTCCGGCGCAATGCCTCAACCGCCAGCTCGCCGCCCTTCATGTCCGGCAGGCCTATGTCGGTAACGAGAACATCGATCTCTTCCGTCTCGATCGCCTTTAGCGCCTGCACAGCATTTCCGGCCTCGACGACGGCAAAGCCGTTATCGGCCAGCATCTCGGTCGAATTCATCCGGATCAACTCGTCATCCTCAACAAGAAGCACGCAAACCGATCTGGTCTCGTCTCCGACGACCTGCGCGGATTCGGGGGTTTTGGAATGACGCGGTGATGATACCGGCCTCGTCTTGGCGAGAGAAACCTGCTTGCGATTGGCGATGACATGGCGGATGCGCCGCGCCAGCGCTTCGCGCGTGTAAGGCTTGGAGAGCAGTTCCACCCCGGAATCCAGCTTGCCGCCATGCACGATGGAGTTTTCCGTATAACCGGATGTGAAGAGAACGGCGAGATTAGGCAACCTTTCCTGCGCCCGGCGCGCCATTTCCCGGCTTTTCAAAGGTCCCGGCATCACCACATCGGTGAAGATTACGTCAATCGGAATGCCGCTTTCGACCACCGTCAAACCAGCCTGCGCATCGCGGGCAGTGAGCACGCGGTAACCGAGATCGCTCAGTGTCTCGACGACGGTGCTGCGCACCTCCTCGTCATCCTCCACCACAAGGATCGTTTCCGTGCCACCCTCGACGGGGCCGGTCGGTATCACCACTTCCCTGTCCTCGTCGGCGGCGGATCGCGGTAGATACATCTTCACCGTCGTGCCCTGCCCCACCTCGCTATAGATGTTGACATGGCCACTGGACTGTTTTGCAAAACCGTAAACCATCGAAAGGCCGAGACCGGTGCCCTTGCCTTCCGGTTTCGTCGAAAAGAACGGCTCGAACACCTTTTCCAGAATGTCCGGCGACATGCCCGATCCGGTATCGGTAACAGCCAGCATGACATATTGCCCCGGCGAGACTTCCGAATGCTTGCGCGCGTAATCGCGATCGAGAACCGCATTGCCGACCTCGATTGTCAGCTTGCCGTGCCCTTCCATGGCATCACGCGCATTGATCGCCAGATTAAGGAGAGCGTTTTCCACCTGGTTGGGGTCGGCATAGGTATTCCACAGGCCGCCGGAGGTGATGACCTCAACCTCGATCGCCTCACCAAGCGAACGGCGCAGGAGATCGTCCATGCCGGTAACGAAGCGGGAGATGTTGATAACGCGCGGTTCCAGCGCCTGACGACGGCCAAAGGCCAGAAGCTGGCTTGCAAGCTTGGCACCGCGATGAACGCCGGCCAGCGCATTTTCCAGCCGCCGTTCGGCACGCTCGTTGCCAATCACGTCCTTTGACAGCAATTGCAGATTGCCCGCGATTACCTGAAGAAGATTGTTGAAATCATGCGCGACGCCACCGGTCAACTGGCCGATGGATTCCATTTTCTGCGCCTGCTGCAACGCTCTTTCGGTCTGGCGGCGCTCGGCGATTTCCGTCTCGACCCGCGCTTCCAGCCCTTCATTCAATTGGCGAAGCTGCTCTTCCGCTCTTATGCGGTGGCGAATCTCGCGTTCCAGATTGCTGGCATGTTCTTTAAGCGTGTTCTCGGCCAGCCGCTGTTCGGTGATATCCGTGTGGACACCCACCCATTCCGCAATATCACCGGAATTGTCGAAAATCGGAACGCCACGGATCGCAAATGTGCGGTAGACGCCGTCATGGCGGCGAACGCGATGCTCCCAAATATAGGTCGCCCGCGCGGAAACGGCTTTTGTCCAGCTTTCCAGCGAATGGTCCCTGTCTTCGGGATGAACCGCTTCGACCCAGCCGAACCCCTGATACTCGTCGAAGCTCTGCCCGGTAAGTGCACCCCACGCAGGCTGCTCACCCAGCATCATGCCGTCGGCGGTATTGGTCCAAAGCACGCCGTGGACCGCATCAACAGCGGCGCGGAAACGGTTATTGCTAAGCACGATTTCGTGCTCGGAACGTTTCCGGTCCTCGATATCGATGATCAGCACATAAATGCCGTCAACCGAACCATCTGCGATATAGCGGGGAACATAACGGATTTCGGCGGCTCGCTTGCTGCCATCCGGCCTGCTGATCACCGTATCCGAAACGATCTTTTCGCCGCCGAGCGCACGATCGAGATAGGCCCTGCGCGAACTGAAGAACGCGTCTCCAACAATTTCCGGAACGCTACGGCCGATCACCTCCTCGGCGCTGCGGCCGAACCACTCCAGATAACCGTCATTGGCGAATTTATAGACATAGTCGCGATCGACATATCCCACCAGGATTGGCAGGGCATTGGTAAGCCGGCTCAGCTCCTTGCGGCTCTGCTCCAGCGCCTCCACGGCCTTCACCTTTTCGGTGTTTTCAAGCACCGTGCACAGGACGCCGTCCACCGCGCCGCCATCATTGTAGATCGGCGTATAGAACAGATCGAAGATCACCTCTTCCGGCTGACCGTGCCGCATCAGCGTCATCGGCTGGTCGCGATAAGCCATGACCTCGCCACGAAAGCCAGCCTCCAGAATGCGGCTGTTCCAGTCCCAGATCTCGGGCCAGATACCTGGCACCGTTCCGCCCAGCGCCCGCGGGTGATAATTGCCGGCAATTTCCGCATAGCCGTCATTGTAGATCATCACATGATCCGCACCCCACATCAGCACCTGCGGAATGGGAGAGTTGACGACGGAATTGGCCTTCTGCCTCAAATTCTGCGGCCAGTCGCTAATCGGACCGAGCGATGTCTTCGACCAGTCGAAGCCACGCACAAGCTCACCCGTTTCACCGCCGCCGATCGGCCATACCGGGGCAGCACGAAGATTGGTCATTCAATATCACCACAAAAAAGAGACGAAATTTTCCGTAGTACAGAACGGAATAAATGTCCAAGAAAACAGAAACTTCTGCTTGTTGTTCACGGCTTTTCAGAAGCGCGACCGGCAAGACTGGGGAATTCGCACGCCGCAAATTTCGCAGAAGCACCCCACAAGCGTGATGATTGATTGACGATTGCCATCCTCAATACGCCAAAAACTGCCGCAAACGGAACGGCAACAAAGTAATTATTAACGCTCAATGCGGGTGCTGGCGGTCGCGGTGCCGTCAGCGCCCGGGTCTTCGCACACCGCGACCAGAGGGAACAAAAATGAAAATACTTTTGGGTGCCACAATTCTTTCCGCCGGCTTCGCCCTTACAGGCGGTGCAGCCTTTGCTGCGGACTGTGGAAACGTCACGATCGCCAGCATGAACTGGCAATCCGCTGAAGTCGCCGCCAATCTCGACAAGATCATTCTGGAAAAGGGTTACGGTTGCAGCGCTGAAATCGTCACAGGCGACACCGTACCGACATTGACCTCCATGGCCGAAAAGGGCCAGCCTGATATCGCGCCGGAGGCCTGGGTCAGCCTGCAGCCGGAAATCGTCAAACAGGGACTTGAGGGCGGCAAGGTCGTGGCGGCCGCCAAGATTCTGTCGGACGGCGCTGTGCAGGGATGGTGGATCCCGAAATATGTCGCCGATGCCAACCCCGATCTCAAGACCATTCCTGATCTCTTCAAACATCCCGAGCTCTTCCCCTCGCCTGAAGACAAGGCAAAGGGCGCCGTCTTCAACGGCCCGCAGGGCTGGGGCGGCACCGTCGTCACCGCCCAGCTTTTCAAGGCTTTTGGTGGTGAAAAGGCCGGCTTCACCCTGGTGGACACCGGTTCCGCCGCAGGTCTCGACGGCTCGGTCGCCAAGGCTTACGAAGCGAAACAGCCGTGGGTAGGCTATTACTGGGCTCCGACCTCGCTGCTCGGCAAATATGAGATGGTGAAGCTCGGCTTCGGCACGGAATATGACTCTGCCGAATGGAAGCGCTGCACCTCGGTTGCCGATTGCGCGGACCCGAAGCCCAATGCATGGCAGGTTGACGACGTGCAGACGCTGGTCAGCAAGACCTTTGCCGACCGCGCCGGCCCGGCCATGGACTATCTGAACAAACGCGCCTGGACCAACGACACCGTCAACAAGCTGATCGCCTGGATGACCGACAATCAGGCAACCGGCGAAGATGGCGCGAAACACTTCCTGAAGGAAAACGAGGCTCTGTGGACGGGCTGGGTTTCCCCCGACGTCGCGCAAAAGGTCAAGGCTGCCCTCTAAAAGGGTGGCACGACATATGTGGTCGACAGCTTGGCCCGCCAATGGCGGCGCCCGGCCGTTTTTAAGTTCCGGAGCGCGGCGGATATTGCCCGCCGGCCCCGGTTCGTCGTGGAGAACAGGATATGGATTGGCTTTTCAAATTTCCGACCATGAATGACGATGCCCTGCGTGCGCTGAAGAAAGTGATCGACGAGGGGTTTCGGGGTTTCACCAGAGCCTATGGCGGCACGATAGAGGGGCTGTTCACACCGCTCCAAAGCTTCCTCATCTGGGCGGAAAGGCTTTTGATCGGCACCCCCTGGCCGGTCGTTATTCTTATTGTCGGCGTACTCGCCTGGTTTGCCAGCCGCAGCGCCACCATTGTTGGACTATGTTGCGGTATTCTCTTTGCCATCGGCTGGTTCGGCATGTGGGAAGACACGATGAAGACGATCTCGATGATCTTCGTCTGCGCCGTGCTCTCGATCGTGATCGGTTTGCCGATTGGCATCGCCATGGCGCGGTCCAACCGCCTGCAGAGTATCGTGAACCCCGTTCTCGACGTCATGCAGACGATGCCGAGTTTCGTCTATCTCATTCCCGTCGTCATGCTGCTCGGCATCGGCCGTGTCCCGGGCGTCATCGCCGTGGTGATCTACGCCATTCCGCCGATGATCCGGCTTACCAATCTCGGCATCCGCATGGTTGACCGGGACGTGCTGGAAGCGGCAGACGCTTACGGTTCCTCGAAGCGCCAGAAGCTTTTCAAGGTGCAGCTGCCGCTTGCACTCCCCACCATCATGGCGGGCATCAACCAGACAATCATGATGGCGCTCGCCATGGTCGTCATCGCCTCCATGATAGGTGTTCAGGGCCTTGGCCAGCCGGTTCTGAAGGCCATCGCCAACCAGTATTTCACGCTCGGTGTGTTCAACGGCCTGGCAATCGTCGGCATCGCCATCATCTTCGACCGCATCAGCCAGGCCTACGGCCTTCGCCTGCAAAAACACCGGGAAGTGGCGCATGGCTAGTCAATCGATCGAAATCCGCAGCCTTTACAAGATTTTCGGCTCCAAGGCGGAGAACTACATCGACGCCGTGAAGGGCGGCATGTCCAAGGCGGAACTGAACGCCAAGCACGGCCATGTGCTCGGCCTAAGCGACATCAACATCACCATGCCGGGCGGGCAGATCACCGTGATCATGGGCCTTTCCGGCTCGGGAAAATCGACGCTGATCCGCCACGTCAACCGCCTGATCGACCCGACAGCGGGAGAAATCCTTTATGGCGGAACGGATGTCTGTCGCCTCAACGAAGCGGAACTTCTGGAATTCCGCCGCCACAAGACGGCGATGGTATTCCAGAAATTCGGCCTGCTGCCGCACCGCAACGTGCTGCAAAACGTCGTCTATGGCCTTGAGGTGCAGGGCGTCGACAAGGGCGAGCGGGAAGAAAAAGCCGACGTCTGGATCAAGCGGGTGGGGCTGGAAGGCTTTTCGAGCCATTATCCGAACCAGCTTTCAGGCGGCATGCAGCAGCGCGTGGGTCTCGCCCGCGCGCTGACCAACAACGCCGAAATCCTGCTGATGGACGAGGCCTATTCGGCACTTGATCCACTCATCCGCGTCGACATGCAGACAGTGCTGCTGGAATTGCAGAAAGAGCTGAAGAAAACCGTCGTCTTCATCACCCACGATCTGGATGAGGCTCTTCGGCTGGGAGACAAGATCGCCATTCTGCGCGACGGCGAGATCATCCAGCAGGGTACGGCCGCCGAAATTGTCATGAGTCCGGCAGACAGCTATATCGAAGCCTTCGTGGAAGAGGTCAACCGTGGCCGGGTCATTCGTCTCGGCGCCATCGTCCAGCCGGAGTTTACCGGCCAGTCGCGTCTTCAGCTCGATGCGGACATGACCGTCGAGGAAGGCTTGCGCGCGCTCGTCAGGGAGGATGTCGGCAGTGCCGTGATCATCGGCGAAAACGGCAAGTCACTCGGCTCCGTCACCACGGATGCCATCATGCGCTGCCTCGTCAGGACCACGCCAAGCGCGGAAAAAAAACTGGCCGAGGCCGGTTAGGCCAAGCCGTCGAGCCATTTGGTCATGCCCTTGGCGGCGGCCTTGCCAGTGGCAAAACAGGCGGTCAGCAGATAACCGCCGGTCGGCGCCTCCCAGTCCAGCATTTCCCCGGCAGCAAAAATGCCGGGGAGTTTTTTCAGCATGTAGTTCTCATCGATACCTTGCCAGTCAACGCCCCCAGCCGATGAAATCGCCTCGGCAATCGGTCTCGTCCGTGCAAGCGGTATCTCCGCATGTTTGATTCTTGCGGCGACCAGATCATCCGGCATCGCCGAGATATCGTGAAAGATTTCCCGCAGAAGTCCGACCTTGACGGCGGAGAGGCCCACGGCCTTCCGCAACCGGTTTGCAAAACTCTCCTTGCGGCCAAGCTTTGCCAGATCCCGGCCAAGGCGCTCCACGGTACGTCCCGGCGCCAGATCGACAGCGAGTGTCGCCTTTCCCGTGTGTTCCAGCTGGTCGCGAAGTGCGGCGGAATGGGCATAGATGACGCTGCCCTCAATGCCGTGCTGCGTCACCACGAACTCACCCTGAAACGCTCCGGCCGGGGAAATGGTGGTGACGGATTTCAACGCCTCACCGGCAAAACGCTGCCGGAAGACATCGCTCCAATCGACATCAAAGCCACAATTGGCGGGGCGGAAAGGGTTAAGCTCCACGCCTTCAGCCGCGAGTGCCGGCACCCATGCCGCATCCGAACCCAGACGCGGCCAGCTTGCGCCGCCGAGCGCCAGAAGAACGGCATCGGCCTTCATGAAGACATCGCCCTCCGGTGTCGCGAAAACCAGCCCGTCTGCGGAAAAACCCATCCAGCGATGCCGCGTCTTGATGATAACGCCGTGTGCCTCCAGCCGGGCAAGCCATGCCCGCAACAGCGGCGAGGCCTTCATGACCGTCGGAAACACCCGACCTGACGTGCCGACGAAGGTCTCCTGCCCCAGACCTTGCGCCCAGTGACGCAGCGCGCCGGGCGTGAAATCATCGAGGGCGGCGCGCAGCTTTTGCTCCGCGTCGCCAAAACGGTGGAGGAAAATGTCGTAGTCTTCGGCATGGGTGATGTTGAGACCGGATTTTCCGGCCATCAGCAATTTGCGCGCGACGGTCGGCATGGCCTCGAACACCGTTACGGCATGGCCAGCCGCAGACAGCACTTCGGCCGCCATCAGGCCCGCTGGCCCGCCGCCGACAATCGCGACCTGCCTTGCCTTCTTCAAAACCCGCTCCATCGCATCTTTGCCATTGTGGCCTTATACCGATTTCCGCGCGCGAATATATGCGATATTGAAGCGCGCATGTTCACGCTCGACCGACCCGTCACCTTTTCGCAGGATATCAAGAAAAGCCGCTTCATTGCCTTTGCAGCACCTGTCACTGGCGAGGAGGATGCGAAAAGCTTCCTTGCGGCGCATTCTGACTTCGACGCAAACCACAATTGCTGGGCATGGCGAACCGGCCAGACCTATCGTTTCAGTGACGACGGCGAGCCTTCCGGCACGGCGGGAAAGCCAATCCTTCAGGCTATCGACGGTCAGGCCCTGGACAATGTCGCGGTCCTCGTCATCCGCTGGTTCGGCGGCATTCTGCTCGGCAGCGGCGGCCTCATGCGCGCCTATGGCGGCACGGCGGCGGCCTGCCTTCGGCTTGGCGAGACGTCACCGGTCATCGCCTATGTCAGCGCGACCTTGAGCTGCCCGTTCTCCGATCTGGCCCTGGTAAAATCGCGCCTCGCCGCCACGCAAAACCTGCGAGTGGAAAAGGAGGACTTCACCGGCACCGGCGCGGATATGCAGCTTTCGGTTCCCGTAGAGGAAGCCGAGCGTCTGACACGGCTCATCAGCGATCTGACCAGTGGCCGCGTCAATCTTCATATTCCGGACTAATCATATTGCGCGGTGGGCATCTGGCCCCATGCCCGATTTGTGCTAAGGAAGCGCAATGTCATCTGAGCTTTCCAACCCCGTCTATAATCCGCCGCTCGAACCGTGGCTCACTATCGTGCACCGGGATGACGATCTACTGGTGCTGGACAAGCCGAGCGGACTTCTTTCGGTGCCGGGACGCGATCCCGCGCTCTCCGACAGTCTTTTGACGCGCGTGCAGAAACAGTTTCCAAAAGCACTGATGATCAACCGGCTGGACAAGGATACATCAGGCATCGTGTTGATGTCCCTGAACCGCAAGGCGCACGCGACCGTCGCCGCCCAGTTCGAGAACCGCCAGACCCGCAAATCCTATGTTGCCGTCGTCTGGGGTGAAGTCGAGGGTGAAGAGGGCAAGGTGGACCTGCCACTTGCGATCGACCCCGAGAACAAGCCCCGCCACCGGGTGGACCACGACCATGGCAAGCCGGCGCAAAGCCTTTGGCGCGTGCTGGAAAGATTGCCGCTTCCCGCTACGAGGCTCGCACTTGCCCCTCTCACCGGCCGCACCCATCAATTGCGGGTGCATATGAAGGCTCTCGGCCACCCTATCCTTGGCGATGAATTTTATGCAGAAGGTGAAGCGCTCGCCGCCGCGCCGCGTCTTATGCTGCATGCCGAGGCGGTGGGCTTTCGTCACCCGGATGGCCGCGACGTCACCTATACCGTGCCCTGCCCCTTCTGAGGCCTGCGATGAAAGAACAAGACGAAAGCTTCGTGGTGGATTTTGTTGGCGGTGCGGTCGGTCACCGTTTCCGCTCCGGCGAGGGGCGCGGACAGGCTCTGCCGAAGGCCGCGGGCTTCACCAAAGGCCGCACGCCAAAAATCGTCGATGCTACGGCAGGGCTCGGGCGCGATGCCTTTCTGTTGGCGTCACTCGGAGCCGAAGTTACGCTGATAGAGCGTTCACCCGGTATGCACGCCCACCTTGCTGACGGCATTCGCCGCGCATTGGAGGCGGGTGGAGCCTATGCCGAGGCTGCCTCCCGCATGACGCTGCTGCAGGGCGATTCCCGGCTTCTGCTGAAAGAACTTTCACCGGAGGTGGTGATCGTCGACCCAATGCATCCGCCGCGCCACAACACGGCGCTGGTGAAAAAGGAGATGCGGGTGCTGCGGGAACTGGTGGGATCCGATCCCGATCAGGTAGAGCTTATGGAGGCTGCGCTTGAACATGCGACGAAGCGGGTGGTTCTAAAATGGCCTCTGCGCGCCGAACCTATGCCCGGCATTCGCAAGCCTTCGCACCAGATAACGGGAAAGAACACCCGATATGATGTTTTCATGATTTTCGGAAAATCTCTCGATCCGGAGGACTGATCAGCGGAAGTTCGGCTTGCGCTGAGCGTTCATTAAAAGCTCGTGCCGGGATGCGAATTCTCCGAACAGCCTTCTCAACCGTGTCTCCTCGGCCTTGTCCAGCCGGTAACGGCGGCAAAACTCCGCAACATTGAGAATTGGCTTGGCTCTGTTCCCGTCTATGTTCTTGTTGTCGATGATCTGCATGGCGGCGCCCTCCGTGTAACCAAGGGGAAAACGTAGGCGTGGGCTTGCGGTTCCCTGTAAGTTTACATGGATGAAAAAAGAGGATGCCGCCCGTACACGGCCTCATCAAGTTTTCTTGAAACTATCGCAAGAAACGAATTCCTCCCCAAATGGTTCTCTGCCCGATGCAGACAAAGGAAGGGAGACCCATGTTCCGCAACAACCGATTTCTGAGTTCGACGATGCTATTCGCGCTGCTGGCCGTACCACTTGCCGGCGGCGCCCACGCACAGACCGCCCCGGCAGTCGAGACGAAACGGCCCAATGCGCCGGATCAGAAACCGGCTTTCGAGGGTCAGACCCGTGCGCCGCAAGCCGCCACTCAGCCGGATGTCGAAAAAACCGTCATTGCCGAGGGCCTACCGCATATCTGGTCGATGGAATTCCTGCCCGATGGCCGCATGATCGTGGCGGCCAAGGAAGGCGCAATGCACATCGTCGCAGACGGCAAAGCTGGCCCAGCGATCGAAGGCGTGCCGGAGGTAGCGTCCGACGGACAGGGCGGTCTGCTCGACATCGCGCTGGCTCCCGATTTCGAAACCTCCCGTAAAATCTTCTTCTCTTTTTCCGAGCCACGGGATGGCGGCAACGGCACCTCCGTCGCATCGGCCAAGTTGACCGAAGAGGGTGGAGCAGCAAAACTGGAAGACGTCTCGGTGATCTTCCGCCAGATGCCGACCTATGATGGCGATAAGCATTTCGGCTCCCGCCTGGTCTTCGGCCAGAACAACGAGCTCTACGTCACCGTCGGTGAACGTTCAGACGCAACGCCGCGTGTGCAGGCGCAGGACCTGTCGAGCGGGCTTGGCAAGGTCTTCCGCATTGATGCCGAAGGCAAGGCCTTCGAGGGCAACCCCTTCGCCGGCCAGCAGAACGCCCTCCCCGAGATATGGAGCTATGGCCACCGTAACCTCCAGTCGGCAGCACTGGATGGACAGGGCAGGCTCTGGACAGTGGAACATGGCCCGAAAGGCGGCGACGAGATGAACCTGCCGAAGGCGGGCCTCAATTATGGCTGGCCGGTCATCACCTACGGTGTCGAATATAGCGGTCGGTCCGTTGGCGAAGGTGCCACCGCCAAGGAAGGCATGGAACAGCCGGTTTATTATTGGGACCCCGTCATCGGCCCGTCCGGCATGGCCTTTTACGACGCCGACCAGATTTCCGAGTGGAAGGGAGCCTTCATCGTAGGCGGTCTGGTGAGCCAGGGCCTCGTCATCCTGCACATTGACGGCGACAAGGTTGCGACGGAAAGCCGATTGCCGCTGGAAGCGCGCATTCGTGATGTGAAAGTGGGTCCGGATGGCGCCGTCTATGCCGTGACCGAAGAGCGCGGCGGCGGCAACTCGCAAATTTTGCGGATCGCCAAGGCCGGCTGAGAAAGTCATGACCGGAACAGCAGGCCGCCGGAACGAAGGCGGCCTGTTTCTCGTTTCCTGCAACCTTAAACCTGCCGGAAAAAACGATGCCACAACCGCCCACCCGCCTTCTTGCCAAAATCGGACTTGCCTATGTCAACGATCAGGAGCCGGGCATAGCCCGAGAAAGGCGCGGGCGCGGTTTCTGTTACCGGTTGCCGGGCGGCGAACTTCTGTCCGATAACGTGGAGTTGAAGCGCATCAAATCGCTCGGCGTCCCGCCTGCCTACAAAGATGTCTGGATATGCATCGACCCATCCGGGCATTTGCAGGCAACGGGCTTTGATGCGCGCGGGCGAAAGCAATATCGTTACCATCCCGACTGGCACGCATTGCGCGGTGAGACGAAGTTCTTTCAGCTGAAAAGCTTCGGCAAGGCGCTGCCTGCCATCCGGCGACGCGCCATGGCTGACATTGCAAAACAGGATCACGGTCAGGACATGACACTGGCGGCCCTGACGCTGCTTCTCGATGCCGCCTATCTGCGCGTCGGCAACCGTTCTTATCTTGAAACCAACGGTACCTATGGCGCAACCACATTGCTCAAGCGCCACGTGTCCTTCGGCGAGACAATCGAATTGCGCTTTGCAGCCAAGGGCGGGCAGAAGGTGAAACGGCAATTGCGCCACCCGCGCCTTCAAAAAATCCTCGAGGAAATCGCCGATCTGCCCGGCAAGGAGCTGTTTGTCTGGCAGGACAGTGAAAACCGGGTTCACTCCGTCGATTCAAGCGATCTCAACGCCTATCTTTCCCGCATCGGCGGACAAGGCATTTCTGCCAAGACTTTCCGTACCTGGGGCGGAACGCTTGCGGCCTTCTGTCATGCGATGGAACATGTGGCTGCGGGTGAAAAACCCAGCATCAAGGGTATGTGTCAGGCAGCGGCGACGGAACTGTCCAACACACCCGCCATTTGCCGCAAGAGCTACGTACATCCTACCGTTCTCGATATAGCGACGGAGGAGAAGGCGCAGAAGAAGCTTGGCCGTATTCTGAAGGTGCGCGCAAAGCCGGTCTCGGGCCTCAGGGCCGATGAAAGACGTCTGCTTGCCTTCCTGCCGTGATAATCAGCGGCCAGTCGCCCATTCGCCCAATTCCCGCTCGGCCCTTTCGAGCGCGCTGTAATTCAACAGCTTGCGCAGGAAAGCGACGGTGACGGCGCGGGTTCGAAGATTATAACGGCCTTCCGCCTCGTCATCACCGGCCGCCTGATGGACGTTCAGCTTTTCGTAGAGGCTTTGCAGCCGGTTCTGCACGCTGCGCAACGAAAGGTTACGGCGGCGCGCAATCGCCTTGTCCGTCAGGCCCAGCGCAACATCAACAAGGATTTCATATTCGGAATCGGTGAAGCCATGCGCCTTGCCAAGGCTTTTTTCCTGTAGGCCGCGCACTTCCCTGTCGATCACGCATTGCGCCTCGATGAAGATGCTGCGCAACGCCAGCCGCAACCGGTCGTCAGATGCTAATTTCAGCACGTAGCCATAGGCAGCACCTTCGGGCACGATGCGGGAAACACCGCGCACATAGGCCTCGTCGGAATAGTTGGACCAGAACAGGATGCGGGTGTCCGGCCGCTCCTTCCAGATGGTGCGCGCCGCCTCGATGCCGTTGCGTTCGTTCATCTGCAAATCCATGACGATATGGGCGGCGCGGTTTTCCCGCGCCAGCTTTTCGCCGGTTCTGCCGTTTGCCGCCTCCAGCACCTTGTCGCATTCCGGCAGGGCGGCTCTCACCGCCTCGTTCAGATAGGCGCGGTGTAGCGCATCGTCCTCAACGATCAGCACATCCATGTCATATTTCCTCCCGCCGGTCGAAAGCGCCTTCCGGCAACGTCACGGTAATGCGGGTTCCAGCGTCTTTGCCGTTGCCACCAATATCGAATCTGGCTGAAATCAGCCGTGCCCGCGTCTTCATGTTGCCGATGCCTAGTCCACCAGAGACAGCCCCCTCGCCACGGCCGCTACCGTCATCGCTCACGGTCACCCGCAACCCGCCATCCGTTAACGACAGTGTCACCGCAATCGTTTCCGGCTGCGCGTGACGGATGGCGTTGTTGACCGCCTCCTGCACGATGCGGAACAGCGAGATGGCAACGGTCTTGTCGAGTGTCTCAACAAGACCGTCCGTCTCGTCCGTAACCGACCAGTCGATAGAAGAGCCGCTGTCGCGCACGGAGCGATCCACATAGGTCTCGATGGCCTGCACGACGCCGAACAATTGCAGGATGGAGGGTTTCGCCTCCTCAATGATCTCGCGCAGATCCTGCATGCAGTGCTGCAGGCTGCGCACCACCGGTTCCAGCATCTCGCCCGACACGTCCGGTGCGTGGCTCATCCGCTCGATGCGCCGTGCAAGCCGCGTCAGGTCCGCCAGCGTCTGGTCGTGCAAATCCATGCCGATCCGCTGTCGCTCGGCCTCCAGCGCTTCGGTCAATTGCAGGGCACCCAGCCGCAACCCCTCCTCGCGGGCATTGGCGCGCGCCTCCTCGATCGCAGACCGTTTGGCCTGTTCGGCGGCGCGGATGGCGTAAAAATAGGGCGCCAGCAAATCCGCAACCGCGCGGGCATTGGCGACATCCTCCATCGTATAGGCATCCGACTGGTGCGAGGAGCAACTGAGCGCGCCGATAATGTCGCCATGCACCTTCATCGGCACGTGCAGGCGGCTATGCAGTTCAAGCTCGATGATCGGGCTGGAAAATGCGCCTTCGAAATGGAAGCGCGGATCGGCGCAGGCATCGCCGCTCAAAAGATATTCCACCTCGCCCGAGAGCACGGAACGGATGGGACTGCCGGACAGAAGGGCGGGCGGCTGGCGGCTCCAGGCGCTTGCCAGACCGCTTTCATAGGCGATGTGAAATTTGTCATCCAGCTGCTTGATGCAGACATCCATGTGGACGTGAGGAATTATATGGGTGATTTCGGTAGCGACCGCCTGAATGATGGCGTTGAATTCGAGCTGCCCGGCGAGCAGCCGCGAAATGCCCATGTAGTGATGGAAAAGAGCGCTTTTCGGCGTATCCAGCATGTGCGGACACCCTCCCAAGCGCCTGCCTTGTCAACTTGTGGCGGCGCGACCTGCCCCGTATCGGCTATTCTGCGCCCGGCGGTGGCGTTTCGTCCTGCGGGTTCCCGCATCCTTTCTGCGGAAACCCGCAGGAAGATTGCCGTTATCCGCCTGTACAAGCCAAACCTTCTTGGTCATTCTCGCTTTTACTGGGGAAAGGAGCTCCAGTGCAAAGGAATTCCGCCTGCCGCCGAGGAGATTTGCGGGAAAGCGGGTTCCGAGCTCAAAAAGGGCAAGCCACCAGGGAGGAAAATCAATGGCTTTCAGAAAGATGCTTCTGGCATCGGCCGCTGTCGCATGCGCAGCTTTGCCGATCACCGCTCACGCCGATACCTCGGCTAAAAAAATCGCGCTTTCGAACAATTACGCGGGCAATTCCTGGCGTCAGGCAATGCTGACGAGCTGGGACAAAATCACCAAGCAGGCAGTTGCAGACAAGCAGGTCGCTGCCGCTGACGCCTTCACGACAGCCGAAAATCAGGCGACCGAACAGGCGGCGCAGATCCAGAACCTCATTCTTCAGGGTTACGACGCCATCGTCATCAACGCCGCCTCGCCCACCGCTCTTAACGGTGCTGTCAAGGAAGCCTGTGACGCCGGCATTACCGTCGTCTCGTTCGATGGCATCGTCACCGAGCCTTGCGCCTGGCGTATCGCCGTTGATTTCAAGGCGATGGGCGCAAGCCAGATCGACTATCTCGCCAAGGCGATGCCGAAGGGTGGCAACCTGCTCGAAATCCGCGGCCTCGCGGGCGTTTCGGTGGACGATGAAATCCATGCCGGCATCGTCGACGCCGTCGCCAAGAACCCGCAGTTCAAGATTGTCGGTTCGGTCAATGGCGACTGGGCGCAGGACGTCGCACAGCGCGCTGTCGCCGGCATTCTGCCGAGCCTTCCCGAAGTTGCGGCAGTCGTGACGCAGGGCGGTGACGGTTACGGTGCAGCACAGGCTTTTGCCGCCGCCAAGCGCCCGACACCCACCATCGTCATGGGCAACCGCGAAGACGAGTTGCAATGGTGGAAGCAGCAGAAGGATGCCAGCGGCTACGAGACCATGTCGGTCTCCATCGCCCCCGGCGTTTCCACGCTCGCTTTCTGGGTGGCGCAGCAAATCCTCGACGGCAAGGATGTCAAAAAGGATTTGACCGTACCTTTCCTGCGCATCGATCAGGGCAATCTTGAGGAAAACCTCAAGAACACCCAGAAGGGCGGCGTCGCGAATGTGGAATATTCACAGGAAGACGCCCAGAAGGCCATCGCCTCCGCCAAATAGGCCGGACAATTTCCGGACACAAGCGATTGCGGCGCTCCCTGAACGGGCGCCGCAACTGCCACCTATATTATCCAAGTTTCAGATCACTGGCGTGAATGCTCATGAATGACATCATCGAGGCGGAAGAAGTCGTTGCCGCGCGCGGCGTGAAGGTCGTGTTCGGCGCGGTAAGGGCGCTTGATGGGGCCGATCTCGTCATCCGTTCGGGCGAATGCCTGGGGCTCGTCGGCCATAACGGTGCGGGAAAATCCACCATCGTCAACGTCATCAATGGCGGGCTGACGCCGCATGAGGGGTCCATTTCCTATCGCGGCGAACAAGGCCGTCAAGGAATCGCGGCAGCACGCGCCAGCGGCGTTCGCTGCGTGTTTCAGGAATTGTCGCTCTGCCCGAACCTGACGATCAGCGAAAACGTCCGCATCATGCATGCCGCGATGAACGGGCGGAACTGGCGCGGACGTGCGCTCGCCATGATCCGGCATACGCTGGACGAGATTTTTCCCGGCCACGGTATCGATTGCGAATTGACGATCGCGGAACTCTCCATCGCCGAGCGGCAGATGGTAGAAATCGCCATCAATTTTTGTCGAACCCCGGATGCGCCGAGACTGGTAATCCTCGATGAACCGACTTCCTCGCTTGATGCGGGTCTTGCGGAACAATTGATGGATTATGTTCGCAGTTTCGTGCGCACCGGCGGCTCCGTGCTGCTGATCTCGCATATTCTCGGCGAGATTCTGTCGACAGCAACCCGCATCGTGGTGATGAAGGACGGCCGAGTGGTCGCTGATCGGGCAGCGGGCGAGTTCACGACGCGCACGCTGGTGGAAGCCATGGGCAGCGTCGTCAAG
This sequence comes from Rhizobium sp. TBD182, assembly GCF_001950375.1. Classification (NCBI taxonomy): domain Bacteria; kingdom Pseudomonadati; phylum Pseudomonadota; class Alphaproteobacteria; order Hyphomicrobiales; family Rhizobiaceae; genus Rhizobium; species Rhizobium sp. TBD182. The sequence continues at coordinate 98,018 of NZ_BDLN01000007.1, read as the reverse complement.
GAACAGGACAGGCAAAAGGGCGAAAACCGCAAGGCGGGAGAGAAGGTGCTTTCGATGCCGGCGCGCCGGGGCGAAGGCCTCGCCTTCGAGGCTTTCCGCGGTGAAATCATCGGCCTTGCCGGTCTCGGCGGCCACGGGCAGACCGAAGCGCTACTCGATCTCTACCTTGCCCGCAACAGCAGCTGGCTGCCCGCGCGCAAGACCGACATCGCCTTCGTGGCGGGTGATCGCAGTCTGAACGGCACCTTCCCGCTGTGGAGCATCCTCAAAAACCTTTCCATCGCCTCGCTGCGGGATATTTCATCCGCCGGCATGGTGGACAGGGGCAAGGAAACCGAGCTTGGCGCGCAGTGGAAAAAGCGCATCGAAATCCGCACGCCCGACATGGGCAACAAAATCCTTTCGCTCTCCGGCGGCAACCAGCAGAAGGTGCTTTTCGCCCGCGCGCTCGCCACCACGGCTAGCACCGTGCTGATGGACGACCCGATGCGTGGCGTCGATATCGGCACCAAACAGGAGGTCTACGATATCTTGAGAACCGAAGCCTCCCACGGCCGCACCTTCATCTGGTACTCCACCGAGATGGATGAAATCCGCCTTTGCGACCGGGTCTATGTTTTCCGCGACGGCGCCATTCAGGCGGAACTGGTGGGAGAGGACATCACCGAACAGAATGTGCTGGCCGCTTCCTTTTCCGGAGAGGACCACGCATGAAACTCTCCGCCAGTGCCCTTCGTCTCATCATTCCCGCCGCCTCGCTCGCCTTCCTGCTCGCCGCCGTCTTTTACATGCAGCCGCGCGCCATGAGCTATAACGGACTCAACTTGCTGTTCAATCTGGCGGTGCCGATTGCACTTGCCACCATTGCGCAGATGCTGATCATGTCCGTCAACGATCTCGATCTGTCGATGGGTACCTTCGTCAGTTTCTGCGCCTGCGTCACCGCCACCTTCCTGCAAACGACGCCACTGCTCGGTATCGCGATCTTCGCCGGTGCGATTGCGGTTTATGCGATGCTGGGCGCCATCATCCACATCCGCGCCCTGCCCTCAATCGTCGTCACGCTTGGCATGAGCTTTGTCTGGGGCGGCCTTGCCGTCCTCATCCTCCCCTCACCCGGCGGCCAGGCGCCAGCCTTCATCCGGGCGCTGATGACGGCAAAACCGCCGCTCGTGCCAATTGCCATCGTTGCCAGCATCGTGATTGCGGTCGTCGCCCACTACATCGTCATGCGCTCCTCCTTCGGCGTGCTGATGCGCGGCGTCGGCGGTAACTTCCGCTCCGTCGAGCGCTCCGGCTGGTCGGTCATCGGCATACGTGCTGCCACCTTCGCGCTGGCCGGTTTCTTCGCGGTGTTGTCGGGCATAGCGCTCGTCGGGCTAACGACATCGGCAGATGCCAATATCGCGCTTCGCTACACGCTGCTGTCGATTGCCGGCGTTATTCTGGGCGGCGGCGAATTCGTCGGCGGTCGGGTCTCGCCCATCGGTGCTGTCATCGGCGCGCTGACGCTCACCCTTGCCGGCTCGTTCCTGTCCTTCATGCGCATTTCGCCGGACTGGCAGATAGGCGCACAAGGGGCGATCCTCATCATCGTGCTGGCGCTCCGCATCCTGCTCAACCGTCTCGAAAAGCGGGAGAAAAACCAATGAACGGGCTTTCGTCTCTCTCGAAAAAACCATGGATCTGGTCGTTCGCCGCAACGGCCGCGGTCTGGATCGTTACCGTCATGTTCACCGGCGGCGCCAGCTCCTTCGGCCTGTCGCACGCAGCCCTGACCTTCGCGGCCTTTTCCGTGATCGTCGGTATCGGCCAGATGTTCGTCATCACGCTCGGGCCGGGTAATATCGACCTCTGCGTTCCCGCCACGATGACGCTATCAGGCACGCTGGCGCTCAAATTCATGGATGTGTCCGATGGTCTCATCCTGCCGGGATTGCTGATCGCCATCCTGATCGGCATCGCCATCGGCATCGGCAACTATACGTTGATCAAGCTTCTGCGCATCCCACCGATCATCGCGACGCTTTCGATGAGCTTCATCGTGCAGTCTATCGCCATCTGGTCCAACCGCGGCCTGCGGATCAAGCCGCCGGAAACACTCGCCACCTTTGCCACGTCGAGCTCTCTCGGCATTCCGAATGTTGCCCTCGTCGCCCTTGTCCTCTCGGTCATCGCCTGGCTGCTGCTCGACCGCACCTTTTACGGACGCTGGATTTCCGCCATCGGCCAGAGCACTTTCGCCGCCCGCATGACCGGCATTCCAGTGGATGGAGCACGCTTCGTCACCTATGTGCTCTGCGCGGTACTGGCGGCGATCGCGGGTTATCTGCTCGCCAGCTTCTCCGGCGGCGCAGCACTCAACATGGGATCGGAATATCTGCTGATGTCCATCGCGGTGGTGGTGATCGGCGGCACGGCGGTTGCGGGCGGCGATTCCAACGTACCCGGTATCTGGGGCGCTTCGCTGTTCATGTTCCTGGTGGTCTCGATGCTGAACACCTATGGTTTCGGCGCGGGCATCCGCCTCATCCTCACCGGCCTCATCATCATTTCCGTCATTCTTCTGGCTAGCGGCCCCAAGGCCACACGCTGAACCCCGAACGAAAAGCCCTCAAGCGGACCACGCTCATGACCACAGACAACGCCTCCCCTTACGAAATCCACGATGAACGCTTCCGCCTTCTGATTGTCGGCAATGCGGAACTGGAAGAGCTTTATTCCGGCTGCCGCTGGGCGGAAGGCCCGGTGTGGTTTTCTGATCTGAGCTGCCTGCTGTTCAGCGACATTCCCAATGAGCGCATGTTGCGATGGGTGCCGAATGGCGGGATTTCGGTATTCCGCCACCCCTCCAACTTCACCAATGGCAATACGCGCGACCGGCAGGGACGGCTGGTTTCATGCGAACATGGCGGCCGTCGCGTCACCCGCACCGAAGTCGACGGCTCGATCACCGTTCTTGCCGACAGCTACGGCGGCAAGCGGCTGAACTCGCCTAATGACGTGGTGGTGAAATCCGATGGCAGCGTCTGGTTTACCGACCCCACTTACGGCATTCTTTCCGATTATGAGGGCTACAAGGCGGAACCCGAACAGAAGACGCGCAATGTTTACCGGCTCGATCCCGCAACCGGTGAAATCAAGATCGCCATCGATGACTTCGTGCAGCCAAACGGTCTGGCTTTCTCGCCTGATGAAACCAAGCTCTATGTCGCAGACAGTTCCTACAGCCATGATGTATCCCGCCCACGCCATATCCGCGTTTTCGATGTCGTGGACGGCGTGAAGCTCACAAACGGCCGGGAATTCTGCAATCTCGACAATGGCTTGCCTGATGGATTCCGTCTGGATACAGCGGGCAATCTCTGGACCAGTGCCGGCGATGGCGTGCACTGCTTTTCGCCTGACGGTACGCTGCTTGGCAAGATCAAGGTGCCGCAGACGGTCGCAAACCTCACCTTCGGCGGCCCGAAGAAAAACCGCCTGTTCATCACCGCAACGAAATCGCTCTATTCGGTCTACGTCGCCGCAACCGGCGCGCAGACGCCCTGATACGCTGGAAAAACCGGAGGGCATGTAGCAGACGGGAACTGGCAAGACGGCTTCACTGCGCTATAAAAGCGGGATGACCGATGATTCCAGCCCCTTCCTGACCGACGACATGGCACTGGATGGCGAAACGCAGGCTATCGAACCCACCAGCCGCATGCTGTCATGGGCGCGCAATTCCGCTCTCTACCGGCTGGAACAGCGCATGATGACGGAAAAGCAGCTGCGCGATGCGATCACCCGCAAGGCGCGGGAAAAATTCGAGGATATCAGCCCCGCTCAGATAAAGGCGCTTGGCGAATTCGCCGTGACCTTCGCCTATGGCATCAAGGCGCTCGACGATACGGCTTATGCAGAAATTGCCGTGCGAAGTGGCCAGCGCAGCGGCAAGTCGAAGCGCGGGCTTGCGCAGAAACTTCAGATCAAGGGCATTGATCGGGAAACGGCCGCAGTCGCACTGCAGGAAACCAACGATCTGGTGGCGGCCGTCATCTTTGCGCGCAAGCGCGCCTTCGGTCCCTTTCGCCGTGTCGAGCTTGATGAAAAACGCAAGTCGAAGGAATTTTCTGCCTTCGCCCGCAACGGCTTCGGCTTCGAAATCGGCGCGAAGGTGATGGCGATGACGGTGGAAGAGGCAGAAGAGATCGTCTCGGAAGCACCGCTTTAAAGGTTATTGCGGCATCGGATGCGTTTTCAGATAAGCGATCAGATCCGCGATATCCGTTTCGCTCCACAGCCCGAAAAAGCGCATCGAGGTTCCAGGGATCGCCTTTTTTGGGCTCGAGATAAAACTTTGCAGCTCCTCCTCCGTCCACACCCGACCCGCGGCACCGGCATCCTTCAGCGCCTGCGAATAATGGCCGTAACCAGCCACGGAGGCTATCGGCCTGCCCACCACGCCCATCAGATGCGGTCCCATGCGGGTGCGCGGCGCATCGATACTGTGGCAGGTGGAACAGCGGCTGAAAACTTTTTCCCCGTGCACCGCATCGCCTTCGGCCAATGCCGGCGCAGCAATACAGAGGAAAAAAGCCATTGAAGCCGGAAGCGTTCTGAATGCCGAGATCATCATGCCCCGCATAATACAACGCCCTCCCCGTCTGACAACGAAGAGGGCGTTTTTTGACATGCGACAGAATGCCCGGCGTTATAAGCCGGGCAGTACGTCGATGATCAGTTCATCGCAGTGAGCGTCACGGATGTACCGGTTGCGGCGAGGTTGAGGCCAACCTGACCCGTCACGCTGACCGTCTGAAGCTGGATGGAGCCCGAGGTGCCGCCAACGAGGATGTTGGTGCCAACGCCGAGGCCAACGGTTACTTCAGCCGTGGCGCCCTGATAAAGGCCACCGAGCGAACCACGGTGGTAACCCGCTGTCGGGGCGAAAACGGCCCAGACCAGACGGCCCTGCGTGGTGAAGCCAAGGTCAACGCCCATCTTGCGGATGGCGCCGGTATAATGGTCGGTGCGACGCGCGCCCATGGTGGACTGGAAGGTGCAATCCAGTTCCTTGGCCGAGCCGATTACGTAACCGACGCCACCGCCGATATCGCAGGTGAGGTAACCGATCTTGACGCCATTGCGTTCGTCCTGCTCCTGCGGAGCCGGCTCATATCTTGCAAGGTCGGCAGCGAGTGCGGACACGGTTCCACCGAGACCCATCGTCAATGCGGCAAAAGTTACGGCAACAGCCTTTTTCATCTGATTTTCTCCTGTTTTATTCCTACCCGCAGCAGCCCTTCTTGCCCTCTCCGGATATTGAATTCCGCACTGTTAACGTTTGTTCCCCGAAATCGATCCAAAACAACTGAATTGGGTGCAAGGAAAGCAAAACGGTTAACAATGTCTACTGGCGGTAGGATGCCATTAAGACATTGTTAGGGCGGGAAACGCCTGCGGAATTCCTGTTAAAGGCGAGTACGTCAGGGCGTTGTTTTGCTGCAACGATGTCAAAGCGGCAGTGCTACGGGAAAGCCGGTCGCAGCATGGGTCATGACATCCATACGGACGCCATAGATACGCTCCAGCGTTTCCGGCGTCATGATTTCGTTCGGCGTTCCCCTTGCGATAAGCCTACCGGAATGCAGTGCGACGATCTCATCGCAGAACCGCGCCGCCATGTTGACATCGTGCAGCACCACGATGACGCCGAGACCCTTTTCCCGCGACAGTCTTTGCACCAGCGAGAGAACCTCGAGCTGGTGTGCCATGTCGAGCGCCGATATGGGTTCGTCGAGAAGCAGGCTTTCGGCGTTCTGGGCAACCAGCATGGCCAGCCACACGCGCTGGCGCTCCCCACCCGAAAGCGTGTCCACCAGCCGGTCCCTGAAGGCCACGGTGTCGGTCAGCTCTATAGCCTCGTCCACCCTCTCCTGATCCGCCTTGGTGAATTGGCCGAGCGCGCCGTGCCAGGGGTAACGGCCAAGCGCCACCAGTTCCTTGGCCAGCATGCCGGACGCAGCCGGCGTATATTGCGGAAGATAGGCGAGCTTTCGCGCAAATTCGCGGTTGCCCCAGCTCCCCAGCGGCTGCCCCTCGAACGACACCTTGCCCGCCGTCGGCTCGTGCATGCGCGCGAGAATCTTAAGCAGCGTCGATTTTCCCGAACCGTTATGGCCGATAAGACCGATGGTCTTGCCGGTGGCAAAGCTTGCCGTCAGCGGATGCAGCAATGTCCTGCCCGGAACCTCCATGGTTACCGCTTCCAGAAAGAAAAGCGGGATATCGTCGTAATCTACGGCAGGTGCGGCCTGACCCATTGTTCTCATCTCCGTAAATCGTTCAGAAAAATCATCATCGCCTGCCTGAAAGCCAGATCAGATAGGGCGCACCGGCCAGAGCCGCAAAAAGCCCAAGCGGCAACTCGTAAGGAAAGGTCACGGTTCTTGCCCCGAGATCGGAAAGCGCCATCAGCACCGCACCGAACAGGAACGATGCAAACAGGTGGTCGCGCGGTGTGGTGAAACCGGCCCGAAGCGCAATGTGCGGTGCCATCAACCCGACGAAGCTCAGCGGACCGACCAGCAGTGAGGCCGCACCGGTGGCAATGCCGGCCACGGCGATGACTGCAATACGCGCCGTAGCGAGCGGCAGACCTAGTGAGAGCGGCACATCCCGGCCAAGCGGCAGGATCACCAGCCAGCGCGTCACCGACAGGGCAGCGGCCAGGAGCACGACGGAAAGCACCGCAAGAAAGATCGCCGAACCTGATGTCGCCGTCGAACCCGAGCCGCTGAGCCAGGAGAGAATTTGCCAGGCCCGCTGATCACCAATGGCAAGCAGTGCCGAAAGTACCGCCGAGCAGAGCGAACTGATGGCAATGCCGGCGAGCAGTATTTTTTCAGGCGCCAGATGCCGGCGCACCGAAAAGAACAGAACGAGCATCATGACGGCTGCCGAGCCGAGGCCGGCGCCGCAAAACAGTTCGAACAGCCCGGCGGCCGGAAAGAGCGTGATGGCGGCGGCAAAACCAAGACCCGCGCCACCGCTGACGCCGATCACCTCCGGGCTTGCCATGGGATTTCCGGTCAGCCGCTGCAGAAGCGCGCCCGCCATCGCCAATAAACCACCGGCAGCACAAGCCGCCATCAACCGCGGCCAACGAAAGGGCAGAAGGCTTTGCAGGTCGCCAGCTTTCAGCACCGTCCAGCCCTCCGGCCCCTTGCCGATGGCGAGGGCTGCAAAAACCAGCCCGGCCATGATGACAAGCACCGGCAGCAGGGAGGCAAGCCTGCGTCTGATCGCGAGATCGCCGCCCTCATTGCGATGGATATTCGTAGGCGGGATTTTCGGCAGCAGCCAAAGCAGCAAAGGCCCGCCGATGAGAGCCGTGACCGCACCCGTCGGAAACACTTCCGCTGTCGTACTCGCCAGAAGCTGCACGAGACCGTCGCAGAACCAGAGCAGCAGACCGCCCAGAAGCGGCGAAACGAACAGCACGGAAGATGCACGTCGCACACCCAGCGCACGGGTAAGCGCAGGTGCTGCAAGTCCGATAAAACTGACGAGACCGACGGCGGCGGCGACGAATGCCGACAGCATCACGGCGACGGCAGCCACCGCCAGCCTGATCGAAAAGAGCGATACGCCGAGCGATCGCGCACTGGAATCGCTGAGACCCAGAACCGTCAATGGCCTTATCAGTAGCCCGGTGAGAACCAGACCAGCGAGAAGTTGGGCGGCAAGCAGAAACGCATTCGACCAGTCCTGCTGGCTGAGGGAACCGCCATTCCAGACCACAAGCGACATTAGATATTCGCCTCGTGCAAGCGTCAGCGCGGCGGCAACGGAAGCGGCGGTGATGCCGACCAGCAGTCCCGACACCACCATGGTGACGGGCTCGAAGGACCGCCGCCAGCCGAGAAGAAACACCACGGAGGCCGCAGCGGTACCGCCGGCGAGCGCCACCCATGCGCGGTTGCCATCCAGCACCGAGGGGAAGAACAGGGTCGCGATGACGATTGCCAGCTGGGCGCCGGCAGAGATGCCAAGGGTGGAGGGGTCGGCAATCGGATTGCGCAGCAATTGCTGGAAAAGCGCACCCGACAATCCCAGCATCGCCCCCGCCAGAATGGCAACCGCCACACGCGGCATCAGGCTGAAGGCGAAAATGACCTGATCCATCGACATGGACGCGGCATCGAACGGCAGGCCGGGCCAAGCGCCGAGGGGTAACCGCAGCAATCCGGCATGCAGGGAAAGCCCGCAGGCCAGAAGAAAGACGAGGCCGAAGAAAAGCTGGAGAGGCCGTGCCGTCACAATGCCTCTCCGTGGGTTGCCAGAGCCTCGGTCAAAAGCCGCGCAAAACGCATGGCTGCGGTGATACCGCCATAGGGGCTGACATTACCGAGGGTGACCACCCGGTTTTCCCGCACGGCCGGAAGCGCACGCCAGATGGCACTGTTGCGCAGAGTTTCCCGCGCCTCCACCGGAATATCGGAGACGATGACGATGCGCGCATCGGATGAGGCGGCGAGGTTTTCAAGCGGCACCGGGGCCGCGAAGGTGAATTGCGACCGATCCACCCAGGCATTGGTCAGCCCCAGACGGCCAAGAACATCCCCGAACATGCTATCCGCACCAAAGGCACGAAAATGCCGGGCGTCGCCTATGTTGATGACATAGGTCGGCCGTGCGGAAAACCCGGCAAGACGGGCCCGCATGGCGTGCAGTGCCGCTTCCGTTTCACCCAGAACCTTGCGCGCCTCTTCGGCCCGCCCGAGCTTTTCACCAAGCGCGGTGACCGCCGCCAGCGCCTTTTCGAAAGGCGGCTCACCCTTCACGTAAAAGGGCAGTGAAAAGACGGGGGCGATCGCTTCCAGCCTGCCGGTATAACGTGTGTAGAAAGGCGAAATCAGAATGAGCTCCGACCGGGTGAGCTGCAGAAGCTCGAAATTCGGAGCGCCGCGCAGGCCGAGATCGGCGACGGTTTCAGGGATATCAGGCTCGACCGCGCCGGACCGGAACTGGATGAGTTCGGTCGCCGCCACCGGCATGACGCCGAGCGCCACAGATGTTTCCAGCATGGCCCAGTCGATGGCGGCGATGCGCGGCGTCACTGCTGCCCGCGCCTTGCCCGCAAGAGCCGAGGCGGCGAGCAGGCTTAAAAATTCCCGCCGCCCCCAGAGGGGGGAAATCCATCGATCCTTACGCGTCATGCCCCTGCTGCTTCACTTTAATATGGCGTTACCAACGGTAGGTCAGCTTGCCCATAACGGTTCTGCCGTCACCGTAATAGCATCCGAAAGTGGAGCAACTAGAAATATATTCTTTATCAGTCAAGTTTTGCACCAGAAGCGAGGCGCGGTAGCCGTTCTTCTCGTAATGCACGCCGAGATCGAGCAGGGCGAGGCCCTTCATTTCGAAGGCATTGGCCGCATCGCCATAACGTTTTCCGACATAACGGACACCGCCGCCGATGCCGAAACCTTCAAGCGCCGTATCTTCCGGGAAGGTGTAGTCGAGCCAGAGGCTGGCGGCGTGCCGGGGCGTACTATCCAGCTCCTTGCCGTTGTTCACACGGCCGGAGACCTCGCTGTCCATGTAGGTATAGGCCGCCCGCAGGTCGAGCCCGTCTGCAAGGCTTGCGACGCCTTCCAGTTCGAGGCCTCTCACATGCGCCTCGTCCATCTGCTGCGTCACCCCGCCCACCGTCGTCGTGACGTTCTTCTGTTTCAGATCGTAGATCGCCGCGGAAAAGAAACCGTCAAAGCCCTCGGGCTGATATTTGATGCCCGCTTCCCATTGTTCGCCCGTGGTCGGTTTCGGCGCATCACCGACAGCCGGCTGCGGCACGGGCTCGAAGGAGGTCGCGTAGCTGACATACGGCGCGATGCCGCCATCGAAGAGATAGCTGACCCCGACACGGCCCGTCAGCTTATGGTCGTCCTTGTCGAGAGTGCGGTAGGTCGTTCCGTTGAACGTCGTGCCGCCGGTGCTTGCCCAATCCTGCCGCAGACCGGCGGTGACCCGCCAGTTCTCAAAGGCCATCTCGTCCTGCGCATAAAGACCGATCTGGGAAATATCCGTCTTCACATCGGCATAAAGCGTGCGCGAGGTGAGACTAATTGGCCCGCCATAAACAGGATTGACGGGATTGAGCGGCGTTGCGGCCCAGAATTCGGTTTTGACGTTATTGTCGAAATAGCGGTAATCCAGCCCGACAAGCAGGGTGTGGTCGACTGGTCCCGTGGAGAACTCCGCCTGCAGGCTGTTGTCGATGTTGAAGGTGTTCAGCAATTCATCCTGGAACGTCGCATTGCGGCGGATGAGATTGCCGATCATGCCGCCGCTGGTCGAAGACATGCCGAGCGCGCGGTAGGACCAGTCGAAATTGGAATAACGCGCATTCTGCCGGAAGGTGAAGGTCTCGTCGAAACGGTGCTCGAACTCATAGCCGATATTAGTGAACTTGCGGCTTGAGGTATCGAAAGAGGGATCGCCGACATAAAAGCTGCGGTCCAGCATATTGCCTGGTCTCAGATAGGTCAGCGCCGGCGGCAGGCCAGACGGCGAACTCGGATTGTCGTGCTGATAGGAGGCGAGAACCGTCAGTTTCGTATCCTCGTCGGGCTGCCATGTTAGCGCCGGGGCGATGAAATAACGATCGTTCTGCAGATTGTCCGTCTGAAGATGGGCGTTGCGGGCAAGGCCGGTCAGGCGATAGGCAAAACTGTCGCTATCCGCGACCGGCCCACCAATATCGAACATCGATTGGTAATAATCGAAGCTGCCGATCTGCGCTCCGACTTCGCCGAAACGCTCGAAAGTCGGCCGCTTGCTGATGAGATTGATGAGGCCACCGGGATTACCCTGACCGTAAAGCACCGAGGCCGGCCCGCGAATGACTTCCACCCGCTCCAGACCGTAGACCTCATAAGACGGCGCACCGGCCGTGCGCATCAGCCGCAGACTGTTGAGGAACTGCAGCTGGTTACCCTGAAAGCCGCGAATGCGCGGCGCATCGAAACGTGGATCCGCCCCAAACGGCTGCGCGACGACGCCAGGCACATAATTCAGCACCTCGCTGAGATTACGGACATTCTGCGCATCCATTTGATCCCTGGTGATGACGGAAACCGATTGCGGCGTCTCGATCAGGGATCGCCCCGTCTTGGTGGCGCTGGCGCTGGTTTTTGCCACATAGCCCTTCACCGGCGCCTTGGAGTCCTGATTTTTCGCGCCGTCCACGGTGATGGTCTGCAGCACCGTCGTTCCGGCTTCCTGCGCAAGGGCAACGCCGGAGGTCACGAACGCCACATAGGCGATGGCAGCGCAACCGCCCGCCAGAATGGAAATGTGTTTAGATTTTCCCTGCACGCCAAGACCCTTCATCAACCGCGCCGCCATGAGACGGTTATTTTTCTGGAGAATTTAAGTCATCTTATTACGCAAGGAGCGGATTGTGATCCAATAAGTGAAACTGGATTTTTTCAGAACTACTGATTATGAAAATTCTTACGGATAATAGCTTGGAATTATTCAAATCCGTCAGGAAAGGCAGTGATGATGGGCAGGAAACCGGCAAACCGGGCGGACGCGTTCGAGCTGCGGCACCTGCGCTATTTCACCACGCTGGTGGATGAGCGCAATTTCGAGCGCGCCGCCGCCCGCCTCGGCATTGCCCAGCCGGGTTTGAGCCAGCAGATCATGGCGCTCGAGCAGATCGTCGGCATGCCGTTGCTTGACCGGACACGGCGATCGGTGAAGCTCACCACGCCTGGCCAGCTTCTTTATGAGGATGCCCGCAAAATTCTCGCCAATGCCGAGGCGACACTTGCGGCGCTTAAACGCGTCGATCGCGGCGAGACGGGCCGCATCTCCATCGGTTATGTCGCTTCGGCCGCCTATTCCGGCCTGATGATCCAGTCCATCGCCAGTTTCCGCGCCTCTCATCCCGATGTGGAACTGCAACTGATCGAGATGGAGATGCGGCTGCAACTCGCCAAGATCGCCGACGGAAATCTGGATTTTGCCTTCATCCGCCCGCCTGCGCCCGTTCCGGAAGGTGTCACAACCCATGTGGTTCTGCGCGAACCGCTGGTGGCCGCACTTCCTGAAAACCATCCCCTGGCCTTTGCGCTGCAGGTCGACCTCAAGAACCTTGCCGACGAGACCTTCATCACACCGCGGCAGCCGCCGGATGTCGGCTTTCATTACAATACGATAGAAGCCTGCAACGAGGCCGGGTTCCAGCCAACGATAAGCCCGGAAGGCCGGGATTACACCACCATTACCAGCATGGTGGCGATCGGCCTCGGTGTGGCGCTGGTGCCGCGCTCGCTCGATTGTCTGCGGTTGCCCGGCGTGCGCTACGTGCCGCTTGCAGCAAGCGCCACGACTTCCGACCTCGCCATCGCCCACCGGAAAACGGAAGCCTCTCCCGCCGTCAGGGCCTTCATTCTCCATACCCGCAATTGACGCGACCGCACCCGCCCATGCGCTGAATATCCACGACCCGGCTGCCGATCCCGTGGACGAAAAACCCGTCATCGTCCGTTTCCGCGGCATCGGTGGCAACAGGCCAAGCGACGCAACCACATGAGATTACGGAAAGAATGGCGCTCTTTTCGGCAAACCGGAAGCAAGGCCTAAATCCCGTCCGGATATTTTCTGTTCCCGCTTTTCCCCGCAGCCGCGGCGCACCGTATAATCGCGGCAGATTTCGATTTACGGGAGACAGCAATGGCTGAGACTTACGAACACCACGCCGCAGGCCTCGAATCCCCGGCATCCCATGCTTTCGAGGTTGTTCCTGATGATACGAACCCGCTTCCTTCCCCCACGCGCGCCATCTATGTGGGCAATGGTGGTCATCTCTGCCTGACCCTGCTTTCCGGCGCGACGGTGACCTTCCAGAACCTGCCCGCAGGCAGCCTGCTGCCGGTCAGGGCCACCCGCATATTTGCAACCCGCACCACCGCCACAGGCATTCTGGGGCTCAATTGAGCGCTCCATCGCCGGCTGATCTCCTCGATCTGAAACGCAGCCCTCGCCAGAAGCCCACCAAGGAGTGTGACACTTTCATGACAAGCTTTCAGGTTGATGTCAGCAAAATGAAGCATCCGCCATTGATCGGCCCATGCGGCAGCTTGGACAGCGGCGTTCCCGCCCCTTTTTCGTTGCCGCCGGCCTATCGGAAATCTGGTGGATCTCGCAGTGGCTCTTTTTACCGCGAAAGCGACGGGAACAATAACGTATCGTCCGGAGATCGGCAGCGTGCCGCTCAGCCTGCTGACGGCGGCCTATCTGCTGTTTTTTACAAACCAGACGTTCTGGTCGAAGGTTCACACCTATCTTTCCGCCTATCCGGTCGCCATCGTTGGGCTTTATGTCGCCATAGCGGCGCTTTTCGGCGCGCTCATCACCATTTTTTCCGCCAAATATCTCATCAAGCCGTTTCTTATCTTGCTGGTATTCGCGGCCGCGGCGGCTTCATGGTTCATGGACCGCTACGGCATCATCATCGACAGCGACATGATCCGCAACGCCGTGGAGACCACGCGGGCGGAAGCGGGCAATCTGATGACACCTGGCCTTTTCTGGCATCTGACCATCTATGGGCTGGTGCCGTCGCTCGTCATCGCCGCCGTCCGGGTTCGGCATCGGCCGATCATCGACAAGCTGCTGTGGAACACCGTCAGCATCCTGATCTGCCTCACCGTTGCCGGCATCATCAGCTTTGCGAATTCCAAAACATTCACCACCGCCGTGCGCCAGCACAAGGATATCGTCAAAAGCGTCAATCCCTTGTCGCCGATCATATCCACCATTCACTATCTGACGCAGGCGGAAAAGGAAGCTGACATACAGGTGAGCCCGATCGGCAAGGATGCAAAAATCCTGCCGGCGCTGGGTGGCATCCACAAGCCACGCATCACCGTCATCGTGGCTGGTGAGACCGCGCGCGCTTCGAACTTTTCCCTGAACGGCTATGGGCGCGACACCAACCCGGAACTGGCAAAGCGCGACGTGATCTATTTCCCTAATACAACCAGCTGCGGCACTGCGACGGCGATTTCCATTCCCTGCATGTTCTCGAAATTCCCGCGTTCTGAGTATAGCCACAACAAGGCGCTCGCCAACGAGAACGTCATGGATGTTCTTGTCCATGCCGGTGTCGGTGCAACCTGGCTGGACAACAACACCGGCAGCAAGAACGTGGCCGACCGCATTCCCTTTTTCGATCTGCCTTCCACCAACGACACCCGCTTCTGCACTGGCGGAGAATGCCGCGACGATATCTTCTTCGACAAGCTCGACGCATGGCTCGATAACGTCAAGAAGGACAGTGTCATCGTGTTGCACCAGATGGGCAGCCATGGGCCGACCTACTATCTGCGTTACACCGACGAATTCCGGAAGTTCACCCCGGACTGTCGAACCGCTGAGCTTGGCAATTGCACGGACGCGCAAATCGTGAATTCCTATGACAACACGCTTCTCTACACCGATCATTTCCTGTCGATCGTGATCGACAAGCTGAAGGCACGTTCCAACACGCTTGCAACGGGGATGATCTACGCCTCGGACCATGGTGAATCGCTTGGCGAGAACGGCGTCTATCTGCACGGCGCACCCTATCTGCTGGCACCCGACCAGCAGACCCATGTGCCGTTTCTCGTCTGGTTCGATGATGATTTCGCCAAATCAATGGGGCTGGATCGCGCATGCCTTGCAAAAGGCGCAGCAAAGGGCGGGCGCTCGCACGACAATTATTTCCACAGTATCCTTGGAATGATGAACGTCTCCACCTCCGTCTACGATTCCGCGCAGGACGTGTTCGGCGGCTGCACCCAGCGCCAGAATAGCTGAACATACAGTGCTTGACGCTTATCCCGTGAAAGCGATACGCAAGACGACGCGATAAAGGAGCTGTCTTGCGGGTTCTGCTTGTTGAAGACGATCATGTGCTGGGAGAGGCGCTGCGAGACCATGTCGCCGCGGCAGGCCACGCCGTTGACTGGTTTAAGTTGCTCGACGACGCCACGGCGGCGACGCTGACCATGGCTTACGGGCTCATCCTGCTCGACATGCGGCTGCCGGACGGCGATGGCATCACCCTTTTGCAATCACTGCGCAATCGCGATGACTCGACGCCGGTGATCATTCTGACGGCGCACGACCAGGTGTCCGACCGGATTGCCGGACTGAATGCCGGAGCGGACGACTATCTGGTCAAGCCCTTCGATCTCAACGAGCTTTCGGCACGCATGCTGGCGGTCTCGCGGCGGTACGAGGGGCGCTCCGCCCCCGTCATTCGCCTGCCCGGCATCGAAATCAACCAGGTGGCGCGCAATATCGTCGTTGACGGAACAGCGCAAACGCTCAGCGCCAGAGAATGGGCCGTGCTGGAAAAGCTGGTCGAGCATCCCGGTGCGGTCGTCTCGAAATCTCAACTGCACGACACGCTCTACGAATTCGGCGCGGAAATAGAAAGCAATACGGTCGAGGTCTATATCAGCCGGCTGCGCAAGAAGATCGGCCATGACCGCGTCGAGACCGTGCGCGGCGTCGGCTACACCATCAGGTAGACAGAAATGGCCAGACCAACCAGCATGACCCGCAAGCTCGTCACGGCGCTGACGAGCGTTGTCGCCATATCCTGGTTTATCGCCTGCGGGTTGGGCGTCATGGTGATGCAGGACGAGTTCGCTGAAATTTTCGACGCTGGCGTTGAGGAAACAGCCGAAAGACTGCTGCCACTGCTGGTGGACGATCTCAGGGAAAACAACACGGGCCCCGCCTCGCAAAAACTCAACCAGTCTGCACATGCGGCGGAATATCTGACCTATCAGGTTCGCGACCGGGAAGGACAGGTCGTCCTGCATTCGCATGACAGTTCGACCGAACCTTTCGAAGTCTCTCTCGACCCCGGTTTTTCTGAAACGGCGACCCAGCGCATCTACACGGTGGCGACACCGGACGGGAATTACTTCCTTCAGGTCGCAGATGCCTTCGCCAACCGGCGTGAGGCAATCGAGGAAGCCGGCACAGCAATTTTGCTGCCCGTTCTCATTCTTATCCCCGCCAGCATCTTTGCCGTTATCTTCGTGGTGCGCAAAACCCTGCAACCGATACAGACCTTGCGCGACGAGATCGGGAAAAAAGACGGCGGCAATCTCGCGCCGCTGGAAACCCTGCCGTTTCCGGCTGAACTTCACCCGATTGCCCGCTCGGTCAATCTGCTGCTGAGGCGGCTGCGATCGACAATCGAAGCGGAAAGGGAGTTTACCGCCAACAGCGCCCATGAATTGCGCACGCCGATTGCCGGCGCGCTGGCGCAGGCGCAGCGACTGCACGCCGATATTCCGCCTGAACTTGCACCGCGCGTGGAAAATATCGAGAAAGCCCTGATGCATCTCGGCCATCTCGCCGAAAAACTGCTGCAGATGTCGCGCGCGGAAGCAAGGATCGGGGTAACAGACACGGCGACCGACCTCATCCCCATTCTCGAGCTCATCATCGACGATATGAGCAGAACGGCGATCGGCACGTCCCGCATCCGCTTGACCAATCGCTGCGAAGGCGGCCTGAACTGCAAGCTGGGCACGGATGCCTTCGGCATCATCATCCGCAACCTTCTCGAAAACGCCCTGATCCACAGTCCGCCGGAAAGCCCGGTGCACATACTGGCCGAAGAGAACGGCACGATCCGCGTCGTCAATTCCGGCGCGGCGATCGACAAAGCGCTTCTTCCCAAACTGACGACGCGCTTTGTCCGAGGCCCGTCCAAGGCTGATGGCACCGGGCTTGGCCTCGCTATCGTCAGAAGCCTGATGGAACAGATTGGCGGCGAACTCGTGCTATCCTCCCCTGCACCCGGCAGACAGGACGGTTTTGAGGCCCGCATCGTGCTTCCGGTCGAAGACGCCTGAATCCGCTGAAAACAAAAAGCCCCGCCAGGGGGCGGGGCTTTCGCTGGTATAATTTTGGCCGCTCAATCCTCGTGAATATGGCTATGGTCGCGCGTATCGCGCATCTTCACATAAACCACCAGCGACAGCGCAATCATGATCGTAACGTACCAGAAGAACCAGTTTTCGTGGCCGATCTGCTTGAACTTCAAGGCTACGAATTCTGCCGTTCCCCCGAAAATCGTGTTCGCCAGCGCGTAGGGCAGAGCCACACCGAGCGCCCGGATGTGGGCGGGGAACATTTCCGCCTTCACCACCGCATTGATGGAAGTGTAGCCGGTGACGATCAACAGGCCGACCAGAACGAGAGCAAAAGCCATGATCGGGTCGGTTGTCGTCGCCAGCGTCGTGAAGATGAGATAGGTGAACAGCGTTCCAAGAATGCCGAAGCCGACCATCAGCGGCTTGCGACCCACCTTGTCCGACAGTGCACCGGCAATCGGCTGGCACAGCATGAAGACGAAGAGGGCTGCCGTGGTGATTTCGGTCGCGCTTTCCTTGCTGAAGCCGGAGGTATTGACGAGGAATTTCTGCAGATAGGTCGTGTAGGCGTAAAAGGCGAGCGTGCCGCCTGATGTCAGCGCCATGACCATCATCGCTTCCCGCGGGTAGTGCTTGAAAAGCGCCCATCCGCTCGATTTCGGCTTGTCCGCGTTGCCCGCCTTGGCATTTTCAAAGGACTGCGTCTCGGCAAGGCCGCGACGGATGTAAAACACCGCAATTGCAAGAACGCCACCGATGAAGAAGGGAATGCGCCAGCCCCAGGCGCCGAGCTGCTCGGGTGTCAGAACCCGTTGCAGAACCAGCAACACCGCCAGCGCCAGAAGCTGGCCGGAAATCAGCGTCACATACTGGAAACTGGAGAAAAAGCCGCGACGATTCTTGCCGGCCATTTCGCTGAGATAGGTCGCGCTGGCGCCATATTCACCGCCGACACTGATGCCCTGCAGCAGGCGGGCAAACACCAGAATGGCAGGCGCTGCAATGCCGATCGTCTCGTGGCCGGGTGTAATTGCGATCAACAGCGAGCCGAGGCACATCAAGGTAACGGACAAGGTCAGGCCGGCCTTGCGGCCCTTGCGGTCGGCATAGGTTCCCATGAACCACGCACCGATGGGCCGCATCAGAAATCCGACGGCAAAAACGGCGGCCGCGCTCAGCAATTCAGCGGTCTGGTTTCCGGAAGGGAAAAACACCGGCGCGAAATAAAGGGTGAAGGCCGAATAAACGTACCAGTCGTACCATTCGACGAGGTTGCCCGCCGATCCGCCGATAATGGATTTCAAACGGGTTTTCTGATCCGGTGCCGTAGCGGGACCATTTGCCATAATATTCACGGTAAACTCCAATTCATCTCGCCTGGAGGTGGAAGGGCGAACGGAAGGTGTGATAATTTGTCGCTCTCGGAGGGGGTATATACCCGCCATATTGCAATGCGCAAGTTTACGCCGCATCGCAGCATGGCAATGGCAGCGTCTACTCGCCATCTTCCGCGCCGGACCATTCTAATACGCCTTGTCACCCGGCCGTGCTCAAACTAAAAAATATCAATGATTTACGATACATCGGACATCTATATCGAAAAGCTTCTCATCCCCGCCGCGCGCGCGGGTGAAGCGCTGGCACGACTGGACGAGAGGATAAGCCGGTCGCCGATGAAACACGGCTTCATCGAAAGGCAGGACTTTACCGACGCGATTTCCTCCATGTGGGTGGATGGCGAACTTGTCCATATGGAAGATCTGGTCCTGCATGACGCCCATATGGATGTGCGGGCGCCAACCCATGAAATGACGGCGGCGCACCGGATCGTCCGCTCAAGGCGGCTGATTTTTTCAAACGCGCCAGGCTGGGCCTTCACTGCACCAGGCCTTTCCCGTCTGCGCGGAAGAATGGGAATTGCCGCCGACGCGACGGCATTTACCCCGGAAACGGTGGATCATTCCGGCAACGAAGAGTCTGATGCAGACGGCGAGACACCGCTGGATGGGGCCTTTTCAGAGCTGGACGCACTTCTGGCGCGAAGCGCCGCGACCTTGGACGCGATCACCGCCGGCACCACCCTTGCGCCGGTGACACATCGGGAGGAGGCCCATCCGATGATCAACGATCCCGATTGGGACGAGGAGGAAAGGCTGAAGGAATGGCGGCAGGTCCTTGGCCAGACGGAGGAGCTGCCCCCAATCCTGCGCACCGCGATCCTGCTGGATGCCTGGAATATGATCGAGGTTCTGCAACGCAGCCCCTGGCTCGGCAGGCTCATGGCCGCCGCTTTTCTGCGCGACGGGGCTGTCTCTCCCGACCACCTGCCGGCGCTCAGCGCTGGTCTTCGTGCCGTCCCGCGCGAGCGCCGGCACGCCAGAAACCAGACGCAACGCCTAGTCGCCCTTCTCGACAGCTTTTACGAGGCGGGACTGGCCAGCATGAAGGAACATGACAGGCTGACCCACGCCAGAGAACGCATGATGCGCAAGCTGGCCGGCCGACGCTCGTCTTCGCGTCTTCCAGACCTGGTGGAGCTTGTCGTCTCCCGGCCGGTGGTTTCGGCGGCCATGATCGTCAGGGAACTCGGCACCACGCCGCAGGGCGCGATAGGGCTCGCCAATCAACTGGAGTTGAGGGAGGTTACGGGCCGCGGCCGCTTCCGTGCCTGGGGCATGCTATAGCACAAGCCGCCAGTCTTCATCCGCCTAAACCCCGGAAAAATAGTATTTTTCTCAACCCCTTGTTCCTGCGATGAATCCCGCAGGAATCCTGCGATCACGAATCTTAACAAAATTTAACTATTGCGTAGGTGGATGAAGCGGCTATGTTCTCGCTGCGTTGCAACACGATTTTTCTCCGGTAACGCGGTCGCATTCGGCTCCGGCAACCTTTCTTTGCCATCCGCATTAAAGTGTCCACCATGAGGGAGATGCAAAAAATGACAATTTCAGTCTCACAACTCGATTCCGATCAGGAAACAGATGCTCCTTTCGCCCGAAAAGTCCTGATGGCGCGCAATCTCGCCGGATATACGGTCGATCAGCTTGCCATCACCTGCGGCCTGACAGCCAATGAAATCCGCGCCCTGGAAGACGGCTCAGACAGCGATCCTCTGCGCATCAGGCGCGTTGCCGCCGCCCTGCATATTCCAGTCGAAACCGTTATCTGATCGTTCACAACGATCCGAACCAAATCTCAGCGCCGCCGGGGACGATGTTCACGCAACATCCGGGCGGCGCGCGTAACGGTTTGAACGCTACAAGTCTCTCCGGAACATTTTCCGCTCCGCTCTCTTAACATTTCCGTTATCCGGCACCACATGATGTCCGCACGGGACATGTTCGCCATGTGGCCCGCCTGCGCGAGAGCACCAATAATTTCCGGAATCCTGCCATGACACTCAGCCTTAACACCGAAGAACGGGTTTCTTCAGCATTGGATGAATTGTGGCCAACGGAGAAAACGGAAATTCTCGACTGGCTCGTCACCGGCACGAAGGACGAGCGCTTTATCGATGAGATATTCTTCGAGCTGTGTAGCAGGTTGCGCGAAAGTGGAATTTCCATAGCGCGGGGCGCACTTGCCTTCCGCATTCGTCACCCGCAATGGCTTGGCGCGCGCATCCTGTGGAAGGCCGGCATATCGTCGGCCGAGATCACCACCTATGGCTATGGGGCGGAGAGCTCGCCCGAATATCTGAACAGCCCCATCAACGACATCCATCAGGGCGCAACCGAAATCCGCCACCGGCTGACCGGCGACGAAATCGAGCCATCCGCTTATCCGATCTATGAGGAATTGCGCGCCGACGGGCTGACGGATTATTTCGCCTGGCCGATCGAACATACGTTCGGCAAGCGCCATGTCGCCACTTTTTCCAGCGATCGGCCCGGTGGCTTTTTGGAAGCGGAAGTCCTTGCGTTGAAAAACCTGCTACCGGCGCTCGCGCTGGTCAGCGAAATTCGCCTGAAAAACCGCATGACGCGCACCCTGCTTGAGACCTATGTCGGGCCGCATGCGGGCGAAAAAATCCTCAATGGCGCAACGACGCGCGGCAGCGGCATAACGGTCGGCGCGGCGATCCTGATCTGCGACCTGCGCAACTTCACCCATATTTCCGACCTCTGGCCGCGCGATGATGTGATCGAATTGCTGAACGGTTATTTCGACGCGATGTGCGATCCGATCGAGGAATTCGGTGGTGAAATCCTGAAATTCATGGGCGATGGGCTGCTGGCGATTTTCCCGCTCAGCGATCCGCAGGCTTGTGAAAACCTGCTGAAAGCCATTGCCAGCGCACAGAAAAGTCTCGTTGCCCTCAACGACATCAATTGCCAGAAAGGCCATGACCCTCTGGGTTACGGCATCGGCGTCCATGTCGGCGATGTCATGTATGGCAATATCGGCTCGAAAACCCGCCTCGATTTTACCGTCATCGGTCCGGCCGTGAACATCGCATCACGGCTTGAAACCCTGACCAAGGAAACCGGCCGCAACGTCCTGTTTTCCGAAGAATTCGTCCGTATGGCCGGACATGAGGACAAGCTGGACAATCTTGGCCCATGGCTCCTGCGCGGCCTTGAAACCCCGGTCGAGGTTTATGCGCTTCCCCAACAGGAGGTCCTCGCACCCCCTGTCGACTGACTGCCGGTCAGGACTTTGTTCCCGTTTCAACGCTTTCTCAACGCAGCGCTCACCCGTGCTGCACAACCTCCGGAAGAGATGATTTCGGCTGCCCTGCCCGTCGTCAAAACGCTTGACACGCCTCCGATGTCGATCTAGCAAAATAGAACATATATTCCATATCGAAACATTGTTTGCGTTCATATTCTGTCTTTCCGGGAGTGGAAGACGGGTGTGAGGAACCGGAGGAAAGATGGTTACGAAATTGGCACTGCTCGGCGCTGGACGGATCGGCAAGGTCCACGCCAAGGCGATCACCACCGACAGCCGTGCGAAGCTGGTGGCCGTTGTGGACGCCGTTGCCGGTGCTGCGGAAGCAATCGCCCGCGAAGCGCAGTGCAAGGTCAGCACAATCGACGAGGTTCTGGCTGACAAGACGATCGATGCCGTCATCATCTGCACGCCGACCAACACCCATGCCGATCTGATTGAGCGTTTCGCCCGTGCCGGCAAGGCCATCTTCTGCGAAAAACCCGTCGATCTGGATGTGGCCCGTGCGGAAGCCTGCGCCAAGGTGGTTGAGGAAACCGGTGCAAAGGTGATGCTCGGTTTCAACCGGCGTTTCGATCCGCATTTCCAGGCCGTGCACAAGGCAATCGAGGATGGCCGCATCGGCAAGGTCGAAATGGTGACCATCACCAGCCGCGATCCCGGCCCGCCGCCAGCCGAATACATCAAGGTTTCCGGCGGCATTTTCCGTGACATGACTATTCATGATTTCGACATGGCGCGGTTCCTGCTCGGCGAGGAAGTGGAAAGCGTATTCGCCACCGGTTCCGTTCTCGTCAATCCGGAGATCGGTGCACTCGGCGATTTCGATAGCGCCAGCATCATTCTGACGACGAAAAGCGGCAGGCAAGCCAGCATTTCGAATTCGCGACGCGCGACCTATGGGTACGACCAGCGTATCGAAGTACATGGTTCGCTCGGTTCGGCTGCGGCCGAGAACCAGCGGCCGGTCTCCATCGAGATCGCCAATGCTGAGGGCTACACCCGCCCGCCGCTGCATGATTTCTTCATGACGCGTTATACGGCGGCCTACGCGGCGGAAATTACCGCTTTCATCGATTGCATCGAAAACAATGTGGCTCCTTCACCCTCCATCAAGGATGGGCTGATCGCATTGAAACTGGCCGACGCTGCGCTGAAATCCGTCACCTCGAAGGCGGCCGTGACGATCGGCTGATCGACGCAGAAATCACTCCGTAACCGACATCCTGTCCGCGGTGCGTTAACGCATGGCGGACAGGAAAACAGCTATTAGCAAAGCTTCCGCCAGCATCGGCGCCACCCGTGAACTTGACCGGGCAGAGGCAGTCTTCGGACTTGCATGGCAGCTATTCGGAAAATAAGGTTGTCTGACAAGATACGGCCAGACCATATGGCTGCTATTCACCTTATTCAGGCCGAATCCTCTTTTTGCCGGCAACAGCCGGACAGTGGTTTATTTATGCCATCACCCAAGACCGGTTATCTTTATGCGCTCATAGCATTCACGATCTTTGCAGCGCAGGATGGCATATCCAAACATCTTGGCGGTTCTTATCCGCCCGTTTTCGTCGCCATGCTTCGATACTGGGCCTTCGCCGTCTTCGTTTTGTTGATGGCTGCAAGGTCCTCTGGCGGCATTCGGGGCGCTGTCATGGCCAACCGTCCGTGGCTGCAGATCAGCCGCGGCGTCCTTCTTGCCGTACAGATTGTTTTTTCCATTTTCTCCTTCGCCGTTGTCGGCTTGGCGCACAGCCACTCCATCCTCGCTTCGGCGCCGCTGATCGTCGCCGCACTGTCCGTGCCGTTGCTTGGCGAACATGTGGGCTGGCGGCGCTGGTGCGCCATTTTTGTCGGCTTCATCGGCGTTCTCGTCATTCTGAAACCTGATGGCGAAGGGTTCGACAACCGCCTGCTGATCACTTTCATCGCCGCCTTCATGCTTGCGCTCTACAGCGTCCTGACCCGCCTTGGCAGCAAGAGCGATTCAGCGATGACGAGCTTCTTTTATACCGGCGTGGCCGGTGCGGCAGCACTGACGCTGGTGGGTCCGTTTTATTGGGTTAGCCTCGCACCCCAGGATTGGGGCTGGATGCTGGCGCTGTGCATTACCGGCATGAGCGGCCATTATTGCCTGATCAAAGCATTCGAGCTGGCGGATGCGGCCTCCGTGCAGCCGTTTTCCTATTACCAGCTCGTGCTCGTCTCCATCATCGGCGTTACCATCTATGGCGAGGTCGTGACATCCAACATGGTTCTGGGTGCTGCAATCGTGATCGCCGCCGGTCTCTTTACCATCTGGCGGGAACATGCCGTTGCCCGCAGGGAACGCAGGCGGGCTGACTGACGTCATTCCCGTTGAACGTCCTCTCAGGCGAGAGTCGCCTCGCAACGCAGCAGCATTCCAAACAGGTCGCGCGGCTCATCCGGATCGGCCAGCAGATCCAGTTCCGTATAAAGCCCGGTGGCGGCCAGTTTCGAGCGCACATAACGCAGCGCCGAAAAATCCTCGGTCGCGAAACCGACGCTGTCGAACAGCGTGATCTGCCTGTCGTTTACCCGCCCGTGCTTTTCACCCGATATGACCTGCCATAGCTCAGTGACGGGGTAGTCTTCGGGCAATTGCTGGATTTCACCTTCGATGCGCGTCTGCGGTGGGTATTCGACAAAAATGTCCGACCGCAGCAGAATGTCCCGGTGCAGTTCCGTCTTGCCGGGACAATCGCCGCCGACGGCATTGATGTGAATGCCGGGACCAACCATGTTGTCGGTCAGGATTGTCGCATATTGCTTGTCAGCGGTAACGGTGGTGATGATATCTGCACCCTCCACTGCGCTCTGCGCACTATCGCAAATTTCGATGGTAAAGCCCTGCCCGGCAAGATTGCGGGCGCATTTTTCACTGGCGGTCCGGTCGATATCGAAAAGCCGCACCGTGTCGATGCCGAGAATGGCCTTGAAGGCCCGCGCCTGGAACTCGCTCTGTGCGCCATTGCCGATGATGGCCATCGAGCGGGCATTTTTGCGGGCAAGGTGTTTTGCAGCGACAGCCGAAGTAGCAGCGGTGCGCAGCGCCGTCAGAATGGTCATTTCGGTCAATAGCAGCGGATAGCCGTTGCCGACATCGGAAAGCACCCCAAAGGCGGTCACCGTCTGGCGGCCCTCCTTCATGTTTTTCGGATGGCCGTTCACATATTTGAAGCCATACAACGTTCCATCACTGGTCGGCATCAGCTCGATGACGCCCTCTTGGGAATGCGATGCGATGCGCGGCGTCTTGTCGAAACTTTCCCAGCGACGGAAATCCTCTTCAACCACGTCGGCAAGCTCGCGCAGAAACGTATCGATCCCCACGCGCAGAACGAGTTTCATCATATGATCGACGCTGACGAAAGGTACGATATTAAGGTTCGGTATAATCGTCATTGCATCATCCCCCTCAGCCGGCCCGTGTCGGGCGGTCCATAACCCGCTTGCCCATCAGGCTGGCAGCCAGATCGACCATCAGCGTCGCCGTCCTGCCGCGCTCATCGAGAAACGGGTTAAGCTCCACGAGATCAAGACTGCACACAAGCCCGCTATCATGCAGCATCTCCATCACCAGATGCGCCTCACGGAACGTCGCCCCACCCGGAACCGTGGTGCCGACCGCAGGCGCGATCGACGGTTCGAGGAAATCGACATCGAGACTGACATGCAACAGGCCGTTTGCCGCCTGCACCCGCGCAAGGAACGCGCGCAGCAGAACCGCGACACCATGCTCGTCTATCGAGCGCATGTCGTGAACGGTGATGCCGCTGTCTTCCAGTGCGGCTCTCTCGGCTGGATCGACGCTGCGGATGCCGATCATGCCGATATTTTCCTCAGGAACCGCATGCGAGAGCGGCGGAAAGTAACCCGAAAATCCGTCGCGACCACTGAAATAGGCGACCGGCGTGCCATGCAGGTTGCCGCTGCGCGTCGTTTCAAGCGTGTGGTAATCGGTATGGGCATCGAGCCAGAGCACGAAAAACGGCCGGCCACTCTGCGCCACCCGCCGCGCCATGCCGGCGACGGTTCCCGCGGAAATTGCGTGGTCGCCGCCAAGAAAGATCGGAACGGCGGCAGCACTTTCGCGATAGGCCGCCTCCGTCAGCGCCTCGGTCCAGGCCACCGTCTCAGCGAGATGATGCACCGCCGGATTGGGGTGGCTAAACTCCCTCAGCGGCGCCGGCGTCACATTGCCGGTATCCACCACCCGATGGCCCAAATCTTCGAGCGCCCGCGTGAGACCGGCGATGCGATACGCACTCGGCCCCATCTCACACCCCAATTGCCCGGCTCCGATTTGCAACGGCGCACCGATCAGCCTGATATCCATTTGAGCCCTCGCTTTTATCAACCGATAACCTCACTAAACCACACAGACATGGCGGAATGAACATCAAATATTGGCAATATTATCGAAATAGGCTATCGATTTGGTCAAATCTATTTATCAGAATGGCTACCAATGGATGATCTCGACGAACGGCTCGTGACCCTTTTGAGGCATAACGGCAGACGCAGCATTTCCGATCTGGCGATCGAGACGGAAACCTCGCGCGCAACGGTACGCTCACGCATCGAAAAAATGGAAAATGACGGCACTATCATCGGTTACACCGTCATCCTGCGTGCCGATGCGGTGGAGGCGGCGATCCGCGGCATCATGATGATCGAGATTGAAGGCCATGTGACGGACCGCGTCATCCGCACGCTCGGCGGTTTCCCGGAAATATCCGAAATTCACAGCACGAACGGTCGCTGGGACCTGATCGTAGAACTTAACGCCGCCACTCTCAGCGATTTCGACGCGGTGCTCCGCCGTATCCGCCTTGTCCCTGGCATTACCGGCAGCGAGACCAGCCTTCTGCTCTCCACCCCACGCTCCACCCGTGCGCGGCTCTGACGCAGGAGACAGACGCAAAAGAGCGACGAAAACGCATTTTTCGATTTTTTCGACTTGCGCCTCGCAAGAAATCATCTATATGACGACCCACCAAAGCGAACGCGGTAACCCGCTTCGGGCTTTTGGGGAATAGTTCAATGGTAGAACGACGGACTCTGACTCCGTTAATCTTGGTTCGAGTCCAGGTTCCCCAGCCAAATTTCTCCAAACAAAATCAAACTGTTTCGAGCACTTGAGCTGCATCACCGCGCTCTGCCTATATCTGCCAACGTTGTACGCGCGGCTCGATCCGAATCAGACATTTCCGTATCCAGCTGGCCTAGCCTCGATACACCACCGCCCCCCCAGTCATCCCCGCCCCTGCCGCCGTCAATAACAGCGTTTCACCCTCCGTGATGGGCCGCTCAGCATTGGAAACGGAAAGCGAAAGCGGAATAGTGGCGGCAGAAGAGTTGCCGAAGGTTTCGACTGTACGTACCGTCTTTTGCCGGTCGATGCCGATATTGCCGCAGACGGCATCGAACATGCGGGCATTGGCCTGATGCGGCACGAATCGATGGATATCGGTGGCCGTCATTTCTGCGCGTTGCAGAGCGCGCTGTGAGGTCTGCGTCATTGTTGCGACGGCACGGGAAAAGACCTCGCGGCCGTCCCGCATCGTCATAAGGGTATCTTCAGCCTCTGTATCATTGGAAAAAGGCTGGCTGCTGCCGCCCGCCGCGATCTGGATCAGGTCGTAACCGCTCCCATCCGAAACGAGATCGGCAGACAAAAAGCCGCGCTGCGCATCCCGGCAGGGGACAAGCACGACGGCGCCGGCAGCATCGGCGAACAGAACCGCAGTTGCCCTTTCCGCCGGATTGATACGACGGCTTAAGATATTGGCGGCAACAACCAGCACCGCGCGGCCGTGGGTGCGGACAAAACCATCCGCAAGAGTGAGCGCATAGAGAAAACCGGAACAGGCCCCGGCAAGATCGATCGCCCCGGATTGTGTGAGGCCCAACCGGTGCGCAAGCAGCGGGGCCGAAGGCGGCAAAAGATGGTCTGGTGTGGAGGTCGCAAGCAATGTCAGTGCGATATCCTTGGCGCCAATTTTCGCGTTTTCCAGTGCCATGCGGCCGGCTTTTTCGGCAAGGCCGCTCAGCGTCTCGTCCTCTTGCGCCCAATAACGTGTGCGGATCCCCGTCCGACGCTCTATCCAGCCAGCCTCCAGCCCAAGACGCGTCTCAATCTCGGCGTTGCGGACACATCGCGCTGGCACGGCATGCCCGAAGCCAGCCATGCGGGAAGAACGGGTCTGCATTGTCAGGCCTTTCGGAGACGGTTTTTGATCGCGGCCGCGCCGGGTTCCCCCGGAGCGGCTTCAGTCACGATCGAGGCCACTTCGTCCATCGCGTCGAAGGCACGGGTGAGGTCTTGCGCCGTCGAACAATAGGGCGGCATCAGATAGAGCACATTGCCGAGCGGGCGGATGATGAGCCCGCGCTCGCGGAACAATTGCCGCATGCGTGGCCCCGCCTCCGCGAGATAACCGCCAGAGGGCACGACGAGGTCAAGCGCTGCGATGGTTCCAATCTGGCGTATGTTGGTGAAGCGCCTGTCATCCGCAAATCGCCCGAGATTGTCGCGCAGCACTTCTTGCAGTTGGCCGATGCGCTGTACCACTGGCTCATCGCGCCAAACCTGCAGATTGGCGACAGCGGCAGCGCAGGCAATCGGATTGGCGGTGTAGGAACTCGAATGGAAAAAGGTCTTGCGGCGATCGGTCGAGAAGTGCGCGTCGAAGATTTCGCCACTGCACAAGGTCGCTGCCAACGGCAGGGAGCCACCGGTCAGCCCCTTGGAGGTGCACAGAATATCCGGTGAAACTCCCGCCTGCTCGCAGGCGAACATGGTTCCTGTCCGGCCCCAGCCCGTCATCACCTCGTCGGCGATGACAAGGCAACCGTAGCGTTCGGCAATTTGTTTCAGTCCGGCGAGAACGTCCGCGCGGTAAATCTTCATGCCACCGGCACCTAGAGCAAGCGGCTCGATCAGCAAGGCGGCGACTCGGCCCGAACGACAAAAGCTTTCGAACATGTCGAGCGTCTCCTGCTCACAATCCGCTTCCGGAAAAGCAAGTCGGTCGACGCCGAATAGCAGTGTTTCATACGCAGCATTGAACACGCCGCGTTCGCCCGTCGACATGGCGCCGATCGTATCACCGTGGTAGCCGTGCTCCATGACCACGATGCGATCTCGCTTTTCACCGCAATTGTGAAAATAACCGAGCGCCATTTTAAGCGCCACTTCCACCGAGGTCGAACCGCTATCGGAATAAAACACATGTTCCAAGCCGGCAGGCGCGAGTTCGATCAGCCCTTTGGCCAGCGTTTCGGCCGGCTCGTGCGAAAACTCGGCGAAAATGATCTGGTCGAAGGTCTCGGTCGCTGCGCGGATGGCGGACATGATTGCCGGGTGCCGGTGGCCGTGAGTGATGACCCACCAGGATGAAATTGCATCGAACAACCGCTGGCCATCCTCATCGACCAGATAGGCGCCCTCCGCCGAGACGATGCGTTTCATCGGCGGTTCCAGCCCGTGCTGGGTGAAAGGATGCCAGACGCGGGAACGGCTCATGCCGGCACCTCCAGGAAATCGGCGAGATCGAATTGTTGAGCGAATGCATGGTGCAGCGCCTCGGCAGTCATCTCCGGTATGCGAGGCAAGCGGCCAAGCGAGCGAACTCGGCCTATATCGGCGATAATGCGCTGATTTTCCCGGTTCTCATCACCGATGAAGACCACGCCGTGCACCGGAATGGCTCTCAGCCGCAGCGCCTCGAGCGACAGCAGCGTGTGGTTGATGGTGCCGAGTGAGGTTCTGGCGCACAGGATCAGCGGAATTCGCCAGCGGGCGAAAATATCGACAAACAGCAATGTGTCGGTCAGCGGCACCAGCAGACCGCCCGCCCCTTCGATCACCAGCGGCCCATCCGTTTCCGGCGGCAGCAAAAGCTCGGGCTCGATCGTGACATTGTCGAGGCGGGCCGAAAGATGCGGTGAGGCCGGCATTTTCAGGCGATAGGCCTCCGGCAGGATGCGCGTGCGCGGCACGCCACCCATCCGCTCCACCACCTCGCTGTCGGTCTCTTCCTCGAGCCCGGATTGCACCGGCTTCCAGTAATGGGCTTGCAATGCGTGAGTAAGCGCCGCAGAAAAAACCGTCTTACCGATACCCGTATCGGTGCCCGAGACGATGAAACGGAGGCTCATCGTTCCTCCTCCATGGCGAAGGCGAGCAGCCCGACCATATCGGCGATCTGGCTTTCCTCGACATTGAGCGTAATGGATATGCGCAGGCGTGCCGTGCCTTCCGGTACCGTTGGCGGGCGGATGGCGCGCACGTCGAAGCCGCCGTCTCGCATACGCGTGGCGATTTTCAGTGCACGCGCATTGTCACCAATCATCACCGGCAATATCTGCGAGCCGCCGGGCGTCACGCCCAGCCGGGATCGTAATTGTTCGCTGGCCAAATTTATCAGTTCTTCCAGACGGATGCGCCGCCAGGGCTCGTCGGCGACGATCCGCAAGGCCTCACGCACAGCCGCCGGCATCAGCGGTGACGGCGCGGTCGAATAGATGAAACCGCGGGCGCGGTTGGTGAGGTAATCGGCGAGAACCGCAGGCAGACTGATAAGCGCGCCGGAAAGACCAAGCGCCTTGCCGCAGGTGTGCAGCGCCACGACATTACCCCGACCTTCCAGTTCAGCGGCCAGGCCGCGCCCGCCCGGCCCGAACACGCCGGTGGCATGCGCCTCATCGACGACGAGAAAGCCGCCATGTCGCCCGGCGAGGTCGGCAAGGGCAGCAACCGGCGCCCGGTCACCATCCATGGAATAGAGGCTCTCCACCGCGATCCACGGGCGACCTTTGCCGCCCGCCTGCCGCCATCGGTTTATTTCCCGTTCGAATGCCTCAACCTGATTATGCGGCACAGCGACCGCCTTCGCCTTGCCGGCGGCAATGCCGTCATGCACGCTGGCATGGATCAGCGCATCGTAGAGAACGAGGTCGTCCCGCAGCGGCAGTGCGGAAAAAAGTGCGACATTGGCGGCAAATCCGCTACCGAAATAGATCGCCCTCTCAGCGCCGAAAAATACCGCCGCCTCCGTTTCAAGCGCCTCATGTTCGGGATG
The DNA here is from genome assembly GCF_001950375.1 of Rhizobium sp. TBD182. Lineage (NCBI taxonomy): Bacteria > Pseudomonadati > Pseudomonadota > Alphaproteobacteria > Hyphomicrobiales > Rhizobiaceae > Rhizobium > Rhizobium sp. TBD182. Next base: position 67,288 of record NZ_BDLN01000007.1, on the reverse strand, counting down.
GTTGCCGCGAAGCAGCCGCGAACCACCGGCACCCACAGGCACGCCGCTCTCGATTGCGTCAGTGATCGCCGCCTTCAGCCGGGGTGCATCGGCAAGCCCGAGATAGTCGTTGGAGGTGAAGTCGATACCCTGCCGGGGCGCTAGCGCCCGCAGGCGCGACTTGCGGTGCAGACCGGCAAGCTTCAGCTCATAGGCGGAGAGCGCCGACGAATTCACCGGGTCTCTCCCGCTTCCGCCGTTTGCAACGCCATCGGCTTCAGGCCCAGCCGCCGGAACAGCGCCGTATCGTGATCTTCCCCCGGATTATCCGCCGTCAGCAGCGTCTCGCCGACGAAGATGGAATTCGCCCCGGCCAGAAAACAGAGCGCCTGCGTCTCATCACTCATTTCGGTACGTCCGGCGGAAAGCCTCACATGCGAACGGGGCATGAGGATGCGCGCAAGCGCAATGGTGCGGACGAAGTCGATCGGATCAACCGGAGCGGCCTTGGCAAGCTTCGAGCCGGGGATCGGGATCAGCATGTTGATCGGCACGCTTTCCGGCGGAACCGGCAGATTAGCAAGGGTTACCAGCATGGAAATACGGTCCTCGACCGTTTCTCCCATGCCGAGAATGCCGCCGGCGCAGACCTTCATGCCGGCATCACGAACATTGGCGAGCGTTTCCAGCCGATCCTCGAAGGTGCGGGTGGTGATGATCTCCGAATAGAACCGCTCCGACGTATCGACATTGTGATTGTAGTAATCTAGCCCGGCGTGAGCGAGACGTTCGGATTGTTCCGGCGTCAGCATGCCGAGCGTCATGCAGGTTTCCATGCCGAGCGCCTTGACGCCTTCGACCATGGCCACCACCGCCTCCATGTCGCGCTCCTTAGGGTTGCGCCACGCCGCCCCCATGCAATAGCGCGTCGCCCCGCCCTCTTTCGCCTTGCGCGCCTCTGCCAGTACTCGCTCCACCTCCATGAGTTTGGAAGCCTTCAGACCTGTTGGATTGCGGGCGGACTGGCTGCAATAACCACAATCCTCCGGGCAGCCGCCGGTCTTGATCGATAAAAGCCGGCTCATCTGGATGGCGTTGGCATCGAAATGGCGACGATGCACCTGCTGTGCCCGGAACAGGAGGTCATTAAATGGTAAATTATAGATAATTTTTGCTTCTTCGAGTAAAGAATCCGCTTTGATTGAGGGAATCTGCGCCTGATTTTGTTCAATTTCTGTGATAATCTGATTCATCCGGCGATTTTCCCTTCAAATAAATAGATAGAACTTATTTTTATCTATTTTTTTATCGGACCCTTTTGCAAGGACTTTTTTCGAGAAAAACGTCAGGCACCGGAGATCGAAGAAATATGCGGGATAAGACTGCGGCGTTTGGCTGCGGGGATTTAGCGAATGGGAAAACGCCTTGCGGAAAAGACCCATGGCGCAAAAACGCCGCAATTGCTAAGGGTGAGGGATGATCACATTTCGTCCCGCCAACGCTCGCGACACGGCCCGCATCCTTGAAATATGGCGTAAGGCCGTAGACGCTACCCATGATTTTCTTCACAGAGCGGATCGCGCCGCAATCGAGGAAGAAGTGACGGCTTTTCTTCCCGAGGCCGCTTTGATGCTAGCCGTCGATGCGTCGGATAAGCCTCTCGGGTTCATGTTTCTGCATGAAGGGCACATGGAAGCGCTTTTCATCGATCCGGATTATCACGGCAGAGGCATCGGCAAGGCGCTCGTGCAGGCAGCGCTTACCGCACACCCCGCGCTGACAACCGATGTCAACGAACAGAATACGCAGGCCATGGGCTTTTATCGCCGGCTCGGGTTCAAGCCGACGGGACGCTCCGACCTCGACGGGCAGGGACGGCCCTATCCGCTCGTCCATCTTGGGTTTCGCGCAACCGAACAATAAGCCGCGGGGACATGGCTCATCTGGGGGGAGCAAGCCACGAACACCATCATCCGTTTCGCAACCGAGGATTTTCGGCCCGAGCACCGCTTCGACCAATGGCGCGAAGTGCGCGGCAAAAGCCTGTTTGGCGTAACGATCGAGCTTGCGCCGGATCGCCGCCGGGCCTTCAGCGGGTCTTTTCAGGCGCGCTCTGTCGCAGGCGCCGTCGTAAGCGAAATGCGCGCTTCCTCATACCGGGTCAACCGCACGGAAGCCGATATTGCCCGCATTGCCGGCGACAGCCTCTGCATTGGCTTGCAGGTGAAGGGTTCGGGGTTGCTGCATGCCGGTCGAGACAGGATCCATGCCGTCAGCGGCGGTGATTTCACCATCAACTATTCGGACTTGCCCTATGACGCGATACCCGGCGGTGAGGCGGATTTTCACTACAAGATGCTCAAGATCCCTGTCGACGACGAAGTCATGCTTGGCCGACCGGCTGATGACTTGTTTGCCACGCGTTACGCCGACAAGACCGCCTTCTCCCGGCCGTTCCGGGCGCTCTTCAACGCGCTGAACGCCGAACGCGGCAGGCTCATCGATCCCGTGCGCGATGTGACGCATATCGCCCGATTAGCCATGACGGCGCGTGGACGGCTTTCGCCTGCAATGCCGGAAGTGCGCGCCGCACTCCGCACCGGGCTTTGTTATGCGGCCCAGGACATCATGATGCGCAAAAAGTCCTGGCAGAACCTCACGCCTGCCGCAGTGGCAAAGGAACTGGGCATTTCGCTTCGGCAACTGCACGTCGTTTTCGAAGGCGCGGAGCTGTCTTTTTCCCGCACGCTCGCCTCCATGCGGATCGAGGAAGCGCGACGCCTGCTGCTGGAATCTCCCGCCTTGCCAATCACGCAGGTCGCGTATGGCTGCGGCTTCGACAGTCTTCCAACCTTTTACCGGGTGTTCAGCGGCACCTATGGCATGACGCCCGGCGAAGCCCGCGCCACGGGCATGCCGACGGCCTAAACGTGTCACCTCTGCGCGCAATGAGAAGACGCCTCATCCCGACCCCTGTAAGGCCGATGGATCATCCAATCCTCATTACACTCCGCAAGGAGGGTGGTGCCGGCAATTCGAGGAGCGCTGCCCATGACCAATTTTTTCGATTTCGCGATCTCCGGGTTGCCGGACGCCTCTACCGTTGGCCGCAGGCTACCACCCAGCGAAATCGACCGGTTGCTTCAAACGGGTGCTTTCGCGGCAGCACTACGGCTGCTGGCGGGAAGTTTCATCACCCTCTACGAAGGTTCACCCGACATGACCGCGCTTTTCGCCACGCGCCAGAGCCGGCTTCTTTGCCACGCGCTGTTGGCGCTCTATTTTCAAAAGCGCAAGACCAGAACGGACGAACCCGCCCTGACGCGGGAAGATTTCGGCCAACTCGCGCTCCAACACGGCCTTGCAAGCCATGATGTCGCCTATGCCTTCTTCAAAGAGGCGCTGAAACGCGGCCTGACGAGACCGGCGCACCAAGCCGGCGAAAAGCCGGCCGATGGCGTGGTGCCTTCACCGTCCACCCTGGCGATGCTTGCCCAATGGTACGACGTGCATTTTCAGGCGCTGGACCTCATCGATGAGGGGTTCAGGGCCTCTCGGTTCATCGAGCGGTCCGAAACCATGCTCGCACACATCCATCCCCGCGTGGCGCAGGCGCTGCTTTCCAATCCGGAGGTACGTTGCCCGGGCCCGCTGTCCATCATCTTCAACTGGTTCGACGCGGGCGGGCTGCTGATGGACCGCCTGATCGCCGGGATCGACTGGGAAAAGCCGACAGAACAGGGCAGACACCTGACGGATGTGAAAACAGCATCGCAACTGGCGGCATCGCTCTCCCTTTCCCGAATCCATGTCAGGCGCAAGCTTGGCGCGGCCGAACTGATCGGCGGCATCGGCTGGAGCGGACGGAAGGGGCGTTCCGCTCTCTGGATCTCCACGGGCTTTTACGAGGAATATGCCCGCATGCAGGCACGTAAACTCCTCATTCTCGACGATGCCTTTATGGAGACAATGTAAGGTTTAAGAACCGGCAGACGTGCTATTTATTGATGGTTATGAGCGATATCCATTGACAAACTTCAGGACTGCGGCTCTTCTACAGGGCATGCGTGGGATGTTGCGAACATCGAAATTGACGGCACTGCTGTTTCGACTGGTGATGATATTGTCACTGGCGGGATACAGCGTTTCCACCGTCAATGCCGCAATGCATGGTCCCGATACCGCGGAAATGCAGACCACCCAATCCGCCATCATGATGGATCATGGCGGTTCGGCCATGATGTCCAGCGACCACCATAATATGGATACGGCAGACCACGACAGCGGCGTCAAAAAGCCCGTGAAGCCGGAATGCTGCAACGATTTCTGTCTCGGCATGGCGGTACTGATTGCGCATGACGCCCTTGGCGGACCAGTCGTCAATTCCATCCGTTCCTTCCTTGACGACAGCAAGACCGTGGGCCAGATCCCGCTGCTTCACCGTCCACCGAATATCTGAACAGGCAAAGCCCGCCTCTCGGGCAATGATCGTGCGTGAACGGCTTTAGCGCCGTCGCGCCGTTGCATCTCCTGTTCGGAAATTACCATGAACCCTATCTACATCGTGGTTGCAGCGCCCCTTTTGCTGGGCGGCTGCACAGCCACATCCTCGATGAACGAGGCCGCCTCGTATGAAGACGCGGCAAACCCGTCGCTCGGCGTCACCCCTCTGCGTTATCAGACACCGGTCACAGGTTACTCGCACCGTGCTCCGGTGGACCCGAAGCCCTGGCGTAATCAGAACGATGCGCAGGCTCCGAAAGGAGACGCATCATGACGCTACGCGTGATCAAACTCACGGCCGTCCTTTCCGTCCCGCTCGTTCTTGGCGGCTGCGTCACGGCCACCGACTACACCTCGAAGAACGCAGGCTTCACCACCGTTTCGGCCAGGGCGACCGAGGCGACAGGAAAGCAGACTGTCTGGATACAGAACCGGGCCGAGGCGCAGGCAACCGCAACCCGCGTCAAATCGCTGATGTCAGCGAAAACAATCGATGTCGAGACGGCGGTTCAGGTCGCGCTCCTCAACAACAAGGGCCTTCAGGCGGCCTATGCCGATCTGGGTGAATCGGCCGCAACCGCCTGGCAATCGACCATGCTGGTCAATCCGAGGGTCGGCATCGGATTGACGGGGATCGGCACTCCGGGGCTCCGGGCCTACAAGGCGATCGAGGGTGTGATCGTCACCAATATTCTGGCACTGGCCACGCTCAAACAGAATGTCGAGATTGCCGATACCGGCTTCCGAAAGGCGCAGCTCGCAGCCGCGCTGAAGACGTTGCAATTGGCGGCAGATACCCGCCGCGCCTGGATCACGGCGGTTGCTGCCTGGGAAAATGTCGGCCAGCTGGCGCAGGCCCAGACAGCCGCGGATGCCGCCTCGGAACTTGCGAGGAAGCTTGGCGAAGCAGGCTCGCTGAACAAGGAAGGCCAGGCTCGCGAGCAGGTCTTCTATGCCGAACTGACCGGCCAGATCGCCAAGGCGCGGCTTGAAGCCCGGCTTGCGAAGGAGGAACTGACAAGGCTGATGGGCCTGTGGGGCGCGGACATAGACTACTCCATCCCCAACCGCCTGCCCCAGCTTCCAAAGGATCTGGCCAAACGTGAGATGATCGAGGCTGAGGCGCTGCAGCGCCGGGTGGATTTGCAGATGGCGAAGCTCGATCTGGAATCGACCGCCCGGTCGTTCAAACTCACAGAAGCCACCCGATACGTCACCGATCTAGAACTTCGTTCCGGCTTCGAGACCGAACGCGAACTTGAAGACGGCGAAAAACACAAACAGACGACGGGCAATGCCGAGCTGGAATTCGTCATTCCGATCTTCGATTCCGGTCGGGCAAGAATGCGGGAATCCGAACTCGCCTATATGCGCGCAGCAAACCTGCTGGCCGAAAAAGCGGTCAATATCCGCTCCGAAGCCCGCTCCGCCTATCAGGCCTATCGCTCGAACTACGACATCGCCCGGCACTATCGCAACAGCGTGGTGCCGCTGCGGACCAAGATCGAGGAGGAGTCGCTGCTGACCTATAACGGCATGGTCACCAACACCTTCGAACTGCTCGCCGACAGCCGCGAAAAGGTCAATTCGAACCTGCTCGCCATCAATGCCAAACGTGACTTCTGGCTCGCGGAAGCCGGCCTTGCGCCCGCCATCTACGGCGGTGGCGCGGGTACGGCAGGCGCGGAGACCGAAGTTGCCGCCACTGGTGGCGGCAGCGGTGGCGGACACTGAGAGAGGAAACGACCATGTTCAATAGAAGAAACTTTCTGGGCGTCGGCGCCGCAATGGTCTCCACGGCGGCCTGGGCAAAGACATCGAATAGCAGCCTGCCGGAAGCTGCCGTGATGGAAACGGCAGCAACGCAAGCCCCCGTCAAGCCCACTACCGGTCCCGATTACAATCCGGTCGTCACCCTCAACGGCTGGACCCTGCCTTTCCGGATGAACAATGGCGTCAAGGAATTCCACCTTGTCGCCGAGCCAGTGGAACGCGAGATGGCGGAGGGCATGACCGCCCGCCTCTGGGGCTATAACGGCCAGTCACCCGGCCCGACCATCGAGGCCGTAGAAGGCGACCGGGTGCGGATTTTCGTGACCAACAAGCTGCCGGAACATACAACGGTGCACTGGCACGGCATGATCCTGCCATCAGGCATGGACGGTGTCGGCGGCCTGTCGCAACCGCATATCCCCGTTGGCAAGACCTTCGTCTACGAGTTCGATCTCGTGAAGTCCGGCACCTTCATGTACCACCCGCATTCAGACGAGATGGTGCAGATGGCGATGGGCATGATGGGCTTTTTCGTGGTCCATCCAAAGGACCCGACCTTCATGCCTGTTGATCGCGACTTCGTGTTCCTGATCAACGCCTTCGACATCAATCCCGGCTCCTACGTTCCGAAAATCATGACCATGACGGACTTCAATCTGTGGTCATGGAACAGCCGGGTATTTCCGGGCATCGATCCGCTGGTGGTCTCCAAGGACGACCGGGTGCGTGTCAGGGTCGGCAACCTGACCATGACCAACCACCCGATCCACATGCACGGCTATGATTTCGAGGTGACGTGCACGGATGGCGGCTGGGTGCGGCCCGAGGCCCGGTGGCCGGAGGTCAGCATCGACATCCCCGTCGGCGCCATGCGGGCCTATGAATTCGACGCCAAATATGTCGGCGACTGGGCGATCCATTGCCACAAGTCGCACCACACGATGAATGCGATGGGACACGATGTCCCAACCTTCATCGGCGTCGACAAGAAGACCGTCACCGAAAAGATCCGCAAGGTGCGGCCGGAATACATGCCGATGGGTACAGCCGGCATGGCCGATATGGGCGCGATGGAGATGGAAATCCCTGAGAACACCGTTCCCATGATGACCGGCTGGGGTCCGCACGGCCCCATCGAAATGGGCGGCATGTTCTCCGTGGTGAAGGTCCGCGAAGGCATTTCCGCGGGCGATTACTCAGATCCCGGCTGGTACCAAAACCCGCCCGGTACCCAGGCCTGGGAATGGACCGGCGACGTGCCGGATACCGAAAAGACCAATGATCCGAAAACACAGATCACGCCGAAACCGATGAAACACGGCTGATCGTGCAGACCATATCCCCACCAGAACCAAGGAAAAATTCGATGACCAGACTGAAACTTGCACTGCTTCTCACCGCTCTTGCCACACCCGCCTTCGCATCGGGCACCCACGGCGGCGGCCATGAAGCGATGGCGATCGGCGAACCCGGCGACAAATCCAAGGTAACCCAGACCATACAGGTCACCATGAAGGAAACGCCTGATGGCAAGATGCTGTTCACGCCCGCCAAGTTCGAATTCAAGAAGGGCAAGACCGTTCGCTTTGCCGTGAAGAATGTCGGCGAGCTGGACCATGAATTCATTCTCGACGAACAGAGCGCAAATCTGGAGCACAAGGCCGCCATGGCAAAGGCCCCGGAGATGGAACACGACAATCCGAACGCAATCAGCCTTGCGCCGGGCGAAAGTGGCGAAATTATCTGGAAATTCACCAATGACGGCATGTTCGAATTCGCCTGCCTGAAGCCCGGACATTACGAGGCCGGCATGCGCGGCGATCTCAAAGTTTCGGCCAAGTAACCAATCGAAAAAAGGAATCTGACCATGAAGACGATCGTTAAAATTACCCTTGCAGCCGCTCTGTTGCTTACAGCCCCCTTTGGCGCATTCGCACAGGAATTCACCAAGGGTACGGTGAAGAAGGTCGACGCTACCGCCAAGAAAGTCACCATCATTCATGAGGAACTGAAGAACCTCGACATGCCCGCCATGACGATGGTGTTCCGCGTCAAGGACGATGCCCTGCTCGCCAAGCTCAAGGAAGGCGCGAACATCGAGTTCATCGCCGAACGTGCGGATGGCAAGCTGGTCGTAGCCCAGGTGAAATAAGGCAGTCCTCGTCTGCACATGCCCGTACCAGACCACAGGCACGGGCATGTGCGATTTGAGCAGGCGGCGGACGAACCCCGAACACAAATTTATTGCTCAGGGCATGACCTTTGTTCGGCGCTATGCCGTATTCCCATGAATTAGCGCAGAAACGCAGTGTCGATTGTGTCCGCATGCTTCGTGAACAGCCGATGCAGTGAGAGGAACACGGCGAGCATCAGTGGCCATGCAATCAGGACATCGGAGAGAAAATGTGCGCCCATAGCTGCCCTGTTTAGGGAGCAAAGCACGATGAACGGCATCAAGATCGCCGTGGCGCTCAGGCGGAATTTTTCCGGCAGGAAGATGATGAACGCCAGCAGGGCGATTGCGGACGCGCTTTCGCCGGACGGAAAGGAGCAGTTGCGCGAACAGCTGCCATCGAGGGAAAGAACGGGCGTAAAAAACAAATCTGCCCCGAATTCACTGATATGCCGCGGTCTGGCACGTCCGAACAGGTTTTTCAGCACATGCACGGTCGCACCCGGCCCAAGCGCATAAAAGGTGAGAACAAGTAGCAGTTTGTGAGGGCGGATGGCACGCCGCACGCCGGAGACAAATGGCGTTGCAAGGAGCAGGCAGACAAGCGTGGACAATAAAATGGCGGGAAGTGCGCGGTTCAGATCGCGGACGGAAATCAAGAATTGATCCTCGCCAAGACGAAAACCATCTGTCCAGAACCAGCGACTGGCGTCAAGATCGATATCCGGCCTGACAGTGAAGAAGACCATCATTGCAAGCGTGGTCGAAAGCGCGAGCAGAGATGGGCTGCCGGAAACCCATGCGAAAGTCTGGCGCGCCGTGGGGATGACGGCAAAGCGGAACTTCGGCTTTTCGGGCCGGCCTGGCCATTTCTGTTCGGTCTTATGGGAGAGATACTGGTGCATGGCCAGCTTTCTTCCGTAGAAATGTCAAGGTTCTGCGGAGGAAGTCCCAAGACTGAGAGGAAAAGCGTGCCTGCCGCATCTATCTCGTGAGACGGCTCTTGCCCGGCGCTTTGCGTCGGCTTAGCGTCCCGGCAATAAAGCGGTAATATCAGTAAGTTCGTAAGGTCAGCATGGACAAAGGTCTCATTCTCATCGTCGAAGACGACCCCGACATCATGCAGATTCTGGACGCCTATCTCATTCGTGACGGATACAGAACCGTTAGAGCCGGGGATGGCGAGACGGCCATGACGCATTTCTCCATGCTGCGGCCGGATCTCATTCTTCTCGACATCGGGCTACCGAAGCTCGATGGCATCGATGTGCTGACACGCATCCGGCGGGAGCGTGATACGCCGATCATCATGGTCACCGCCCTTGCCGAAGATATGGACAAGCTGACCGGTCTGCGCCTGGGTGCCGACGACTACATCGTCAAACCTTTCAACCCGCAGGAAATGGTCGCCCGGGTAAATGCCGTTCTAAAACGCTCGCGTCAGCCAACTGGCGGAGGGATCCTGCGTTTCGGCGCCATCGAAATAGATACCGAAGCTTACATCGCGGCTGTTTGCAGCGATGCGGGACGAACCGTTCTGCCGTTGACGCTCAGCGAATTCAGAATTCTTGCCCATATGACGCGTCGCCCCACCTATGCCTTTCAGCGGGCCGATCTTCTGGATGCCTGCCTGCCGGAAAGCGATGCGCTGGCACGCACGGTCGATACGCACATCGCCAATCTGCGTAAAAAACTGACGGATCACGGTGCTGGCGGTTATCTGGTGTCGGTGCGCAGCATCGGCTACCGACTTGCCAGGGAGCAGACATCATGAGGTTCCGGCGGCTCCGCCTGCGCACGATGACGGCGATCACAATCACCACAATGCTCATCTTTGCGGTTGCGTTGGTCTATTTCGGCGTTTCCTGGTATTCGGACACCATTGAGGAGCGCATCCTTGCCCAACTGTCGCCTGATGCCGCCAAGGCTTTCTCGGATATTGACCGGGGCGTGATGCCGGATCAGCGCCAGCTTCAGGCCCTTATCGAGGTTTTACCGGGCCTGGAGGACCAGGCAGATAGCGAACTTCTCAAATCGGTGTTCCTCTTCGGATTGCTCGGTGTCTTCCTGTGCAGCTTGCTTGGTTATTTCATCTCCCGGCGCATTGCAGCACCTCTCGGCGAACTTGCCGACGCGGCGCGGCGCATGGCGACGGGCGACTTCAGCGGAGGCGCAAAGATCAAGGCGAGCCGCATCGCCGAAGTCGGATTTCTGGTCGACAGTTTCGAGACTTTGACGCAGGAGCTTCAGATGATGGAGCGCCGGTTGAAGTTCAACACCATGGCGGTAGCCCACGAGCTGCGCACCCCGCTGACCATCCTGCAAGGCCGTTTACACGGCATTGCCGATGACGTCTTTCCGCTCGACAAGCAGGCCATTCGCCACCTAATCGGCCATGTGGAAGGACTTGCGCGTCTCGTCGACGATCTGCGGACGCTTTCGCTGGCAGAAACCAACAGTCTCGTTACGGAGATGCGGCCACTCGATCTCGCTACCGAATGCGCGGCCGTGGCGGAGGCGGCACGGCCTCTTCTCGAAGAGGCAGGAATTCGTCTCGATATGTCGCTGCAGACGGCTCCAATTAGCGGCGACCCTCAACGCCTTCAACAGCTACTGCTCATCCTGATGGATAATGTACGCCGCTATGCGGCGAGCGGGAAGAGCCTCTTCTGCTCGACCGGAGTCCGGGAAGGACGTCCCTTCATAACAATCGAAGACAAGGGGCCGGGTTTTCCCCCCGGCATCGAGGCACACGGCATCGAACTCTTCTGGCGCACAGAGCCGTCGCGTGCACGTAAGACCGGTGGCACCGGCCTCGGCCTGTCGATTGCTCGAGCGATCGCAAGCGCGCATGACAGCGATTTGCAGATAGATCCGCGACAAGACGGCGGAACCGTCGTCACGGTTCTCTTCAAGGCGGCCTCCTGAAAAATCCCGGCGAGTTGATGCTCTCCCATGCGCGCTGACGGTGTGCTTCGTTGGGGCTTATTCCAGGGTTTCACCGCGCCAGGACTGCTGTCGGGAATAAGGTGATCGCAAATTTTCCCTACGCCGAATTATTTTCTATAAAATAGATAGAAAAAGAACGACCTGTCTTTCTTGAGGCGCTCCTCATGCCTAGTTTAGCTGTCATCATTGGTCGCCGTCAGGGAGGACCGATGTTGAGCGAAATCCCGTATCGATCCAGCAAACTGCACCGCTGCAATTGATACTGGCGCATTATCGGCCCGGTAGAATTGGAGGAAAAGGTGACACGATACGTTATCATTGGCGCAGGCGCGGTTGGCGCAAGCCTTGCCGCACAGTTCGAGCTTTCCGGCATCAAATATGCTCTGGTCGGACGCGGCGCACAAATTGCCTCCATCATTGAACAGGGGCTGAGCTACCAACGCCCCTCAGGCACGCAGCAAATAAGGCTGAACGCCTTCGACGTATCCGCTCCGCCGGACCTGGCGCCCGACGATATCCTGCTGCTGACCGTCAAAACGCAGGATGCGGCAGCCACTCTGGCAGACTGGTCATGGCGACAGGTATCCGGCGTGGAAGGTCTAACAGCCACGCAGTTGCCGGTGGTTACCTTTCAGAACGGTCTGGCGACGGAAGCGCTGGCGCTCAGGACCTTCGCCAATGTCTACGGCGCCAGTATTCTGACCCCTGCCCGGTTTACACAAACCGGCGCGGTTGCGGCGGCCGGCAATCCGCAGGTCGGCGTGGTCACGATCGGGCGCTTCCCGGCCGGTTCCGATGAAACGGCGAAGGAGATTGCCGCAGACCTCACACGCGCCAATTATCTTGCGGAAACCAGCAGCGATATCCGCCGCTGGAAATCGGCAAAACTGCTTCATAACGTCCGCAACGCGCTGGATCTGTTCGACGGAGAAGACGATCTGCGAGCATCGATTGCCGAAGCGCTGGTCAATGAAGCCCGCCAGACGCTTGAGATAGCAGGCTACAATCTCGCCTCTCCCTCTGAACGGGCTGTCGATATTTCAGGCTGGAGCATCGCTCAAAACAGCGGCATTCAGCCCGGCCAGCAATCGACCTGGCAGAGCTTTGCCCGGGGCGCTTCCAGCGAGGTCGACTTTCTCAACGGTGAGATTGTGCTGCTCGGCCGTCTGCATAACGTCGCGACACCGTATAACGAGGCTATCCAGTCTCTTGGCGGCAGGCTGGCGCATCAGGGCGGCTTCTCGAAGGCGGTGCCGCTTGACGCGATCCTTTCTTTTGTCGGGCAGCTCCACGAGCGCGACAAAACCGGTCTCGCCGCCGCGCAATGATGCGTGCGACCCGTTCTTCCCATGAAACCACCAAGCTGAAGCGATAAAATGAGAGAAGCCATTCCAGACCAGATTCTCACCGCCGCCGGCGCGCTGTTTTATACCGAAGGTATCCGGGCGGTCGGTATCGACCGCATCATCGAAGAAGCGAAGGTCGCAAAAGCTACTCTCTATCGGCATTTTCCGTCCAAGGATCATCTTGTCGCGGCCTATCTTCAGGATCGCCACGATCGTGTCATTCGCTCGCTGAAGGATGTTCTGACGGCGACGATTGATCCAAGGGACCAGCTGCAGGTGATTTTCGAGCGGCTTTACGAGAAGGCCGACAGCCCTGAATTCAGGGGCTGCGCCTTTGCACTCGCGGTTGCCGAACACGGCGATTCCGAACGCGTCGTCACCGTAGCTCGAACCCACAAAAGAATGGTGCGGGATATTTTCGAGACCGTCATGTCTAAAGCGGGGGTGCGACTGGATCAGGCCGCCTCCCACCTTTCGCTTCTTTACGAAGGCGCACTTGCCACGGTCGCGGTCGGGCGCGATCCGCATGCCGTACTCATCGCCCGGGACTGTGCGCTCTCGGTGTTCGATCTCGCCACCGGCAAGATATCCTCAGGAGACAAGATATGACCAAGACCATCGACTACTTCTTCGGCATCGGCTCCCCCTGGGCCTTTCTCGGCCTGGAGCCTTTCGCCGCGCTCGCCGCCGAGCACAACGCCACGATACGGCCCTATGTCATCCCGCTGATCGAGGATAATGGCGCCATCTACTCACGCAACCGTCCGGAAGCGCGCCGCGCCTATTGGACGAAGGATTTGAAGCGATGGGCGGCGTTGCGCGGCAAGTCCCTTAACTTCGACAATCGCGCCGCCCTTTCCGATCCCACGCCGGCCGGCTTCATGGTCATTGCCGCGATCGATGCGCGCGAGGACTGGTTGAGGCTGACCAAGGCGCTTCAGGAAGCTTTCTGGGAAGGAGGCCAAGATATTGGCAATGCCGAAGTTCGCCGCGCAATCGCTGACAAAGCTGGTTTCGACGGTGCGGCGCTGGACGAACGCGGCGGAAGCGATGCCGTGGAAGACATCCGGAAAGCCAATTATGAGGCCGCAAAGGCAGCCGGTGTGTTCGGGCTTCCGACATTCCGCTACGAGGACGAACTGTATTGGGGACAGGACAGCCTGCCTTTCCTCGAACGTCATCTCAAGGGCGAAAAACTGGCCGCCTGATCCCAGCCGAAAACCGGGTGACTGTCACGCCGTGGCCGCAACCCGGCCATGGCTCTCTCCAGACCATTCCCGTGGAGTTTCTCATGTCTCTTTTCCCGCCCTCTTCGCGCGGAGTATCGCGATGAGCGCACTGCCTCCCGCTCTCTCGAACGCTTTGCGCAACCGTTTCGGCGAGCGTTTTTCCACCGCGCAGGCATTGCGGGAACAACACGGCCGTGGCGAATCCCACCATACGCCGGCGATCCCCGATGCCGTCGTTTTCGCCGAGAGCACGGATGATGTGGCGGAAACCGTGCGGCTTTGCGCCGCTGAAGGTGTTCCCGTCATCGCCTTCGGCACCGGCACTTCGCTCGAAGGCCATCTAACGGCAGTGCGTGGCGGTGTCTCGGTCGATCTGTCGCGCATGTCGAAAATCGTCCGCATCAGCGCCGAGGATCTCGATTGCACGGTGGAGGCCGGGGTCACGCGCGAGCAACTGAACACACATCTGCGCGACATGGGCCTGTTCTTTCCGATCGATCCTGGCGCCAATGCGTCTATCGGCGGCATGGCCGCAACCCGCGCTTCCGGCACAAACGCCGTGCGTTACGGCACAATGCGAGAAAACGTGCTGTCGCTGACAGTCGTCTTGCCCAACGGCCAGGTCATCCGCACCGGCGGGCGGGCGCGTAAATCATCAGCAGGTTATGACCTAACGCGGCTGTTCGTCGGCTCCGAGGGGACGCTCGGCATCATCACGGAAGTGACGTTGCGACTCTACGGAATTCCCGAAACCATCTCAGCTGCACTTTGCTCCTTCGAAAGCGTCGAACAGGCTGTTGCGGCAGCCATTACGGTCGTGCAGCTCGGCATTCCAGTTGCGAGAATGGAATTAATGGACCGTGGCCTGATCGAGGCCGTCAACGCCTATTCCAGTCTTTCCCTCAAGGTCGAGGACACGCTCGCCTTCGAGTTCCACGGCTCGCCTGCTGGCGTGAAGGAGCAGGTCGAGATGGTCGCTGCCATAGTGGAAGATAATGGCGGCAGGGATTTCGAATGGGCGAATGCGCCGGAGGACCGCAACCGCCTGTGGAAGGCGCGCCACAACGCGTTTTACGCCGTGGTCTCGCAGCGCCTGAACGCCAAGGGCTGGTCTTCCGATGTCTGCGTGCCGGTATCCGAGTTGAGCGGCTGCATCGTCAGGACCCGGGAATTGCTACGCGACTGCAGCGTGCCCGCCGCCATTCTCGGCCATGTCGGCGATGGCAACTATCATGTGGTCTTCGCCGTAGATCCTGCAAATCAAACCGAACTCGACGAGGTGGCGGCAATCAACAAGAAGATGGTGCAGCACGCCATCTCGGTTGGCGGCACTTCCACCGGCGAGCATGGGGTTGGCACCGGCAAGATCGCTTATCTGCGGCAGGAACACGGCGACGCGGTGGACCTCATGGCGATCATCAAAAAAGCCATAGATCCGGCTGACATCATGAACCCGGGCAAGATCCTGCCGAGCCAAGACTTGCCCAGCCGCCGAGAAACGCTTTGACCGTGCGGGATTTCGCAGATGGATAATTACAAGACCCACAGCTCCCACTGGGGCGCCTTTTCCGGCAGCTACCGGAATGGCAAGCTCGATATCCGTCCACATCCGGACGATCCACACCCCTCGCCCTTGCTCGCCAATCTGCCGGCAATCGCCGATAGCGCCGCGCGCATCCGGCGTCCGGCGGTCAGGCGCGGCTGGCTGGAGGGAAAACCGGGCAACGCGCAGATACGCGGGGCGGACGACTATGTGGAGGTCGATTGGCCGCAGGCGGCGGACCTCGTCGCGAAGGAGCTTCAAAGGGTTTACGGCGATTACGGCCCACAGGCCGTGTTCGGCGGCTCCTACGGCTGGTCGAGCGCCGGACGTTTCCATCACGCGCAAAGCCAGGTCCACCGTTTTCTGAACACGCTTGGCGGATATGTGCGCTCCGTCAACACCTATAGTTCAGGCGCGGCGATGGTCATCATTCCGCATGTGCTCGGACCCTACGATCATTTCGACCGCAAGAGCGTTACCTGGGATGCAATCGAGCGCAGCAGCGAATTGATCGTCGCCTTCGGCGGCATGGCGATAAAGAATACGGACGTGCATGGCGGCGGCAACAGCGTGCATATCGTGCCACAGAAGCTGAATGGCGCACGCGCACGCGGCGCGCGATTCGTGCTGATCAGCCCGCTAAAAGACGATTTTCCGAAAGACCTCAATGCGGAGTGGCTGCCGGTCATACCCGGTACCGATGTCGCGCTGATGCTCGGACTTGCGCATGTTCTCGTCACCGAGGGCCTGCACGATCGGGCGTTTCTTGACCGCTATGCCGTCGGCTATCAGCGTTTCGAAGACTACCTGCTCGGCCGGACCGATGGTGTGGCGAAAAGCCCCGAATGGGCTTCCGGGCTCTGCGGCATCGGCACGGAAACTATTAGGGAACTCGCCCGCACCATGGCGCGCGCGAGAACATTGATCACTGTCAGCCATTCGCTTCAGCGCGCCGATTATGGTGAGCAACCCGTCTGGCTAGGGATCGTTCTTGCCGCCATGCTCGGTCAGATTGGCCTCGACGGCGGCGGATATTCCTATTCCCTCGGCGCTTTGGGCAATGTCGGCAAGAACCTGCTGGCCGTTCCCCTGCCGACACTTAACCAGTTCAAAAACCCGGTCGCGGATTTCATTCCGGTCGCGCGCATCGCCGACATGCTGCTCAATCCTGGTGGGGAATTTCACTATAACGGCCAGAGGATGCACTATCCCGATATCCGCTTGGTTTACTGGGCGGGTGGTAACCCGTTCCACCACCATCAGGATATCAACCGACTACGGGCAGCGTTCAGACGGCCCGAGACCATCATCGTGCACGAAACCGCATGGACATCATCTGCGCGGCATGCCGATGTCGTGCTGCCGGCGACGACAACTCTGGAGCGCGACGACATTGGCGCCGCCGACCGCGATCCTCTGATGATCGCGATGAAAAAGCTGATCGAACCGGTTGGTGAGGCGCGCGACGACTACGAAATCTTCTCCGAGATCGCGCGCCGGCTCGACAAATTCGAAACCTTCACCGAAGGCCGCAGCAGCCGGGAATGGCTTGCCTTCCTCTATGAAACAACGCGTGGGGCGCTTGCCGCCGGTGGGTACGAGGCTCCCGATTTCGAAACGTTCTGGGAACGTGGAGAGATAGGTCTGCCGCTCAAGCCGGATGACGGAGGGCCTGCGCGTGCCTTCCGTGATGATCCCATAGCCTTCCCTCTGAAGACACCATCCGGTAAAATCGAAATCTTCTCCGAGACGATCGAGGGTTTCGGCTATGACGATTGCGGCGGCCATCCGCAATGGTATCCCGGCAGGACGAAACCGGAAGACGAAGCGCTCTATCCGCTGCATCTGGTCTGCAATCAGCCGCATCAGCGTCTGCACAGCCAGCTCGACTATGGCGCCTTCAGCCGCTCCACCAAGATTAAGGGCCGGGAACCCGTGCGCATCAACCCCGAAGATGCAGCCCGCCGGGGCATTGCCGATGGCGATATCATCAGGCTGTTCAACAGTCGTGGCAGCTGCCTCGCCGCAGCCGTCCTGAGCACGGATGTGCGCAACGGCGTGATGCAGCTGGCAACTGGTGCGTGGTTCGAACCGCATGACCGGCATGCAGAGCAAGCGATGTGCATTCACGGCAATCCGAACATCCTGACGCGCGACATCGGCACCTCGAAACTGGCGCAGGGATCGACCGGTCAGATTACCAGAGTGGAGGTGGAACGTTTTGCCGGTGAGGCGCCTCCGGTGCGGATTTTCGAAAAGATGACATTTGCAAAATAAGTGAGGGACGGGTGTTCCGGCACTACCTGAAAAATCGCACCGCCAACGTATTTCGGGCGTCGGAAAAGCTGATCCTACCACCTTCGGAAACCGCGGCAAAATAATCCATTAATTCGATAGAAAAAGAACAACTGGTCTTTCTCCTTCTGGCCACCCTGCTACGTTAGACATCAAGAACCGAATTTCAAAACAAGGGACCGCGTCATGACCGCACGATGTATCAGCAAGCACGGCCTGCGATCGAACGAGCCGTCAATGGCTGAAAGTAACGGCTAAGCCGTAACATCGGTCGGACCTTCCAAGAGGTAACGCAGGCACATTTTTCCCGATTTCAGGACATTGAAACCACCGGCAAGGCTGTCGTGTGAAGCCTTTCGTGTGCCCGCAAAAGATCAGCCAGAGCGGCGATAGTTCCTGAAATCACAAAGACAAGAAACAACGCGACCAATCAGGATTTCTTAATGACGATACGTTCTTCGCTTTTTTCCTTCTCCCGTCGGGGTCTGCTGACCACCACTCTCGCAGGGGCAATCGCGCTTCTAACGACGATGGGGCCTGCTCCGGTTGAGGCAGCCGATACCCCACGCAATGGCGGCGACATTACCTTCCTCATCGATTCTCTCGGCGACACCTGGATCCCGAACAACAGCGCCATTTCCAGCTTTCAGGGCCATATCTGGGGCCATGTCGCCGATAAGCTGCTTTATGTCGATGCCGACGGTAAGGTCAGCCCCTGGCTTGCCGAGCGCTGGGAGCAGAACGACAATGCCACCGAATTCACGCTTCACCTCAAAAACGGCGTGACCTTCTCCGATGGCACACCGCTGGATGCAGCGGCGGTCGTCGCCAATCTCGACATCTGGTATGCCGGACGCAAGAGCGAAGGCATCAACCCGATCGGTCTTTTCCCCAAGACCTACGACCATGCTGAAGCGGTGGACGCATCCACGGTGAAGGTCTTCTTCAAGAAGCCGACGCTCGGCTTTATTCCGACGCTCGGTTACCACGGCTCGATCCTGATCTCGCCGAAGACCATCGCCCAGCCCGCCACCCAGCAGGCCGATCTCAGCAAGACTTCCGGCAGCGGCCCCTATGTGGTCGAATCCTGGAAGGAGGGAGATTACGTCAAGCTGGTCAAGCGCAAGGACTACAATTGGGGTCCTGCCGCCGTTGGCCACACCGGCCCGGCCTTCCTCGATTCCATCACCTATAAGCTGGTGTCGGAACCGTCGTTGCGTGTCGCCTCGGTCCAGTCCGGCCAGGCCGATGTCGCCTATAATGCTTCGCCGCAGGAACTGAAGTCGCTGCACGAAGAGGGCTTTACCGTCGCAACGCCGCGTTATCTCGGCTTCGTCAACGGCTGGGCGGTCAACACCAAGCTTCCGCCCTATGATGATGTGAAGGTTCGCCAGGCACTTCAGGCCGGTGTAAATCGTCAGGAAATCATCGACACCGTCTATACGCCGGACTGGAAGCTCGCCACGTCCTTCATCCAGAGCAACGTGCCGGGCGCGACCGACCACAGCGCACTTCTCGCTTACGATCCCGCCAAGGCCGAAAAGCTGCTCGACGAGGCGGGCTGGGTCAAGGGCGCCGATGGTATCCGGACCAAAGACGGCAAACCGCTGTCGCTGACGATCCACTCCAATCCCTATCTCGCGACATCCAAGTCGGTCGATGAACTCATTGCCCAGCAACTCGGCAAGCTCGGTTGGAAAGTCGCTATCCGCGCTTACGACGTCGTGACCTTTGGTGAAAAGGTCAAATTCGGCGGTGCGGCCATCCCGACCTATGAGGTGACGCGCAGCTTCATCGATGCAGGCACCGTCGCCAGCATTCTCACCAACGCCAACAATGGCGAGAACTGGTTCGCCCTTGACGACCGCGACGCGACGCTCAACGGATTGCGCGACAAGATCGCCGGCGCCGGCTCTGTCGACGAGCGCAGCCCGCTTCTCGATGAGCTGCAGAAATATGTGCTTGAGCAGGGCTATTTCATTCCGCGAACGCAGATCGTGCAGAGGATCTACGTGCAGTCCCCGAAGCTGAAGGGCGAAGTATATAACGGCGTGGCTTATGCCAGCTACTACACCGCCTCCATCAGCGACTGATGCGCACAACAGGGCAACGTTGAAGGAGGTCACCGGCATGAGCAATGCCTACCTAACCTACGCCGCAAAGCGGCTTGGCCAGGCGGTCGTCGTCATACTGCTGGCCTACGTCTTCACCTTCGTGGTCGTCAGCATCCTGCCTGGCGACCCGATCACCAGCGTGCTCCGGAACCCGCAAAACGGGTTCACCGAGCAGGAGATCGCGGAAATCATCGCCGCGCAGGGCCTCGACAGACCGGTTCTCGTGCAGCTGTGGTCGTCCCTGTCGGGGTTTCTGACTGGCGATCTGGGCATGTCGATGCGCTCCAACCGGCCGGTGGCGACCCTCATCGCTGAAGTGCTGCCATCGACACTGATCCTTGCATCCACGGGACTCGCCGTCGCCTTGATTCTGGCAATGGCCGTTGCTTACGGAACCCAGGTGGTACCAAAGCGCTACGGCCAGGGATTGCTACGAGCTTTCCCATCGCTGTTTCTCTCGACACCGAATTTTGTGATTGGCCTGATACTGATCCATCTCTTCGGCTTTCAGCTGCGCCTCTTCCGCGTTATCGAACCAGATAGCTTCTGGGCAACGGTGTTTGCCGCAATCACAATCGGAATTCCTTTCTCTGCGCAAATCGCCGAGGTGCTTATAGCGAACCTCGACAGGGAGGCAGAACAGGAATACGCGGCCGTCGCCCGCAGCCGCGGCATCGGACAGGCGCGGCTGTTTGCACAGCATCTGCTCAAGCCTGCCTCGTTGCCCGTCGTCACCGTGATCGCCATCACCGTCGGTGAACTGCTTGGCAATTCACTCATCACCGAGTCTGTCTTTGGGCGAACCGGTCTCGGCAGCCTGGTGCAGCGCTCCGTGAGCACGCAGGACCTGCCTGTCCTGCAAGCGATCGTTTCGCTGGGAGCCGTGGTGTTCGTGCTCGTCAACCTGATTGCCGATCTTCTTTATCCCCTGCTCGATCCACGCGTGCAAATTCTCGGCGCGCGAAAGCCTCGCTTGGCCATTACAGAGGATTCCTCCACCACCACCAAGGCGGTGACACCATGACTTTCGCCTCGAACGCTTCCCTGCCGGGTGCGACCCCTGCAAACAGGCTGACAGGCCTGCGGATACCGCTGACCGTCGCCATTATCGCGCTCGTCGTCGCCTGGTCACTGGCGCCCGGCCTGTTTACCAGTCACAGCCCGGTCGTCGGGGTGCCGACGGACAAATTGCTCGGCCCAAGTCTTGCGCATTGGTTCGGCACCGACCACCTTGGCCGCGATGTCTACGCACGCGTCGTTTATGGCACGTCCTCTTCCGTCTCCAGCGCGCTCGTCGCGGTCGTCATCGGCGTCTTCGCTGGCGGTCTCATCGGGCTTCTTGCGGGCTTTCTCGGCGGCTGGGTCGATATCACACTTGCCCGGCTGGTCGATGTTCTCTTGGCAATTCCAAAGTTTCTGCTGGCGGTGATCGTGGTCACCGCCATCGGTTTCGAGACCATCAATGCCGCCATCGCCACCGGCGTCTCCGCCGTGGCGGTCTTTGCCCGCGTCACGCGTGCGGAGGTCATCAAGACCAGACAGGCGACATTCGTGGAGGCTTCGTACCTGCTCGGCGGCTCGCGCTGGTTCATCCTTCTGCGCCATGTTCTGCCCAACGCGTCACGCTCGGTGCTGCCGCTTGCCGTGTTGCAGTTCGGCGAGTCGATCCTCGTGATCGCAAGCCTTGCCTTTCTCGGATACGGCGACCCGCCGCCCGCCTCCGACTGGGGCCTGCTGATCTCGATCGGCAAGGATTACCTCAAATGGCCGTGGCTCGTATACGCCCCCGCCTTCGTCACAATCGCGACCGTCCTCTCTGTAAACAGGATCAGCCGATGGCTACGCAAGACAGACTGACCACCACTATCGCCCGCCCCGTTACCTTTGCGGCCAGACCGCAGCCGCAGCAGGCTCCTGTCCCGCTTCTCCGGGTCAACGATCTTTCGGTTGCCTATGGAGGCCAGGAGGTCGTCAGCAATGTCGGTTTCGAACTCGGCCGTGGCAAGAGCCTTGCCCTCATTGGCGAGTCCGGTTCCGGCAAATCGACAATCGCCCGCGCGGTCCTTCGGCTTTTGCCAAGCGGGGGACATGCCACCGGCCACGTCACCTTTGGTGATCAGGAGATATTGGGACTGCCAGAGCGCAACTTCCGACCGCTGCGGGGACGCGCCATCGGCTTTGTCCCGCAGGATCCAGGCAATTCGCTCAATCCGGTGCGGACAATCGGCGCGCAGGCCATGGAGGCGGCCGCACTTCTCGACGAGCCTGACAAGGCGATCCGCAAGGCCCTCATTCTCGAGACCTTCGCGCAGGTGGGATTGGAAAACCCGGGTGTTGTCTACGAGTCCTACCCGCACCAATTATCCGGCGGCATGTTGCAGCGGGTGCTCATAGGCCTTGCGGTTCTGCCGCGCCCGTCACTTCTGGTCGCAGACGAGCCAACGTCTGCGCTCGATGTGACGATCCAGAAGCGGATCCTCGATCTGCTCTCGCGGTTGCAGCACGAGCTGGATATCAGCCTGCTCCTCATCACACACGATCTGGCGATCGCCGCCGAACGGGCGGATTCGCTGGTAGTCCTGAAGGGTGGCAAGGTTCAGGAAGCCGGAAGCACCGCATCGGTGTTTTCCGCACCGGCCTCTGCCTATGCAAGGAAGCTGCATGCGGACGTGCCGGCACTCAATCCGGATCGCTACGCCCGGCTGCGCGATCCGGGTTTCCGTCTGCTGAAGGCAGAGTCCACCACGACGCCAAAGATCGCGGTCAATGCCGTCACCAAGAATTTCAGGGTCGGCGACAGGGTGCTGACGGCGGTCAACAACGTCTCCTTCAACGTGCCTGCAGGTACCACCCATGCGCTGGTTGGCGAGTCCGGCTCTGGCAAGACGACAACCATTCGGCTGCTGCTTGGCCTCGAGGAACCCGACACCGGCACAATATCGGTAGCCGGCGAAGAATTGACCGGCCGCTCCCGCACGTCGCTGCGTGCAACCTGGCGCCATCTTCAGTTCGTCTACCAGAACCCGTTTACCTCGCTTGATCCCACCTGGAGTGTCGAACAGCTGGTGCGCGAGCCGCTTGATCGTTTCAAGATCGGAACCCGTGCGGAACGGCTCGAAACTGTTCGTGAGGCTTTGGCCAATGTGGGCTTGAGCGAACACCTTCTCAACCGCAAGCCGACGGCCCTTTCGGGTGGCCAGCGCCAGCGCGTTGCCATTGCAAGGGCGCTGGTTCTCCGACCGGATGTGATCGTGCTCGACGAGCCGACCTCCGCACTTGATGTCAGCGTCCAGGCAGACATCGTCGATGTGCTGCTCTCGCTGCAGGCGAAGCTCGGCCTGACCTATGTTTTCGTCTCCCATGATCTGGCACTGGTACGCCAGCTCGCCCACACCGTTTCGGTGATGCAGCGCGGGCGTATCGTCGAACATGGAACGGTCGTCGATATCTTCGACAATCCGCAGCACCCCTATACCGCGTCGCTGCTGGAATCGATCCCATCCGGTGCCGCAACCATCGCCCGTGCGCCACAGCCGCTGCCCCGGCGGGTTCACGATAAGGAAAAGATCGCATGACCATCGCTGCACCCATCGATACTGCGTCCACGTCTTTCCACCCCAAACAGCGGCTCGGCTTCAATACCCGCGTATCTTTCAGCGACGATGCCGGGCCGGCGCAGGGGCTGCGTGAGGGTATCGAGCTGTTCAAGGCTGCCGAAAAACTGGGCTACCAGTCCGGCTGGGCCTATCAGCGGCATTTCGATCACTATCTGTCCTCGCCACTTCCGTTCTTCGCCGCTGCCGGCCAGCATACCCGGCATATTACGCTCGGTTCTGCGGTCATCCCCATGCGCTATCAGGATCCGATCCTGCTTGCCGAGGCGGCCGGCACGACCGATCTTTTGATTGATGGGCGACTGGAACTTGCCATTTCGACCGGCGCAAACGCCGCCTTTGACGCGGTATTCGGCACGGTCGACACCGATGCCCGCACAGAGGCCAGGCGTCGTCAGGCCCGCTTCCTCTCGGCAATCGCTGGCGATGTCCTGCACCGTGTCGAAGGCGGCCAATCCAACCCGGAGGGCACGGCACTGCGTGTCACGCCGCATAGCCCGACACTGCGTTCGCGCATCCGGCAGGGTGCAGCAAGCATTGCTTCGGCTGTGCAGGCGGCGGAACTCGGCATCGGCCTTATCTCGGGAACCGTCCAGCACGATCAGGCAGAAGGCGAGAGCTTCGGGGAATATCAGGCCCGCATCATCGAGGCCTTCCGTTCCACATGGCGCAAGACATGGACAACGGAACCGCCGCCGGTCGCCGTCGCCGCCTCCATCCTGGTTGGCACCACGGCCGAGCTTCGCGAAAAATACGCCGCCTATGATCTGGAGCGGCGTACCAAGGGTATTGCCGCGTCTCGCCCCAAAGGCGCTCTCGAACAGGCAGCCCAGCCAGCGGGGTTTCAAATTTCGCCCGTTTTTCAGGGCACGCCCGATCAGGTGCTGGAATCGGTATTCAACGATCCGGGCCTTGCAGCAGCCGATGAGGTCGTGCTGTTTTTGCCGCCTGCCTTCGGTCTCGCCGAAAACATACAACTGCTGACCGATCTGGCGGACACGGTGGCTCCGAGCCTGGGCTGGTCGCCCACCTTGTAACCGTTAGGGCACCGAGCGATTGCCACTTCGTGGCAGCGACTTGAAGACGGAAACGCGGC
>NZ_BDLN01000007.1:0-42664 GCF_001950375.1 Rhizobium sp. TBD182 | reverse complement strand
TTGCTGGTCCTATATCGAAGGCCGTCGCAGGGAATATTTTCTACATATTCGATAGAAAAAGAAAGACCTGTCTTCCTCGCTCATGCGCCGCGCCCTAACATGCTTGCATTGAACCTGAAGGAG
The DNA here is from genome assembly GCF_001950375.1 of Rhizobium sp. TBD182. NCBI lineage: Bacteria > Pseudomonadati > Pseudomonadota > Alphaproteobacteria > Hyphomicrobiales > Rhizobiaceae > Rhizobium > Rhizobium sp. TBD182. The sequence continues at coordinate 42,541 of NZ_BDLN01000007.1, read as the reverse complement.
CGCCCATGTCCGCGGAATTTATCAGCGTAAGCTTTCCCAATGCATCGAACGATCTAAACCCCGTTCCAGACGCACCTGTGGATCCTGTTTTTCTGGAGCGCTATGCCCGCGCCCTTGATGATTACGGTTTCAACTATACGCTGATCCCTTACTCCTCATCGTCTTTCGATCCTTTCACGCTGGGCGCCACGGTGCTCGCGCACACGAAAAACATCAAGATCATCGTCGCCCTGCGGCCGAACACGGTTTATCCCACAGTTGCGGCCAAGTCGCTCGCGACGCTCGATCAGTTGAGTGGTGGACGTGTCGTGGTGCACTTCATTGCCGGCGGCAGCGATGAAGAACAGGCGCGTGAAGGCGACTTCCTCAACAAGGAAGAACGCTATGAGCGCCAGGAGGAATATATCCGCATCCTGCGCCTGGCCTGGACCTCGAAAGAGCCCTTCGACTTCGACGGAAAATATTACCAGTTCAAGCAATTCCGCAGCGCGGTGCGGCCCACAAACGGGCTTATTCCGATTTCGCTCGGTGGCTCCTCGGACGCCGCCTATCGCATCGGTGGTTCGCTCTGCGATATCTTCGGCCTGTGGGGAGAGCCGCTTGCCGAAACCAAGCAGCAGATCGAGCGGGTCTATGCGGAAGCCGCAAAGGCGGGCCGCACGGATCGCCCCCGGATCTGGGTCACATTCCGGCCAATCGTCGCCGAGACGGATGAGCTTGCCTGGGAAAAGGCTCACAGAACTCTGGATCGGTTGAACGAGAACCGCCAGAAAGGTGTAACACGCGCACCGCTCAACGCGCCGCGCCCGGCCAATGTCGGTTCGCAACGGCTTCTGGAAATCGCCGCACGCGGCGATGTGCATGATCGCGCCCTCTGGTATCCGACGGTCACCGCCACCAATGCCAGCGGCGCCACCACTGCGCTGGTCGGTTCGCCACGCACCATTGCGGATTCCATCCTCGACTACATCGATCTTGGCGCTGACCTGATCTCGATCCGCGGCTACGACAATTACAACGACGCGGTGGATTATGGCCGCTACATCCTGCCGCTTGTCCGCGAAGGCATTCGCGAACGGGAAGATGCGAAGAAAAAGACCGCTGCATGATGCCGCGATCCGGCCCGGTCGCCTGACCGGGCATTTTTTTGAAGTGCAGACGGAGCCAATCGCCCCTGATGGGGAAATGGTATTCCCCACAGCCAGAGAGCCTCGACCACGCATGTCTCATGACCCAACTGTCCTAGACGCAACCGCTCGCATCCTTGAACAGGCCGCACCGGATGCGGACCAGACTGGCCAGTTTCCCTGGACGGGTATCCGTGCCGTTCACGAAAGCGGCCTCCTCGAAAGCACGGTTGCGACACGTTATGGCGGCCAGGGAGCGACGCTTGCCGATACCGCCCACATTCTCGCGGCACTTGGCCGGGGCGATCCTTCTGTGGCGCTGATCAGCGCCATGACGATCTTTACCCATCTCGCCCAGGCCGCGAAAAACCACTGGCCCGAAGATCTCTACCGGCGGCTTCTGACGGACGCCAAACAACGGCCGTTGCTGCTCAATGCCGCGCGTGTCGAGCCGGAGCTGGGGTCGCCGGCGCGCGGTGGCCTGCCCGCGACGCTCGCCCGCCGGACAAACAATGGCTGGTCTATCACGGGCCGAAAACGCTTCGTGACGGGCGCATATGGTCTCACGCATTTCCTTGTCTGGGCGCATACTGACGAAACGCCGGCGCGGGTGGGAACATTCGTGGTGCCGAACGGGTTGCCGGGCATCAAGGTCATCGAGAACTGGCAGAGCCTCGGCATGCGCGCTACGGGATCGCACGATGTCGAATATGCCAATGTCGAAATCCCGGCGGAAAACGTCATCGACCTCGTCGATCCATCGGTCGCCCAGCAGGACAACCGGGCGCATGCGGCACTCACGCTGGCTTTGACAGCGCTTTACCTCGGCGTGGCAGAAGCCGCTCAGGCCAAGTTCATCCGCTTCGCGCATGAGCGTGTGCCGGCCAATCTCGGCCATCCCATCGCCCGCACGGAACGTTTCATAACGCTTTCAGGCGAAATCGATCTTCTGGTCTCAGGCGCCCGCCAGATCATTTTCGGCACGCTCGAAAACAACAATGGCGATGCGGAAGGATTCATCAGGGCAAGGCTGCTTGCCGGCCGGCAGCTGCGTGATGCCGTCGAGATCGCAGTGCGCGGCATCGGCAATCCAGGTCTTGGTAGCGAACTGGGCCTCGAACGACATTTCCGCGACATCCAGACGGTGCTCGTCCATGCGCCGCAGGAGGATACGTCGATTGCGATTTTGGGCCGCTCCGCCTTTGGCCGCTGGAGCCGCGAGGAGACTGCGGCCGCCCAACCTTCGGCAGGACTGCAAATCCTGAAATCCGCCTGACTATCGTCCCAGCGCCAGGGCACCACTAACCGTGGGCAAGCTTTCGCGCCGGGCCGAAGATCACAAAGCTCAGAGCGGCGAGCAACCAGACACTGATGCCGGCATAAAGCATGACCAGACCGAAACCGTCTGCGAGTGCCTGATGGACGAGTGCATCCGAAACACGCTCCACCGACGATCCCGCGGTTCCCGCCGCGATCTTCTCCGCGAGCGAACGCAGGGCGGGCAAATCCGCGCCGGACGGCAGGTTGGCCCTAAGCGACGACCAGACGCCCTCAACCAGAATGAAGCCCATGATCGGGATGTTGATGGCAAGCGAGATCATTCGCGCGCTCATGTCGATGCCGGAGGCCATGCCGGAACGGGCAGCGGGAACGGCACCGGTTGTCGTATTGGTGACCGGCGTGTTGGTGAGGCCAAGCCCGACACCGGACAGGATGCAGCCGGGCAGCATGGTGAGCCAGCTCGCATCTGCGACACTGCTGCCAAGTTTCATCAGCATGAAACCGAGACCGATGGTGAACAGACCGGCCGGGACGACAAGACGGGGTTGATAACGCAGCGACAGACGCTCGGCCAACGGCGGTACGACCAGCGCTGGCAGCGTATAGGCAAGCAGACCGAGACCGGCGGTGACGCTGTCATAACCAAGGCCCGCCTGAAACCAGATCGGCAGATAGATCATGAACGGCCAGAAGCTGATGTTCATCGCCGCCGAGCCGATAATCGCGCCGGAAAATGGCCGGATGCGAAATACGGAGAAATCGAACATCGGCCTTGGCGTGAGCTTTTCGACGATCACGAAGGCGATGAAACTCGCGACTGATAGACCAAGGATCAGAAGTGCCTTTGAACTGGCAAAGCCGAGTTCCGGTCCTTGGGTGATGAAAAACGCAAGGCAGAACACGGCAACCGAGAGTGTGGCGATACCGGCAAGATCAAGACGGGCCGCATCCGGATCACGCGATTCTTCCACACCGCTTGCGGCAAGGAACAGTGTCAGGATGCCGAGGGCCACGTGAACGAGGAATACCCACTCCCAGCTCCACAGCGCAACGATGGCTCCGCCGATGATCGGCCCGAAACCCAGCCCGACGCCGGAGACAATACCCCACCAGCCGAAAGCCATTCCACGCTCGCGGGCCGTGCGGAACTGATGTGACAGAATGGCGATCTGGCATACCAGCATCGCTCCACCGCTTAGTCCCTGAAGGAAGCGTGCGCCGATCAGCACCGCCACGCTTTCAGTCATGCCGCAGGCGAGGGAGGAAATGGCGAAAGCGACGATGGTCGCGATGAAGACGCGTTTGCGACCGAAGCGGTCGGCCAACGCGCCGGTTGCCATCAGCACCATCGTCACGCCGATCGTATAGGCGTTCATGATCCACTGCAGCTGCCGGAAATCCGCGTGCAGCACCTGCTCGAGCGTCGGCAGGATCGCCGGCACGCTGGAGATTTCCAGCCCGAACATCAGAGCGGAGAGACAGACGGCGGCGAGCGCAATGGCACTTCTACTCCGGGTTGGGGCGGTAACGGCAAGGGTCATTCTTCAGCCTTTCGTGGTTTGGACTGAAGCATCAGAAGACATGCACGCTTCGATCCGTGTTTTGCAGAGTCCAAGGCAAATTAGTGAAAGCTTGACCATAACTGAATTGGATGCTTGGATATTTCAGAGACAACAAATTTGGATGATTAAAGTGACCACTCTGGATGTGGATGCCGTTCAGGCTTTCGTCACCATCGCCGATCTGCAGAGCTTCACCCGCGCTGCCGAAACGCTCGGAACCACGCAGGGAGCCATCAGCGTCAAGCTCAAGCGGCTGGAAGACCGGCTCGGCCAGCGGCTTCTTGAACGGACGCCGCGCTCGGTGCGCCTTTCCGCGCAAGGCGCAGTGTTTCTAACACCAGCCCGCGAATTCCTTGCCGCGCATGATCGCGCCATGGCAGGGCTTTTTTCCACGCGCCGACGCTTTGGCCTTGGCATAGCCGCCCATGTTGCAGGGCCGGAAGTGCCAACGCTGCTGGCGCGGCTCAACGCGCACGATCCGGGACTGACGATAGAAGTGCGGATGGACAATTCCCGCACGTTGCTGGATGCCTTCGACCGCGGCGAGATCGATGCTGCAATCATCCGGCGCGAGGATGACAGGCGTGATGGCGAAGTGCTCGGGCCAGAGCATTTCGGCTGGTTCGCAGCCCCGCAATTCGAACATCGTCAGGGCGAGCCGCTGCGACTGGCCGCGCTTTCGCCCGCCTGCGGTGTACGTGACATCGCCGCCCGTGCTCTTGATTCCGCCGCCATCGCGTGGACGGAAGTCTTTCTTGGCGGCACCTCATCGATGGTGACCGCGGCCGTTTCGGCAGGTCTCGCCATTTCGGCATTCTCCTGCCGCCTGGCGCCACCCGGTACAATCGAGGTCAGCCAGCGTTTCAGCCTCCCGCCGCTGCCTTCCACCGAGATCGTGATGTTCTCGACCCTTACCGACAGCAGATCCCGTGAGGCGCTGCGCACACTGGCCGCCGCTTTCCGGGAACATCGACCGTGACTGTGAGCGACACCCAGTGGGTGCACAGGTCCTTGACTGGTCGCGCGCCCAGGTCGCACTGATGCGCCCAAGCCGGAGCACACGGGCGCTGGAAGCCATCATCCGCGATCTCATCGAGACCCGCGATGGCTACATATTTCGCCGAGCGCGTATGGGGCATTTCCCTCCGCTACGAGCTAGGCGGCAACCATCCGCTGGTGGGCTGCAGCGTTCCGGACTTCGCACTGGCGGACGGGAGGAGGACCGGCGAACTTCTGAGAGAGGGCAAAGGACTGCTTTTGAATTTTAGCGCGGACGCATCGCTTGAAGCGCTGGCAGGCCGCTGGAACGGCCGGATCTCCTATGTCGCCGGCAATGCCATCGACCAGTTGGGCTTGAGCACAGTCCTGGTGCGCCCCGATGGTATCGTCGCCTGGGCCACGGAGTCTGTTCCGGACAAGGAGGAATTCGCAAGGGCTGCAGCCCGTTGGTTCGGAGAGATTTGACGGGTATGTGAAGTGGCCGATCCGGTTGCCAAGCCATTTCTTCGGCAGATATGCCAGCCCCCGGCAATCTCGAGATTGTTTCATCGCCTTCCTGCATGAGCCGGACCGATGTATCGTTCCTTCCTATCAATGCAATGGAGTCATCATGTCCGTTCCCCAGAAAATCGGCTTTATCGGAACCGGCGCTATCACCGATGCGATGGTGCGGGGGCTGCTCAGCACGCCTGCCGCCGTGCCGCATGTCATGGCGTCCCAGCGCAGCGCGGATATCTCGGCCAGGCTTGCCGCAGATTTCCCGCAGGTGATTGTCTCAAGCGACAATCAGGCGATTGTTGACGGCTGCGATACCGTCGTGCTGGCCATCCGCCCGCAGATTGCCGAAGAGGTCATCCGGCCGCTGCGGTTTCGCGAGGGGCAGAAGGTCATAAGCGTCGTTGCCGCAACCGGTCGACAGGCACTTCTTGACTGGATCGGCGCGGATGTGCGTTTGACCCAGGCGATCCCGCTGCCCTTTGTCGCCCGCCGCAAAGGCGTCACGGCCGTTTACCCCTCCGATGCGGATACCGCCGCGATCTTCAACGTGCTCGGCAATGCGGTGGAATGTGAAACAAAGGCGGAATACGACCTTCTCGCCGCCGCAAGCGCCCTGATGGCAACCTATTTCGGCATTCTGCAACAGACGACGGCGTGGTTGGCCGAAAACGGCCTGCCGGAAGAAAAGGGCCGCGCCTATCTTGCACCCCTCTTCGCCGGCCTCTCCGAAGTGGCGCTGCTTGCCGGCAGGGACACGGACTTCACCGATCTCAGCCGCGAATTCGCCACCAAGGGTGGCTTGAACGAGCAGGTTCTTCAGGACTTTGACGGCAATGGCGGTTCGAGCGCATTGAAGCGGGCATTGAGCCGCGTGCTGGAACGGATTACGCAATAGACAGTCCGCGCCGACAATTGATCCGAACTGAAAGAACGATGCCATGACCTTTGCTATCCATATGATCGATGTATTCGGCTCCGGCCCGCTTTCTGGCAATCCGCTGGCGGTCGTCACGGGTGCAGACACCTTGACCACGGATGACATGCAGCGATTGACGCGGTGGTTCAATCTGTCCGAAACCACGTTTCTGCTGCCGCCCACCCACCCTCAGGCTGATTACCGTGTCCGGATATTCTCACTGGACCGGGAGATGCCTTTTGCCGGACACCCTACGCTCGGCACTTGCCATGCCTGGCTCTGCGAAAACGGCCTGCCCAAAAGCGAAACGGGCATCGTTCAGGAGTGCGGTGCCGGTCTGGTCACGATCCGGCACGCGCACGGTCGACTTTCCTTTGCCGCTCCGCCCCTTATCCGTTCCGGCGCGCCGACACCCGCAGAGCTGGAAGAGGCCCGGCAGCTGCTGGGAATAGAGACACGCGACATCGTTGATGCCGCATGGATCGACAATGGCCCCGGCTGGTTGGGGATCAGGCTGGCATCGGCTGAGAAGGTGCTTGCCCTTGAGCCGGTCCGCAGCTGGCCCGGCCGCATTGACGTTGGCGTCGTTGGTCCGCACGCAAATGGCGGCGAAGCCGCCTTCGAGGTTCGCGCCTTCTTCAGCGATCATCTGGGCGCCATCGCCGAGGATCCTGTCACCGGAAGCCTCAACGCCTCGCTGGCGCAATGGCTGTTTGCGACAGGCGTGGTCGCGGAAGACTATGTCGCCGCCCAGGGCACACGTCTTGGCCGTCAAGGCCGCATTTACCTGACCCGCGATGATACCGGCCAGATATGGGTCGGCGGCGAGACACGCACGCAAGTCGAAGGCCGGCTGCACGGCCTTTGAAAAGACAGATAATGACGAGGTGACTTGATGAATAGCAGTGTTTACCGCCCGATTTCGCAACGCGTATTGGCGGATGATTGGGGACGGCTGACCAAATATGAGTATGAACTTCAGCTAAGGGACGGAAGCTGGCAACGGCAGACCCGTGAGGCGTATGATCGCGGCAACGGAGCGACATGCCTGTTGTACAACCCCGCAAACGACCATGTTTTGCTCACCCGCCAGTTCCGTTTGCCGGTTCTCTTGAACGGCGGCCTCGAGTCGCTGATCGAGACACCGGCGGGGCTGCTGGAAGGCGCTGAACCGGCAGCGCGCATGCGTGCGGAACTGATGGAGGAGACCGGTTATGAGGTTTCCGAACTCACCCATCTGTTCGATATCTATATGAGCCCCGGATCGGTCACCGAATACCTCGCCTTTTTCTACGGCGAATATGCCGAGAACCATAAAGTGGGCGCAGGCGGCGGCTCGGCGGACGAGGGAGAAGACATAGACGTGCTGGAAATCGCTCTGCCAGAGGCTATGCAGATGATCGGCCGCGGCGATATTCGCGACGCCAAGACCATCATTCTGCTGCAGCACCTCACCATCCGGCTTTTGCAGGAAAAGCACGGAACACGCTGATCCCGACCGCAATATTACCAATGCGGACCCGATGCTGATTACCGGCCAGACTACAGGATGAACAGGACGAATTTGCCTGCCGTAGACTGGCCGAAACCCATCACTTGCGTTGGAGGGGCGGCAAAGATCAAAGACTTACGATTTGGGCTTCACCTGCCATCCTCAAAACGGAATGCGGGGAAGCCCTTGATGCCGGACGGAATGACCCAAACGCCACCGGAAAGAGGTACCTCGCTCAGCCTGTCTTCCGTCATGTTATGGCGGTGCGATGTGACGAAAAGCGAGCCGAAATCCGGCCCGCCAAAGCAAGGCATCGTTGGATGCGGAACAGGCATCCGTATTGTCCCGATCTGTTGACTGCCGTCTTCCGAGAAAATGTTCAAAACGCCGGCAGAGACACCCGCGCTCCAATATTGGCCGCTTATGTCAAGGCAGCCACCATCGGGCCTTCCGGTCTCTTCCTGCATTTGTGCGACGAGCACGCCTTCATCAAATACACCGTTGGTTTTGTCGAAATTCCGCCTGCGTATCCATTTCTGCACGGAATCGCTTTGCCACATGACGGAACCGTCCTGCGAAAAAGCGAGGCCGTTGGGACATGTCAGTCCGGTCTGAATACGTTCGGCCCCGTTATTCGTAATACGCCAGAGCTCTCCGTGGGGCTGCATCTGCGAAAGCGGGACATTGTGCATGGTGCCAACCCAGAAAGCTCCATCCGGACCCACACGTCCGTCATTCAGCCGGCAGGCGATGCCTTGAGGTGCGGAAATGGAATGAAGGGTGCGCCGCGCGCCGCTTTCCGGATTGAGGATGAGTATGTCCATCCCGCAAGCGACAATCAGATCACCGCTCTGACAGAGCCCGAGACTGGAGACGGTTTCCGGGAACGTCCATTCACGATACTGGACGCCGCCCAGCCCAGCTGAACGTAGCTTCTTGCCAAGAATGTCGCACCAGAACAGGACCTGGCGTCTTTCGTCCCACACCGGGCTTTCCGCGAGAATGCTGATTTCGTCGCACAGTAGTCCGGCCTGATCGATCGCAGGCGCGTTGTCGAAATTTGCTGTTGTCATTTTCTGTCTGAACCGTTGAATTGCGCAGCGTGGCGTTATTCGAAATATTCATGATGTGCTTCGAAGATCTGCGACAGAATGCCGAGGACGCGGCGGAGATGCTGGCGCAGATAATCCACCGCGCTCTCCTCCTCACGCGCCTTTATTGCATTGTAGACGGCCTCATGCTCCGTCAGCAGTCTGGCCATGTGTGCTTCGTCGGTAATCGCCAGCGCTCGCAGGCGGTCTAGCCCAGCCTTTTCCCGGATCAACAGGGTCTCCAGCCTTTCGAGGCCGGTTGCGGCGGCAAGGGCGCTGTGGAACTGGTCGTCATGGATACGGAAGGCCTTTTTGTCGCCAAGCTCCATCGCCACACGCTGGCCTTCCAGCGCATGCAGGATTTCCTGGTCCGCTTCGGCCGGAATGCCGGTCTGGCAGAGCCTGCGGGCAGCGGCAACCTCCAGCGCCTCACGAATGAACTGCGCGCTGCGGATATTTTTGTCCGACAGTCTGGAGACATAGGTCCCGCGGCTCGGCAGGGTGACGATCAAACCGTCATCTCGCAGCCGGCTCAACGCCTCGCGCACCGGGGTGCGGCTGGAGTTGAAGGACTGGCCAATCTCGTTTTCCGACACGGCCTGGCCCGGAAACAGCTCCCGCGAAAGGATGGCAGATTTCAGCGCCGAATAGATCTGGTCCACAACCGGTCGGTTGAAATCCAGTCGTTCCATCATCGGCACCGTGCCGCCTGTCATCGGGATCTTTGGCATACGCTCTCCAAATGTCTTTCTCTATAACCGGTATACCGGAACACTGGTGTGTTGACAACCGGCATACCGGTATGCAATTGAATGGCCATGGGAAGGAGGCTCCCGAATGCAAAATATCAAGACCTGCGTCATCGTTGGTGCCGGAATGGTAGCGAAGACGCATGTGCTTGCCTGTACGGCAAGCCCTGAAAAAATCCGCCTGAAAGCGATAGTCGACGGTGGCTCCGGCCGCGCGAAAGCGCTGGCTGCCGAAGCGGCAAAACACACCGGTCACCACGTTGCCGTATACGCGTCAATCGAGGAAGCCGCGCGTGACGGCGATGTCGATTTCGCCATCATCGCAACGCCGCCCAATGCCCGCGCCGATATCGTCGGTCCGCTTGCAAGAGCCGGCAAACACATTCTTCTCGAAAAGCCTGTCGCCCGCAACACTCGGGAAGCGGCCGATCTGGTAGCGCTCTGCCGCGATGCGGGTGTAACGCTCGGTATCATTTTCCAGCACCGCATGCGCGCCGCATCGCAAAAGGCACGCGAACTGGTCGCATCCGGCACGCTTGGCGAACTAGGCCTTTGCGAGATTTCGGTGCCGTGGTGGCGTACCCAGGCCTATTATGATGAGCCGGGACGCGGCACGCTTGCGCGTGACGGCGGCGGCGTTCTGATATCGCAGGCAATCCACACGATCGATCTGGCCCTGAGCCTTGCAGGCCCTGTGGCCAGCGTGCAGGCCATGGCGGCAACGACGCGTTTTCACAAGATGGAAACCGAGGATTACGTATCGGCCGGCCTTCGTTTCAAAAACGGCGCCGTCGGCTCGCTCGTCGCGAGCACCGCAAGCTTTCCCGGTGCGCCTGAATCCATTCTCCTCCATTTCGACAAGGCAAGCCTGCGGCTCGCATCCGGCCTGCTGCATGTCGACTGGCGCGACGGCCGCCAGGAAACCTTCGGTGGTGCCGCTTCCGGCACCGGTGGCGGCGCCGATCCCATGGCTTTCACGCATGAATGGCATCAGGGCGTTTTCGACGATTTCGTCGACGCCATTTCTTCAGGGCGCCCGCCGGTCGTCACCGGTGAAGCAGCTCTTTTGTCTCACAGACTGATCGACGCGATCATCAACTCAGCCGAAACCGGCAAGGAAGTGGAACTGCAGGATGAGTAAACCAATCAAGTTCGTGGCTCTCGGCATAGAGCACAGGCACATTTTCGGCATGGCGCAGAACATGCTGGATGCCGGTGCGCAATTCGCGGGCTGGTGGACGCAAGGCGAGCCGGACGTGGTCGAAGGTTTCGTAAAGCGCTTCCCGGACGTGCCGCGTGCTGCCTCCAAGGAGGATTTGCTGGCTGACCAAACCATCGATCTCGTCATCATTGCCGACATTCCGTCCAAGCGTGCCGATCTTGCCATCGCTGCCATGGAAGCGGGCAAGGACGTCATGTCCGACAAGCCGGGCTGCACCACCTTCGACCAGCTTGAGCGCCTGCGCCAGACCGTTGCCAAGACCAAAAGAATCTGGACCGTCGATTTTTCCGAACGCTTCGAAGTCCCGAGCGTCACGAAAGCCGCCGAGTTGGTTGCACAGGGTGCCATCGGCCGCGTCATCCAGACGGTTGGCCTTGGTCCGCACCGCCTGAACCGACAAATCCGCCCGACATGGTTCTTCGAACGCGCGGCCTATGGCGGCATTCTCACCGATATTGCCAGCCACCAGATCGACCAGTTCATGTTCTTTACGGGCTCCACCGAAGTTGAGATCGTATCTGCCACCGTTGCCAATTACGCCAATCCGGGCGATCCGGGCCTGCAGGATTTCGGCGAAGTCGTGCTGCGCGGCGACAAGGGCCATGGGTATATCCGCGTCGACTGGTACACACCCGATGCACTGCCGACATGGGGTGATGGCCGCCTGACGATCCTCGGTACAGAAGGTTACATCGAACTGCGCAAATACGTCGATGTCGGCAACACCGAGGGCACAGACCGTCTGATCCTCGTCAATGGCGACCGTTGCGAATATATCGACGCATCCGGTGCCGGCCTGCCCTACTTCGCCCGTGTATGCGACGATATACGCAACCGCACGGAAACTGCCATGACGCAGGAACACGTCTTCAAGGTTTGTGACCTCTCGCTTCAGGCGCAGGCCAAGGCTGAAGGAACCGCAGCATGATCGGCGTCGCCATTATCGGCGCCGGTATTGGCGCACAGCATCTGAGCGGTTATCTGGCGCTGCCGGAACGTTTCACCGTCAAGGCGATCTGCGATCTTGATGTGGAGCGGGCACGGGCGGTGGCTGGCGAAGGTTCTTCCATCCGCATCACGGCGGATCTCGAAGAAGTCCTCGCCGATGAAAGCATTTCGCTCATAGACGTCTGCCTGCCGCCGCATCTGCATTTCCCCGTAATGCTTAAGGCCCACGCGGCCGGCAAGGACGTGGTCTGCGAAAAGCCGCTGGTGCGTTCGCTGGAGGAAGCAAATGCGCTGATGGAATCTGTCAAGAAGACCGGACGGCGCGTCTTTCCGGTTTTCCAGTATCGTTTTGGTCCCGCCCTGCGGCAGCTGCGCGCCCTCATCGACGCCGGACTTGCTGGCAAAGCCTATGTGGCAAGCTCGGAAGTTCACTGGAACCGTGGCGCGAGCTACTACGACATTCCCTGGCGCGGCACCTGGAAGGGTGAATGCGGCGGCGCGATCCTCGGTCACGCCATCCATGCCCACGACCTTCTGTGCCATGTCCTAGGTCCGGTGGAACAGGTCTTCGCCATGGCCGACACCCGGGTGAACAGGATCGAGACGGAAGACTGCGCTGCCATCAGCTTCCGCATGAAGAGCGGCGCGCTCGCCACCAGCTCGGTCACGCTTGGTGCAGCCGACGACACGTCCCGTCTGCGGTTCTGCTTCGAAGGCTTCACGGCCGAAAGCGGAACGCTGCCCTATCGTCCGGCGGAAGATAAATGGCACTTTACGGCGCGGGCGCCGACCACGCAGAACCAGATCGACGCCGTCCTCGCAACGGTGGAAGATGGCGAAAACGGCTTTACCGGTTTTGTCGAGGCGATTGCCAATGCGATGGAGGGTCGCGCGGGCAAGGAAGTGACGATTACGGACGGCTTGCAGTCCATCGAACTCGTAACCGCAATCTACACATCGGTACAGGAAGGCACGGCCGTTCGCCTGCCGCTGACCGCTGACAATGAGCGGCTCAAGGGTTGGGCTCCGCGCGCGTCCGCCACGGCATAATCATCTAAAGGGAGGAAACCAGATGAGCAGAAAATACAGCCTGGCGTTTGCCTTGGCCCTGGGGACGGCATCTTTTGCCGGTGCCGCTGAGGCACAGGAAGTTCGCTTCACCTGCGCCTATGACGGCAACGGCTGCGAAGTCCTGAAGGACATCCTGTCGCGTTACGAAAAACAGCATCCTGACGTCAAGATCGTTACGGATATCGTGCCCTACAAGGCGCTTCTCGAAGGCCTGCCGGTGCAGCTCGCCGGCGGGAGCGGCCCGGATTTCGCAACCGTCACCGATCTTGGCGGCCTCAATCGCTATTATCTCGACCTGACGCCCTACGTGGATGCGAAGTACTGGCAGGACAATTTCGGCGATGTGCTGAAATGGTATCGTAGCGGCCCCGACGACAAGGGCATCTATGGTATGCAGACGCAGCTTACCATTACCGGCGCCTTCATCAACCGCACCTTGTTCGATCAGGCGAAAGTCGCCGTTCCCGGCAAGGATGCGACTTTTGACGACTGGGCGAAGGCCGCAAATGAAGTGGCCAAGGCCACCGGCTCGCCATACCCCATGGCGATCGACCGCTCCGGTCACCGTATCGCCGGTCCGGCTATTTCCTACGGTGCGAAACTTTTCGACGCCGACGGCAAGCCGATCCTGGTCGACGAGGGCTTCACCACTTTCGTGAAGAAATTCGTCGAGTGGAACAAGGGCGGCACCATGGCGCGTGACGTTTGGGCCGGCCAGGGTGGCAACACCTACCGCGATGCGGCGCAGGAATTCATCAATGGTCAGCTCGTCTATTATTATTCCGGCAGCTGGCAGACAGCGCGCTTCGACAGTCAGGTCGGCGATGCTTTCGACTGGGAAGTCGTGTCGCAGCCATGCGGACCGGCCGCATGCACCGGCATGCCGGGCGGAACGGGTATCGTGGGCTTCAAACAGACCAAGAACCCCAAGATCGTCGCGGATATTCTGAACTTCCTTGCGCAGGACGAAAATTACCTCGATTTCACCGTCCGTACCCGCAACGTCCCGGCTCACAAGGCCGTCGGCGCAAAGCCTATCGACTACACCGGCGCAACCCCGGCGACCCAGAAGGCCATGAACGCGTGGCTGGATCAGGTCCCTGGTATCAGCCCCGTCGCCTACGCCTATCAGGGCTACAAGAACAACCGCGCGATGTTCAACATTTCCGTCCAGCGCGTCACGCAGGCGATTGTTGGCGAAAGCTCGGTTGACGACGCCATGACACGTGCGAAGGCCGATCTTGAGGAAGCGTTGAAACAGGCGAAGTGATCCATCGCCTTCCGGCGCGGCCTTGCCGCGCCGCGCCGGATCGAAGGAGGACCATCAATGTACAGACTTCTTGCGCCCGTCATGGGCATCATAGAGCTGCCTTTCGCCCTCTTGCAGAAAATGCTCGGGCATCGGCGCATCGCATGGGTGTTTCTGACACCCAATCTCCTGTTGTTTGCGGTCTTCGCGTTTTTGCCGATCGTTCTCAACATGGCTTATTCAGTGACCGGCAGCGAGCATATCCTGCTGTCGGAACGCCCCTCCGTGGGCGGCGAAAACTTCTCGGTCCTTCTCTCGTGCCAGAACTATTTCGATCCCAATTCCTGTCAGCGCGATCTTTTCTGGCGCTCCGTCTGGAACACGATTTTCTTCGTGGTGCTGCAGGTCGGGTTCATGGTGGGCTTCTCGCTGATTACGGCGGTCGTGCTCAACCGTGACATCAGGGCACGCGGTTTCTTCCGCGCCGTCTTCTTCTTTCCCGTGCTGCTTTCACCGGTGGTCGTGGCGCTGATATGGAAGTGGATATTGCAGCGTTTCGGCGTCCTGAACGCTGCGCTCGATTCCCTCGGTATCGGTTCGGTGGACTGGCTGCTGGAGGCCAACCTTGCCTTTGGATGGTCGGTATTCCTGTCCGTCTGGGCGCATATGGGCTTCTACACGCTCATCCTGCTTGCCGGCCTTCAGGCCATTCCGCGTGACGCCTATGAGGCGGCACAGCTGGACAAGGCAAGCCCGTGGCGGATTTTCCGCCGGATCACAATGCCGCTTCTCGCCCCGACCATGCTCGTGGTTCTCGTATTGTCCCTCATCAAGGGCGTACAGACCTTCGATGAAGTCTTCGCATTTACCGGCGGCGGGCCGGGTTCGGCAACGACCTTCATCATTCAATTCATCTATCAGACTGGTTTTGCCGGAACACCCCGCAACTTCGGACTGGCCGCGGCCGCTTCGCTGCTGCTTGCCGTGGTTCTCGTGGTGCTGACTGCCCTGCAATTCCGGGCCAACAGGAGCAAAGTCGATGGCTAGGATTGGCGCATTTCTAACCCGCACACGCGGCAGAAACGGCAAATTGCACTGGACCGACTGGCTGTCCTACGCCTATCTCGGCGTTGCCGTTCTGATGATGTTCGGACCCGTTCTCTGGCTCGTTCTCTCCTCCTTCAAGACGGAAGCCGACCTCCAGCGGTTTCCGCCACGCCTGCTTCCCTATGCGCAGGAAACCGTGGTCATTGACGGTCAGGCCGCACCTTTGCCGGCCTTTGTCGACAAGGAAGGCCGCAAGCTCGGCATGATCAGGCGCGTCGGGCTCGTCGCCCAGGTGGTGGATCCGGCAAAGCCCGGCGAAGTCATGAAGATGCCGTTCAACGAGCTGCGCCCGGCCGAGAAGGTTGCACTGGCGACGGAGAACTACACCGAGCTTTTCCAGCGCTTCAACTTTCCGCTTTATTTCTGGAACTCGACCTTCATCACCGTGACGTCGACCGTCATCATGCTGATCGTGAACTCCATGGCGGCCTTTGCACTGTCGAAATACAGCTTCAAGGGCAGAGGCGTGGTTCTGGCACTCGTCGTCGGAACGTTGATGATCCCGCAGACCGTCGTGCTCGTTCCGCTTTTTCTCATCACCAGCCAGCTCGGCATGATCAACAGCCTGTGGGGTGTGATCATTCCAGGAGCGGCCACACCGACCGGGGTATTTCTGCTGCGCCAATACATGTTGACCATCCCGGATGAAATCCTAGATGCGGCACGCATGGACAAGGCCAGCGAATGGAAAATCTACTGGCGCATCATCCTGCCACTGTCTGCACCGGCGCTCGCGGTGCTCGCCATCCTCGCCATCATGTGGCGTTGGAACGACTTCCTGTGGCCGCTTATCGTGCTGACGCGCAACGACAATTTCACCCTGCAACTGGCGCTCAACTCCTTCCAGGGAGAAATGACGACAGAGTGGAGCAATCTGCTGGCCATGACGGTGCTGACATTGGCGCCAATCGCGCTGGTCTTCATGTTCCTGCAAAAATATATCGCCACCGGCATCGCATCGACCGGCGGAAAATGATCCTCAAGGGAGGGAATGACACAATGGCAAGTATAGAGCTTCGTCAGGTCAAAAAAACATATGGCGCCCTCGACGTCATCAAGGGTATCGATCTCGATATCAAGCACGGCGAGTTCTGTGTTTTCGTCGGCCCGTCCGGTTGCGGAAAATCGACGCTGCTGCGCATGATCTCCGGTCTTGAAGAGCTGAGCGGCGGCGATATCGTCATCGGCGGCGACGTGGTGAACGCGGTTCCGGCTGCCGATCGCGGGCTTGCCATGGTGTTCCAGTCCTATGCGCTCTACCCGCATATGACGGTTCGGGAAAACCTGTCCTTCGGCCTGGAAAATATCGGCACGCCGAAAAAAGACATCGTCGAGAAGGTCTCACAGGTGTCCAAGATGCTGCAGATCGACCAGCTGCTTGAGCGGCGGCCCAAGGATCTGTCGGGCGGCCAGCGACAGCGCGTCGCGATCGGTCGCGCTGTCGTGCGCGAACCGCGGGTTTTCCTGTTTGACGAGCCGCTGTCGAACCTCGATGCGGAACTGCGCGTGGATATGCGCGGCGAGATTTCCAGCCTGCATCGGCGTCTTGGCAATACCATGATCTATGTGACCCACGATCAGGTGGAGGCCATGACGATGGCCGACAAGATTGCCGTGCTGCGCGCCGGAAAGCTCGAGCAGTTCGGCGTTCCCCTCGATCTTTATAATCGCCCCGCAAACCTTTTCGTAGCGGGCTTCATCGGTTCGCCGAAGATGAACTTCTTCGCCGGCGAAGTAGTAGCAGAAGGTCAGCCGTCCCTTAAAATCGCGACCGGCGAATTGATCCCGTTGCCGCAGAGCGGCTTTTCCTACGCACCCGGCCAGAAGGTCACGCTCGGCATTCGCCCCAACCATGTGCAGCCCACACCGGACGGTGCGGTGACCATGTCCGTGCGCACGGCAGAGCAGCTCGGCGGGGAATCCTATCTCTATGGCAACCTCGGTGACGGCAGCCACGTCACCCTGCATCTTGCGGGGCAGACATCGACATCGGCTGGCGAAGTCATCCGCATGTCGGCGCCGCTCCAACATATCCACCTCTTCGATACGAAAAGCGGGCTGACGCTGAAGCAGGACTAAGCCTCCGTCGCCACGCCCCCGTAAAGCAGGACCTTTGACATGACCGACAAAAAACTCCGTTCCTCCCGCTGGTTCGCGCCTGACGATCTGCGCAGTTTCGGCCACCGCTCACGCATGATGCAGCTTGGCTATTCGGAGGAGGATTTTGCCGGCAAGCCCGTCATCGGCATTCTCAACACCTGGTCGGAGCTGAATACCTGTCACTCGCATTTTCCCGAACGTGTGAAGGATGTGAAGCGCGGCGTTCTACAGGCAGGTGGCTTCCCGGTCGAGATGCCCTCGCTTTCGGTCGATGAGAGTTTCACCAAGCCGACCTCCATGCTCTATCGCAACATGCTCGCCATGGAGACGGAGGAAATGATCCGTTCGCATCCGCTGGATGGCGTGGTGCTGATGGGTGGTTGCGACAAGACCACCCCCGGCCTCGTCATGGGAGCGATCTCGGCCGGCGTGCCGATGATCTATCTTCCGGCCGGGCCGATGCTGCGCGGCAACTATGCCGGCAAGGTGCTGGGCTCCGGCTCCGATGCCTGGAAATACTGGGACGAGCGCCGGGCCGGTAACGTGACCGATGAAGAATGGCGCGGCGTGCAGGGCGGCATTGCCCGCTCCGCCGGCGTCTGCATGACCATGGGTACGGCATCGACCATGACGGCAATCACCGATGCGCTCGGTCTCACTTTGCCCGGCGCTTCGTCCATACCGGCGGTGGACGCCGAACACCAGCGCATGTCGGCAGGCTGTGGCCGTCGCATTGTGGAAATGGTGGCCGAGGAGCTGACCCCGGATCGCATTCTTACTGCGCCCGCGTTTCGGAATGCGGCCATCGTTGCCATGGCGACCGGTTGTTCCACCAATGCCGTCGTGCATCTGATTGCCATGGCGCGCCGCGCCGGTGTGCCGATGACGCTGGACGAGCTGGACGAACTCGGCCGCGTGACGCCGCTTATCGCCAATGTCCGCCCCTCCGGCAAAGATTACCTGATGGAGGATTTTTATTATGCGGGCGGTCTGCGAGCCCTGATGAAGCAGATCGAAAGCCGTCTGGACTGTTCCGTGCTCACCGTCACCGGCCGCAGCATGGGCGAAAACCTCGAAGGCGCGCGGGTCTATAATGACGACGTCATCCGCTCGCTGGATAACCCTGTTTACGCCGAAGGATCGCTTGCCGTTCTACGCGGCAATCTCTGCCCGGATGGTGCTGTGATCAAGCCCGCCGCGTGCGATCCGAAACTCCATTTCCATGAAGGTCCGGCGCTGGTCTTCGATAGCTACCCTGAGATGAAGGCGGCAATCGACGATGAAAATCTGGATGTGACGCCCGATCACGTTCTGGTTCTGCGTAATGCGGGCCCGCTTGGCGGCCCAGGCTTTCCCGAATGGGGCATGCTGCCCATCCCCAAGGCGCTGATCAAGAAGGGTCACCGCGATATGGTGCGCATTTCCGATGCTCGCATGTCCGGCACCTCCTATGGCGCCTGCGTTCTTCATGTCGCGCCGGAAAGCTTCGTCGGCGGGCCGCTTGCCCTGCTGAAGACCGGCGATATCGTGCGGCTCGATCTGCCCCAGCGCCGTCTCGACATGCTGGTCAGCGAAGAGGAGATCGCCCAGCGTCGGGCCGCATGGCAGGCGCCGCCGCCGCGTTACGAGCGTGGTTATGGCTACATCTTCTCGAAACACGTTACCCAGGCGGATGCCGGATGCGATTTCGATTTCCTGCAGACGGATTTCGGCCGCACCGCTGGCGAACCCGACATATTCTGAGACGGGAGCGCGCAAAATGATGAAACGTTTGCTGATTACGGGCGCCGGCGGCAAGCTGGGCAGCATGTTGCGCGGCAGGCTCGGCCATCTCGCGGAGATCATCCGCCTTTCGGATGTGGTTGATATGGGTGCGGCGGCAGCGAATGAAGAGATCATCCGCTGCTCTCTGGAGGACGGAGGCGCCGTCCATGCGCTGGTCAAGGATTGCGACGGCATCGTCCATCTCGGCGGCATCTCCGTGGAAAAGGCTTACGATCCCATCGAGGCCGCCAATCTGCGCGGCGTCTATAATCTTTACGAGGCAGCAAGGCTTGCTGGCATGCCACGCATCCTGTTTGCCTCCAGCAACCACACCATCGGATATTATCCGCAGGGTGAGCAGCTATCGCCGCAGACGCCGTTTTTGCCGGATGGCCTTTACGGCGTCTCGAAGATTTTCGGCGAGGCAATGGCGAGCCTCTACCATTCCAAATTCGGACAGGAAACGGCCATCGTCCGCATCGGCTCCTGCGAAGAGAAGCCCACCAACTGGCGCATGTTATCCACCTGGCTCAGCCATGACGATCTGGTCTCCCTGGTAGAGGCCGTATTTCACGCGCCAAAACTCGGTTGCCCGGTCATCTGGGGCGTCTCTGCCAATGACGACAGCTGGTGGGATAATTCCCACGTCGATTTTCTCGGCTGGCAGCGGCGGGATAATGCCGCACGCTTCCGGGCCGATATCGAACGGGATGTCCCTCGCCCTGATCCGGATGCCGCAATCGCGAAATACCAGGGCGGCGTTTTCATAGACGAACCGATCCACAAAAACTGATGTGCAGACACTCACGCTATTCGAGGAGAATAAGATGAATACAGAAACCAGGGAAAAATTGATGACGGTTTCCGTCGCCACCCTCGCAACCGCACTCTACAAGCGCGGCCTGCGCAACCAGGTCATTCAGGGCGTCCACCCGCTTGGCCACAAGGGCGCGAACATGGTCGGGCCTGCATTCACGCTGCGTTACATGCCCGCCCGCGAAGACCGCAACCAGCTGGTGGAATTCCGCAACCCCGCACATCCCCAGCGCGTCGCCATTGAGATCTGCCCGCCCGGCCACGTACTGGTCATGGACAGCCGCAAAGACCCGAGCGCCGCATCCGCTGGTGATATTCTCATCACCCGCCTGATGGTGCGCGGTGCTGCCGGCGTCGTTACGGATGGCGGTTTCCGCGATGCTGCGACGATTGCGGAGCTGGATATTCCAGCCTACCACACCCGACCATCCAGCCCTACCAACCTCACCAAACACGAAGCAATTGAAATTAACGGCCCGATCGGCTGCGGCGATGCCCCGATTTTCCCCGGGGATATCATTGTCGGTGATGCGGATTGCGTCATCGTCATCCCCGCCGGAATTGCCGACGAAATCGCGACAGAAGCGGTGGAAATGACCGCTTACGAGGATTTCGTGGTCGAACAGGTGAAGGGCGGCGCAACCATCATCGGCCTTTATCCCTGCACGAAGGACGAACACCAGAAGGCTTTCGCCGTATGGCGCGAACAGAGAGACCGTTCGGGCGCGTGAGCCGAACAGAACGCTTGCCGGTTTCGTCCGCAATGCCTTGAAGCAAGCCTGCATGGGTGGCGTCCCACTCATGCAGGCGCACTCGCATGTACAATAATACCAAGTCGCCGAAGCGACTGGGCCGACGATTTTCCCGCACTAAAAACCGGCCCGAAATGGGTTTCTGTCGATATTCGTAAAATGATCCCCTGGAGTTTGTGGTGTTTGGTAACACCCGCAAAAACACATTGACTATGCCTATATTTCCATTAATCTGGATATATGGAACAAGAACAGGCTATTCTCGCTTTGGCGGCGCTTGCCCAGCCAACCCGTCTCGAAACTTTTCGGCTGCTTGTGCGGCACGCACCGGAAGGCTTGCCGGCGGGCGACATCGCGCGCGCGCTGGTGGTGCCGCAAAACACCATGTCCGCGCATCTGAATGTTCTGTCACGCGCGGGCCTCGTATCATCGCAACGCCACAGCAGAATCATCATGTATCGCGCGCAGATAGAACAGCTTCGCGACATGACGCTGTTTCTCCTGAAAGATTGTTGTGGTGGATCGGCAGAGCTTTGCGCTCCGCTGATAGCCGAGTTGACGCCCTGCTGCACTCCACACGCGGGAAAGTCCGCCTGATGTCCACATTTGAACGTTACCTAACCGTCTGGGTGTTTCTGTGCATCATCGTCGGTGTCGCCCTCGGCCATTTGCTGCCCGGCGTCTTCCAGCTCATTGGCGCGGCCGAGATTGCCAAGGTGAATATCCCGGTCGCAATCCTGATCTGGCTGATGATCATTCCGATGCTGCTGAAGATCGATTTCCGCTCTCTCACGCAGGTCGGCACCTACTGGCGGGGTATCGGCGTCACGCTGTTCATCAACTGGGCCGTCAAGCCGTTCTCGATGGCGCTGTTGGGCTGGCTCTTCATCGGCTGGCTGTTCCGCCCCTATCTTCCCGCTGACCAGATCGACTCCTATATTGCGGGACTGATCATTCTTGCCGCAGCGCCCTGCACTGCCATGGTCTTTGTGTGGTCTAACCTGACACGCGGCGAACCACTGTTCACGCTCTCGCAGGTCGCACTCAACGATGCGATCATGGTCATCGCCTTTGCTCCCATTGTCGGCCTTTTGCTTGGCCTGTCCGCAATCACCGTTCCATGGGACACGCTCGTCCTCTCCGTTGCCCTCTATATCGTCGTGCCCGTCTTCCTCGCGCAGTTCATCCGGCACCGGCTCATGGCGGACGGAACGTCACGGATGCTCGATCGCATTCTCGCAAGGCTGCAGCCGATTTCGCTGGTAGCGCTGCTTGCAACACTGGTTCTTCTCTTCGCCTTCCAGGGCGAGCAGATCATCGCCCAACCGGCCGTTATTGGCTTGCTTGCAATCCCCATCCTTATCCAGGTCTATCTGAACTCCGGGCTCGCCTATCTTCTGAACCGGATGAGCGGCGAACGGCACTGCATTGCCGGTCCGTCGGCACTGATCGGTGCAAGCAATTTCTTCGAACTCGCGGTTGCGGCCGCTATTAGCCTGTTCGGTTTTCAATCAGGCGCAGCACTGGCAACCGTCGTCGGTGTCCTCATCGAGGTTCCAGTCATGCTCTCGGTCGTCTGGATCGTGAACCGCTCGAAGGGTTGGTACGAGGCGGCCCCAGCCGTTTCCCGAAACACAATTACCGAAAGGCAATGAGCATGGACGTCACCATCTATCACAACCCGGATTGCGGCACTTCGCGCAACACCCTCGCACTCATTGAGCACGCCGGTATTCAACCCACTGTGATTGAGTATCTGAAAACCCCGCCGAGCCGCGAGCGACTCGTCAAGATGATCGCCGACGCCGGGCTGACCGTCCGCGAGGCGATCCGCGAGAAGGGCACGCCCTATACGGTGCTTGGACTTGGATATCCTGAACTGACCGATGACCAGTTGATCGATGCCATGCTCGAGACGCCAATCCTGATCAACCGGCCATTCGTCATCACCCCAATGGGTACGCGGTTGTCGCGCCCCTCGGAAGTGGTTCTGGATATACTTCCGGCAGACGCATTCAAGGGGCCGTTTACCAAAGAAGACGGCGAACAGGTCCTCGATGATGAAGGAAAGCGCATTGCCTGACACATTCCCCGCACTTGAGGGCCAGCACCTGCACGCGATTGATCTCGATGCTCTGCGTCCGGCCTTTTCGACACATAAGCCCCGCATTCTGATCCTCTACGGTTCGCTACGCGAGGTATCCTACAGTCGTTTGCTTGCCTTCGAAGCAGGGCGGCTGCTCGAACGGCTTGGATGCGAAGTTCGGATATTCGATCCGAAGGGCCTGCCTTTGCCCGACGAAGCACCCGTGAGCCACCCGAAGGTGCAGGAATTGCGTGAGCTCTCGCAATGGTCGGAAGGGCAGGTTTGGGTAAGTCCCGAGCGCCACGGCGCGATGACCGGCATCATGAAGTCGCAGATCGACTGGATTCCTCTCTCGCTCGGATCTGTTCGCCCGACACAGGGCAAGACGCTCGCCGTCATGGAGGTTTCCGGCGGCAGCCAGTCCTTCAATGCTGTGAACCAGATGCGTATCCTCGGGCGATGGATGCGGATGATCACCATCCCCAACCAGTCGTCGGTCGCAAGGGCGTATCAGGAGTTCGATGCTAACGGACGGATGAAGCCGTCTCCCTATTACGACCGGGTGGTGGATGTCTGCGAGGAGCTGGTTAAGTTCACCATCATGACCCGCGATGCCTCGGCCTATTTGACCGACCGCTACAGCGAGCGGAAGGAAGAAGCGGTCGAGTTGGAGAAGCGGGTCTCCCTGAAATCGATCTGACGACCTAGGCTGTTGCGGTGGCTGGCCGCCGACAGGATGCTGCCACCGCAACGAATGCCGTGATGCTGACCGCGCCGAGACATGCGTTTCCAATGAGTGACAGGCTCAGGCCAAAGTTTTCCATGGACGCCGCGAACGCGAAGGGTGCCCCGGCTCCGAGCGCCAGTCGAGCTGCCGCCATCTTGCCCGTGATCGCGCCATACCCTTCCGATCCGAACAGATAGAGTGGCAGGCTGCCCTGCGCGATGCTGTTGATGCCTGACCCAAGCCCGAGGCAGATTGCGAACGCGACTGCCCCCGGTAGCCAGTCTCGCGTTGCCAGCAAGATCAGGATGCCGAACACGATCAGCACGGCCGACAGGACGGCGAGCGCTGGCGGCGACAGGTTCTTTCCGAAGACCATGTTGATCAGGCGGCTTGCGACCTGTGCTGGACCGAACAGAGATCCTATAACTACTGCCGCGCCACCTAGCCCGATTGAACCGAGCATCGGCACCATGTGCGCGAGGATCGCGGCAAGCGTAAATCCGAGAAGCGCGAAGGCGAACGACACCATGATCATGCTTCGGCGGCGCGCATCGTGGGGGATTGCTCCGATTATGGCTTCGCGAGGGACGGCCGCATCCGCATTCGGTCCGGTCTTGCCGACGCGCATGATCCAGACGTGTAGAGGCATGCAAAGGAACAGATTCAGCGCTGCAAAGACCAGATAGATTTCACGCCATGACATCCATTCGGAAAGCGCGGCCGAGATCGGCCAGAAGATCGTCGATGAGAACCCACCGATCAGCGTGAGGTAGGTGATGCTCCGGGATGCGGTTCTGGGATCGCTTTCAACGAGCGTCGCGAATGCGGCCTGATACTGCACCATTCCGGACGATACCTCGAGCAGGATGATGGCAACGGCGAAGATTGCGACTGACGGTGACCAGGCACAGAGCGACAGCATCAAGGCCGCAAGGCCTGAGCCG
This sequence comes from Rhizobium sp. TBD182, assembly GCF_001950375.1. Classification (NCBI taxonomy): domain Bacteria; kingdom Pseudomonadati; phylum Pseudomonadota; class Alphaproteobacteria; order Hyphomicrobiales; family Rhizobiaceae; genus Rhizobium; species Rhizobium sp. TBD182. The sequence goes on along the minus strand of NZ_BDLN01000007.1, from coordinate 18,040 downwards.
ACCGTCATCACCGTGGCGGCTCCGATCCTATCCATCTGCCTGCCGATATAGGTTGCCGACAGACCTCCGATGAATAGCGACACCGAGAAGACGCCAAATACCTCCGCCAATGTCAGGCCGAGGTCTTCCGCCATGCCGGGGGCAAGAATACTGAAACTGTAATAGAGAGTGCCGTAACCGATGATCTGCGTGAGGCCAAGCGCTGAGACGATGCCAGCAGGTACTTTCGAATTATGCAATGATATTGCCCCCATCGGACGAAGTGCCAGCCGGACTGGCGCATCCATTGCTTCGCTCGACATTCTCCAGAATCGCCGGATGTTCGGCACAACAGTCTTCTACCAGGAATTTCACAAGCTCGGCCAAAGTGTCGTAGCTGGCGCTGTAAAGGATAGACCTCGATATTCGTCGTTGCGAGACCAGGCCAGACCGCTCCAGTTCCTTGAGATGAAACGACACGTTCGTCGCCGAGACGCCCATGCGCTCGGCGATTGCACCGGCGGCCAGTCCGTCAGGACCGGCAACGACAAGTGCTCGAACGATCGCGAGGCGCGTCTCCTGAGAGAGGGCAGCAAATGCCGAAAGAGCCTGATGCTGGTCCATACTTCAATAATCCTTGAATTATTGAAGTATGGATAGCGAACGGCGATGCCATCGGCAAGGCAATTTCTTCCGAGATCACACTTGCCCCTCTGGAACATACGTCGGCGTTCGCGGCGACGGGGCTATGAGCGGCGTATGCTCTACGCCTTGCGCGCGTTCTTGTGAAACGCCTCTGATGCGAAACCGGCGAGTTCGCGAATGAAGAAATCGAGCACCGTCGAAGGCTTTTCAGCGGACCGCGTGGCAATAACGAAGGTGGACTGGATACGGGTCTTTGCTGCCATCAACGGCCGGAAAATTCCTTTCTGGACCCAATCATCCGCATAATGATCAGGCAGATACCCAACATAGTGGCCGGACATCACGAACATCGCCTGCGCCTCCATGTTGGAGGCCGAAGCGCGCGCCCGTGCCTGCGGAAAATATTGCAGCTCACGCATATTGGCATAGGGCCGCACGACAAAATCGAAGGATTCGATGCGCTCGACGGAAAGTTCGGCATCGGGAAGATGAAAGAGCTGGTGTCCCTTCGCGCAATACAGTGAATGCGCCTCTTCCCTGAAGCGCGAAAGCTTCAGGCCCTGATACGGCAGCGTTTCCGGTAAAAGTGCGATGTCCAGGCCGCCATTGGCAATTTCCGACAACAGGGCGTCCGGCGTGTCGATCACCAGCTCGATACGTGCTTCCGGCGCCTTTTCGCTGATGCGGGCGATGATGCGGTGAATGGGCAGGTCGTGATCGGTAATCGTGTTGTCCACAAGTCCCAGTCGCAACGTACCGGTAATACGGTTCTTGAGCGTGCCGATATCGCTTTCGAAGGCATTCAGCGCCAGGAACAGCACTTTCGAACGCTCATGCACGAGCGCGCCGCGATCCGTCAATTCAAAACCGGATCGCCCTCGCCGACACAGCTTGAAACCGAGCCTGTCTTCCAGCGCCTTGATATGGAAACTGACAGCGGACTGGCTCAGCCCGAGCGTGATTTGCGCGCCGAGAAAACTCTTGTGCTCCACGACAGCGCGGAAGACGGCGAGAGAACGAAGGTCGGATTGCGCGAGCTGCATGGGGACCGTTACATCAATTTTACAAATATAAACTCCATCAGTTTCCTATTTTTCTGGAATAATGTCCATGGTTTCCTCCTCCCCAATCACAAACCAATAAGGGAACGAAACCATGCAAAACCTGCCCACTCTGAAATCTCTCGCACTCTGCGCAGCTTTCGCCGTCAGCCTCGGCGCATCCGCCCATGCCGCCGATCTTCTGGAAAAGATCAAGGCCGATAAGGTTTTCACTGTCGCAACCGAGGCCCGGTTTGCGCCGTTCGAATTTGTCGAGGACGGCAAGATCGTCGGTTATTCCGCTGACATCATGCAAGAAGTCATGAAAGCCTTGCCGGGCGTTGAGCTGAAGCGTCTCGATCTGCCCTGGCAGGGCATCCTGCCAGGCCTTGCCGCCAGCCGCTTCGATTATGTCGTGACCTCGGTCACCGTGACGCCGGAACGCATGAAGGCCTACAAGCTCTCAGCACCCGTTGCAGATGCGACGATGGCAATCCTGAAACGCAAGGGCGATGCCGAGATCTCCAAGCCGGAAGATATCGCGGGTAAGCCCGTCGGCTCGCAGGCGGGCTCCGCGCAGCTCAAGGCGCTTGAGACGTTTTCCGCCGAACTGAAGGCGGCCGGCAAGGATGCCACGACGGTCTCCAGCTACACGGATTTCTCAGAAGCTTATGCCGACCTCGGTGCGGGGCGCCTGCGCGCCGTCGTCAACTCGCTTCCAAACCTTCTGGAAGCTGCACGCCAGCGGCCGGATGCTTTTGAAGTCGTTCTGCCGACCTTCGGACCGAAGACCTATTTCTCATGGGCGGGCCGCAACGATACTGACAGTGCGACGCTAAATGCCTTCATGGACAGTGAATTGGCAAAGCTCAATGCATCCGGCAAACTGGCCGAATTCCAGAAGAAATGGTTCGGCGCGCAGATGGAGCTGCCCGCCACTCTGCCGGCGACTGAGTGACCGGCAGGTCGAACCGGTCATGGACAAGATATCTTTTGCCATCTGGCCGGTTCTTCTGGACGGCCTCTTCACCACGCTGACCGTCAGCCTTTCGGCGCTTCTTCTAGGAGCGCCGCTGGCCCTTCTCCTCGCGGCCTGCGGTCGCAGCGGCCGCCTGCCCCGCCTGGCATCCGGTCTCTACATCTCCTTCTGGCGAGGCACGCCCATTCTAGTCCAGCTGCTGATCGTCTTCTACGTCCTGCCACTTCTGGGGCTGGATCTGACGCCGGTTGCTGCCGCAACTTTGGCGCTGGCGCTAAACACAGCCGCCTTCCAGTCGGAGATATACAGGGCAGGCCTGCAATCCATTCCAAAGGGAGAGCGGGAAGCCGCCGCCATGCTCGGCCTTTCCGCAGGTCGTACATTCCTGCACATTGAAGTGCCTCAGGCCTTCAGAACCATGTTGCCGGCACTTGTCGGCGAGATACAGGCTCTCGTGAAGAACTCCTCACTCGTTTCGGTCATCGCCGTCACCGACTTGACGCGCCGTGCCCAGCAATATGCGGCCACCACCTTCCGGCCACTCGACGCCTATCTCTCGGCTCTCCTGCTTTATGTCGCTGTTGGAGCGCTGCTTGCGGGAATAGGCCTCCTTGTCGAACGGCACCTCACAAAGGGAGCGACGCGATGATTTCCGGCTTCCTGAACGATATTCCTCTCTATGCGGCCGGTTTGCTCACAACACTGACAGTTTCCATTGCGGGTATCGCACTGGCCGTCATCATCGGTATCGTGCTGGCTGCGGCGCTACGGTCGCGGTACATGGCCATCTTCCTGCCGGTAAGGCTTTATGTGGAGTTTGCCCGCGGCGCGCCGCTCGCGCTGATCCTGTTTCTTTTCTATTATGGCGGCCCGCAATTGGGGTTGATCCTCAGCCCCTATGCCGCCGGCATCGTCGGTCTCGGCCTCTATGGCGCTGGCCCCTTTGCGGAGATTTTCCGCGCCGGTTTCAATGCCGTTCCAAGAGGCGAGATCGAAGCGGCGGGAATGCTGGGCATTACCTCCGGCGACACCTTTCTCCACATCCAGATGCCGCAGGCGCTGGCACTGACGCTGCCGGCTTCGGTCGGCCAGGCCATTAATCTCGTCAAGGAATCCGCCGTTCTGTCCGTCATCACGCTCAGCGAGCTGACCAAGGTCGCCGGTACGATCAGCTCGATCACCTTCGCGGTCGTAACCCCTTATCTCACCATTGCCCTGCTCTACTGGGCAATCGTCGAAATCCTGTCGCGGCTCGGCCTCTATCTCGAACGCCGCCTTTCCACCGAAGGCTCCTGACATGAGCGAACGAACAGTTGTTATTTCCGCGCGCGGCCTGGAGAAAAGGTTCGGTGACAAGACCGTTCTGAAAGGCATCGATCTCGACATTCATATGGGTGATGTCCTGTGCATCATCGGACCTTCGGGATCGGGCAAGAGCACGCTTCTGCGCTCGCTTGCATTTCTCGATCCCTATGACGCGGGTGATGTCGATGTCTTCGGCCGCCTGATCGGCTGGCGTGAAACCCCGCTTGGCCGCGAACGCGCCGGTCCGAAAGAACTGGCAGAGACGCGCCGCCCGCTTGGAATGGTCTTTCAGCACTTTCATCTGTGGCCGCATATGAGCGTCATCAAAAACGTGACATTGGCGCTCAGGCTTGTCCATGGTCTTCCCCAAGCCGAAGCGATAAAGCGCGGCCGCGCCATGCTGGATAAAGTCGGGCTTGCCGCTTTCGCTGACCGCCGACCCGACGGCCTGTCCGGTGGGCAGAAGCAACGCGTCGCCATCGCCCGCGCACTGGCGGTGAACCCCCGCGCCATGCTGTTCGACGAACCGACCTCCGCACTCGATCCCGAACTTGTCGGTGAAGTGCTTTCCGTCATGAAGACGCTCGCGGCGGAAGGAATGACCATGGTCATCGTCACGCACGAAATGGGTTTTGCCGCGCATGCGGCCAACCGTGTCGTCTTCATGGATGATGGCAAGATCGTTGAGGAAGGCGCGCCGCAGACGCTTTTCAGTAATCCGAAGAGCGAACGCCTTTCCCAATTTCTGCAAACCTGGCGCGAGCGCGCCCTTTGATATCTGAAAGGACATCTCCATGACTGCCCACGGCTATGACGGCGGACGATTGAACCTGCCATTCGTCGGTATTTCCACCTTTGCCAAAAGTCCCTACGTCGAAAACTGGGACGCGATCGACGCGGATGTTGCGGTTCTCGGTGCCCCGTTCGATTTTGGGACGCAATGGCGCCCCGGCGCCCGCTTCGGGCCGCGCAGCATCCGTGAGGCCTCCACCCTGTTTTCCTTCGGCCACGCGGGCGCCTACGATCACGAGGACGACGTCACATATCTGGAAGGCGTGAAGATCGTCGATATAGGCGACGCCGACATTGTTCATACCGATACGGTGAACAGCCACGCGAATATTGAGTTCGGCGTCCGCAAAATCCTTAAAGCCGGCGCACTGCCTGTGGTGCTTGGCGGAGACCACTCCATCAACATCCCCTGCATCAATGCCTTCAGCGATCAGGAGCCGATCCATCTGGTGCAGATCGACGCGCATCTGGATTTCGTCGATGAGCGTCACGGCGTCCGCTTCGGACATGGCAGCCCCATGCGCCGCGCCTCGGAAAAACCGTGGGTCACCGGAATGACCCAGCTCGGTATCCGCAACGTCTCCTCCACCGCAAAGGAAGGATACGACTATGCCCGCTCCCAGGGCTCGGATATTCTCTCCGTGCGCCAGATCCGCAAACTCGGCGTGGACGCCGTAGTGGAGCGCATCCCCGCGGGCAAGCGCTATTATCTTTCGATCGATATCGATGGCTTCGACCCGTCCATCGCGCCAGGAACCGGGACCCCGAGCCATGGCGGCTTCATCTATTACGAGGTACTGGAACTGATTGCAGGTCTTGCAAAGCGTGGCGAGATCGTCGGCATTGATCTGGTCGAGGTCGCGCCTGATTACGATCACACCGGCTCAACCGCCATTCTGGCTGCGCAGATTCTGCTCAACACGATCGGACGTATCTTCATAGCTCGGAACGCATAAAAAACCGCGATCCGCCCATACTGGATCCTTGGCCACGCAGCGCGCAAGAAGGGCCGCCCTTGGGGCTTCCTGGAGTTCGATGGTCTCGTCAGCCGTGAAGCCAAAAGCCCTCCGCGGGGGGAGGGCTTTTGTTTGCATTGATTGTAGCTATGGTTGCGACGGTTTTAAAAGTCCAAAAACGCCAAACGCGCCTCGCTGTACCACACAAAAATCAGATATCGACGACAAGCCCCTTTGCCTTCAGGACGGGCTCCAGATTGCTAACCTCGATAACGGATTTGCCCTGCTTGTAAGCTTCAATGAAGCCCGCTTCAGCATCTTCGCGAATTTGCGAAAGACGTGCCGATTCCTGAGCGTCAGCACGACGCACAACCACCAAACCGTCCGCATCGCCAACAATGATGTCGCCGGGATTGACGATCTCATCGCCAATGATGATCGTATCGTTTACTGCGGCAATCGTTTCCTTGACGGTACCCTTGATGCAGACGCTGAACGAGAACACAGGGAAGCCAAGGTCTCGAAGCTGCAAGGTGTCACGCACACCAGTATCCGTCACCAGACCACCGATCCCCTTTGCAAGGCAGGCATTTGCCAGCACGTCGCCAAAGGAACCAGCCTCTTCGTACTCACCAGCTGAAACCACGATGATGTCGCCGGGCTTGGCGTAATTAATGGCCAGCTGCAACATGATGTTGTCACGCGGCGCGCATTTGACGGTAAAGGCGGGACCACACAGTTTCATGCGGTAGTCGACAGGCTTGATGCGGGAGGAAAGTGCGCCCCTGCGACCCTGTGCCTCGTGGATGGTTGCCGGCGAAAACTTCGAAAGGGCTTCGATGTCTGCCTTGCTTGGCCGTTCTGCTATATCTTTAATGTGGATCATAAAACCTCCCACGGTAAGGCTGGCGGCGGGAACGTCCCGCCACTCGCATTGAGTTTAATTGTCATGTGTCAATCGTTGCCTTGGCTTGAAGCCAGGCGGGATCAGGGGATCGGGTCGAATTTCAGCTCGGAGAGCGGGACGACCTTGTCCGTACGGGTCATTTTGTATTCGGTATTCGGGCCAAGCCACTTGTCCCAGATTTTGTTTATCTCGCCGGAGGCGTCGAGTGTGCGCAGCACTTCATTGATTTTCGCTGTCAGGGCAGGATTGTCCTTTGCCATGCCGACACCGATCGGCTGATAGAGCATCGGCTCCTCGATCATGCGCATCGGTTTGCCCTTAGTCTTCGAGTCATTGACGAACTTGGTGGTGGTCATGGTGTTGGCCACCATACCCCGCGCCTTGCCCTGCTGAACGGCAAGATAGGCAGAGGCAGTATCCTGGAAGGTCAGCGGCTCGGACTTGTTGAGCTTGATAGACATTTCAGAGGTCGAGCCCTTGGTGGAGGCGACACGCTGGCCTTCGTAATCCGACTTCTTCTTGCCGGCATCATCAACCGGCACGATCAGCATTTCCTTGGCGAGATAATAGGGATCGCTGAACTGAATCTGTTCGGCGCGGCTTTGTGTGTAGGCGAGATTGGCGACAGTGATATCGACGCGGCCAAGCTTGACTTCCGGCACACGAGCTTCCACCGACACCGGTTTGACTTCGGCCTTAACGACCAGTTCCTTGGCGATCGCGTTGCAAAGATCAACGTCAAAACCGGCCATTTCACGGGTCTTCGGATCGGGTGCCGCGAATGGCACGACATCAGCAAAGGTTGCGCAACGAAGCACCTTGTTCGCCATGATCGTATCGAGTTGATCAGCCGCCGCTGGTGACGCGAGAGCGGTTCCAGCCAGTGCAACGGTAAGTGTCAGGCATTTCCAGTTCATGGTCAGTTCTCCTCTTATGATTGATTGGTATCAGTGGCGCAGATCGGAAAGGAACCGCTGCGCGCGCGGATGGCGTGGTGCTGTAAAAAACTCTTCCGGCGTCGCTTTTTCGAGAATTTCGCCGGCGTCGATGAACCAGATGCGGTCGGCAACTTCACGGGCAAAGCCCATTTCGTGGGTCACGCAAAGCATGGTCATGCCCTCTGCCGCGAGCCCCTTCATGACGGCCAGCACCTCTCCAACCATTTCCGGGTCGAGAGCGCTTGTCGGTTCATCGAACAACATGACGGGCGGCTCCATGGCCAGCGCACGCGCAATTGCCACGCGCTGCTGCTGACCGCCGGACAATTGCCCCGGATAGGCGCCGGCCTTGTCGGATAGGCCTACCCGATCCAGAAGCTTCAAAGCTTTCTGGCGGGCAACATCAGGTGCGACGCCTTTCACCCGGATCGGGGAAATCGTGACATTTTCGACAACGGACAGGTGCGGGAAGAGATTGAAATTCTGGAACACAAAACCAACTCTGCTGCGCAGAAGATTGAGTTCCTTTGTCTTGGTTGCCGCGTGAATATCCTGCCCATCGAGCGTGATGGATCCGCTGTTGATCTCTTCGAGACGATTGACGGTACGGATCAATGTGGATTTGCCGGAGCCGGAAGGGCCGCAAATGACGATAACCTCGCCCCGCGCAACTTCGGCGTCGACATTCTTCAAAACCTCGTAGTCGCCATAACTCTTGCAGACATTGGAAATGCGAATGGTCTGCTGTGTTGATGATGCCGTGTTTGTCATGGCTGCTCCGTTATGATTTTCGCCTGCGCCTGCAATGCGTGTTGCCGGCGACCGACCACACCGGCACGGCGTTTGGCGATACGCCGCTCGACGGCATTTGCGAGATACGTCAAGCTCCAGCAAATGGCGTAGTAGACAACCGCGAGGATGAGGAAGACCTGGAATGGTTGGGTCAGAAGCTGATTATTGACCTGACTTGCCGCAAAGGTGAGGTCGGGTACGTTGATGACGTAACCGAGCGTCGTATCCTTGATCGTGGCGACGAATGTCGAGATCATGCTGGGGATCATGTTGTAAAGCGCCTGCGGCAAGATGATGAAGCGCATTGCACCGAGATAGCTGTGGCCAAGCGCTCTCGCCGCATCCATCTGCCCCGCACCAAGAGCGACAATACCCGCTCTTACGACTTCGCTGAGAAATGCGCCCTGATAGATGACAAGCGTCGTCAACATGATGACGAAGCTCGGCACGTCTGCGCCGGTCCAGAGCGGAACGAGGAAATAACTCCAAAGGATGAGCATGAGCAAAGGCACGCCGCGCGTGACATAGACCAGCCCCGTTACCGGCCACCGCAGGAGCCGCCACTTGGACAGGCGCGCCATCGCCATAAGGATGCTGACAGGAAAGGCTAGTGCGATGGCAAGGGCAGACAGGATGATCGTGTTCGCAAGCCCTCCAAGCGGGCCGTTTGGATATTGCCCGATCAGCAGCAGCAACCAGTTGTCATGAACGATGGTAATCATATCGCCGATCATCCGCGTGCCCTCCACGCCGGATCAAGGCGCATCGAAAGATACGCACCGGCACCCATGATCAACAGCGAGAAGAAGAGGTACAGAACAGTTCCGACAAGATAGATCTCGAAGGTCTGGAAGCTGAGATTTTCAATTTCCTTGATGGCATGGGTCAATTCGGAAGCGCCGATAATGAGGGCGAGGCTGCTGTTCTTGAACAGGGAGACACTGTGATTGATGAGCGGCGGCAGGGCATTGCGCACGCCTTGCGGCATGATGATGAAGCGCATCGCGGAGAGATAACCGTGGCCCAATGCCTTGGCCGCTTCCATCTGTCCCGGGCTGACGGAGCGCAGGCCTGAACGCAGATCCTCACTGAAATAGGCTGCCTGACAGAGACCAAGACCCACCACGGCAAAGATCGCTTCGGCATTGTGACCGATCAGCCAGTCCGTCAAACCTGAAGGCAGGAGCGTGAATATCCCGAAGTACCACAGCATCAATTGCACGAGTGTGGGCACATTGCGGTGGTAGGAAACATAGGCCGCCACGGCGCGATCAGCAAAACGCGACGATGAAAACCGCACGCATAACAGGACCAGCGCAAGCGTCATCGCGAGAGACCAGGACCCGATAAAGATGACGAAGGTCATCTGCAATCCGTGCCAGAGCATTGCAATATACTGCGGGTCGCTCAGGATTGCCGACAGGTCGAAACCGCTCACGGCTTTTGTTCCTTCGCTGCGTCAGCTTGCGCCACAGTCTGCGGTTTGGCCGTCTGAAGTCCGCCCATAACCTGCAATGTCGGGGTAATTTCCATATGGCCGATATTCATGGAAACTGGCGCGGCAACGGCAAAGGCTATCGCGTCGGCAATATCTTCCGCTTTCGGCAACTCGAAACCATCGATGAAGCGCTCGCGCACGCTCGGATCGTTGCCGTGAACGTGAGTGAAGATATCCGTCGCCACGCGGCCGGGGCAAATCTCCGTTACGCGGACGCGTCTGCCGAATGCATCCAGCCTCAACTGGTTCGAAAGCATGGCGACACCAGCTTTAACGGCATGATAGGTCGAGTTGCCACCGAAATTATAGTTTCCGGCGATGGACGAGATATTGACGACATGCCCGCGATCACGCTCCACCATGCCCGGAACAATCAGCCGGCAGATGTGGAGAACGGCACGGAGATTCACATCGATCAAAAGGTCGATATCCTCCGCATCAGCCTGAAGGAACTTCTTCGGCCTGTCGACGCCGGCATTGTTCACGAGGATGTCGAACTGCACCTTATCTGCAAGATCGGCAATTGCAGCGCGATCGGTAACGTCGATCGCGTGCGGTATGCAGCCGGTGCGTTCGGCAAGTTCATTCAGGGCGCCGGCGCTGCGGGCAACCGCGTGGACTTCAATGTTTTCGCGGCAAAACCGCTCGACGACAGCGGCACCGATACCGGATGAAGCACCGGTGACCAAAGCGGTCTTGTAATCGGAGAATGGCATTCTGATCCCCTTTTTTGTTACCATCAACACTAGCGAAGCTTTCCCTGCTTGCCTAAGACCGATTATTTTTGGAGTAATAAGTAAGTTTTATGGAGACCCGCAAACAGGCAATTAGAGACGGGATTCCAGGATGTTCTTGTTCCAGGCAGGAGCTTTCCGCTCTGGCGCCCAGATTGCAAAACGCGTGCGAGCCTGTAAGCTGCGCCAAGCATGGATATAAGACGTCTCAAATCATTCATCGTCATCGTAGACAGTGGCAGCATCACGCGCGCCGCAGATATTCTGCATCTGGCGCAACCGGCACTCAGCCAGCAACTAGCCGCGCTCGAAGATCATTTCGGCCAGAAATTGCTCATCCGCAGCCAGCAGGGCGTGACGATGACGGATGCGGGACATGCCGTTTACCGCCATGCACAGATCATATTGCGCCAGATGGAACAGGCGCAGGTCGACGTATCGGCGGCGGGTAACTCAATTGCGGGACGCGTCTCGGTCGGTCTGGTCCCATTCAGCAGCGCTGCAACGCTTTCCGTGGAGCTGTTGGCGGAAACGCGGAAGCGACATCCGGGGATATTGATCCACCTGACGGAAAGTGTGGGACAAACCTATAGCCAGATGATCATGAATGGACGTCTGGAACTGGCTTTGATCCATGGGGTCGGACCAATCAAGGGCGTAAAATTCGAGCCCATGCTCAGCGAAGAATTTTATCTTGTCGCACATCGCGATTTCGCAATCGAAGCGGATTCAAAACCGGTGCCGATCGCCGCGCTTGATGGCATGCCCATGCTGATGCCACCCGCGTATAATTTTGTCCGGCGCGCTGTAGACACGGCATTTACCCGCAGCCGGATCAATCTGAAGGTCGTCGCGGAAGTGGAAATCGTCAGGACGCTTGCCCGCGCCGTTGCCAGTGGTCTCGGCGCAACCATCATGCCAAAAGCGATAGCCAACCGGATCGTCTCGGAAACGAGCGAACCACTTATTTGCCGGCTGCTGTCGCCACGGATCGAAGAAACACTGTCGCTCTGCATGTCCGACCAGAATTCGCTGTCTGAGCCGGCTTTTGCCGTCAAGGATATCCTGGTGGAACTGACGGAAAAATTGAAACTTTAGAGTATCCTTTGGCCCGGCAGCCGAGCCAAAGGATCGTTTTCAGGATCAACGCATATCCTGGCAGAACTGCGCAATGCGGGCGCAGCCTTCGCTCAGCATCTCCATGCTCGTTGCATAGGAGATCCGGAAGTATGGGCTCATACCATAGGCGGCGCCCTGTACCGTTGCCACGTGATGCTCATCCACCAGCGCCATCACAAAATCCACATCGCCTTCGATTTTGCGTCCGCCCTTGGTGGTCTTGCCGATAAGCCCAGATATATTGGGATAGAGGTAAAAAGCGCCTTCCGGCTTATGGCAGCGCAAACCGTCAATCTCGCCGAGTTTGCTCAGAACAAAATCGCGACGGTCGCGATAGATAGCGGCGCGTTCTTTAAGAAGATCCTGGGGACCGTCCAGCGCTGCAATCGCTGCCGCCTGCGAAACAGTGGCAATGCCGCCGCCGTTCTGACCGTTTACATTGCTTATTGCGGCGATAAGTTCCTTCGAGCCGCTGGCGCAATAGCCCAGACGCCATCCCGTCATGGCGTAAGCCTTCGACACGCCGTTCATTGTCAGAACGCGGTCATAAAGCCGCGGCTCCACATCGGCAATTGTGCCGAATTCGAAGCCATCATAGACAAGATGCTCGTAAATATCGTCAGTCAGGATCCAGACATGGGGATGACGCAGCATAACCTCTGCGATTGCTTTCATCTCCGCACGGGAGGAGGCGGCGCCGGTGGGGTTGTTGGGAAAATTGAGAATGAGCCACTTGGTACGTGGCGTAATCGCAGCTTCCAAATCTTCGGCACGCAGTTTGAAACCGGTTTGTTCGACGCACGGCACAGCGACCGGAACACCCCCTGCGAATTTGACGATATCCGCATAGCTGACCCATGACGGGGTGGGAATAACGACCTCGTCGCCCGGATTGCAGGTTGCAAGCATGGCGTTGAAAATTACCTGTTTGCCGCCTGCGGAAACGATGATCTGGCTGGCATCGTAGGTCAGATTATTGTCCCGCTTGAACTTTCTGACGATCGCGGCTTTCAGCGCAGGCGTGCCATCCATCGGTGGATATTTCGTCTGCCCGCCAAGGGCTGCTTCGTGCGCGGCCTCGATTGCGTGAGCAGGCGTCGGGAAGTCCGGTTCACCTGAGGAGAGGCTGACCACCTTGACACCCTGCGCGGCCAGCTCTCTGGCGCGTTGGGTCATGGCGGCGGAAGCGGAGATGGAAACGTTTTTCAGGCGGTCTGATGTAGAGGGCATCTGCATGGTCTTTCAGTAAGATTTAGAGAACAGGCCAACCAGAGGCCCATTAAGACGCGAGTTCTGCGGCAGGCGCGAGCGTTGCGCCGGAGGCGCTGATTTCACTACGCACGATACGCGCCAGCTCCAGTGAACCGGGCGTATCGCTGTGGACGAGGATGGAGCGAGCCGGCATTGTGATGATCGTGCCATCGATGGCTTCGACCGTGCCATTGGTCAGGAACCGGCGGACACGGGCGCGCACCGATGGTTCATCCTTGACCAGCGCGCCGGGAAGACCCCGCGCGACAAGGCTTCCCTTGGCGTCATAGGCGCGATCGGCCAAAAACAATGCCAGGGTCTTCAATCCAGCGCGTTTTGCCGCTCTCTCGATTTCGCTGTCCGGCGTTACGAACACCACAAGCTTCGGATCAACGGCAGAAATGGCATTCATCATCATATCGGCAAGCGCCGGGTCGCGATTGACCATATTGCCCATGGCCGCATGAAAACTGAAGTGCCCGACTTCGACGCCTTCGCCTTTGGCAATCGCGATCAAGGCCCCGAGCTGATAGAGCATCTGCTGTCTCAACTCATCCGGCTGAAAGGGCATTTCGCGTCGGCCGAAGCCTGCCCTATCAGGCAATCCCGGATGTGCGCCGATGCCGACGCCATTTTCTTTCGCAAGGCGAACCATTCGCGCCATGGTATCTGGCTCGCCGCCATGAAAACCACAGGCAATATTAGCCGACGATACGATCTTCATCATCGCTTCGTCGTCACAGAGCCGATAAGGACCGAAGCCTTCGCCCATGTCGGAGTTCAGATCGATCTTCATCGTTTCCTCCCTTTGCTCCCTGGTTGTCCGTCAACCCATCGCATTCAGCGCTCGCTTGACCATTTGTGAGGTCTGGCGAACATCATCGACGTATTTCGCAACTGCCCGCTCGGCCACACGCGCTTCCTCGTGATTGGACTTCACGAATTTGATCTTCCCACCCGGGCGTGCCTGTCCTAACCGCCACAGGTCGGCGTCGATCACGCCGGCAATCTTTGGATAACCGCCCGCCGTATTTGCATCGCTCATCTGGATGATCGGCTCGCCACCTGGCGGCACCTGTACAACGCCCGGCATCACACCGTGGGAACGCATTTCGATGGTTTCGGTCGGTTTTATAGGATCACCCGACAGCCGGTAACCGGTCCGGTCGCTGCGGGAGGATATGCGCCAGATCTGGCTCCAGAATTCCTCGCCATCATTGCCAAACAGCTTTTGTTCACCGGCCGGAATAGCACGTATCGGCAAAACGCCGTCTACTACAGGCGGGAAAATATCGCTTAAAGCCACGGAAGGCTCAACTACACCAAGCCCGTTTGATGGCAGTGGTAACAGATCGGCGGAAGCCCCTATTTCCAGCCTGTCACCTTTTGCAAGCGGTCGCCCATCGTGACCGCCGAAACTGCCGCGCAGTGCCGTGCTTCGAGATCCCATCAAAACCGGAACGTCCACCCCGCCCGTAACCGCGACATAGGCGCGGGCGAGTTTCGGCGGCTGCCTCAGTTCCAGTATCTGACCTTCCTTGCCGATATGAGCGCACCAGGAAAGCAGCTCTTTCCCGTCAAGCAACGGGCGCCCATCCGTCCCGGTAACGGCAAATGTTGCTGTTTTCGTAAAACGCAATTTGAATGGAAAAGTCTGGACCTCGATGACAGCAGCATCTGCGGCATTACCAGTCAGAATATTGCCGATCTTGAGCGACAGAGGATCCATGGCACCGCCAGCAGAAACCCCGATGTCACGGTAACCGGGGCGACCGAGGTCTTGCACGGTGTTGAAGGGGCCGGTTTCGATAATCTCGATCATAGCTCGATCCCTGTAGGTATGAAACGAACCGTATCTCCGGGTGCCAAAAGAGCTGGCGCAGAAGAGGCGGGATCGAACATCTGCAAATCGGCGTAACCGATGGAATTCCACCCATTCGGTCCGGTCAACATCGCCACACCCGTCTGCATTCCACCGATCGTCACGCAACCCTTTTCCATCTTGATCGATGGCACGGTTTTTCGGGGCATATAGATGCGCGCATCGAGACCATGCAGATAGCCAAAGCCCGGCGCGCTCCCAACCGCGAAGACGCGGTAGGTCGCCTCATGGTGAATCCGCACGACTTCGCGGTCGCTCAGCCCTGAAAAATCACAGATGGCTGGAAGGTCGGCAGCGTATTCGCCCCCATAATGTACCGGTATTTCAACTGTCTTCCCGACAATATCCAGACTGGCGGCTTTATCCCAGGCATCGAGCAACTGGGACACGACGAACTCTGGATCTTCAGGCGTTTCCTTAAAAATCGCCAGAAGGTTCGTCATGCCGGGAATGACTTCCGCAACACCTGCCCAGACTTTTACCGTTTGCGAAAGCGCCCAGATCCAGCGTTGTGCTGGCAGATCAAATTCGCCGGATGCTTCGAGCAAGAATGACCGGGAGCCTATGAACGAAACGCGCGCCTGGCCTTTTATGACGGGCTGGATTTCGTGACGAGTTGCGAGAGTGTTCGATGTCGCAATCATGATTGAAGCTCGATTTCGAACAGCGGATCACCAAAACCAACCAGAGCATCCTGCACGGCAAGCTGATTGACGAGCGAACCGTTACGGCCCGCGACAACAGGGATGAGAATGTGGTCGATCCGGATAAATCCAATCACGTCATCTGCAGCAACCAAACGCGGAAGATTTTGCGTTTTTGCAGGCAGAGCAGGCTTAGAAGAGCAGAAGAGACCGGCAATCGGCGCTTTTACCACCACTTTCGAAACAGCGGCCTTTGGTGAGCAAACAGCGCCAGCGACGGAAATTGCAGATCTTGCCGAGGCAGAAACAATAATGCGTACCTGACCCTCAGGCGTCGTGATTTCCACGCCGTCCACGCCTGCATCCGTCAGCATATCGGTCAAAGCTGTGAGTAAGACGGGGTCGCTAAAGTCGGGCCTGCTCATGCCGCGCTCCGTTCTTTTAGCCAGTGTTCAAGATAGTGAATGTCTGTTTCGCCCTGCGCAAAAGCCTCGTCCCCAAACAGGGCGCGCAGGAGCGGAAGATTGGTCGAAATACCCTCCACCCGTGTACCCGCAAGCGCTTGGCGCATCCTAACCATGGCTTCAGCACGGGTCGGCGCATGTACGATCAACTTGGCGATCAAGGAATCATAATAGGGTGACACCCGGTAGCCGACATGGATATGGGTATCGACGCGAATCCCCTCTCCTTCCGGCAGCACAAGATCGGTCACGACACCCGCCGAGGGGAGAAACTTATCGGGATCTTCGGCATTGATACGACATTCGAAAGAATGTCCGTCGCAGACAACATCTGCCTGCCGCAAGTCCAGAGGCTTACCCTGCGCCGCCTTGATCTGGGCCTGAACGATGTCGATGCCGCTCGTCATTTCCGTGACGGGATGTTCGACCTGCAAGCGCGTATTCATCTCGATGAAATAGAACTTGCCGTCTTCAAACAGGAATTCGAAAGTTCCCACCCCGCGATAGCCGATCTGTCGGCAAGCCTCGACGCAAGCCATACCAACCGGCTGGATCACATCGACCGAAATTCCAGGCGCTGGCGCTTCTTCGACCACTTTTTGATGACGACGTTGCATCGAACAGTCGCGGTGACCAAGCCAGACGGCATTGCCGTGCGTGTCGCACAAGACCTGTATCTCGATATGACGGGGATGCTGGAGAAACTTCTCCATGTAGAGGACAGCAGAGCCAAAAGCCTGCCTCGCCTCCTCCCTTGTCAAGGTAATGGCTTCGTGAAGCAAGGCAGATTCCTGCACCACCCGCATGCCACGCCCGCCACCACCGCCCGCAGCCTTGATGATGATTGGATAGCCGATCTCATTCGCGATACGCTCAACCGTTGCGGCATCCTCGGGAAGCGCTGTATCCGGTCCCGGTACACATGGCACACCGGCCGCAATCATTGCCCGTTTGGCAGCGATCTTGTCGCCCATCGTGGAGATCGACCTTGCGTCCGGACCGATGAATACGAGACCGGCATCTTCGGCAGCCTGAGAAAAGGCGGCATTTTCGGACAGAAATCCATAACCGGGATGGATCGCACCCGCACCCGTCAGACGGGCAGCGATTAAGATGGCATTCTGATTGAGATAGCTCTTGGCAGCATTCGCCGGTCCAACACAAAGGAAGGTGTCAGCCGTTTGGCCATATGGAGCCTGCCTGTCCGCCTCAGAGCAGATGGCTACGGTCTTCAAGCCCAATTCGCGGCAGGCGCGCTGAATGCGTGCAGCAATTTCACCCCGGTTGGCAATCAGGACCGTGTCGAAACCCGGCAAATCCGATGTGGTGTTGAGACCTTCCGTCACTACGCGATCTCCGCCAGCAAATCATTGGCCTCAACCTCGCCACCATCAACCTCCGTCAGATAGGTGATCCGGCCAGCGCGTGGCGCAACAATTTTATTGAAGACTTTCATGGCTTCGATGATGAAGAGGGCCTGCCCCTCCTCGACCACATCTCCAGCCTCGACAAATGAAGGTTGTCCAGGCGCGGAAGCGCGATGCAAAACGCCAAAAATCGGGGCATGAATGGAGGTGGCCGATGTGGTGGCGGGAAGGATCGACTCCGACCGATCGATCAGCGCGTCATCCCCTGCTTTGACCGGGACATTGCTGCCAGTCACTGTTCGAGGTGCGGTTTTGAATATCCGCACAGTTACGCTTTTCTCTGTCACCATGAGTTCGGTGACGTTCGTTCGTCCGACAAAATCAATCAGCGTCTTTATCTTCGGCAGGTCCATAAGCGTACTCGGCATTGTCCAAAGCCACCCGGTAATCCCGCACGATCGGGGTCACTTTCGGCTGCCTTAGACCTAGCACGATAGGCTGTTTGATGGGGTCAGAAGAACTTTTGATGGAGGTGTTCAATGAATAGGGGCCGTGAGCCCGTTGAGTTCGCGAAGCTCGAGTGTGCGTAATGGATCGACCGCTGCACGCTACCAGAGCCCCACGTGGCTATACCGCCAGCAATTCATTTGCGGTATCCAAGGCCCTAAACGCAAGGTGCCCTCCGGGATGGGAGGGCTTTGTTGTTGATAGTCTTGAAGATATTGGTTGCGGGGGCAGGATTTGAACC
>NZ_BDLN01000006.1:288225-303617 GCF_001950375.1 Rhizobium sp. TBD182 | reverse complement strand
TACTCCTGGTGTTACCACTAGGACTGGCAGTCAGCAGGCCGTCATCGCAAGACGGCCTTCACCGTGGGCTTACAGAACACGGAAACTCAGGCAGTCCTGTCTGCAATGGGCATAACTGGAAAGTCATTGCGCTTCATCATGCAGGGGACGAGCGTGCGATGAAACGATTGAATGGGCGGGACGACACGTGGCCGGCCAATGAGGGCATATGGATCCAATCTATCTGCACTGCCGGTCAAGACGAAACGCCGGAATGAACACACATCCCAAACCGCAATCCGATCTGATCAGATCACGATATGACCTTTTCTCCAATGAACGTGCTTATCTCCGGCGCAGGCCTTTCATTCAACGCTGGTCTTCCACTCGCCAGCAATTTCACCCCCGGGCTACTCAACCTCAGCAAGGTCAAACTATCCGGCCCCAGTGCCGCGCTCGTGGCATTCGTACGCAACTTTGTAGATCGGACTTTTGGCGAAGGCCGCGCGACCGATCCGAAGGAATGGCCGGAGCTTGAGGACATCTTTACGTTGGTCGATCTGTCCGCGAACACCGGGCATCATCTCGGTGATCACTCAGCGTCAGACCTCAGGCTCGTTCGACGTGCCCTCATTGTGAGGATGATCCGAATGCTTTCACAGGCCTACAGTCGGGGGGAGAAAAGACCTGACGCTCAATGGAAACTCCTGGAAACGGTCTTCAGCGATTTCGACGTAAACCGTACCGCGGTTCTCAATCTGAACTGGGATGTAGTCGTGGAAACTGGGTTTAGGCGCGCTCAAGGCATCGAAAGGGTCGATTATGGCTGCAATGCCGAGCATCTCGTCGTCAAAGACTCGAAAACCCTGCGGTACAAACATTTGAACTCAAGCCTCCCTCAACTCCACTTGATCAAGCCGCACGGTTCAGTCAACTGGCTTTATTGCGACGCTTGTCGCGAAGTTTTCTGGGTATCGGCAGACCAAGTTGAATATGTTGCCCAAACTTTGTTTCGCTCGCGTGACTGGGACGCGGTTCGGGAACGCACAGGAACAAAATTCTCCGCGCGACACATCAGTCCTTCATGCCCGCATTGCGAAACGCAGGCGCTCGGAACCCGATTTGCTACTTTCAGTTATCGCAAAGCGCTCGACTTTCCGATGCATGCGGCAAGCTGGAGGACGGCTGAGTCTTATCTCAAAGACAGCGAAAACTGGATCTTCTTCGGATATTCGATGCCGAACGCAGATTTTGAGTTTAAGCACATGTTAAAGCGCATCCAGCTAACCGAAACGACCCGTCCAAAAATCACGCTGATCACCGGCGGCAGCGCTTCGGCCGAAACTATCACGCGCTTCAAGCGATTTTTTGGCCTAGAGGACGGACATTGGACCCATTTTTCCGAAGGTTTGACTGCTGAAGTGATCGTCAAGCTTCGAGAACTCAAGGTTCTGAGCACACCTAAACCGTCACCCAAGAAGCCTTCTATCGCTGCAAGAAAAAAACCGGCACGGTAAGAATCTCATCTTTTTCGACCGCTGAACGAGAAGGATGCGCTGCCGCTCGTCAAGAATTACGGCGCTCGCCGCTAAGATAGGCGCCTGATTGGCCATTCATCGTCCTCGGCTGCATCGGTTGGAAGTTATGCCGTAGCGGCGGAATCGCGCGTCTCGGCGGGCGCAACTACTGACGCTCATTTCTTCAAGCGAAGACCACCAGATCGAGTTCTTGCATATCATAAAGGGGTCCGAACAAGATTAGTGCGAAATCGTACGTTTAGCCGAGAAAGTGATGTTTGAGGTCGATTTTCGTTCTAAAAATGGGGTCCTAAATAGCATTTCACCCTAAAACTTCCTATTCAGCACAGACGGCAAACTGCTGGAAATATGGACAAATTCGCTTGGCGTACGATTTCGCACTAATCTTGTTCTTACCCCTTAATGAGAGGAAGCAGCGGCTTGCCCCTACGCAGGCCATCTGCACGTTTCGACAAAGCCGTATCATCGATCGTGGCCATGAGGCCCAGTAGTACCGCGGGTCCGGCCTCAACCCTCGTCATTGCTGCGATCGTCTACTGGAGCTCTACCTGTATGGCCGACGTGCTTGCACATTTACGTTCGACCGGCAAGGTCGTGGCCAACGCGATCATGGCCCACACTTTACCTGTCGGTTGGGCGCACAATGCATTCTCAGGGTATCTCCAAAACCACTAGTACGGCCGGTCGGCGCACCGCTGTCCTAGGTCTGCTCGATCCGATAATGGCGCAGGCTTCCGGCAAGCTTGCGAAGCTTGACGTTGAGATCGGCATGATGCGGCATGATCGTAACGCCGCCGTCGTCTGGCGCGACTCCCCGCAACAGCCAAGAGAAGAAGTCCGGATTGTCGTCCGCGAGCATGCCAACCGTGTCAGGATGGTAGATTGATCCCCCTTTTACGGTGCGCAACGCCATTCGGTCGACGAAGTCCAGCATGACCTCGATTGTGTCGCCCAATCCCAGAAGTCCGTGAATCTCGGTGCGCTGCATCTCCGGGTGATATCCGTTCGGGAATGTGAAACGCAGCAGTGCGGACATGCCGGCATCTTGCTCGCCCGGTGATTTTGCACTCTCCAGCGTCGACCATACCTTGAGCCTCTCAAGCCAATCATCTGGGGGCAGCAGGTCTAACTTGCGTGCCAGTCCATCGCCAAATACGCGGATGAATTCGAAGCGATGAGCGGATGGGAAAATGATGCGGTTAAGACGTCCGCGCAACTGTGTCAGCTTCGAGTGTGGCACGTCAAGGAAAACCCCTCGCTGCAGGTACAGGCGATCAACAAATACAGGCGGCAGCACCACGCGGAGGCCCAACTCCTTCGCTGTCCTGAGATCGACCCAGTCGATTGCGCTCTTGCGGGGAGTGGGGTCGATGTTCGATTGCGAGCTCGCAAACCACATTGCGACCAGAGCGTTTGTCGTGAAGTCGAGTAGGTTCGTTTTCATGCCGTAGTGCTGAGCGGCTGCAATTCCTGCGCGACGGTTCGGGCGAGGATAGTCCTGCATGCCATCGGATCTGTAGATTTCCCTGAACATCTCGTAGGCTACTTGCGCGAACAGTCTCGCCGCTAACTTGGCCTGCTTCCGCTCGGCGGGCTGCAGGCGCTGGAGCCCGCTCTGGACCGCCCAACCGGCGTCGGCCTGTCCCCGAAATAACACGAGAGGCGGAAGGTCTACGCGTTGCGCGCCATCGATCGAGTCGCCTAGGAATCCTATCTGGCCCGGGCATTCTTGGTGGAATAGCAACCACGCCAGGGCGTGCCTTGCCGATGGCGCCTCCCATATCGATTGAGCGCGCGTCACTTGCGCCGCCAATTTTTGAATCTCTTCGAGGAAGGCGCGACGCTCCTTACCGAAATCGCTATCGTCCAACGTCATCTTGGTTTGCGGTCCCTTCACCGATGCGGCCGCCGTTTAAATAAACGAGATTAGAAGCAGCCCCCACGATGGGAGCCTAGATGCGTAACGGCAAGGATATTAATCCAGGAGAGTTTCTCTTTCAATTTCTCGACCCGGCCGCACGCGCCATCCTCGGTTGCGGTGAAAATTCCTTGTACTGTCTCTCAATTCCTGGGAACTCTTGCACTGTTAAATTGATTATCGCAACGACCATCAATAAACTGCTATTTAACTAGTTCTTGGGGAGAGGCGTCTATCTCTCGAGAGTGCCGATGATTCGCCGCGAGAGGGTCACGATGACGCGAAATTTGACATTAGGCTAGTAATAAGGCCGGAAACGAGGCTACTGTATCCGTATAGGAACAACGTCGCTTTATCCGAAGGGGAGTTGCAAGCAAACTACCCTCATGCGTGGGCTTACTTCTCACGAAACCGGGAATTGCTGAGTTCAAGAGCCAGCTTGAAAAAAACCAATGGGCGTTTCTACGAGTTGGTGTGGCCGCGCGACGAACGTTGGCTGAGAAGCCCAAAATTGCTAATACGCGACCTAGCGCCGCAAACTGCATTCGCCGTAGACGTCACAGGAGAAGTCTTTCTGGTTAGCGGCACGGCCGTGGTAAAGGAAGATCCTGAAGTGATCATGCCCTTGATGGCTTACTTGAACAGCGGCGTCATAGATGCGCTTGTTCGCCAAACGACTTCGCAGTTTCGAGGAAACTTCCAGAAGTTCGAACCACAGCATATCCAAAACATACCTATAATTGATCGCTTCCTGGAGGATGAAAACTTTCAAGGGCAATTAGCAGATCTTTCAGCTCGCGCAATTCGGTTGAAGGCGGCGGATCAGAGCCTTTCTGACGTTGAAGTCGAAATCGATGCGTTAATCGCGATGGCCTTCAATCAACGAGGGGTCAATTTGGTTCGCTAATGCCCATAATCAGTATTGACGGTGCAGAGTTGGATCTTCCACGAAATCTGGCATTGCTAGATACAAATGTTCTCGTTGCCATTGGTGATGATTGAGATAATGATCATGAACAGGCCATGCTTGTTTTCGAAGAGCTTTCTGAATACCGCAGTCGACCGAAAGCCCGCGCCATTGCCTATATCGCCGGTGTCGCAGACGCCACGAGCGGCACGCGATGGTGTGGAGCCGGCACTGTTCTTCCTCATGAGCTTATCGACCGCGTTTATACCTATCTTCATACCCTTGCGTCAGATCGCCTGAAAAGAAGCGCATCATCGCTTGTGGTCAAAGGATTAGCTGGGGCGTTTCCGTGTCGCGTAAACTGAGGGAGCATCGCGGGAAATGCGGATTTTGACAATTTCTGACTCAACAAGAGGATAAACACGATGCTCATGGACAAGATCTCCCCCAAATACGCTCCCTATACATTCGATGGACTGCCCACCCTCTACGGCATAGATGGATTTTGGGAAACAGCACTCCCCATGCCGCAGACGTCAACGCTCTGGCATTCTCTCGTTGCGTTGCCTCATCCCCGCCGGGGCTATTCCAGCTTCGCCGAACCAGGCGAGGTGCCAGTTTCTTTTGAGAACGACGACGGCGAAGGCGACTCCCCAGATCCCATCATGCTTGAAACGGCACGGTGGCTTATCGAGAACGATGAGGAAGTAGAGCGGGTCATTATCGACACGATCTTGAGCGACATGCCAAGGTTGCGCGACATCCAGAGAGGTATCGTACTGGGGGACGAGGATAGGCCGCTTCCTGAAAGCTGTGACGAGCCGATGCTGCGTCAGATGGTCCGGCTGCTTCAGCTTACGCTGCCTCCTATTAGGGGTAAGCTTCCCTATTTCGGGGCGGAACTAGCATGTACATGGGATCGGGAGCATGGCTATGGCGTCATGTTCCACGGCACCAACGTTGTGAAGTCCGGCGGAGGCGATATCCCGAACCTCTCGTGGATCGCCAATCGCCACGCCGAAGGGCGCATGTAAAATTGGTCGCGGGTTGGGGGATTGTCGCGACGCTTCATCAGGACAGTTGTTTTTTCGGCTGAGAAAGAAAGGCGCAACGCGCATGCGCATGACGGTTATCAGCGGCATTTGCGCTGCATTTTTAATCATTGGAGCTGACAAAGCGATGTCGGTGGACATGACGATAGACCGCCTTCTTGATGTCTGCGAAGCTCCCACGGTGCAGGCGGCGATACGGAAGGGTGATCAGCTAGGTTGGCAGCGGCTGGCCGATGCGGAAACAGAGGAATGGCGTACTCATTTCGTTAGCTACAATGGCGGCCCTGTAGAGGTTGTGGGCTGGCGGCGCGATAATATTGAGGGGGCCGAGTCGTTGTCTTTTTGGGTCGCTGGCGGCTTAAACGGCCATAAGGCATGTGCATATTCGACAAAGAAGCCTGCCGAGTTTCTCCATGCATTATCAGAACGTCTTGGCCCTCCTGACACTCTCGACAAGGAAGACGCTATAGAAATGATATCGGCTTACTGGAAACGCGGTACGGTCGAGTATTCCTTCACTCAGGTAGGATCATCCGCCACGATTAATATCGTGCCGAGCCGATAAGGCAGTGCCGAATGCTTTTCTATGGATTGTCGCAAAACTCCTACAGACTGTGCGAAAACTCCGGCGCGGAAACTTTCGATAGAAACTGATGCTACTCCCCGCGCTCAAACGACTTTCGCTCAGAATTCCGTTCCTGGAAGTTGGCGTCGGCGAAATGAGACGCTACGCGACGAAAATCATTTTGAGTTTTCGCACAGTCTGCCTAAGTTTTGCGACAGATCGGAACGTCAAGGATGGGGTGTCAAGCCGTCTGGCAGCTTCCGGGTAGACACTACTGGAATAGGGCCCTTCAGAAGGGCATAATGGCTGGAAATACATACGATAATCGAGACCGAATCATGCTTAGACGACGTGATCTGTTGGCAGCAGGAGGATTTCTCACAACTTTTGGGTGGCTGCGAGAAACGATGGCCTCACAATACCCTGCCCCCAAGGGTTTACCGGGCGCACCGTTCGAGGACCCTAACCTCAAGCTTGCAATCCTGTCTGGCCTGATCGACAAACAAGTCGTAGATCTCGGCACCCCACGGCAGCTGGCAGAGCACGTTCTTGGGCGGCCCGTCGATCTGGAGAAGGAAGGCTACGAGCAGATCCCTGCGGTTCGAGCGTATTTGGATCGCTATCCCCTCACACCCGACCTTTTGAGGCAAGTTGACGGTCTGGTTCTAGACGGAGGTAATTCCGCTTATCCTTACGTTTGGTTCTTTTGGGATGGAGAGGACGAGAGCTTCAATGTCACGAGCCTTTCAGGCATAGGACATTGTCCGAACATCAAGAGCCTCGATCTGACGTCGATGATCGAGACTGTAGATCTTCGTGATCTCCTGCCGCCGTTCCAGATCGAGAATATCAACGCAGGTGTCGAGCTGGTCAACGTGCCAGCACTGCTCGACATGCCGAACCTGAAGAGCGTTCGTATTCTCGACGATCAACTCTACGGCGAAGTGATGACACCCGATCATCCCAATCGGCAGGTCATGGAAACGTTGAAGGCGAAAGGAGTTTCTGTTTGGATCCACTGGATGGCGAGTGACGACGGAAGTCGTCCCGCCTACCAGTAGTCGACGATCCTACGTCGGCTTTCGAGAACGGACGCATTTAGGTGGAACGTCTGAAATGGGGAAGCTACCTGCCGTGGTGAGTTGGCGCAAAAATCAGTCGTGTAAGTTGAACTTTCGCACATGACTATTGCGACAGAAGTTCCCCTTAAAATTCAGGGTCAGCCAATCTGTCTTAGGCATATCGCATCCGCGGGAGCAACTCCGCCGCTGAGCGATATGTACTTCGCCTGTCCCCTAAAACGAGAAACTTCCTGCCAAAAGCATTATCGGACATTGTGGTCATTATAGAGAAATGACCCAAATCATCGAGAAAAACAGCGAAGATCGCGTTGAGGAGACCTCAGCGCCATCTCCCAGCACAACGGCCGGGTATAATGTCTCGGCGCCGGAGGTGTCGGGCGACGGTCCCCTACCCTCTCTCGCCGACGAGGACGAGACACCAGCGCATCTTTCCACCCTCGCCGATCGCGCCCGGGGCTACGTCGCAGCGGCCAGTTCCGCCAACACCCGCAAGGCCTACGCCTCCGACTGGAAGCATTTTTCAGCATGGTGCCGGCGGTCGGGCCCTTCTCCCCTCCCCGCACCCACAGACTGTGGGGCTCTACATTACAGCCTGCGCTTCGGGTGCGGGTGAGCGCGGTATGGGGGCAAGTTCGGTGTCAACCATCGAACGACGGCTCTCCTCACTCTCCTGGAATTTTTCCCAGCGCGGTCTCTCGCTCGATCGCAAGGACCGGCATATTGCCACTGTCATGGCCGGCGTTCGCAACAGCCACGCCCGGCCACCCGTCCAGAAGGAAGCGGGTCATGGGCGAGGATATCATCGCCATGATCGAGACGCTTGATCGCGGCTCTCTGCGCGGCCTGCGGGATCGGGCAATGTTGCTCGTCGGCTTTGCTGGAGGTCTTCGGCGCTCCGAGATCCTCGGCCTCGATCTGAAAGCCGACCAGACAGAAGACGGGCGCGGTTGGATCGAAATCGTCGACAAGGGGATGCTCCTCACCCTGCGCGGCAAGACCGGATGGCGAGAGGTCGAGGTCGGCCGCGGTTCATCTGATGCGACCTGCCCGGTCGCTGCGGTCGAGACATGGATCAAGTTCGCCAAGCTGGCTCATGGCCCCCTGTTTCGTCGGGTGACGGGGCAAGGGAAGGCTGTCGGGTCGGAGCGGCTGAACGATAAAGAGGTTGCTCGACTTGTGAAAAGGGCCGCAATGGCGGCCGGCGTTCGCGGCGATCTCAGTGAGATCGAGCGGGCCTCTAAGTTCTCCGGCCATTCCCTTCGCGCCGGCTTGGCCTCCTCCGCTGAGGTCGATGAACGTTACGTGCAGAAGCAACTCGGTCATGCTTCAGCGGAAATGACCCGCAGATATCAGCGGCGGCGCGATCGCTTCCGCGTGAACCTTACAAAGGCATCAGGGCTTTAGTACCGCTGGCTGGACTATGGCGCTACTAGAGTGCCCACATTGGCGGCGGCGGCTGAACCAGATCCACATTCGGGAATTGTAGGGCTGCTTGCCTCGCCTGACTGGACAGCAACAAGCTCGGCACGCCCGGCACGCGAAATGAAAATTGGACTGCCCGACATGCTCTTCTCGGTTTGGCAATTATGGAAAACACCCCGGCCGGAAATACCATAGACGCGGCAACCCGCCTCAAGAGAGATGCTTGCCGCGCTGAAAGCACTGTAGCTTTCTGGATCCTTCGCCTTTGCCAGCGCGCTCAGGAATGGATTTGCACCCACGATGTAAAGCGGCTGCCAAAGCTCGGGCGTCTTTCCGATTTCGAACGGCGCCACCGAAAGGGTCCGGCCCTCAGCCAGCGGTATGAACGCGCTGTCGTCATTTGCGGCGTAATCGTAGCCGATGACATCCTCATCAATTTCGACTGGATACTCGGTACCATCAAATGCGGTGAAGAGCATTTTCGTATTGTTGGCGGCATATTGGAGCCGGCCGTCGCCAGCCCCCCGTGTCACGTCTCCCACACAATGCGCCGCCGTTACGAGTCCGACAGACTGATCTGCTCTTTTTCCGATCGCTGCTGTGCAATACACCGGCTCACCTAGCCTGCTGAGACGACCGATGGAAGAACGGGCAGTCGCCGTGAAGTCTGAGCCGAGCAGTGCAGCAAGCGAGCTCGACGTCGCGTATTCGCCTAGCGGATTGAGACATTGTTCCTTGTAATCATCGAAAAGCTTGAAGGCGCTTTTCTCCTGGTCCCGGCTGCGGGTGCCGGCGATGACTGCGAGATATTTTGCCGCCCCCATTACGTCGCGCTGATCCAGGACGAGTTCCGCCGCATTACTGCATTGTCGTGTCTCGTTACGCCGAACCGTAAGTTCATGCCACACATCGGCCGGCCGCGAGCTTGACGAACTACAGACCCTCCCCTCTCTGCGATCGTGGCGGGCACTCGCCTCGAGCGCCTGCCGCTTGAGCCGGAATACGGGAGTGCCGCGGTCTACGGCCGCTCGGGACGTCCGCTCGCTTAAGAGCCCGTCATATGTCGGCGCAGGCGAAACAATGATCGGGTTCGCGGCGATCAACTCTAGGCTTCCCGCCCTTAGACTTTCCGAAAGTGCATTTTCGACTGCCGATAAACTCTCGATGCCGGCTACCCGCTCCCACGCCATGCTGTTACAGCGTGAGCACGCGCAAGGGTCGAGAACACATAACGGCGCAACGCGCCAATTTTGGTCGCGGGCTTTGAAAAACGCAATGTCGCAGGCTTTAGGGTCAATGTCACACAGATCGACAACCCGCTGCGGTTCGTTCACAGAGCGGCCCTGAGCTTGAACCACCCCCGAAAGCCCAAACAACAGAAGTAGAATTGCCAGAAGTTTTGCAAGGAGCGCATCGAACATGGGCCACCTATTTCGGAAGATTTGTTCTCGTCTTCGGATACAGTTTCGCGATGGTCGACTTGTCGAGATCGGAAAGCTGAGTGTTCCAACCCACCGCGTCGGCGGGGTCGGTGACCAATCGACGATCGATCGCATAATGCATGATTGAAGTCGGATCATAGTTCGATCCGTTAACCTGACTAAGCTGGTATTTGCGGAAGACCTGCGCCCTGACGTCGTCTTCAGTCCAACCCTGCTTGGCGTAGTGCGCGAACACCGCCTTCTCGTTCCAACTGATACGCCCGCCTGGATGGCTATGTTCGTGGACCAAGGAAAGAGCATGACCGAATTCGTGTAAGGTGACCCTGCGGAATTCTTCTTCCGACGTCGATGCGGTGAACCAGCCGTAGTTCATCGAAGGCTGGCCCCGCTGAGCATAATAACGGCTATCCGTGCCCAGATAGCTCCACGAGCCTCCCTTTTCGAAGGAAATGAGTATGTCGGCATCCGAATTGCCGAACCGGAAACGTATTCCCATATGCGGCTCCCACCCGCGAGCGTAACCGATGACCTTGTCAATAAAGGCAGGCTCATCAAGGAAGCTGACATTGAGGAGTCGGCGCTTCGGATTCCACCTCTTCTTATAAAGAGAGATCGCCTCCGATCTGGGAAGGTTTTCCCGAATGGGATCGTTTTCTGGATTCTCGTCGATTGCAATCTTGAGGGACTCCTCGAAGTTGGGCATCACCAACTCTGTGCACAGAAGTGGCTCGTCTTCCTGCGCCTGCGCACCACCGGTCGGTCCGCAACACAGGCAAACTGGCACGAACCCGGTAAATTTTAGAAAGCTACGTCTTCCGATCATCTACAGTCCTCCCCTCTCAGTGTTGAACCACCTTCCACCGCGCCCGGGTGGCTTCCCCTCCCTGACAGTCACTGCCTCTATCGTCACGTTGATATGCTGAATATCGCTGCGGGAGGTATCGACGGATGCGCCGACCTTCACGGGAACGATGTCGAAGGAAAGTCCCGCATTCGCCGACCTCTTCACGATGAAATGGCTGTCGTAAACATACTTCTTCATCGAGGCGTAAGGCGGTCCAGCCACAGCACGGTTAATGTCGGTGATGTTTTGGGCGAGCCAGGATGAGAAGCCCGCGTCCTGGAAGCGTCCACGTATAGCTTGGCAGGCCGCGCCGTCACCCTTCGAAATCGTAATATCGAATTCCGTCGTCGTGTTGTTCGTCAGCGTCGCCTCGCGGGAGGCTGAGAAGCTCGGCGAAAAATTTCCAGCTCCGCTCGAGATTGGAATCCCCGCAGAGGCCGAGCCTGTAATCGTGGAGCCATTCACGACATTGACGTCGAGTTTCACCACTGCAATTGCCGAGCGGATCCCGCTCCGATCGAGTGTATCGAGTGCCACAGCATTCGACAATCCGCATTTCAGAGTATCGATCACCGCTTGCGTTGGAACGACCGGCGTGTTGCCTGTGTCCTCGCGGAATTGAGGCCCGCCACATCCGCCGGCAGCCGCAAGCGAGGCAATGACGACCGTTCTATAAAGTTTCCTAAGTATATCCGCCATAATAGCCCCCCAGCTCGACGGTTTATAACTGAAGAATGATACAGTCTAAGGTTTACGTCAACTGGGCACTCGACCAGAACGGGTCCCTCTTTTCGTCACATCTTGTGAACTGCCCCAAGGCTCAGGCTTTTACCTACCTGCCCCTCCTCCGAGGGCTCGTCGCCGGAAAGTCGTTTGCAGAAGCATCCCTTGTTTATTCTCTCAAAGGCTGGGATTTCGCCTTACCATCGATAAGTACCTCCTATCATAAGTAGACTCGACAGATTCGCAGTAACTAAGTATCGATATATTCATTATTTATATTATTTTGTACTTAAACAAGCCTTGCGAATGAGCTTCCGGTCAACCGAACGCCCGCGCATTGAGGGCGCGCAGGTGGCAATCGTCGCTGGCCATAAGGGCGAAGAAATCCATCCGGATCAATATGGCCGCATCAAGATGTGGTTCCCCTAGGATCGCAAGGCAAAGAAGGATGGCACGGATACGTGGGATAATCCGGCCCGCGCAGTGCGCAAGAAAGATTGTGCAACGCACAAATTTCGGAGGAATAGGTATGAAATTTGGATTTTTAGATACATATCATCCGAAAAAATTCGGTTAAAACTCTCCCAACTCAAGGAGAGACACCATGACGGACACGACATCAGAATTTGATGGGTCAACGATTGGCCTGGAGGCCGCAGAGGAACCCGATTGGACCGCCGCAACCTGGTTTGCGGTTCTTTCGATGGCGGCCACCAGCTTTGCGCTGGTGTCGGCCGAGTTTCTGCCAGCGGGATTGTTGACGCCCATGGCGCGCGATCTCGGCATTACCGAGGGTACGGCCGGACAGGTTGTTACGGCGACCGCTTCCGTTGGCGCCGTGACGGCTTTGCTGAGCAATGTTCTCATCGGCGAACTGAACCGCAAGAGCGTGCTTGTCGGTCTCAGCGCGCTGGCGATCGGCTCCAACATTCTCGCATCAGTTGCTGCCGATTTCTGGCTATTGCTGGTCGGCCGGGCCGGACTGGGTATTGCGCTCAGCGGTTTCTGGGCACTTTCGGTTGCTGTCGTGGCGCGGCTCGTTGGCGCGAATTCGACCGGGCGCGGCATGGCTATCGTTACACTCGGCGTTTCACTGGCCACCATCGCGGCTCCATCCATGGGCGCCTTGATCAGCGACTGGGTGGGATGGCGCATTGCCATGTCGATGACGGCGGGGCTTGCCGTCATTGCCATGCTGCTGCAAATATTCAGCCTGCCCTCTCTGCCGGCAAGTACAAGCAACAGTCTTTCCGATGTTTTCCGGCTGACGCGGCGGCGCAGCGTTCAGCTGGGGATGCTGGCAATCCTGTTGCTGATGACGGGGCATTTTGCCGGTTCGGTCTATGTACGACCCTTCCTCGAACAGGTGACGCTGCTTGAGACCACGCCGATTGCTCTCGCCCTGCTCGGCTTTGGCGTCGCTTCCGTGATCGGTAATGTGCTGGGAGGCCGCATGGCAGACACCAGTATCCGCCTCGCGCTCATCGTTACCGCCGCCCTGATGGCGTTTGCAACAATCGCCCTCGTCCTATGGGGTGTTCATAGCGGTGCCGCATTCGCGCTCGTCGCGCTTTGGGGGCTTGCCTTTGGCATGGCGCCCGTGGTGCTGCCGACCAACCTTTCCCGCGGCGCACCCGATGCTCTGGAAGCGGCAGGCAGCCTGATGGTTGTTTCTTTCCAGGTGGCTATCAGTATAGGGGCGGTTGTCGGCGGCTATATCGTGGATTCCTACGGTGCCACTGCGCCGCTGGCGCTGACCGCGATCCTGGCTGCATCCACGGTCGCACTTGCCTTGCTACAGCGTCGCGATTGACCCTGTCCGTGACGGCAGATGCCTAAAACGAAAGTCCCGCCCGGAATTTGGTCCGGGCAGGACATTTGTGAAAAGACGATTTTTCTTGCCGTCGCTTTGGTTACTTGCGGTAGGAAAGACCACCCCAGATACGGCCTTCGTCTCTGTGGCGGCCACCGTGGACTGCGCCGATATAAGCAGCGGCAGCAGAAACGAGTGCGGAAGCGGCCAGCAGGAACGCAGTCAGAATGCCTGCGACGCGCGCTTTTTCTGCGGCATCCGCAGCTTTGGCCTTGGCATCGTCCAACGCCTTCTGCGCCTCAGCCTTCAGGGTTTCGACCTGCTTCTGCGCTTCATCGACCTTCTTCTGCGCTTCCGCCCTCACGGCCTGCACGCGTTCAACCGTCTGGTTTACGCGCGTTTGCGCATCCGTCTGGCTGATGTTAGTGCGGGCAGCAACCTGATTGGCAAGCCATGTCTTGTCGGCATCAGATATCTCGCCGGTTGCAAGAAGATTGCCGAGGATGCCGCTGATCTGGCGCTGATAATCGCCGGCGCTCTGGTCACCCGTCAGAGGGGCGGCGGGCGCATCGGTTCTCAAAAGACTATCCGTGAAATAGTCGATTGGATTAGCTTTCAGGCCCTGCGGAAGCATTTGCTCGATGCTGGGCGCTGCAGCCTGACCGGCGCCTTGCGCCAGACCACCTGCTGCGCTGCCAGCGCCGGAAATAATGCCGCCCGCAAGTTGACCAGCACCCTGAACGGCGCCACCGACTGCGGAACCCGTTGCCTCAACAGCGGTCTGCGCCACGCTGCCGACAGCTTTGGCGCCACCGGACAGCACGCCGAGCGCTAGAAACGCCGAGACGACCGTGCCGAGACCCCATACGACCAGGCCATTCACACCATCGCGGACGGTCAGTTCGTTCCTGTCGGCAGCGCCGGCAGGCCGACGCATGCGGCCGGCAATATAGCCACCCAGCATGTAGGAGCCGACCATGGAAATGATGACGAAGAGCGCGGTTATGATGAGCCAGACTGTGCTGACCTCGCCACCATTGTCCGCCGAGATTGAACTCAGGCCCAGGCCGCCCGCAAATGCGGTGAGAATGGCCATGGCGCCCGAGGAAATGACGGCACCGGCGAAAATCGCTGGCCAGTCCACATAGCTGCGGTTTGGATTCGTTTCGATACCCGTTGGATCAACCATCAGCGTAGCCCCAACAATGAGAGGATGAACAGGACGACGACGACGAGGCCGACTAGATAGATGATGGAATTCATGCGATCTCCTCCGAATGGACGATCAATCCTCCGCGTAGCGGTGATTATATGCAGTGAGACATGCGAGCTGATTGCTCCCTCACCAAACTCGCCGCGCTCCAAAAAGTTTCACGACTTCTCGTTGCTTCGGAACGATTTTGCGCAGTTCCGCCGGCGAGGTGACGAAAGAAATGTGCTCGTGGTCGGCAAAGAGAGGTCGCCGAACGCAGGCAAGCAGCATGACCAGCCAGACACAAGCCACCCGAACCAGATTGCGACCGAAGGAGATGTACCATGTCTGCAATCGATCGAATTGGCTCCACCGCCTCGCTTTACATACGCCCGCGGCCACAGGACGTTTCCCAGGCCGTGCCCGATCCCACACCCGAACGGTCGGCATCGTTGATCGGAGGGGGAGCCGCGCCTTCGCTCTCCTCCAATCTTGCCAACGCACTCTGGTCGCTCCGGGGGCAAGAGGGCGGAATAGAAGAGACGCCGCTTGAGGGCGGCGGCACAGGCTCCGATGAGGACGAGCTTAGCCGCTGGGCAAATATGAGCCTTGGCGAGAAAATCCGGGCCCAATATCTGGAGGCGCGGGGATTGTCCGAAGGCGACCTTGCCGCCATGCCGCCCGACGAAAGGAAGGCAATAGAGGACGAGATCCAGAAAGCAATAAGGGTCGCGATGGAGGCTCCAAAAGACGATGACGTGAGCGTGCTCGCCGGCCTTTAAGCGTGACATGCCTCCGGGGGCACTGCGCAGCGCTACGATCTGATACATAAATGCGGGTTTCAGGAAACATGCCGGATACCTGCAGGGCAGATCATTGCCTGATCTATTTCGGATCAGGCAGGATCTCCCATGA
>NZ_BDLN01000006.1:279046-288215 GCF_001950375.1 Rhizobium sp. TBD182 | reverse complement strand
AAATTTTCTTCGCCGTCGCCCTATCGGGTGCGGCAGCAGGTTTTGGAACCGTTTATTCGAGCTCAGCGGACACGCCGCCGGAACTTGCCTCTCCCATCTATGGCGTCACGCTTCCTGAAGGATATCGTGACTGGAAGTTCATCGCGCCCGCGCAGGAAGCGCCGCCGCTGGACGAGCTTCGCGCGGTTCTGGCAAACGATATCGCCGTCGACGCCTACAAGAGCGGAACCCTGCCCTTTCCCGACGGCTCGATACTGGTGAAGCTCGCCTATAAGCGGCAGCAATCCACGGAGTTTCCGCCGGCCACTGTTCCGGGCGCGGCAACCACCGTGCAGGTGATGGTGAAGGACTCCGGGAAATATGCCGCCAGCCACGGCTGGGGCTTCGGGCGGTTTGTCAACGGCAAGCCGGTGGACGCCGCTCAGCATGAGACGTGCCTCTCCTGCCACGAGGGCAACGTCAAGGACCATGATTTCGTCTTCACGCGATATGCACCGTAACCGATTCCGGGGCTTGGGCGATTTCGCTTTCGCGACTGTTCGCGGAAAGGCGGCCTCTACACTCGATTACAAATTCACCGAAGGCCGGACACATCAGGGATACGTGAGGCCGGGAAATTGGTGCCATCGCCGGGTCGCCTTCGCCGCCCGGAACCCCGAACTCCTGCCTGAAAGGACAAGATGATGACGTTTCTGGTCATTGCCTATCTCGGAGGGGCGCTGACAATTCTCAGCCCCTGTATCCTGCCCATCCTTCCCTTCGTTTTTGCGCGGGCGGGGCAACCCTTCCTGCGCAGCACGCTGCCCCTGCTTACGGGAATGGCGGCAACCTTTTGCGCCGTCGCGACGCTGGCGGCGGTGGGCGGTAGCTGGGCAATCAGCGCCAATGAATATGGCCGGCTCGCCGCTCTTGTGTTGCTTGCGATCTTCGGTGTCGGCCTGATTTCGCCCCGCGCGGCCAGCATCATCACCCGCCCGGTCGTTGAACTCGGTAACCGGCTCGCCAACGCCGCCGGCAAGCCCGGGTCAGTACCGACGATTGCGGGCTCGCTGATACTCGGCATCGCCACCGGCCTTTTATGGGCACCCTGCGCGGGACCAATCCTCGGGCTTGTCCTGACGGGGGCGGCCCTGAAGGGGGCCAATCTGGAAACGAGCCTGCTGCTTGCCGCCTATGCCGCCGGGGCTGCTACCTCCCTTGCCGTTGCCATCCTCATCGGCGGCCGGGTATTTGCGGGTATGAAGAGGTCTCTGGGTTTCAGCGAGCGGATCCGCCAGGCGCTTGGCGCGGCGGTGCTTGCCGGCGTTACGGTCATCGCGCTCGGTCTGGATACGGGTTTCCTGTCGCAGATTTCCTATGCGAGCACGGCATCCTTCGAACAGCAGGTGCTCGATCGGCTCCACACCGCCAGAGCGCCTGAAGCGGCGACCGCGGCAGGCGCCAGCGCCAGCGCTGCTGCGGCCCGGTCAGAGCTGCCGGTTGAGGGCAAGGCTCCATCGCTCGATGGCGCCGTCGAGTGGCTCAATTCCCCACCGCTCACGCGCGAACAATTGCGTGGCAAGGTCGTCCTCGTCGACTTCTGGACCTATTCCTGCATCAACTGCATCCGCACCATTCCCTATGTGCGGGCCTGGGCAGACAAATACCGGGACCAGGGCCTCGTCGTCATCGGTGTCCACGCCCCCGAATTCGCCTTTGAAAAGAAAATCGACAATGTCAGGCAGGCCGTCGCCGGCTTCAAGATCGATTACCCGGTGGCAATCGATAATGATTACAAGATCTGGCGCGCCTTCGATAACAGCTACTGGCCGGCGCATTACCTGATCGATGCCAAGGGCCAGGTTCGCTACCACCATTTCGGCGAGGGCAACTACCGGCAGACGGAAGAGGCGATCCAGGACCTGCTGCGTGAATCCGGCAGCAGCACCTCCGCCAGCGCGCCGGTGAGCCCGGAGGCGACAGGGGCTGAAGCCGGTGCGGATATCGGGCATATGCGCTCCGGCGAAACCTATATCGGCTACCGACAGGCTGAGAATTTTGCATCTAACGAGGCGGTGCGCGCGGACACGCCGCGCGACTATTCCGTCACGACGCCTTCTCTCAACGAATGGGGACTTTCCGGTACCTGGACGGTTGGCGCGGAAGCGGCGACACTTGATGCGGCTGATGGTGGCATCACCTACCGTTTCAGCGCCCGTGACCTGCATCTGGTCCTTGGGCCGGCAAGCGCCGGAAAACCGGTTCGTTTCCAGGTCACCATCGACGGGCATCGGCCGGGCGCAGATCACGGCGCCGACACGGATGCCGAGGGCAACGGCGTTGTTACCTCAACCCGTCTTTACCAGCTCGTCCGCCAGTCCGGCACCGTCCAAGCGAGAACCTTTGCCATCCGCTTCCTCGACCCCGGCGTGCAGGCCTATGCCTTCACGTTCGGCTGAACCTGCATTTTCCTTCCCTTTCACATTAAACCAGAGGAAAAACATGATGCACCGTCGTCTCATGCCAAAATTCGCGATTGCCATCGCAACCGCACTGATCGCTTTTGCCGCACATGCGGCAGAGGTGAAGAATATCGTCATAGTCCATGGCGCGCTGGCCGATGGTTCGTCCTGGCGCCGGACGACAGAGATCCTTCAAAGTCGCGGTTTCAACGTCACGATCGTGCAGGAGCCTATCACCTCTCTTGTCGATGACGTGGCGGCCACCAACCGTGTCCTCGATCTCCAGCAGGGCCCGAGCCTGCTCGTCGGGCACAGCTACGGCGGCATGGTGATCTCGGAAGCGGGTAACCGGCCGGATGCGGCCGGGCTGGTCTATGTCGCGGCCTTCCAGCCGGAGAAGGGAGAGAGCCTTCTCGACCTCGCCGGCTCCAGACCGCCGGCCGGCAACGGCATCAAGCCGACGAAGGATGGCGCGTTCCTTTATCTCGATCCCGCCGTCTTTGGACAAGATTTCGCCGGCGATCTGCCACGTGAGGACGCGGCCTTCATGGCAAGCAGTCAGGTCTTCGCCGCCAAGGCCGCCTTTGCCGCCAAGGCCGGCGAACCCGCCTGGAAAACCAAAAAAAGCTGGTCGATTGTCGCAACGCAGGACCGGTCAATCAACCCCGATCTCGAGCGTGACATGGCCAAGCGCGCCGGCAGTGCGGTGACCGAGATTGCGGCAAGCCATGCGGTCTTTGCCTCCCAGCCCGATAAGGTTGCAGACGTCATCGAACAGGCCGCCCGGCAATCCTCAAAGTAAGCGCACCTCCGTAAGATCAAATGCAGCCGCCCCGGATGTCGGGGCGGCTGATTGCGTTGGAAGGGCGAGCCAAATGTATCAGTCTGTATCCGGAATGCACCCTGCTACAAAACCATTCACATTCGCCTCCCTCGGGACACATCGACGATACACGCACCCCGTTACCTGTCCGGCATCCAACACGGACAGGAGAGACAGCAAATGACTTCCGAGATCAATTTCCAGCGCCGCCGCTTCTTCGGCATTGCCGCAATGACGGTTGCCGCCGTCGAATTCGGGGCCACAGGCCTTGCTCATGCCAAGGGCGAAGCGCCTGCGCCTCAGCCGTCAACCGGACGCGACGGAGCGACCTCCTTTGGCGCCCTTAAGCAGGTTGAAGCGGGTGTACTCAGCGTCGGTTACGCAGAAGCCGGCCCCGCAGACGGTCCGGTCGTGCTGCTGCTGCACGGATGGCCTTATGAC
Source organism: Rhizobium sp. TBD182 (assembly GCF_001950375.1). Classification (NCBI taxonomy): domain Bacteria; kingdom Pseudomonadati; phylum Pseudomonadota; class Alphaproteobacteria; order Hyphomicrobiales; family Rhizobiaceae; genus Rhizobium; species Rhizobium sp. TBD182. Next base: position 284,510 of record NZ_BDLN01000006.1, on the reverse strand, counting down.
ATCTACAGCTATGTTGATGTCGCGCCCATCCTTGCATCGGCTGGATATCGGGTACTCATCCCCTATCTGCGCGGATATGGCACGACCCGTTTTCTCTCGGACGACACGGCACGCAACGGACAGCAGGCGGCGCTTGCGGTCGACATGATTGCCTTTCTCGACGCACTCGGCGTCAAACAGGCCGTCGTGGCCGGTTATGACTGGGGCGCTCGCACCGCCGACATCATGGCCGCACTCTGGCCCGAGCGTTGCAGCGGGCTCGTGTCGGTCAGCGGCTATCTCATCGGCAGTCAGGAAATCAATAGAAAGCCACTTCCGCCCAAGGCGGAACTTTCGTGGTGGTATCAGTTCTATTTCGCGACGGAACGCGGCCGTGCGGGTTACGCAGCGAACACCCGCGACTTCGTGCGCCTGATCTGGCAGACGGCATCTCCGACCTGGAAATTCAGTGACGAGACCTTCAATCGTTCGGCCCCCGCATTCGACAATCCCGACCATGTGGCCATCACCATCCATAACTATCGCTGGCGGCTTGCGCTGGCCGACGGGGAAGCCAAGTACGATAATTACGAGCGCCAGCTTGCGAAACTTCCCGTCATCACCGTGCCGACGGTAACCTTGGAAGGCGACGCCAACGGTGCTCCGCATCCGGACCCTTCCGCCTATGCATCGAAGTTTTCCGGCAAGTACCAGCATCGCAACATCAGCGGCGGCATCGGCCATAACCTGCCTCAGGAAGCGCCAGAGGCTTTTGCCAGGGCTGTTCTGGACGTCGCAAAGCTTTAAACTTGCCGAAGCCCGCGAACCGTTGTCTTACTGCATGTGACAGCGGGGCGCGCGGTAGCGGGCCACTCGAACCGTCCGGACGACGAAGGCATCCAATGGACCATATCGACCATATCCTCGTCGTGGACGACGACAGGGAAATCCGGGAGCTGGTCTCCAGCTACCTGAAGAAGAACGGCCTACGTACGAGCGTGGCGGCCGATGGACGGCAGATGAGAAGTTTTCTCGACGGCAATACCGTCGATCTCATCGTGCTCGACGTGATGATGCCTGGCGATGACGGGCTAGTTTTATGCCGAGAGCTGCGGGCGGGGAAACACAAAGCCACGCCGGTGCTGATGCTGACGGCCCGCGATGACGAGATGGATCGCATTATCGGGCTCGAAATGGGCGCCGACGACTATCTGTCGAAGCCCTTCGCTGCCCGCGAACTTCTTGCGCGGATCAAAGCCATCCTGCGCCGCACGCGGATGCTGCCTCCCAATCTGCAGATCAGCGAGGCCGGGCAGCTCCTGACCTTTGGTGAGTGGCGCCTCGACACGGTGGGCCGTCACCTGCTCGACAGGGAAGGCACGACCGTGGCCTTGAGCGGCGCTGAATACCGGCTCCTCAGGGTCTTCATCGATCATCCCCAGCGCGTCCTCAACCGGGACCAGCTGTTAAATCTCACTCAGGGCCGTGATGCCGAACTTTTCGACCGGTCGATCGATCTTCTCGTGAGCCGCGTGCGCCAAAGGCTGGGGGATGACGCGCGCGAACCCGTCTACATCAAGACGGTGCGGGCGGAAGGCTATGTCTTTGCGGTGCCCGTGGAGATTTCGGAGCCGAGGATATGAACGGCCCACGCCTGCTCGGCGGATGGTGGCCGCGCTCGTTGCGGTCCAGACTTTTCATCATCCTGTTTGCGGGCCTCGCCATTGCCTACGGTCTGTCGTTCAGCATCCTCTTTGCCGAACGATATATGTCGGCAAAGGCGGTCATGCTCGGCACTCTTGAGCAGGATCTGGCTGTATCGATCGCCATAATCGACCGCCTGCCTGCGGAAGAGCGGGCGCAATGGGTCCATCGCCTGAGCCGCAGCAATTATCAGCTCGTCCTCGGCCCGGGTGTTCCAGGTGTTTCCGACATGTCTGGCCGCGGCGCCGAAATTGCGCAGAGGATCGAGGAGGCCGCAGGACACCGTTTCCCCGTCAAGGTCGAGTCCATTCCCGGCGACGGCAAGCGGCTTCAGGCGCATCTGGCGCTATCGGACGGCTCGCCCCTGACAATCGACGTGACACCGCGCGGCGTGATGCCGCTGGCGGAGTGGCTGCCTTATGTCTTCGCCGCGCAGATGGCGCTTCTTCTTCTGTGCACCTGGTTTGCAGTGCGACAGACGACCAGACCGCTCAGCGCGCTGGCTTCGGCAGCCGAAGCGTTGGATCCGGGGGAAAAGGGGTTGCCGATGAGTGAGAGCGGTCCAAGCGAAGTTGTCCACGCCGCCCGCGCCTTCAACGCGATGCGCGATCGCGTCGCCCAATATCTCGAGGAGCGGGTCCAGATTCTCGCGGCGATTTCGCACGACCTGCAGACGCCCATCACCCGGATGCGGTTGCGGGCCGACATGGCAGACGATACGCCGGAAAAGGAAAAGCTGGTCAGTGACTTGCGTGAAATCGAACGTCTAGTACAGGATGGTATCGCTTATGCACGCAGCGCTCATGGCAATGGCGAGAAATCCTCACGTATCGATCTGGCCTCTTTCATCGACAGCATAGCCTACGACTATCAGGATACAGGAAAAGCAGTCACGGTTGACGGTATGGTGCGCGGCACAGTGTCGACAAAGCCACATGCCCTGCGAAGAATCCTGACGAACTTGATAGATAACGCACTCAAATTCGGGGGCATTGCGGAAATCAAGGTCGACCGGCGCACTGAAGGCACCGTAGTCATCACGGTGCTCGATCGTGGGCCGGGCATCCCCGACGAGATGCTGCAAAATGCCATGCAGCCCTTTTTCCGGATCGAAACATCGAGAAACCGCGACACCGGCGGAACAGGACTCGGACTTGCGATCGCGCAGCAGCTCGCCGGAACAATTGGCGGCTCGGTGCGCCTCTATAACAGGCAGGGCGGCGGGCTTGCAGCTGAGGTGGCTTTTGCCTGAGAGGGGCGCAGGTCAACGATAGTATCCCTTATCATTTGATCACCACTGGCTCCGGAATAACGACGGCTTGGGCCTTAGCTGAAGTAAGCACTTCGCCAGACGGTGTGTGCGCCATACCATCAACGACGTTCCAGCGAATGAGCTTCCCGTGGAGAGTCGCATAGCAGCTATTATCGCTCGCAGCCGTCACTCTCATTGACGACCTCCAGCAGACGTGATTGTGAAGCTTAGGATCCACGATGGCCTTGCATCCACTGGGATCTGACCTTCCCGTTCGATACCATGGTGTCGCTTGCACAGTCGATAACAGGAAAGCCCAACCACTCTTAGGATCCGCACAGACTGTCGGGCTGTCCGTGCTAGTATCATAGGAATACACTCCGACCATTGCTACCTCATTCGTGCCTGGGCGAGGCGCCCAAGTCTCCTCCTCTGGCTGCAGCACCTGACGTTTTGGTAGATAAGCTTGAGCCGAACCGTGCTCTACGTTAACGGATACAAGCCAGTCCGTTGCGCCGTTCGGAAGCGTGACCGTGATCGTGCAAGTCTTTCCAGACTCGAACACAGTCCCCTTCTTCCTGCATGAATCCCCACTTGTCACATTAATACCTTTGGGGATTGTGATGTCTTCGGTAAGCGCCGTACTAGTGTCTACGCCCTTCTTAACCGGATATGTATGCCACTCCAAAATAAGGGCGGCATCATCAACATCGTAGACTTCAAACCGCGCTGTGAAGCCGCCATTCCTTACACATTCAGCCCATCTTTTCAAAATTTCCTTGTCGCCCGAGGCTAACAGAATTGAACTTTCGTTCTTGACGATGGTTGAAATGTTCAATTTTGAGCCAATCTCGTCGATATACCGTTGAAAATCCTTTTCGTCATTGCTGCCGGTGAGAGAGAAACCTCCGTAGCCAAAGCCTCCACTGGCGGCAAGGTCTCGGGCAATTTCCGCGCTAGACTTTCTGGTATATTCCGCGGCCAAGATTTGCTGAAAAAACATTCCGTATCTGTATTGAGACACCTGTTTAGTGCCATCAACTAGGACTTCTCCACAATTGTTGGCCGAAGCAGGACTCGATAAGACGGAGAAGCCAAGAAGCAGTGACACCAAAAGAAAAAGCCATCGAGTCATTTTGAGTCCTCCAAATGAGTTCGAATGACGGCAAAACTACTACTCTGGATGTTAGGCCGCAATTCATCTAAAAGGTGTAATGAGCCGCGATCATCCGGGTTCCCGCAGGTTTAAAACCGATTTATATGCGACCACGGACGTGCTTGGACCACAATATCTGCGAGCAAAACGCCTACACGAGAACGGCTGCAATAATCGGGCTTCTATGCCGCAGCGCGGTGCTGAGGCAGCGACCCAATTTATGGACTTTCAAAATCGCTGGGGACGACAAAGAGGAAGTATTCCGCTGGAGGCGCTCGATGTCATCTTGGATTTCACCGCGAATCTTCGACCTCCCCCAGTGCGAGGCCGGAGCGATTTCTACCCGTCGCGTCGAAGAGCAGTTCAAGTGACCGAATGTCGATCCGGATGAGCGGCCGCGATCTCCCGGAAACCAGCCCGCGCTCGACACGACAAAGATTTGCAGTGAAATCCAAGTGACCTCGTTCCAAACGCTAATGATAAGATCGACTTTACTTACGGTTCTTTGCCGTCACCGTGTCGGACATAGTTCCCCGTTCATACTGCCTGTGGGTTACTGCTTACCAACCCGGCTCGGCTAATTGGTTGAGAGTTGGCCATGGCCAACCTGTCTCAGCATTCTCACAGCGTGCAGATCGGGGCAAATCACGGTCCCAGCGACCGGCGAAACCCGTGATTCTGGAGCCTCTCGTGACTAAAGCGACGACATCACAAACCTCCGTCGAGCGGCGCGCCGAAGAACTCGACACCATCGCGTCCGTCCTGCCGCTCGAACGTCGCGACTAGCTCGCCGAGCTGTTGACTGATCAGGACGTCGAGACGCTGCGCCATCTCGTCAACCATGGAATGGGCGACAACACGTTGCGGGCACTGATCTCCGATCTTGCCTATCTTGAAGCCTGGGGGCTGGCGATCACTGGCAATTCTCTTCCCTGGCCTGCACCGGAAGCACTACTGCTGAAATTTGTCGCCATCACCTCTGGGACCCGGAAAAACGCGCAACAGGTCCCGACCACGGCATGCCAGCTGCGGTCGATGAAAACCTCCGGCGTCGGGCTTTCTGAAATCCGTTGGCCCGCACGCGCCGTCGACGGGGTCGGGCGATGGGGGACCGTGTCGAAGCGCGCGCTCGATCCGCAGTCGGTCAATGCGATCATCAAACAGCGGGCGGAGATGGCGGGATTGGATGCAGCTGAGTTTTCGGAGCACGGCCTGCGGTCCGGTTATCTGACCGAGGCTGCCAACCGCGGAATTCCCCTGCCAGAAGCCATGTAGCAATCACGCCACCGATCCGTCCAGCAAGCATCCAGCTATTATAACAGTGCTACACGGAGAAGCAGGCGAGCGGCCCGATTGTTGTAGATCGGGTCTCA
>NZ_BDLN01000006.1:83114-278895 GCF_001950375.1 Rhizobium sp. TBD182 | reverse complement strand
GCGCAGCGTCTCCCATGATATCGCCATAGGCCAATGCTGCTTCTTCCGTGAAGGCAAACATCTTGTCGGAGAAACGGCGACGCCAGCACACAAGTCCCTCTTCCAGGCGATCGGCGCGCTGATCCGGCCTGATCTTTTGAATACCAAAAGCGATCTCGGCAACTGCAACCGTCGGCAATGCCAATTCGGCGTCGTGACGAACCAGCCATGCTATAACCGCAGAATCGGGAGCTTTCTTCAAAGTCTCCGACATCACATTCGTGTCGAGAAAAATCAAAGCTCGACGCCTTTGTGAGCGCGTCTGTTTTCATCGATGATACTGTCGAAATCGATATCCGTACCCGACTGCGATGAGAGACGACTATAGAATTTCGCAGCGGGTTCACGTCCTGCCTCACGAGCCTCATATGTTTCGAGCGCGCGCTCGACGATATCGGCAATCGTGCGATTTTCTCGGCGGGCGAGCTTGTGTGCAAGGTCGCGCGCTTTGGAACTGCGGACTGATAGTTGCGGGGTTACCATTGAGTGCTCCTTCGTCTGGATCGAATATAGCTTAAATTAAGGTAGCCATCAAGATGGCATCTGCCATCTTGATGGCTACCTGTTGTTTTTCGCACCCTCTGTTTTGGCCATCATGCATGTTCATTCCGCGTGGAGACAACACATCTCCTCCCCTGAACGCCGTGCTCTAAGCAACTTCTGCTGTAGACGGCCGCCAACGTGCATTTGATGCAGGTTATGTCGTGGCTCCACCGAGCGCCGCATTTCGAGCCTGATGACGTTGTACTTAGCTCATACACGCTTACAACCGGTCATTTTTTCACGCATTTCTTATCTGTACAAAGCACCTGAAAAATGCGTGAAAAAGCCATGACAAAACGGCAAGCCGCCAATCCATCGCAGGTCCCCAAACGGGCCGCCGACCCACCGCAGAACTCCCACCAAAATATCGAAAAGGTGGCGTCTGAAGACCAGTAACAACGATACTTTTCGATACAGTTTTGCAGTTTCCGGAAACATGCCGGATACGCCGATCCGTCACAAAGCTCCTATCACGAAACGCCGCAGCGGCGGCAAAATGAAAGGAACCTCCCGTGACCAAGATCGAGACTGTTCTTTATACCGGCAAGACCCACACGACCGGTGGGCGTGACGGATCGGCGCAAAGTGACGATGGCGCGCTTGGCATCAAGCTTTCCCCTCCGGGCAGCGGAAAGGCGGGCACGAATCCCGAGCAGCTCTTTGCGGCAGGCTGGTCGGCATGTTTCATCGGCGCCATGACAAAGGCGGCGGCAAAACACCAGCTCCGGCTTCCAGCCGACACCGCAGTCGATGCGGAGGTTGACCTCGGCACAACGGGTGGCGAATTCTTTCTGCAAGCTCGCCTGTCGGTAAGCCTGCCCGGTATCGATCGTCCCATCGCGCAGACGATAATAGAGGATGCCCACCAGATCTGCCCCTATTCGAAGGCAACGAGGGGGAACATCGATGTTACGCTCATTCTCGCTTAAGCCGATGGTTTCCGCCCGCGCGCTTGTCATCGCCATCGTGTTTGCAGCGATATTTGCAGTACCATGCGTATATGACGCAACATCCGACGAGCCGTCGCCGCTTGCGGGACTTTCGGGCGCGGTTTCATCGATCTGACCTCAAGGAAACGGCTCGGCGCCCCGCCGCGGCCGTTTTCGCATTCACTTCTTCCTGCCATCCCTCTTGGCAACGCAGCCGCGTTGCGCAACGCCCTGCGGCAAGCGGACAATCTGTCCACCACCCTTTCACGATGTCGGAGAGACCGGCCTGCCGGTGGGCAAGCGGGTACTGCCTATGGACGCCGGGCTGCCGAAACCGCCATCTGAACACGGGTCAAAAATCAGGGAAGGTCATGTCTTGCGTCACTCCATCGTTGCGCTACGGTTGCGATCAGGGATTTTCACTGGAGGGACTAAGGTATGTGCAACCATTGCGTGATCGAGAACGTGAAAAAGAACATGCTGTCGCGACGCTTGCTGTTCAAGGGCGCCGTGGCCGGTGTAACGGCGATGACGGCTGGCAGCCTCGCGGCCCCGGTGCTTGCGCAAACACCCGGACAGGTCATCGATCTCACACATACATATGACTCCACGTTCCCAACATTCGATGGCAAGCCGGGCATAGAATACGAGTGGGCAGCTCAGATCGCCAAGGACGGTTATCAGCTCCATAAACTCACGATCTACGAACATACCGGAACGCATATTGACGCACCTTTCCACTTCAGCGCGGACGGGGCGAGTGTCGATCAGCTGGAACCGCAGAAACTTGTCGCACCGCTGGTCATCATAGACATCACAGACCGCGCAAAAGAGGATGCCAATTCCACGATCGAGGCCGAAGACATCGAGCGCTGGATATCCGCAAATGGCGACATCCCGGCAGGTTCCATCGTTGCTCTGCGCTCCGGCTGGGCAACCAGAGTAAAGAGCCCCTCCTTCCGCAATGACGACGCCGGAAAATTCGCCTTCCCCGGTTTCGGCAAGTCGGCAACCGACCTTCTGCTCAAGCACGACACCGTCGCGATCGGCGTCGACACGCTTTCGCTTGATCCTGGCAACTCTGCCGATTTTGCAGTTCACAATTCCTGGCTCCCGGCAGGGCGCTACGGCATCGAAGGCCTCAACAACCTAGAGGCTTTGCCGATAAAGGGCGCGACCATCGTCGTCGGCGCGCCTGCACATCGCGGCGGAACGGGCGGTCCGGCCCGAATTTTGGCTCTTGTCTGAACGCAGCATGGCGAGGCGCGCCCGGATGCAGTAGCCGCTTACCTGCCGCATCAGATCAATCCGCTCAGAATCCGCCGAAAAGGATGGGCGACGCGTCGCCCCGCGCTTGACAGGAAGAATTCCAAGCGGTGACGTCGCGAAGAACATATTCCCTTGCCGTATAACGTTAGGTCGAGAAACCACCGCAAGGGAAGGTTTCGATAGATAATCGACGCCTGTATTGCCGTTTAGGGAGTGCTCAGGCGCACCACCGTCATTTTTCCCATTGCGCCCAGCGGTCGTCACGTCGCTCTTTTTCCAACCCCGCCAGTTTAAGGACTGGCAGACATGTTTTCCGGCTCTCTGTAACGCGACGCAGGCGTCCCGGATGTCTGGCGACCTGCTCCAATCGGTAGGCACGATTTGCATTGACTGGCCTTTGAACGGGGTGTCGCGCCGCAAGGCGATCATGAGGAATGAGGGCTCTCATCAAGTATGATCCACTATATGGACCTTATAGATGCACAAATTAACTGCATAAATCCGTCTATTTACTGTTGATTTCATGAATTTTCCTGTGTATCCCGAATACATGATTTTGTAACGGTCCATATTGTGGAGGCAATATCCCGATACATTCAGACCTGTGGAGGGGTCTGGCCTGTCTGACAACAACAGCTATCCTGATGTCGCGGTCGTGGCACGGACGTTCTGTTTTGCAGACATGTTCATTGCGAAGGTTGTTCTGTGGGAGAGGAGGCCCCGATGACCATGACCGCAAACGCGAATGACGACGTATTTGTACTCGATGGCGAACTGTTGCACACCGGACCGGTAACAGGCTCGTGGTTCATGCGCCCTATCGAGGCCGTGGCGGCGGTGCTGCTGGCGATGATGATTGGCCTGCTTCTGCTGGGTGTGACGTCGCGTTATGCCCTGCATCTGCCGATTGTCTGGATCGATGAAACGGCGTCCTTGTGCTTTCTGTGGTTTGCCATGCTGGGCGCGGCAATCGCCATCGATCGCAGTGAACACCTGCGCCTCACGCTGTTTCTCAACATGTTCCCGCAACGTGTTCTGGGATATATCAATTCCCTGGCACTGGTGCTGGTGGCGACATTTCTTGCCGCAATCATCAAGCCCGCCATGGAATACGCCATCGAGGAGTGGGTGGTCACGTCAGCGGCGCTGAATATTCCGATGTCGTTTCGCGCTGCGGCGCTGCCGGTCGGCGCCTGTCTTATGCTGCTTTTGGTGCTCAACAATCTCTTCCGACGAGAAAATCTGCGCGATATCATCGCGGCCCTTGTAACGGTCGCGGTTGCCTCCGGTCTGCTCTATCTGGCATCGCCGCTGCTGGAATCCCTCGGCAATTTTAATCTGGCGATCTTCCTCGGCCTGTTCGTTGCGGTATTTCTGGTCCTGGGCGTTCCGATTGCCTTCTGCTTCGGCCTTGGAACCCTCGCCTATCTGACCTTCACCACCTGGGTTCCGACGATTGTGATGATCGGGCGCATGGATGAGGGCATGTCCGGCATCATTCTGCTGTCAGTGCCAGTCTTCGTGCTGCTCGGCTGCGTGCTCGATGCAACCGGCATGGGTAAGGCGATTGTCGAGCTTCTGTCCTCTATGTTTGGTCACATTCGCGCTGGCATGTCCTATGTTCTGCTGGGCTCTCTGTTTCTTGTCTCCGGCATTTCCGGCTCCAAGGTTTCTGATATGGCAACCGTCGCACCGGCGCTGTTTCCGGAAATGAAGCGCCGTGGCCATAAACCCAAGGAAATGATCGCGCTTCTGGCCACCGGCGCCGCCATGGCCGATACGGTTCCGCCCTCAATCGTGCTGATCGTTCTGGGTTCGGCGGCAGGTGTGTCTATTGCCGGCCTCTTCACCTCCGGTTTCATGATTGCAATGGTACTGCTTCTGGTGCTGGCCGTTCTGGCCCGCTGGAAGGCGCGGGATGAAAACATGGAAGGCGCAAAGCGCACGCCATGGCCGCAGGTCGGCAAGGCAGCCCTGATTGCCGCACCGGCGCTCGTTCTGCCCTTCCTCATCCGCAGCCTGGTGGGCGGCGGTGTCGCCACGGCAACCGAAGTGTCCACTATTGCCGTGCTCTACGCCATGATCGTCGGCGCAGTGCTTTATGGCGGCATAAGCCTCAGGAAGCTTTATTCGATGCTGGTTGAGACGGCAGCCCTTTCAGGGGCGATCCTGCTGATCCTTGGCTGTGCATCGGCCATGGCCTGGGGGCTGACGCAGAGCGGCTTTGCTTTCCAGCTGACCGCGATGATTACCGATCTTCCGGGCGGCTGGATGACCTACATGGTCGTGTCGATCCTGATTTTCATGATCTTGGGCTGCGTCCTGGAAGGACTGCCAGCAATCGTTTTGCTCGCGCCGATCATGTTCCCGATCGCCCGCACGCTTGGCATCAATGACATCCATTATTCCATGGTCGTGGTGGTCGCCATGAATATCGGCCTGATGGCGCCGCCCATCGGTATCGGCTTTTACATCGCCTGCAAGATCGGCAACGTGTCGCCGGACGAAGCCATGGGTGCCATCTGGCCCTATCTCGCAGCCATGATCATCGGCCTGCTGCTGATTGCAGCAATCCCCGGATTTTCGACCATTCTGCTCTGAGACCGTGGCGGGTCCGCCCGCCACGCCGATGAATGATACCTGCTTTATTTTGGGAGGAGAAAGCAATGAATATCAACAGACGTACCATACTCGCCGGCGCCGGTTCCGCCGTACTGGCCACCGCCTTCGTGTCGCGCGCCCGCGCTGCCCAATACAACTATAAATATGCCAATAATCTGCCTGCGGCGCACCCGATGAACATTCGCGCCAAGGAGGCCGCCGAGCGCATCGCCAAGGAGACCGATGGGCAGGTCAATATCAGCATTTTCCCTAGCAGCCAGCTGGGTGCCGACACAGACGTTTTGAGCCAGGTGCGCTCTGGAGGCGTTGAATTCTTCACGCTTTCGCCGCTGATCCTGTCGACGCTGGTACCGAACGCCTCCATCAGTGGCATCGGTTTCGCCTTCCCGAACTACGAGTCCGTATGGGCGGCTATGGATGGCGACCTCGGTAAATATGTCCGCGGCGAAATTGCCAAGCAGAATCTCGTTGCCATGGACACAATCTGGGATAACGGCTTCCGCCAGATCACCAGCGCGTCCAAGCCCATCGCCACGCCGGCCGATCTCGAAAGCTTCAAGATCCGTGTGCCGGTGAGCCCGCTCTGGACCTCTATGTTCAAGGCGTTCAAGTCGGCTCCTGCCTCTATCAATTTCGCAGAGGTCTATACTGCACTGCAGACCGGTGTGGTCGATGGCCAGGAAAATCCGCTGGCGATCATTTCCACCGCAAAGCTGTTCGAAGTGCAGAAATTCTGCTCGGTCACCAATCACATGTGGGACGGGTTCTGGTTCCTGGCCAACAAGCGCGCCTGGGAGCGTTTGCCGGATGACCTGCGCGCCATCGTCGCCAAAAACCTCAACCAGTCGGGCAAGGATGAACGCGCCGATGTGGCGAAGCTCAATGCCTCGGTCAAGGAAGATCTGATTTCCAAGGGCATGACCTTCAACGACACGGATGCGACACTCTTCCGCGCCGCGCTGAAAGAGGCAGGCTTCTATTCCGAGTGGAAGGGCAAATACGGCGATGAAGCCTGGGCCATTCTTGAAAAGGCCGTTGGTGCAAGCCTGACCTGACCGGTCCGTTGAATAACTGGCCCCGCCCGTAGCGGGGCCAACCCGACTATGTCTGACGATTGGAATGGAGACTGCTTTGACAGGTCGCCTGACGGGAAAACGCGCGCTTGTGTTTGGCGCAGGATCATCGGGGCCGGGTTTTGGCAACGGCAAGGCTGCGGCCGTGCAATTTGCCCGCGAAGGCGCGCGCGTAGCCTGTGTCGATCTCTCCGCTGACGCAGCCGAAGAGACGGCTGAGATCATTCGAGGAGAAGGCTTGGAGGCGATTGCGGTTGCCGCCGATGTCACTGAACTACAGTCCGTATCGGCCACCGTTGCCCGCACCTGCGAGGCCTTTGGTGGCATCGATATTCTGCACAATAATGTTGGCGTGACCCATATGGGCGGGCCGGTTGAGCTGGATGAGGAAAGCTTTCGCGCCTCAGTCGATCTCAATATCGGATCCGTTTATCGCACCTCCAAGGCTGTGTTGCCGGTGATGTTGGCGCAGGGCGGCGGGGCCATCGTCAATATCTCGTCGCTCGCCTCCATTCGCTGGACCGGCTATCCCTATTTTGCGTATTACGCCATGAAGGCAGCTGTAAATCAGGCGACTGTGGCGCTGGCCATGCAATATGCCCGGCAGGGCATTCGCGCCAATTGCATTCTTCCGGGAATGATCGACACCCCACTGATCTACAAGCAGATCAGCAATCAATATGCGTCTGTCGAGGAGATGGTGGCGGCGCGCAATGCGGCTGTCCCGGTGGGTCGGATGGGCGATGCCTTCGATATTGCCCGCGCCGCCGTTTTTCTCGCATCTGATGACGCTAAGTTCATCACTGGCGTCTGTTTGCCGGTCGATGGCGGGCAAAGCTGTGCGGTGGGGGCGTTTTCCTGAGATGGCAACAACAACAACGATGCCGGTAGAAAAAGATCTGACGGGCGCGCGCGCGGTGGACCGGGCTCTGGCGCTGCTCTCCATGGTCGGGAGGCACGCGGAACGCGGCGTGGCGCTTTCGGTCATCGTGACAGAAAGCGGACTGAACAAACCCACGGCCCGCCGCCTGCTGCTGGCTCTGATCCGCGCCGGCCTTGTGGAGCAGGATGAGGAAACGCGGCGTTATTACCTTGGCGAAGAAACCTATGTGCTGGGCAGCCTGTCATCGCGCCGGTTTGGCCTTCTTCAAATGGCGCAGGACGGCCTGACGCGCATTTCCCGCCGCTCGGAGGATTCGAGCTTCCTTTCCGTGCGCCGTGATACATTTGCCCTGTGCCTTTACCGCGAAGAAGGCACCTGGCCGGTGCGCACCCATGCGCTTCAGGCCGGTTTCGAACACCCCTTGGGTATTGGTGCGGGTTCGCTCGCCATGCTGGCGGCGCTGCCAGACGCCGAGGTGGAAAGTATCATTGCGGCCAATAGCGGGCTGATTGCCGCTAATTATCCCGGCATCACGCTTGAGGGCCTGCGTCGTGATGTCGAGTTGACGAGAGCCAATGGCTATTCGCTAAACCCCGGCCTGATCCTTTCTAATTCCTGGGGTATTGGCGTTGCCATCCGCGCGCCTGATGGCGCGGTAGCGGGAGCGTTGAGCATTGCCGCTGTGGACAGCCGCATGCGGCCGGAGCGCCAGCCGGAACTCGCAGCGCTGCTGCGCGAGGAAGTAACCCGCATTGAGACACGCATCGCAGAAATGATGGCCAGCCGCGCCCGCACGCGCGGTGAAGGCGACACGAAACGGCAAACGAGGAGAACGAGCAAATGAGCAAAGCGCAGATCGTTGGCTGGGCGCATTCGCCTTTCGGCAAGTCGGCCCTTGAAAATACCGAGCAACTGATGGCTTCGGTCGTGGCGCCGGCCATAGACCATGCGGGCGTAGATGTCAGCGATATCGACGGCATTTTCGTCGGCGTGATGAACAATGGCTTCTCGAAACAGGATTTTCAGGGCGCCCTGGTGGCGATGGGCGATGAGCGCCTCGCCTATACGCCCGCAGTGCGTTTCGAAAATGCCTGCTCAACAGGATCGGCCGCCCTCTATAGCGCCATGGACTTCATCGAAGCCGGGCGCGGCCGCATCGCACTCGTTGTCGGCGCCGAAAAAATGACGGCGCTGCCGACCGCAGAGGTGGGCGAAATCCTGCTCTCCGCCTGTTACCGTGCGGAGGAGGCCAATATTCCTGGCGGCTTTGCCGGCCAGTTCGGCCGCATCGCACAGGCATATTTTCAACGTTATGGAGACCGCTCGGAAGAGCTGGCGATGATTGCCGCAAAGAACCACGCCAATGGCGCGGTCAATCCCTATGCCCATATGCGCAAGGATTTCGGCTTCGATTTCTGCAATACGGTTTCGGACAAGAACCCCTACGTCGCAGGCCCGCTGCGCCGCACCGACTGCTCGCTGATTTCGGATGGCGCTGCCGCGATCATTTTGGCCGACGAGGAAACGGCAGCCACACTCAACCGCGCCATCGGTTTCCGGGGCCGCAAGCATGTCAACGACATCATGGCATTGAGCCGTCGCGATCCGTTGGCATTCGAAGGCGCGCGCCGCGCCTGGGCCGGCTCGCTGGAACTTGCCGGCGCAACGCTCGACGACCTCTCTTTCGTTGAAACGCACGACTGCTTCACCATTGCCGAACTTATCGAATATGAGGCCATGGGACTTGCGAAGCCCGGTGAAGGATATCGCGTTGTCCAGGATGGAACGGCGCTGAAGACCGGACGTCTCCCAATCAACCCATCGGGTGGATTGAAATCGAAAGGTCATCCCGTCGGGGCGACCGGCGTTTCCATGCATGTCATGGCGGCGATGCAATTGATGGGCGAGGCAGGCGACATGCAAATTCCCAATGCCTCGCTGGCTGGCGTGTTCAACATGGGTGGCACGGCGGTTGCCAATTACGTCTCGATCATGGAGCGTGTGAAATGACGACGCAAAGTGCCGTGCAGCATCCCGCGGGCGGGGTTGCGCCCTCCACCACGCGGGTGATGAACCTCTCGCATTTCCTGACGCAGGCGGCACGCCGCAACCCGGACCATATCGGTTTCGTCTGGGGTGAAAAGACTTGGAGCTGGGCTCAAATGGAAGCCCGCGTCGACGCCATGGCCCATGCGCTGGAGACTGAATTCGGCGTCAGAAAGGGGGACCGCATTCTGGTGCAGTCCCCCAACAACAACCAGATGTTCGAATCCATGTTCGCATGCTTCCGCGTGGGTGCGGTGTGGGTGCCGACCAATTACCGTCAATCGCCTGATGAAGCTGCCTATCTGGCGAAGGCCAGCGGCGCGCGCGGCATGATTTGCGCCAGTGCTTTTCCCGATCATGCAAAAGCCAGCCACGAGGCAAGCACGATCGATTTCAGCATCGCCATCGGCACGGCTGAGTTCGGTGAGGATTACGACGCCATCGTGGCCCGTCACATGGGGCACAAAGTTAAAAGCCAGGCAGTGGATCGGGATGACCCGTGTTGGTTCTTCTTCACCTCAGGCACCACCGGCCGGCCCAAGGCTGCAGTGCTTACCCATGGCCAGATGGCGTTCGTCATCACCAACCATCTCTGCGATCTGATGCCCGGCACCGGACCGGACGACGCGTCCATCGTCGTTGCCCCGCTTTCACACGGTGCGGGCATTCACCAGCTGGTGCAGGTGGCGCATGGCGCGAAAACCGTCCTGCCGGCGGCGGAAAAGCTCGATGTGCCCGCCGTCTGGGCGCTGATCGAAAAATGGCGCATCACAAACGCCTTCACTGTACCGACCATCCTTAAAATGCTCGTCGAAGACCCCTCTGTGGATCGTTTCGATCACTCCTCACTGCGCTATGTCATCTATGCCGGCGCGCCGATGTATCGCGCGGACCAGAAACGGGCGCTTGCAAAGCTCGGCCCGGTGCTGGTGCAATATTTCGGCCTGGGTGAAGTCACCGGTAACATCACCGTGCTGCCGCCTTCTTTTCATAACGCCGAGGACGGTCCGGAAACGCGGATCGGCACCTGCGGCTTCGACCGCACCGCCATGGAAGTGCAGATCCAGAACGATGCTGGCGAGGAGGTTGGCGCAGGCGAAACCGGCGAAATTTGTGTAATCGGTCCCGCCGTTTTCGCCGGCTACTACGATAATCCCGAGGCCAATGCCAAAGCCTTCCGCAATGGCTGGTTTCGGACGGGCGACCTTGGTCATCGCGATCAGAACGGCTTCCTCTACATCACCGGGCGCGCCTCCGACATGTATATTTCCGGCGGCTCGAACATCTATCCGCGTGAAATCGAGGAAAAAATCCTCATGCATCCTGACATCAGCGAGACTGCGGTTCTGGGTGTGCCGGACGCGGTGTGGGGCGAGGTCGGTGTGGCCGTTTGCGTGGCCCGCGAGGGCGCGGATATCGCCGCTATTGATCTGAAGGCCTATCTGGAAGGCAAGATGGCCCGCTACAAGCTGCCGAAATCAGTGGTGTTCTGGGATGCCATGCCGAAATCCGCCTATGGCAAGATCACCAAGAAAATGATCCGCGAGGAACTGGAAAAACGCGGTCAGATGCCGGTTTTCGAAGAAAAGCGGACAGGCTGACAGGCGAGACATTCAACCGGGAGGAGACGGTATGACACAAGAGACGACAGGGACAAAAGGGGCTGTCGCGATCACCGGCGGTGCATCCGGCATCGGCTTTTCCACCGCGCAGCTCCTGATGGCGCGCGGCTGGCAGCCATGGTTGCTGGATCTCAAGCGCGAGGCGCTGGATATAGCCTGCGAAAAGCTCGGTATCGATCTCTCGCGCGGCATCGTCTGCAACGTTGCTGACGAGGCATCGATAGAGATGGCTTTCGCCGCCCTGACCGCGGGAGATTCCGATCATGCGGTTGATCTGGTCGCCGTCGTTAACAGCGCCGGCATCGGTATCGACAAGCTGTCCGTCGACACAAGCGTCGAAGAATTTCGCCGCATCGTTGATGTCAATCTCGTCGGCAGCTTCGCGGTAGCGCGCACTGCCGCACGTTACTGGCTGGAGCGCGATCTTGCCGGCTCGATCGTGAATATCAGTTCTGTTTCCGGCATGTGTGGAAATCGTGGCCGCAGCGCCTATGGCGCTTCGAAGGGCGGCGTCAATCTTCTGACGATGGTAATGGCAAACGAGCTGGGGCAATCAGGCATTCGTGTCAACGCAATTGCTCCCGGTCCGGTCGATACCCCCCTCACCCAGGCGGTTCATACGGAAAATGTTCGTGACCAATGGCATAGCCGCGTTCCGATGCATCGCTATGGCAGGACGGACGAGATCGCCTCTGCCGTGGCCTTCCTGGTGTCGGATGACGCAAGCTACATCAACGGACAGGTGCTCGCCGTGGATGGGGGCTTCATTACCGCGGGGCTTGCGGTATGACGGAGACAGGCACGCAAGAGCTTCCCCGCCACATCGTCCATCCCGGACCGATCACGCCTGAACGCTTTCGCGCCGTCGGCTGCCATGCCTATCCTGTTACTCTGACGGTCCGGTCCGGCGTAAATGCCAACCAAGCGATTGCCGATGCCTTTGCGGAGTTGGGGTTCGAAGGCGGTTACGTCAGACTTAAGAACGTACCGATGAAACGGCTGCATTATGTCATGCCGGCAGCCGCACCGGATGACGCGCATGCCGCATGGTATAGCGAAACCTTTTCCATGCCGGGTGGCACTATCATCGACGCCGGCCTGCATATGGGCCGGCGTGATAGCGCGCCGTTTCTGCATTGCCATGGTTCATGGAAGAGTGCCGACGGCGTTGTCTCCATGGGGCATCTGCTGCCTTTCGAGACCGAATTTGCTGTAGAAACACCGCTTGAAGCTCTGGCGCTGGATGGAGCGATCCTCGACGTGCAAAAGGATGAGGAAACCAATTTCCCCCTTTTTACACCCATCGCGCAGCAGCGCCGCCAGAAGGGTTCGGGTCTTCGGGCACTTTTATGCACAGTGCGCCCCAATACCGATATATGCACGGCACTCGAAGAGGTCTCTGCCGAGTTTGGAATGCGAGAAGCCGAAGTCAATGGAATTGGCAGCCTGGTCGGTGCGGATTATGAAGACGGAACAAGCCTCAACGCTTACGCGAGCGAAATCCTCATAAACAAGGGCCGTATCGGCCAGGCCGTTCCCGGAGGCCGCAAAGCAATGCTGGATATTGCGATGGTGGACCTCACCAGACATATCAGCGGCGGGCGGCTAGTGCGCGGCAAAAACCCGGTCTGCGTTACTTTCGAGCTACTTCTGACCGAAAGACAGGGGCACGCCGCATGAGTTGCGCTCAGCAACTCACCGGCCCGCCTGACGACAACTCACGCCGCCTGCGGCTTTTCCGCAGGCAACCACTCTTCCAGCGTCACTTCAAAAGTCATGCAAACCGGGTTAGCTCCGGCGATAAAGGGACCGCCATAAACCGAGCCTTCGGTATCGGCGACGACACCGGTCAGCGAGGCGCGCAGCGAGCCGTCCGGCTGGGCACGCACTTCGCCGGCAATGGAGACGATTTCCACAGCGGGACCGCGTATCTGCAAGAACGCGCCGTTGCGGGTGCCGAGACAGGCATCAACGAGACTACCAAGTGCACCGCGCACAAAGGCATTTCGAAAACCTTCGGCAAGGCACAGTTTTTCGACACCGAGAACAAGGTCTTCATTGGGTGCGACGCGGGCATAGGCCACACGCCCCATGGATCCGGTTTCTACAGTGTTATGCGTGTTCATCGGCGCGCTCCGTACGGTTCCTGGGTTGAAGAAGGGGAATGTTGGTTTCGGGGTCGAAGGACTGCTGCAGCACGAAACTGTCTAGTGACGTCACCAGGGCGGAAACGCCGCACTCGCCAACAATACAGGATTCAGTCAGCAGATGGCCGCCCTTGACCACACCCGCCGCGGTGCGCATGGCGGCATGGCAATGAACAATCGGCTCGCCCTTCATGCTGCGCCCGAGCGTAGCATTGCCGAAGACAAGCCAGGCCGCACCGGCGTCGATGGGTTTCGTATAGGCAATGACCGCCTTGCCGGAAGGGTCGGGCGGAGCGACGCAATAGGACAATATGTCGAAATAGCCGCCGAGAATGGTGAGCGAGGCATTCTCAATACCGTTTTCGAAAAGCGGCTGCACGATTCCATCGTAAAGACTGCGGCCCGCCGCAATGAACAGCCGCACGTGGCGCGCGGATGGCGAGTGCAGGCTGTTGATGCGCACCGGCGAGGAAATGCCGGGGTGGATCAACGTTCTTGGCCGTGGAAAATGATGCTGTTCTACGGGTGCCACGCCTGCTCCTCCCTGCTGCCTGTACCTTGCAGTACGGTACTTAAAAATCAGCGGAAGGTGCTTTCGAATGCCAGCGCCAAACCGCCTGTCGGAAAACATTTCTTTCTCAGTCTGCCGCAGTGACGGCAGATTTTTGCAACGTATTGTGTGGAGACCGGGGATGACGAAACCGCTGGACAGAATTGACCGCAAGATATTGCGCGCCCTGCTGGAGAACGGCAGGTTGAGCAATGCGGAGCTTTCGGAAAAGGTGGGGTTGTCGCCCAGTCCCTGCTGGCAGCGTGTCAAGCGGCTGGAAGACGAAGGGGTCATTCGCGGCTATACCGCCATTCTCGATCAGGCCAAGCTTGGACTGAGCGAAACTGTTATCATCGAGGTGATGCTGGAGCGCCACGACGACGAGGTTCTGGAACGCTTCGGAGAGGCGATGGCCGCTCTTCCGGAGGTGCTGGAAGCCTATCTGACGACAGGCGAATATGATTATCTCATCAAGGTGGCGGTGGCAGGAACTGCAGGCTACGAGCAGTTTCTGCGCCGGAAGCTCTACAAGATCGAGGGTGTACGCCACTCCCGATCCTGTTTCGCACTTAAATGTCTCAAACACACATTATCAGTCGTACCCGATCCCGAACCTCCATCAATGGAAGCGACTGGCACCGGCCGCGTGCCGGCAAGATAGCGGCAGCGGATTGCGGGTAAAAAGGTAGTAGTCGCGTCTGCGCCCCCCTTCGTTCCTCAGCTGGTGACTGAACCGACTTGAAATTCTCGTTTCCGGGCAATGGCGTGCCGCAGAAGATCGCAGATGTCCAAGGTATGCGGGAGACTCTAGCGTCTCTATTCGATCTGAACCGGAACCCTCCCCCAGCCGCCGCCGCCGGGCGTTTCCACGACGACCGTTTCTCCAGACGAAAGCGTTACCGAGCCTTTGCCGGCTAGCGGTGTCGCAATGCCGGCCGCATCAATGACCGAGTTTTGTCCCGTCGCGCCGGCGTCACCGCCATGCAGACCGTAAGGACCAGTGATCCGACGGTCGGATTGAAGCGAAACACGCGCCTCGTGATCCACCGCTGTAATGGCGCGGATCAGGCCTTCGCCGCCGGCATGGTGCCCCGTCCCGCCCGATCCCTGGCGCAGCTCGTAACGTTCGATACGCAGCGGATAGCTGATTTCAAGCGCCTCGATCGGAGTGTTGAGCGTGTTCGACATATTTGCGTGCACGCCATGCATGCCAGCACCATAGGGACGGCCGCCCTGCCCCCCGCCAATCGTCTCGATATAGGTATAAGGCCTTCCGCTTCGGGGATCACGTCCACCGATGCCGATCAGGTTCATCGTCCCCTGACTGGCGGCAGCGATGCGATCGGGCGCGATAAGCGCAAAGGCGCGCAGCACAGTGTCTGCTACGCGTTGCGTGGTTTCAGTATTGCCCGCGCAGACGGCGGCTGGCGGCTGGGCATCGAGGAAACAGCCCTGCGGAATGTGAATTTCGACTGGACGCAACACGCCGGCATTTGGCGGAAGTGTTGCGTCGGTCAGTATCTTGATGGCGTAGAACACAGCCGAGTGTGTCATCGGTTTGACCGCATTGACATTGCCACGCCGCTGCGGCGCGGTTCCTGCAAAATCGAATACCAGACGGTCGGGCGCAACATCGACGGCAACCCTGATCAGGACTTTCTCCGGGCTTGATCCATCGTCATCCAGCCAGTCTTCGGCCTCGTAGCGGCCGGGCGGCAACTCAGCGAGGCGCTTCAGCATGCGCCGCTCGGAATAGTCAAGAATGGCCGACAAGCCCTGTTTCAGCCCATCGACACCGAAACGCCCCACCATTTCCTGCAGGCGGGTCTCCCCGATCCTGAGAGCCGCCAACTGGGCATTGAGATCACCGCGCCTCTCTTCCGGCGTGCGCACATTGGCAAGCACCATGCGCATGATACTGGCCTGTTCCGCACCTCCGTCGTAAAGTAGGACTGGCGGAATGATCAGTCCCTCCTGGAATATCTCTGTTGAGCTGCCGGGCATCGAACCGGGCTCCATGCCTCCGACATCCGAATGGTGCGCGCGGCTTGCCACGTGCGCAACGAGTTCACCTGCGGCGAAAACGGGAGCTATCAACGTGATGTCGGGCAGATGCGCGCCGGCAACAAAAGGGTCGTTGACGATGACGACATCGCCTTCCTTGAGCGGTGGCAACTGTGCAAGTGTCGGCGCAACGGCCCTCAGCATGGAACCAAGATGCACCGGTACGTGCTCGGCCTGCGCGACCAGCTCCGCATTCGCGTTGAAGATTGCGCAGGATGCGTCCATGCGTTCTTTAATGTTGGGCGAAAAGGCAGTGCATTTCAGCACGACGCCCATTTCCTGCGCGGTTGCTTCCAGGGCATTTCGCAGAACTTCGAGACGGATCGGATCAAACATGGTCATTCTGCTACCTCAACGATCAGACTGCCTGATTTGTGAACCGTGAGACGGTCGGCAGGATAAAGAACGGTTGTCGAAGAAACTTCCTCGATAATGGCGGGGCCGAATATCATGTTGCCAGCCTTGAGCTTTTCCCGGGCGTAGACCGCCGCCCTATGGAAGGCGCCACGTGCGCCGCTATCGCCAGGCTCGTAATAGACCGGGCGTTCGCCGGTCAGCGCATCGTCGTCGGGCACCGGGCCTCCGTCGTCGAGTTCGGGAAGCACCGGCGTTTTGATGCGGCCGATACCTGTGACGCCGAAGCCGGCGATCTCGATTGCGGCGTTTTCGTCAGCATGACCGAAGCGGGCCCGGTGCGCGGCGTGAAACCGGCGAGGAAGGTCGGCCCACCAACAGGGTTCGCCCGGATTCACCGTCACTGACAGTTCAAACGACTGGCCCTGATAGCGCATGTCGATGCGTATTTCCACGTCGCGCCGGTCCGGCTCGACGCCATCATGATCGAGATGGCCATCGGCGCGGTCAGTCAGGCGCTTGATGCGCAAAGCCGCTTCAGCTTCGCCATTGGCGGCATAGGGGACGACGTGTGTTTCGACGAAATCGTGGCGCAGGTCTGAAATCAGCTGTCCCAGCGCACAGAGAATGCCAGGGGTCGGCGGCACCATCACACGCGGCATCTTGAGTTCGCGGGCAACGGGGCTGCCATGCATCGGTCCCGCACCGCCGAATGGCACAAGCGCAAAATCACGTGGATCATACCCACGTTCCACGGAAACAACACGGATGCCCCGAACAATGTTGGCATGGGCTACGCGCAATATTCCTGCCGCCGCCTCATAGACGTCAAGACCAAGTGGTTGGGCAATCACATCGTTGATGGCTTTATACGCCCCATCCAGATCAAGTGTCATCGAGCCGCCCAGACGCGATTGCGGCGAGAACCGCCCGAGAACAAGATTGGCGTCGGTGACTGTCGGCAACGTTCCACCGCGACGATAGCAGACGGGGCCCGGCACCGCCTCGGCGCTCATCGGCCCCGCACGCAACGCACCACCGTCATCGATCCAGGCAATGGAACCGCCGCCTGCGCCGATGGCATTGATATCGATAACCGGCAAGCGGATCGGTACCGTTTCCAGACTGGCCGAACGGGTGATTTCCGGCCGTCCGGCCCGGATGAGACTGATATCCGTGGACGTTCCACCAATGTCCATGGTGATGATATCGGGAATACCTGCCAGCATAGCCACATGCGCGCTGGCGACCACCCCACCGGCGGGGCCGGATAGAACGGTATGGACGGGCTTGAGGCGCGCTCCTTCGAGGCTCATCAGTCCACCGGCCGCATCCATCACCATAACCGGACGGTCGCGGCCAAGGCCCAGCCCTTCCTTCTCATCCTGCAACATACCGGAGAGCGAAGACAGATAACGGTCCATGACCGGACGAAGATAGGCATTGAGCACCGCCGTCGAGCCGCGCTCGTATTCGCGGAATTCAGCATTCACCTCGACCGAAGCGGAAATTGCCACATCTGGGAGGACTTCAGCCAGAATATCGCGCGCCCGCAACTCATGGGAGGGATTGGCGTAAGAGTGGAGAAAAAGGATGGCGACGGCCTCGACGCCAGCCGCCTTCATCGCTTCACCAGCCGCGCGCACATCGGCCTCGTCGAGTGGCTGCAACTCTTCACCTGTCGGCAGAATACGGCCCCGCGCCGTAAAACAAAGTTCGCGCGGCACCAACGGTTCAGGCTTCACCCTGGTCAGATCGAACAGCGTCGGACGGTTCTGGCGGCCGATTTCAAGGAGATCGCGAAAGCCGTGATTGGTGAGAAATGCCGTCTTTGCGCCATTGCGCTGGATCACGGCATTTGTTGCCGTTGTCATGCCATGGCCGACATACGCAACATCCGCACCGCTCGCGCCCTGCAGGCCCAGGGCCTTTCGCAGCCCTTCAAGCGTGCCGAGCGCACGGTTGACCGGCGTGGTCGATACCTTCGAGACCGTAATTGTTCTCGTCGTCTCGTCATAAGCAATGCTGTCCGTGAAAGTTCCGCCGACGTCGGATGCGACACGTATATGCGGGGTCATAACTGCCTCTTGTGTAACAGTAACGTTGTCGTTACAAAATCAGAAGCGACGGGAGCTGTAAAGAGGTGTTGGCGACAACGCTGCAAAATTCGTTCCTTGCCGAAGAGAGGACAAGACGAGGCAAAGATGATATTCACCGGCCACGGAAGGACGACATGAATGAACGACAGGCCGCAGGCAACAAAGGTGAAGGAAAAGCCGCCAGGATCACACGCGGCGCGCACCTCGCGCACCCGCAAGGCCATTCTTGTGGCTGCGGCAGGCGAATTCGTTGCCCACGGTCTGGAAGGTGCAAATATCGAGGCTATCGCCCATTCGGCTGGCGTTAACAAGGCACTTGTCTATCGGCATTTTTCCCGCAAGGAAGTGTTGTTCCGGCATGTGCTGGAAGACGCTTACCGGGCGATGCGCGAGGCAGAGGAATCGCTGGCGATGCCTTCGGATCCGGTTGCTGCGCTCGACCGGCTAGTGGAGTTCACCTTTGACTACTACCGGAACAATCAGGGCTTCCTGACGCTTGTCGGCATCGAGAACCTGCACGGTGGCGAGAACATCCGCGAATCGGAGCCCGAAACGGTATATGCGGGAAATATTTCCCGGATGGTGGCGGGGATTCTGGAGCGTGGCGTCACAGCTGGCGTTTTTCGCCCTCGGTTGGACCCTGTCGAGTTATGGCTGTCAATCTCGAATCTGTGCTGGGCCACGGTCTCCACGGCACACACCATCCGCTTTACCTTCGGGCGGGACGTTCTTGCTGAACCGGCGCGCAGCGCGCGCCTTGCCCATATCCAGGAAATGATCCGGCGTTACGCGTTGAGGCCGGACCACTTGTAGGGCAGTGCTTCAGACATCAGCGCGACGCAGCGCTGTGCCTCGTCATCCGAAACGCTGTTGGCCAGCGCAAGCAGAGAAACCCCGGTTTCGCCATAACGATTGTCACCGGGCGCGGGCGCAAAGGAAAGCGTCCAGACCTCGTACCCCGCCGCCTTGCGCGTGCCGATCACATAGCCTTTTTCGAGGAACATCTCGATCTCGGCGCGGATGGTATCCGTTTCGATCAGCCATTGTTCGTAATGCGGGGCGTTGATTTCGAGGATGCGTTCGCGGGATTCCCTGTCCAGTCGCGCCATCATGCAAACCCCGGCATGGCCGATACCGAGCGGCAGACGCCCGCCCACGCCCGAAAGCAAGGGTTGGACCGGCGCCGCGCTCAGCTGGAAATCGAGGCAAACGGATTCGAAACCCGACCGCGCCATGAGAAAACTTGATATGTTTGTGCCGGCGGTGATGGAAATAAGCGCCGGACGGAACAGATCGACCAGATCACCAATACCTGGTACGCGCTGCGCCAGCGCATAAATCGCGCTACCCAGCCTGTAGTTGCCGCGCCGACCGCTCTGCTCAACAAAACCGTAATGAGACAGTCCCGTCAGAGCCCGATGCACCGCCGATTTAGCATCACCGATCCCATCTGCGATTTCAGCAAGGCTCATGCCGCCGACACCCGCATTGCCTAGCGCCAGAAGAATTTCCGCACCGCGTTCGACATTGCTGGACGATTGCTTTGCCATGCTGCCCCCTGGGTTTCGGTGAATATATCATTCATTAAAATCCGATAATTGGAACTGGATTAGGCAATATGGCATGGGTAGTCAAGCGGGTTAAAAAATTGGAACCTCAAGCCGCTCGCCCAAAAAAGACCCGGCTCCCTATGGAGGGAAACCGGGCCAGCTTGGGAAATCAGAGCCCGTACACGGATTTGGCCGCTTCGGAGGAAATGCGTCCGTCACGGACGTCGGCTGCAATGGATGCCGGGTCGCGCATGGAGGGCTCGCCGTATCCGCCGGCACCGGGCGTTACGATCTCGAGAATGTCACCCTTGAAGATGTCGCCGGCACCATTCACCAGCCGCTCGGGCGCACCGAGAATGGTAAAGGAGCCAAGACCACCTGCAAGACCACCGTCCAGACCCCAGGGGCGCGAGACGAAGCGGGAGCCACCAATGGAGACCCGGCAATCTGCTTCTGCGCGATACACGCGGCGAAGCCCCATGCCACCCCTGAACTGTCCGCCACCACCGGAACCGTCGACCAGTTCATAGGCAACCAGCGTTAGCGGATATTCGGTTTCAAGCGATTCCAGTGGCAGGTTGGACGTATTGGTCATGTGGACATGCACGCCGTCCAGACCATCCTTGTTATGCCGCGCCCCGAAGCCGCCACCGATAGTTTCGAGATAGACCCAGAGGCTGCCGTCCGCGCGTGTACCAGAGAAGCTCGCAACCGCGACAGATCCGTTGCAGGCCGCGGTGACGCGGTGCGGAACCACCTTCGCGAGTGCGCCATGGATGAGATCGACCACGCGCTGGCATGCGGCAATGCGGCCATCGACTGCGGCCGGGTGAGCGCAATTGAGCAATGTGCCCTTTTTCGCCGTCACATGGATCGGCCGGGCCAGACCGGCATTTGGCAGGACGGTTGGATCAACAACTGTCTTCACCGCATAATAGACTGTGGAAAGGAGCGCGGTATAGACCACGTTCAGACCGGCGCGAACCTGCGGCGGGCTGACGAAGTCAAGATGCATCTCGTCACCCTTGACGGTAATTGTCACCGAAAATTCGAGCTCGTCCCGCAGCGATTCCGCATCGAACATATCCGAAAAGCTGTAGGTGCCATCCGGAATGGAAGCGATGCCGGCGCGCATCTTGCGTTCGGCATAGTCCATCAGTTCGCGACCAGCAGCGAGAACCGTTCCGGTGGAATACTTGTCGCAGAGTTCCTTGAGGCGCGTCACGCCTAGGCGGTTCGCTGCCATCTGGGCGCGCAGGTCCGACATTCGCTCATGCGGCACCTGGCAGTTCAGGAGAAACAGCTTCTGGATGTCTTCCTGAAGAATGCCCTTTCGATAGAGGCGAACCGGGGGAATGCGCAGGCCTTCCTGATATATGTGGGCATGGCCGCGATCTGCGAAGTCGGAATGGTGCGCTGTATTGATCGCCCAGGCGATCAACTTGCCGTCCTGGAAAATCGGCTCCGCCAGAACGATATCCGGCAGATGGGTGCCGCCACCCTCATAGGCGTCGTTGCCGATAAACACGTCGCCAGGAGCAAGACTATCCGCGCCCACATGCTCCAGAATATAGGGAATGAAGCCGATAAACGAGCCGAGATGCATCGGAATATGTTCGGCCTGGCAAAGCATTGCCCCCCTGGCGTCGAACAGTGCCGTCGAGCAATCGCGGCGTTCCTTGATATTGGTGGAATAGCTGGCACGAACGAGCGCCTCTCCCATTTCCTCGACGGTGGAGGCAAATGCGCTGCCGATGACCTCGACAGTTATCGGATTGAGTGCTGCAGCAGTGTTCTGTGCGATGGCTGCATTCGTCATCATTTTCCCTCCACGATGAGGTTGAGATAGGCATCGACCGTGGCGACATATCCAGGCGGCAGAACCGTGGTCGAATCCATCTGGTCGATAATGGCAGGACCGGCGACGACGTTACCGGGTTTCAGCAGATCGCGGTTATAGAGCGTCGCTGCAGTAAAACCGCCGGCTTCGGCCATCCAGACATCACGCTTGCCGGAGATCGCAGCAGAGGAATCCTCGCCCTCGATCTCGCGGGCCTTGAACGCTGCTTTTTCGACGACGCCGCTTGCGACCAAACGATAGGTAACAAGCTGCACCGGCTCACCTTCGGCGATGAAACCATAGAGCTGGCGATGCGCCTGCTCGAAACGCTCCTTGACGAGGCGAAAGGTTTCCTCGGTGATCGGTCCTTCCGGCAAGGCGACTGCGATCTCGTAATTCTGGCCGGCGTAGCGGCAATCGACAGTGCGGGTGACAACGCGGGCGGCTGGTGCGATTTTCTCACGCTCGAACCAGGCATTGGCTTGAGCTGAAAGGCCATCATAAAGCGTGGAGATCGTTCCCGACGCCACCTGGTCGAGGCGATGCAGGACAGTCGCCGAGAAGTCCGTTCTCAGATCCGTCATCAAAAGGCCAAGAGCGCATAAGACGCCCGGCGTCTTCGGCACGACGATGCGCTTCATGCCCAGCTCACGGGCCAGACGCACGGCATGCACCGGACCCGCTCCGCCGAAGGCGACCAGCGCGTAGTCACGCGGATCATGGCCACGCTGGACGGAAATAACGCGAATGGCCTTGGCCATGTTGGCCGTCACGATGTCGAGAATGCCGTTCGCGGTTTCCAGAACGCCCATATCGAGCTTTTCCGCAAGGCGCTCGACGGCCTGTACCGACAGCGAACGGTCAATCTTCATGCGGCCGTTGAGCAGATATTCCGGGTTCTGTGTCTGAAGTACGACATTGGCGTCAGTGACCGTCGGCTCGTCGTTGCCAAGGCCGTAGCAGGCCGGACCGGGATTGGCGCCTGCAGAACGCGGACCGACCTTCAGGTGATTGCCGGAATCGATATAGGCGATCGAGCCGCCACCGGCCCCGACCGTGTGTATATCGAGCATCGGAGCCTTGATCGGATAACCGTGGACCACCGACTCGTTCACCACTCGGCACTGACCATCAGCAAGCAGTGCAACGTCAGAGCTGGTACCGCCCATGTCAAACGTGATGAGGTTGTCGATGCCGGTCATGCGACCAACCGCCTGGGCAGCGACAACACCGGTCGAGGGACCGGACAGAACCGTGCGTACCGGCATTTCGGCAGCAGCATCAAAGCCGATAACGCCGCCATTCGACTGGGTGAGCTGCGGCGCAACCGTGATGCCGAGATCGGTGAGCTTGCCGGACAGCGCTTTCACATAACCCTGCATGACGGGGCCAAGATAGGCATTGACGACCGTGGTCGACAATCGCTCGAACTCACGGAATTCCGGCGCGATACGGTGTGACAGCGAATGGAAGGCTTCAGGAAACTCATCTTCCAGAATGCGGGCCGCGATCTTCTCATGCTCGGCGTGCATAAAAGAATACAGGAAATTGACTGCGACCGCCTTTACGCCATCGGCCTTCAGAGCCCGCACCGCTTCGCGCAATGCGGTCTCGTCCAGTGGTGTTTCAACAGTGCCAGTGGCCAAAACACGCTCTTCAATACCGAACCGCAGGTGACGCTCGACCAGAAGTTCAGGCTTATCTGCCTGGAGATCATAGAGGTCCGGGCGTTTCTGACGGCCGATTTCCAGCAGATCGCGGAAACCACCGGTCGTCAGAAGCCCTGTTTTTGCGCCACGACCCTGAATGAGCGCGTTTGTGGCAACCGTTGTACCGTGACCGACATAAGAAACGTCCTCGGCCTTGATGCCCACGCGCTCGATGCCATCGGCCACACCCTGCGTGATCCCGCGCGAAGGGTCATCCGGTGTCGATGAAACCTTCCAGATCACCACCTCGCCCGTCTCATCCTCAAACAGACAAACGTCGGTAAAAGTACCACCGGAATCCACGCCAATCCGCCATGCCATGGCTCGCTCCTTCTTCTGGATGTCATAAGGCAACGCCTCATCTGGAGGTCGTGCGACACTGTCTTGATTGCATGCGCCGCCCGCAGCGAAAGCCAAGCCTTCGGCCCCGGAGAAACAGCTGCCGGGCAATCCGGGCCAGTTGTTCAGACCCTATGATCGGCTTCATTCCCTTGTCAATCTCAATTCCATTATTACGACCAGATTATTTCTGCTATTCCTATAATTCGATTATAAGCCAAAATCACGCCGGAGATTGAGAAATTTGTGATCTTATTCCGTTATTTGACACAAGGATTTCCCAATGAATTAATTAATGGAATTTCGCTTGACACCCGGAAAAGGCTCTCTTTATTGTTTTCGATATCGACGGGACCAGATCACGCCCACCGGGACCGACACTTTTCCGGAAAGGTGGCGCGCCGAAATCGTCCACGCCGGCTGGCAAGCATGTATCAACACATAATGGGGAACTAACCATGATACTCGATCGCCGTACCCTTCTGAAATTGACCGCCGCTTCAGGTGCGGCATTTGCCATCGGAGCGTCCAGATCCTTTGCGCAGGCCTCTTCCGACACATTGCGCATCGGCCTTTCCACCTATCCCGCTCATCTGAAACCGTGGGTGAATGTCGGCTATGCCGGCCAACTCGTTTCTTCGCTGATCAACCGTTTCCTCATGGCCTACACGCCAGAAGGCAAACTTGTGGGTGAACTGGCCGAAAGCTTCGACCGAGACGGCGACCGCGCCTGGGTGATCAAGCTGAAGGATGTTAAATTCTCCGACGGCCAGCCCGTCACCTCGGCCGACATCGAATGGAATATCGAGAAGATCAAGGCGGAGGGCTCTGGTGCCTATACCCGTGATGCGATGCTCGAAGTCGAAAAGGTCGAGATTGTCGATGACCGCACCTTCAAGCTCCTGACGAAATCACCGAACGCGGCGCTGCCGGCGCTCTTCGCCAACCCCTTCCTGCAGATTATCGCCAAGGGTTCGACCGACAAACAGGACCATGGCATAGGCGCGGGCCCGTTCACGCTGGCCAATGCAGAAAAGGGCGTAGGCCTCGATTTCGAAGCCTCCCCGCATTATTTCAAGGACGGCTTGCCGCATTTCAAGAAGGTTCGTGTCACCGCCTACGCCGACGAAAACCTACGTGTTGCAGCGATCACTGCGGGCGATGTCGATGTGATCGATTACGTTCCGTGGAGCGCAATGGACCAGCTCGACAAGGACGCCAGTGTTGCGCTTGAGACAGCTGCCACAGGCGCTTTCATGTTCCTGTCGTTCAACGGAGCTGGTGCGTTCAAGGACCAGCGCCTGCGGCGCGCCGTTTCCCTCGCCATTCGCCGCGAAGAGATCGTCAAGGGCGTTTTCTTCGGTCGTGGCGCAGTGCTCGAAGGCGTGCCGCGCTCGTCCGCGACGCCGTTCTACAACGCCGAACTCGCCAAGGGGCAGAGCTACGACCCCGACCGCGCCAAGGCGCTGATTAAGGAGGCCGGTGCAGAAGGTGTGACCGTCAATTTGCTCTCGACCGCGCAGTACGGCATGCACCGCGATACCGCCGTCATCGTCCAGGGCCATCTGGCTGAAGTCGGCATCAACGTGACACTGACGATGCCCGACTGGTCCACCCGCGTTACCATGGGTAACCGTGGCCAGGGCGATTTCGCCATTCAGGGTCTCGGCCTCGACACCTTCGATCCGGATGCGACAAGCGCCCTTATTGACCCGACGCTGTCGCCGACCTTCTTCCGCTCACGCAATTTCGAGGTTCCAGGCCTGACCGAGCTGCTCGCCAAGGGCCGTGCGGAGTTCGACCTGGAAAAGCGCAAGGCGATATATGCCGAAGTCGACAAGCTCGTCATCGAATACACGCCTTTTTGCGGTCTTTCCTACCGCGCCACCGGCTTTGCCCACCTGAAGCGCGTCAACAATTTCCATATGCTTCCGGACCAGATTTCTCCCTTCTCCGGTCGCCTTTTCGACGAGCTTTCGCTGTCGTAACATCTGGAATTAGCCCGGTCGGCACTCGCCTGTCCGGGCACCCGTTTCTCATCTTCCGTGCGGAAGAGGCCTGAAAGGCAAGTATTTTCAGGCTGACGTTGCACGGCTGACTGCCGGAGGGTCTTCATGTTCTGGTTCCTGCAGCGAATTGCCATTTCTCTGGCGCTGCTCTGGGTCGTTACCAGCCTCGTCTTTCTTTCCATTTATATGGTGCCAGGCGATCCGGCTGAACTGCTGCTTTCAGGAGAAGGTTCGACGCCTGACGCGGCTTCGGTTGCGCAGTTGCGCAACGATCTGGGCCTCGACCGGCCGATACTGACGCAATATGTCGATCGAATGTCCGGCCTCATTCGCTTTGATCTCGGCAACTCGATGATCGACGGTTCACCGGTCGCACCCGAAATTGCCAAACGCCTGCCGCGTACACTTGAGCTGATCGCAGCCGCCGCGATCCTCAGTTTGATCATCGGCTTACCAGTCGGCGTTGTCGCAGCCTTGCGACAGGGCGGCAGTTTCGATCGCGTCTCGAATTTTCTTGCCGGTTTTGCCCAGGGCATCCCCGTTTTCGTCGCCGGTACGTTGATAATTCTGGTCTTTGCCCAGATGTGGAAGCTGGTGCCAGCCGGTGGATACGTCAATATTTCAGACGACCCCGGCAAGCATCTGATCCTGCTGGCGATGCCCGCCTTCGCCATAGCGCTCGGTCTTGCGGCGATCGTCGTGCGCATAGCGCGTGCCTCAGTGCTCGATGTTCTGCCGCTGGATTATGTCCGAACCGCACGCGCCAAGGGTCTGCCGCAACGGCGCATCATTGCCCGCCACGTGCTGCGCAACGCGCTGATGCCGGTCATCACGGTCTTCGCGCTCAATCTTGGCGGCCTGTTCGGAGGCACGGTGCTGGTGGAATATGTCTTCAACTGGCCAGGCTTGTCCGGCATGCTGGTCAGCGCCGTCAATTCCCGTGACTACCCCACAGTTACTGCGGTCATCCTGGTCATTTCGGCCCTGTTCATCACGCTCAACCTCATCGTCGATATTGTCTACGGTGTCACCGATCCGAGGATTCGCAAATGACGCGCTCGCTTCGTCTCGTCTGGCCGCTGCTGCTCGCTCTCATCGCACTGATATGCCTGCTTGCTCCAGTACTGCCCCTGTCAGATCCTCTGAAGATGACCATGGGTCAGCGGTTCGCCGGGCCATCTCCAGCTTTCCCGCTCGGGCAGGATGAAATGGGCCGCGACATTCTCTCCCGGCTGGTCTTCGGCATCCGTATCTCGCTGTTTATCGCCCTCTCGACCTCCATCCTTTCTGGCGTCATCGGTACCGCATTCGGCATTATCGGCGGTTACATGCGAGGTTTTCCGGAAATCCTGACGCTCAGGGCCATGGATGTCGTGCTCTGTTTCCCCCCGCTTCTCCTCGCCATGCTCGCCGTAACCCTTTATGGGCCAGGCCCGATGACACTGATCCCCGTGCTTGCCGCAGTGTTCGTTCCCGGCTTCACCCGCATCGCCTATGCCAGCGTGCTTACCGTTCGCTCGCAGGATTATGTCGAGGCGGTACAGGCCATGGGTGCCAGTAACATCCGCATCATGTTGAAAACCATTTTACCCAACATCATGGGACCTCTCCTGGTTCAGGCCAGCTTCGTCACGGCGGCGGCGGTTGTGCTTGAATCGGGCCTGTCCTTCCTTGGTCTCGGCGTCGTTCCTCCCTCTCCCTCACTCGGGCTGATGATCGGAACCGGCCGGGCGGCCATCGCTCATCAGCCCATGCTGCTTGTCTGGCCCTGTCTGGCGCTGGTCGTGATGATCCTCGTGCTCAACGGGGTCTGCGATCTGCTGCGCGACTGGCTCGATCCGCGTTCGGCGGCAGGAGCCATCCTTGCGGGCGGCGGCAAGAGCGGCGTATGAAACAGGAAAAAGTGACAATGACCGAAACCACGCCTCATCCTGTCCTCTCCATCCGCAATCTCAAGGTCTCATTCCTGCGCGACGGCACGTTCAACCCGGTGGTTCGCGAGCTGAACCTAGACATCCGTGCCGGGGAAACACTTGCGATTGTTGGAGAAAGCGGTTCCGGCAAGAGTGTTACGGCACTGTCCGTGATGCAGCTTCTGCCGGAAAAGACGAGCCGCATCGAAGGCTCGATCAAGCTCGACAACGAAGAGCTGATCGGCGCTTCCCCTGCTCGCATGCGTGAAATCCGTGGCAACCGGGTGGCGATGATCTTCCAGGAACCGATGACGAGCCTCAATCCGGTACTGACCGTCGGGGAACAGATCGCGGAAGCCCTGATTGCCCATAACGGTATTTCGAAAAGCGTGGCACGGACGGAAACTTTGAAACTGATGGAGAAAGTGCGGATTCCCTCCTCTGCCAAACGTATCGACGATTACCCGCACCAGTTTTCCGGAGGCATGCGCCAGCGCGTGATGATTGCGATAGCACTTGCCTGTCGCCCCGCCCTTCTGATTGCCGACGAACCGACCACGGCGCTTGACGTAACCATTCAGGCGCAGATCCTCGACCTCATCAAAACCCTGCAGGAAGAGGAAGGCACCGCTGTGCTTTTCATCACCCATGATATGGGTGTCGTCGCTGAAATCGCCGACCGTACGCTGGTGATGTATCGTGGCGACCAGATTGAGACCGGCACGACATCAGAAGTCTTTGCCAGCCCGCAAAAGCCCTATACGCGCGCACTGCTTTCCGCCGTGCCGCAACTCGGTTCGGCCGGCGAAGATGGCCCCAGTCCTTTCCCGATTATCGACATGGAAACAGGACAGGCACTGCCACAGAAGAAGCGGCCCGATACCATCGACGCGGCGAGTGGCAAGCTTCTCGAGGTCAGGAACCTGTCGGCGCGGTTCGAGATGCGATCCGCCTTCACCCGGATGGTGCACTCGCGCGTGCATGCGGTCGAGAATGTCAGCTTTTCGCTGTCGCGGGGTGAAACACTTGCGCTGGTAGGTGAATCGGGCTGCGGAAAATCAACCACTGGCCGCTTGCTGGCCGGGCTTAACCGGCCGCATTCCGGCTCAATCCATATCCACGGCGCGGATGTCGGCTCCTTCACCAGATCGGACCTATCCCGTCAAGTTCAGATGATTTTTCAGGACCCATTCGCCAGCCTCAATCCCCGCCTAACGGTTGAAAACGCCATCGCGGAGCCTCTTTTGATCCATGGGTTGGAAACGCCCCGAAATGCCCGAAAGCTTGCGCGTGATCTGCTTGGCGAAGTCGGTCTGGCTGGGGCGATGGCGAGCCGTTATCCGCATGAGTTTTCCGGCGGGCAACGCCAGCGCATTTGCATCGCAAGAGCGCTGGCGCTCCAACCCGAACTCATCATTGCCGATGAGGCGGTTTCGGCACTCGACGTTTCAGTCAAGGCTCAGGTGGTAAACTTGTTACTGGACCTTCAGGAACGACTGAAACTCGGCCTGCTGTTCATTTCCCACGACATGGCAGTTGTCGAGCGCATGAGCCATCGCATAGCTGTAATGTATCTCGGCGAAATCGTTGAGACCGGACCGCGCGAAGCTGTTTTCTCCAATCCGCAACATCCCTATACCCGGCGCTTGCTATCGGCCGTGCCGCTACCAGATCCCTCACGCAGACATATGCGGCGCAAATTCGCTGATACAGAGTTGCGCAGCCCAATCCGGCCGAAAACTTTCACGCCGCCAAACCGCGAATATCGCGAAGTTACACCCAGCCACATGGTTCAGGTGTGGAATGAGGAGTGGGCCTGATCTGGCCCTGGGCGTCCGTATCAGCCTGGACGACCTGACGGGAAACCTCGCCGTTTTCCGAGCCGTAAGATGTCTGCGGGATGACCGGCGCGGCAAGTATCAACTCGCCTGTAGCGTGTCTCGCAGAAGCGGGCCGCGCACCGGACGCTATCTCTTGATCTTTAAAAATCTTACCGCAAATTCTCCAGCGAGCGGTGCAGTCGCCCGAAACGCTCCAGGCGGAACGGCGCCGGATCGACGCATGGCTTGGAGCCTGTCACCAGATCAGCCGTCAGCGCTCCGGCACCGGGGCCGATACCGAACCCATGGCCGGAAAATCCGACGGCCAGATAAAGGCCGGGAATGGCACTTGCAGCAGAGATCACCGGAACGGCATCCGGCGTGACATCCATGAGGCCGCCCCAGGTAGCCGTGATGCGGGCATTTGCAAATGCCGGGAAGGACTTGGACAACTTGTCGATACCTTGGGAAATGAGCTTCGATGACGGAACGGGATCGAGAACGCGGATCTGCTCGAACGGCGTCACAGCGTCACTTTTCCATTGGCGGGGCATCGCCATTTCCCGCAGGAACTGCCCGCCTGTCCGAAAGCGTAATGCCCGCCAGTTTTTAACGAGCGACGGCAGGTAGTCGGCGAACAGACGGAAGCTATCCGGAGTGACGGGCGCAATATCCGCGTTGCGCTGCGCTACCGTAAAGCCGCCATCATGACGGCGACGGAAGGCGAAATCGTTACCGCCCACCGGCATATCCGTCATGCCATCAACGCCCGACAGACGCGCGACGCTGCCGAGGATTTTGAGGATCGGAATATCAATTCCCATATTGCCTGCAAAAAGTCTGGACCAGGCGCCACCCGCCAGCACGACGGAAGAGCAGCGGATTTCGCCATGTTCCGTCACCACACTGCTTACCTTCCCGGCGGAGCGTTCGATTGACCGGACCGCACAGCCCGTGAGGATATGGGCACCCTTTGCGGCAGCACCGCGTGCCATTGCGGGAACCGCCATGAACGGTTCGGCCTTGCAATCGCTCGGAGTGTGCATCACGGCCTTGAACTGCCTGCCCATGCCCGGCACCAGCGCGTGCATTGCCTCACCGCGCACAATGCGCGAGTCGAGACCCACTGCGGCGGCATGTTGGAGCCACTCCTCGTAAAAAGCGACGTCAGCGTCCGTCTCGCACAGATAGGCAATGCCGCACTGGCGCAACCCGGTTTCGGCGCCGACCCGCTCGTTCATGCCTCTCCAGAGCCTCAAGCTTTCCATGGAAAGCGGCAACTCGGCCGGATCACGCCCCATCTGGCGCACCCAGCCCCAGTTCCGGGACGATTGCTCACCAGCGATCAGCCCCTTTTCACAGACGGCAACGCTAATGCCACGCTCGACCAGCGACAACGCTGTCGATACGCCGATGATGCCGCCACCGATAACCACGACATCCACGTGCGCAGGCAGGGTCTTCGACGGCAAGACGGCATCAGGAATTATTCTGGACATTTTTTAGCGCCTGTTGATCGTGGACGTGCGGTTGCGGAAGCTGGCGATCCGTTGCTCGGTCCGGTCCGGGTCTGCGAATGCTGCAACATCGGAAAAAAGCAGGTCGGCCTCCGCTCGCGTCATCAGTCCGC
Source organism: Rhizobium sp. TBD182 (assembly GCF_001950375.1). NCBI lineage: Bacteria > Pseudomonadati > Pseudomonadota > Alphaproteobacteria > Hyphomicrobiales > Rhizobiaceae > Rhizobium > Rhizobium sp. TBD182. The sequence continues at coordinate 247,845 of NZ_BDLN01000006.1, read as the reverse complement.
AAGCCACGGATGCCTCCTGGACGGACAGACCGTTGGTGGCCGCATGCTTGGCGACGGCAGATGCCGCCGGATAGCCGTAAATCGCCACGAGTGCTGTCGAAAGGGCAAGCGATCCGGATGCATCGCTGAGGCCGCGCTCCGTATTAACGTTTATCCCCGAGATACAATGGGAGACAAAAAGCGGGATCGCGCGTCGCATCAAACGAATGCTTTCGCTGATGGCTTCGAGAATGATCGATTCCCATACATTGAGGTCAAGTTCGCCCTCGGCGGCGCGGGTGACTGTGGCATCATTGCCGATCACACGGAAGGAGACCTGCATCATCATTTCAGGGATAACCGGATTGACTTTGCCCGGCATGATCGACGAACCCGGCTGCACCGCCGGAAGGGTGACCTCGGCAAGCCCCGCCCGCGGTCCTGATGACATCAGGCGCAGATCGGCCGCAAATTTCGACAGGGTCAGGGCGATTGCTTTCAATGCGGCTGAAATCCTCACCCAATCGTCGGCATTTTGCAGCGCGTCGAAAAAATTCTCCTCCGGCTGATAAGATTTGCCGGTCAGTGCCTGCAATTCTTCGAAGACGAAGCGGCGATAGGCTTGCGAGGCGCCAAAGGCAGTGCCGACGGCAGTGGCGCCAAGCGGCAGCCGCAGACAAACGTCTTCCAGACCAGACATCCCCGCCATCTGTCGCTCAAAGGCGGCTGAATAACCTGAAAACTGCTGACCGAAAGTGACAGGCAGCGCATCCTGCAAGCAGGTTCGGCCAAGCTTGACCACGTCGCGAAAGGCATTCTCCTTGACCCGAAGAGCATCGACGAGAGAGCCCAGACCTGCGCGGAGGCCAGCCAGTTCACCCCCGACCGCCATTTTCATTGCCGAGGGAATGACATCGTTAGTGGATTGCGCCATGTTGACATGGGTATTGGCATGAACGGGATCCTGTCCCTTCCTGCCGGTCAGAATTTCACTTGCCCTGTTGGCCAGGACTTCGTTGACATTCATATTGGCCGCAGTGCCGCCGCCGCCATGATAGATATCGACAGGAAAATCCTGCCTGCCTGGCATTACGGCGTGTTCGCTCGCAGCCATTTCGATTGCCCCGGCGATCTGCGGATCAAGGTCGCCGGCCCTGCAATTGGCCCGTGCGGCAGCCTGCTTTATGGCAATAATCGCCGGGATGAAGCCTTCGATATCGGCGATCGTCCGGCCGGAAATCGAGAAATTCTCGACCGCGCGCGCCGTCTGGATGCCATAGGCCAGGGCGGCCGGCATCAGCCTTGTTCCGAGCGCATCTTCTTCCAGGCGCATTTCCGCTTGCCCTTCATCCATCTCAACGCCCCGGCCGGTCGAGGAAATCGCGCAGACGATACCATCCGGTAAAGGCAGGCAGGAACCATGGCTTGCCGGAATAGAAAGGAACGGCGGTGAATTTTTGCCGGTCGAACGCCGATTTGGCGTTTTGCTCGCCCAGGATCTTTCGCGCCGTCTGATAACCGAGATAGGTCATCAGCGCGACACCGTTGCCATTGCATCCCACCGCAAAATTCGCACCATCGCGCTCACCGATATGAGCGAGCTTGTCAACCGTCATGGCGACACTTCCGACCCAGGAATGGGTGATCTTGACGCCAGCGAGCTGGGGCCAAACAGCCAGCATCCTGGCATAGATGTGTTTTGCGGCGCGCCTTTCCGACATTTCGAACACTCCCGGGCGCGAACCGAACAGCAGCCGCGTCCCGTCCGTCGACGGTCGGCTGAAGATGAGATCCCGGCGGGTGTCCGAAATCATGCGGCCCCGCGGGATAAGCTCAGCCATCAGATCGGCCGGCAACGGCTCGGTAGCGATCTGATAGCTCTTTACGGGCACGAGCCGGCGCGCCAATTCCGGCGTCGCATCATCCGCCGTATAGCCATTGGTCGCGACGATCACATCCTTCGTGCGGATCGTCCCACGCGCCGTTGGCACAATCTTATCGCGGTTTGGCCCGTCCTCAACGACGCCAGCACGGGCGTGGGAACGCAGCATGACACCGGCAGCCTTGGCCCGCCCGCGCAGCGCCTTGTGGTAAAGTCCCGGATGCAGGCCGCCATAGTCATCTATCAGCATACCCCCGTGATAATAATCCGAACCGATGGCCGCGCGCTGCTGGTCTCGATCAAGGAAGCTGACCTTCACGCCAGTCTTTTCGGCAAGCAGAGCGCCGTGGCGCTTCAGCGTCACGTAGTCTGTGGCGGTGTGGGCGCCAAAGAAGCGACCAGTCAGCTTCAGCCCGGCATCGAGCTTCTCCGTGTCGATTAACATTTTCAGATATTCGAAGCTTTCGTTACTTTCGCCGATAAGCCGGTTGATCAACTCCGGGTCAATTCCCTTGATCGCGCCTCCAACGACGAGCTTTTGGCCGCTGGACACCATTCCGCCGGACCTCGTCGAGCAACCGGAACCGAGCCGGTCACTGTCCAGCACGACAACGGAGCGTCCGGCACGCGCAAGGTGGGTTGCGGCAGCAAGACCGGCATAGCCGGAGCCGACCACCACGACGTCGGCATACTCGGGAACGGGATCGAGATTCGTCTCCGGCTCGGCCTCCTCCCACCAATAGGGCGCTTCCTTGAAATCGGCGGCGTAGATATCGTCAAACTTACGCATTGCATACCGGGCCGCTAAGGCCCGCCTTTCAGGAGTTTTGGGCAATCACAGAACCTGGCCAAGAAATTCGCGTGTGCGCGGATCTTTTGGATGGTCGAACAGCTCGACGGGTGGGGCACTTTCAACAATCAACCCGCGGTCGGTGAAGCAGACGCGGTTTGAAACCTCACGCGCGAATTTCATTTCGTGGGTGACGAGGACGCAGGTCAGCCCCTCCTCAACCAGCTCGCGGATCGTAACCAGCACCTCCTTGACCGTTTCAGGGTCGAGGGCGGCAGTCACCTCATCGAAAAGAATGACCTCGGGCTGCATGGCAAGCGCGCGGGCAATCGCCACACGCTGCTGCTGGCCGCCGGAAAGCTGCCCAGGATAGCTGTCGGCCTTTTCCGACAGGCGCACCTTGGCGAGAAGCTTCCGGGCGCGATCCGCGACCTCTGCCTTGTCATGGCCGAGCACTTGGATCGGCGCCATCATGATGTTTTCCAGGGCGGTGCGATGCGGAAAGAGATTGTACTGCTGGAACACCATCGCCACCTGGTGGCGCAATGGCCGCATTGCCTTCTCGGTGCGCATCTCGTGCACCTTGTGATTTCCCACCCGGATAAAACCCTCATTGACCGGAATCAGGCCGTTGATGCAGCGCAAAATGGTCGACTTTCCGGAACCGGACGGTCCGATGATGCAGACAGCCTCCCCCTTGCCGACGCTGAGGGAAATTCCTTTCAGGACCTCGAACGTGCCGAAAGATTTCCGGATGCCATCGATCTCGATCAGGGCGTTGGAGCGGTTCATAGATTGTCTCCTTTAACCGCATGCTCCAGGCGCCGCGCGAAGATCGCGATCGGGTAGCAATAGGCAAAAAACAGGAAGAGGATTGTCAGATAAAAATAGACGAGCGCCCGTTCGCTCTCCATCGCCAGTGAGGTGTTGAGGATGGTCAAAACGTCCTGAATACCCGTGACCGTGGCAAGCGCGGTTGCAATCATCAGCAGGGCATATAGGTTCATCCAGCCAGGTATCATCCGGCGCAAGGCCTGGGGAAGGATGACGTAACGATAGATCTGCAGCTGGGTGTAACCGAGCGAACGGGACGCCTCCCATTGACCGCTATGGATCGACTGCACTGCGCCGCGAATGACTTCGGAGAAGTTCGCCGCCGTCGGTAACGCCAGCCCGATGACCGCCTTTACGAAAGGCGGGAAAGGAACGACGAAGCTGAATATCTTCATCTCGAAAGGAAGAATGTAAAGCATCGCGAAAAGCAGGACGAGCCAAGGAGAGTTTCGCAGGAAATTCATGACGAAAAATGCCGGCAGGCGAATGAAGGGTGATTTTGCGAGCGTCGCAAGCCCCATCACTGTGCCAAGGGTAGTCGCCACCGCCATGGAGGCAATCGACAGCAGGATGTTGAGGATGAAGCCGCCGCTAATCGGCCAGCCGGAGCCGGAGCCTGTCAGGAGCAGTGGCAGGCGCACGGCGACGCGGTTCCAGTGTTGCGCGCCGCCGGCGAGTGCATCGATCGCAATCCAGATTGCCACCGCAAGCGCGATGAAAAGCAGGACGGCTCGTTTCTTGTTTTCGTAAGTCATGGTGGAGACCATGGTCAGTGTCCCTTTCCATAACCGGGGAAAGCCATCCAGGCTTCGAGCCTGGACATTGCAAATGTCAGGATGGATACGAGCCCCACATAGATGACGAGCACGAGGATCATGACCTCGAGTGTGCGAAACGTGTCGTTGTAGATCTGGCCGGCGTAGTACATCAGTTCCGGCACCGTAATGACCGAAGCCTGAGAGGTTGTTTTGAACAGGTTGGTGAGAATGTTGGTAATCGCCGGCAGGCTGATGCGCACAGCGATCGGCGCCTCAACTTTCCAGAAACGCGACCACCGGCTGTATCCGAGCGACCGGGCCGCTTCTATGATCGACCGCGGCATGGTTTCGATGCCGGACCTGAAAGCCTCGATCGCCAGCGCTCCGCCGAACAGGCTGAGCGAAATCGAGGCGCAGGCGAATGCACTCAGTAGCGGCATCTGCAGACCGGTGGAGGGATCGGTGACTTTCAACCCCAGCGTCGACAGCGTGAAATAGGCAAAAAGCATCTGCAGCAGTGGCGGCGTGTTGCGGAACACCTCCACGAACAGCTCGATGAAGGCATCCAGCCAGAAAATCCGCAAAGTCAGCGCAAGCGCACCGAGAAGGCCGATGATGATCGCGGCACTGGATGACAGTGCCGCAAGCTTGAGTGTGTTGAGGACCCCGGTGAGCAGCCATTGCTGATAGGCTGGATCCGTGAGCCAGGAATAATCAAGACCGAACAATAGCTGCTCCAGACCCTATCAGTTCAGTTTTGCTTTGGCAGCCTTGGCGCGCTCGGCAATGTAATCGGCGTGGGGAATATTGAACTCGGTTTCCCAGGCGATCATCTTGCCTTCGGCTTCCGCCTTGGTAATGGCCTTGTCCACGGCCTCCTGGAACGCCTTGTCGCCTTCGCGGATACCACCTGCCATCGGCAGATACTCATAGGTGGGGACGGCGACCTTGTAGCCCTTCCAGTCCGCTTCCTGAACCTTGAGGTCAAGGGTCATCTGGTCGAAGACAAAACCTACGCAACGATTGTCGCGCAAAGCGCGCATGGCCTCCGGTTGAGTCTTGAAGGCAACGAGCTGGATTCCGAATTCCTCGGTCATCTTCTTGTTATAATAGGATCCCTGAATGCCGCAGACCGGCTTACCCTTCAGTTCCTCCCATTTGCTGGTGGTCGCTTCTTTAGCCATCATGACCGCCGGGCCTGGCGACGATACATAAGCGGTGGTGAAATCGATGACCTTGTCGCGCTCCGGCGTGACGCCAAGCGTCGCGAAAATCGCATCGATACGACCAGCGGTCAGGAACTCGATACGATTGGCGGCAACGACCGGCACAAATTCGATCTTGTCGGAAGACCCCAGAAGTTCCTTGGCGACGTATTTTGCCAGTTCGACTTCGAAGCCGATGATCTCACCCTTGTCGTTGAGATACCCATAAGGTGGATAATCGTTCTTGACGCCGACGATCAGCTTGTCGCGTGCCTTGACGTCATCAAGCGTACCGGCGAGCGCGGCACTGGCCGCCAGCATGCCCAAGGCCGCCAGGGCGGTAGTTGAGAGAATGTTTGCTGCTTTTTTCTTCATTTTGTTCCCCTGTTTGTTCAAGCGGGTCTGGCGTTCTCGAAACCCGCAGGTCGTCTTCAAAATCAAGCTGCCTACAAAATATTCACTTATTTAATCTGCTCAATTTTGGTCATTGAATACGCAGTTTTCTCATTATACAAGTTATTGAGATTTTATTTTCATAATGTGAGAGAGTATGGCCAAATCCACCCAATCCTCCTCCGGTGGCGCGCAGCTTCTGGATCGAGCGGTAGCTCTTCTCGATCTTGTTGCAGACGGCGGCGTACAAGGCGTTACGCTCAAGGAACTGACGAACAGATCCGGACTCAACACGGCTACCTGCCACCGCATCCTCAACACGCTGGTCGGCCACAAGCTCCTCGCCCGTGACGACAGGAAGCGCTGTTACCGGCTAGGCGCGCGTATGGCGATTTACGGTGCGCGCGCCGCACGTGGACCTGGCATCATCAGCCGCTGCGAAATGGCGCTGACCCGCATTCGGCGCCGAACCGGCGATACCATCCACCTGATGGCCCGGCTGAACCACGATTCCGTTTGCCTCGACAGACGCGACGGAGAATGCGTGGTGCCGACACTGACCGGCTCGATCGGTGGTTCGGTCCCGCTTGGCGTCGGTCCAGGCTCAATTGCCATGCTCGCCTTCCTCGAAGAGGACGAACAGGAATTCATCATCCGCGCCAATATCGAGCGCTATGCCGCCTACCGCGATCTCACCGCCGACAAAGTGCGCCGACTGATCGCTGAAACACGCGAACGCGGTTATGCAATCGACGTCGGCGAGCTTATCCCCGGGATTGCCGGCGTTTCCGTGCCGATTTTTTCGGATGGTACAACGCCAAACGCTTCCCTGGGCTTCACACTTTTAAGTGCCAAGCTGGAGCCCGGCACACTGGAGCAATATGCGATGCTGCTAAAGGACGAAATCTCGGCGATCGTCGATCAATAGCTGTCATCGAGCAGGCAGTTGACCCAGAATTCCGAAACACTCGCGCGGTTCGGCAAACTGACGACATGCAGGATGGAGCTGGCAATATCTTCAGGTTGGGTCAGGGTGTCCGACGGCGTCGCGCCTGCCAGAGGCAGCCCCATATCAGTCGCAACGAAACCCGGACATATGGCGGTCGCCCTTACACCCTTGTCGAAACCGGCATGACGGATTGCATGCGACAGGCCAAGGGCTGCGAATTTCGAGACCGAGTAGGCGCCAGACACGGCCGATTTGACCCTTTTCCCCGATAGCGAGGCGACAATCGCCACGCGACCAGCTCCGGACGCGATTAGCGGGTCCCAGCAGGCCTGCACAAGGCGCCGCGGGCCATTGACGTTGACGTCCATCAATGAGGCGAACTCCTCGTCAGTCGCTTCCACCACGGTCTTGCGCACCATGACGCCGGCGTTGGCAACAACAGCATCGATGCGGCCGAACCGTGCCAGAACGGCAGCCGCCCAGTCGACAGGCGATTGCGGGGCGAGCGCGTCATAGGCCTGCACGTGGACTAACGCTGGATCTGCCCATTCCGGCAGTAGCGGCGTGCGCATTCCAAGCGAGACCTTCCAGCCGGCCTCCATAAAGGCCCTGCCGGTGGCAGCACCGATACCGCGATTGCCTCCGGAAATGAGGACGGTTTTCCTGTCGGTCATATAGGTTTTCCTTTCTCAGGCATGGGGAAGAAGGGTGGCGCCTTCCTTGCGGGTTGCACGGTTTTCCTGCATGCGAAAATAACGAAGGCGCAGACCGGGCGCGAAGGACATCAGCAACGGCGCCTTGTGCAGCGGTTCGATTTTCAGGGAGAGATCCTTGTCCGGCACGCCCAGCGCCCATTCTGACAAGACGCCGCCAAGCATGGAGCCGGTTGGCACGCCGCGGCCAGAAAGTCCCGTACAGGCAACGATGCCGGGCGCCAGATCATAGAGCCTCGGGACAGTGCGCATCTGCATGTCCAGTTCGCCGAACCAGAAATATTCCCAACGGATTTCCTCGCTGATGTGCGGATGAAGGAATTTCAGCCGGTCTGTGAGAACCTGCCGGGTATAGTCCGGGTCGGCGCCACGCTGGCCCATGGGGAACATGGAGGCAACAATGCGACCTTCACGGTTGTATTTGTAGACATAGATATCGCCGCGCCCATCATGCATGGTCGTATTGTGGGGCAGGACTTTTGCGCGCGTTTCCGGATCGAGCGGCTGGGTGGCTGCGAGAAACACTTTCTTGATGCGAAAGCTTTTATCGAGGTTTTTCCAGCCACCGACGGTGTAGGCGCCGGTCGCGAAGATCACCTTTTCAGCAAGCACAGCGCCCCGGGGCGTTCGCACGGACCATTTCCCGGCCTCTGGCTGGACATCCTCGACCGGGGACGCGGTAAACACCTGCCCGCCCTCTGCGATAACGGCGCGCGCAAGGCCACGTGCGTATGAAAGCGGGTTCAAATGACCGCCCTCCTCGTGATACCAGGCGCCATAAAAACGAGGGCTGCCTGTCAACGCTTCGACCTCGTCCCTGCCAATGACGCGGCAGCGCGCGCCAGCGCCGGCATATGCATCAGACTTCATCTGCAGCGTGGACATGGCGCCGGGACGCAATGCGCCCATAACATAACCATTCTGGACCCATTCGCAGTCGATTCCGTAGGTCGAGATCATCTCGACGACGCGATCATTGGCCCGCGTCTGGCGGTGAATAAGACGCTCCGCCCAGGGCTCGCCCAGAATTTTCCCGAGCGACGGCAGGCTGTAATAGCTGAAGGTCGGGGTGCAGTGGCCGGCATTGCGGCCCGAACCGCCAAAACCTGCCTCTTGCGCTTCGACCAAAGCAACCTTGACGCCCCTGCGCGCAAGCTCCAGCACCGTGGTCAATCCGGTATATCCCGCGCCCACGACACAGACGTCCACATCGACACGGCCTTCGAGCCTCGCGGTTTTCGGTGCGGGCGCTGCGGTTGCAAACCACAAGGTTTGGTCAAAAGGTGAAAATTTTCCCAAATTCGTTCTCCTCAAGGCACACGAAGGTAATCCGGGAACAGCGCAGTTCCGGGAAAAGATGTCTCGACATGGATTACAGATGAGCACTGCTGATTTTCTATGCGTGCCAGATTTTACAGCAAATCGTCAATCGCGATCTCATATTACGACCGTCACAGCGTTCTTTTTTCATATAGTGATTTTTTTGCCGTGCGACGAGCGGCAAGCATGGATCGGTAGATAGCCAGACAACACCGGCCACTGCCGGACGCATTGAGGTCGGACCCGATTATTCAACCGCCAACACGAGACTGCCCAGGGCTTGACTCGCGGAAAATCAAAAGATATGTCACTTTCAATTCTAATATATCAGTTAGGCATTTGATATGTCTGTTACCCTTGAATTCCCATCGTTACCGCTGTCCGAACTCGTCACCCCCCAAGACCTGCCGGCTGACGGAAACATGACCAACAGGATCCATGCCTTACTTCGCAAACTGATTGTCGAGGTGAAGCTGCTCCCAGGGCGGGCGCTGTCGGAAAAGGAGATCGCGACACTGCTGCATGTCAGCAAAACGCCCGTCCGCGAGGCGATCATTCGCCTTTCCGAAGAAGGTTTCGTGACTGTCGTGCCGCAAGGTGGCACCTACATCTCGCCGATCGACGTTCAGCGGTACATGGAGGCCTGTTTCATCCGGTTCAAGCTGGAAGAAGGCGCTGTGATCGAGGCCACCAAGCGGCATTCGCTGGAAGACATCGCACGGCTGAAAACCTGTTTGTCGCAGCAGCGCACTGCTGCCGCGGATGAGGAATTCACCAACTTTTTCCTGCTCGACGAGGAATTCCACCGCACGATCTTTTCGGCAGCTCGCCTTCCTGGAGCCTGGAGCGTGGTAAATCAGGCGAAAGGCGAAATGGACCGAATGCGACACCTGAAGCGCGTTTTTGCAGTCCGTCGCACCGAGAAGGTTATCGAAGAGCACGAAGCAATCGTGAACTCAATCGAATCCGGCGATGTCGAAGCGGCAAGAGAGGCCGTACAGCGCCACCTCGGATCACTCGAAACAAAAATCGCAGAACTCTCCAAGAACCCGAAGATCTGGACCTTCATCGAGCAGGTCAACACGCGCGTCACGAGGAAGCGCGCTTCACGGGGGCAGAAGACGCCTGACTGAACATTCAAGGCTTTTGAGGAGGGGCCTTTCATGTCCGCAGTTCAAATCAACGACGTCGTCAAGCGCTATGGTGCCCTTGAAGTCGTCCACGGTATCAATCTTTCCATACAGCCGCAGGAATTCGTTGTCCTCGTAGGTCCTTCGGGATGCGGAAAATCCACCACGCTGCGCATGCTCGCCGGGCTGGAAGACATTTCGGACGGCACCGTTTCAATGGACGGCCGAGTGGTCAACAAGATCGCGCCCAAAGACCGCGATGTCGCGATGGTGTTTCAGAACTACGCGCTTTATCCGCACCTGAGCGTGGCCGATAACATCGCTTTTGGCCTGCGAGTCAGAGGAGAAAAGCGAGCGGTTATCGACAAGGCGGTGGCAGAAGCTGCACAGATCCTCGGGCTCACCGAATATCTTGGCCGCAAGCCGGCAGATCTTTCCGGTGGCCAGCGCCAACGTGTCGCCATGGGTCGTGCCATCGTGCGCAGGCCGAAAATCTTCCTGTTCGACGAACCTCTCTCGAACCTCGACGCCAAGCTGCGCACCCACATGCGGGCCGAGATTAAACTGCTGCACAAGCGGATGAACGCCACCAGCATCTACGTGACGCACGATCAGGTCGAGGCAATGACACTTGCGGACCGCATCGTCATCATGAATGGCGGCCATATCGAGCAGGTCGGTTCGCCGATGGAGGTTTTCCTCGAACCGGCCAACACGTTCGTCGCAAGTTTTATGGGCTCACCGCCCATGAACCTTCTGGACGGGACGATTGAAAAGCAGGATGGCACCGTAAAGGTCAAAATCACGGGTAGTGCCGGACAACGCTTCAGCGTCCCGGAAGCATTTGCGAAAAATGCGACGGAAGGACAGCAGGTCAAACTCGGCCTGCGACCCGAAATCATGTCGGTAGAGACCGAAGACAGTCGTGAAAACCTCAATTGCAGCATCGACCTCGTGGAGCCCTTGGGCGCGGAGGCTCTGCTCCACGGCAGGGCTGATGGCCAGCCATTTATCGCCAAGGCGGAAACACTTTACGGCGATCATACTCTCAACGGCGTCACCCGACTTGGCATCGATACCACACGCATCCATGTCTTCGATGCGGCAACCGGAAGGTCGCTGAAAACCCCAAGCGGGGCGCAACCATGAAAAAGGGTTTTCAGGAACGCCTTCACGATCTCCAGGAAGATGTTCGCCGCGACTGGCAGCTCTACCTACTTCTCGCTCCGATGATTATCTGGTTCGCCGTCTTTCTCTATAAGCCCATGTACGGGCTGGTCATCGCGTTTCAGGACTTCTCGATTTTTCGCGGCATTGCAAAGAGCCCGTGGGTCGGTTTTGAAAACTTCGCGGAGCTCTTTCACAATGACATGTTCATCCGCGCCTTCTGGAACACCCTAAAAATCAGCGCTCTCGGCCTGATCTTCGCGTTTCCAGTACCGATCATCCTGGCCTTGATGTTCAACGAGGTTCAAAACACCGTTGCCCGAAGCTGGGCCCAGACGATCGTTTACCTGCCGCATTTCATTTCGGTGGTGATCGTGGCCGGCATCGTCATCAACTTCCTGTCGCCTTCGATAGGCATCGTCAATCTTCTGCTGAAAGGCCTTGGATTCGAGCCGATATACTTCCTGACCCAGCCGGAATGGTTTCGTCCGATTTATATCGGCTCGTCGGTCTGGAAGGAAGCGGGCTTCGAATCCATCGTCTATCTCGCCGCCATCGCTGGCGTGAGCCCGACGCTTTATGAATCCGCCCGGGTGGACGGGGCATCGCGCTGGCAGATGATGTGGCGGATCACCCTGCCCTGCATCCTGCCGACAATCGTGATCATGCTGATCATCCGCATCGGCAATCTGGTCGAGGTCGGGTTCGAATATATCATTCTGCTCTATCGGCCATCCACCTATGAAACGGCAGATGTCGTTTCCACCTTCATTTACCGCACCGGCTTGCAGGGTACCCAATACGATCTCGCGACGGCCGCCGGACTGTTCAATGCGGTTATCGCTTTCGTCCTCGTCTATTCGGCAAATCGCATCAGCCGAAAAGTCTCGTCGACATCGCTTTGGTGAGGAGCTGAAAGATGGCAAACTTCAATCTATATTCCCGCGGCGACAGGATTTTTGGCTGGGCAAATGCCATTCTTCTGGGTCTGTTCGTTCTGTCGACGCTTTATCCCTTCATCTATGTGCTGTCGGTCTCGCTATCTTCTGGGGCCGCCGTCACGGCTGGCCGTGTCACGTTATGGCCGGTTGATGTGACCCTTGCCGCTTACGACAGGGTATTGTCGGACAGGATGTTCTGGGTCGCCTATGGCAACACGTTCATCTACACCTTCGGCGGCACGCTGATGAGCCTGCTGATCATGATCCCCGGAGCCTACGCCCTTTCGCGCAAACGCCTGCGCGGCCGCACTTTTTTCAACATCGCCATCGCTTTTACGCTGTGGTTCAACGCCGGCATGATCCCCTTCTTTCTGAACATGCGCGATCTTGGACTTCTCGACAGCCGCTTCGGCATCATCCTCGGATTTGCGGCAAACGCCTTCAACGTCATTCTGCTGCGCAACTTCTTCGAGGCGGTGCCAAAGTCCTTCGAAGAAGCCGCCAAAATGGACGGCGCAAGCGAGTTGCAGCTGCTGTGGAAGGTGTTCATTCCGCTTTCCAAGCCCGCAATCGTCACCGTTGCGCTGTTCTGCGTCGTTTCGCGGTGGAACGGTTACTTCTGGGCGATGGTCTTGCTGCGCGGCGAGGAGAAGATCCCGCTTCAGGTCTATCTGAAGCGCGTGATCGTCGATCTTAACTCGAATGACGAATTCGCATCGAGTCTGCTCACCGCCCACTATTCGTTCGAGACGGTAACATCCGCGATCATGATCGCTTCCATCATTCCCGTCCTCATCATTTACCCCTACGCGCAGAAGTATTTCACCAAAGGAATTCTGCTGGGCGGAGTCAAAGAGTAGCAGCACAAGGGAGGAGAACCTGTGAGAGCACTACGAAAAGGCGCGCCCCTACTGGCGTTGATGACAGCCGCAACCCTGGCCTTGCCGGCATCGGCTCAGGATTCAGGGAAAATTTCCAAGGATCCGCTGGAGCTTACGATCCACTTCCACTTCCGTGACAAATACGTCTACTCGGAAAAATGGCCGGTGGAGCAAAAGGCCGCCGAGATCACCAACATTCATGTCCGCAACGTGGCGTCGCTGGCGACCACCAGCAGCCGCGATGCATTCAACCTTCTGATCGCCTCGGGCAACCTTCCCGACATCGTCGGCGGCGACGCCACGGGCGGGCTGAAGGAAGACTTCATTCGCTACGGGTTGGAGGGCGCATTCATTCCACTCGATGATCTGATCGAGGAAAACGCCCCCAACCTCAAGGCATTTTTCGACAGCCACAAGGAAATCCGCAACGCCATCTCCGGACCGGACGGCAAGCTCTATTTCATCCCTTACGTCCCTGATGGCAAGTTCTCGCGCGGCTGGTTCATCCGCCAGGATTGGCTCGACAAGCTTGGGCTGAAGCAGCCGGAAACACCGGAAGAGGTCTACGAAGTTCTGAAAGCCTTCCGTGACAAGGACCCGAACGGCAACGGTCTCAAGGATGAAGTTCCCTACTTTGCCCGTGAGGAAATCGATGCGGTCCGCCTTATCAATCTGTGGGATGCGCGCGTGTCCGGATCCGAGCGTTATGGCGACTTTGCCGTTTATGACGGACAACTTCGTCATCCCTGGGCGGAGGAAAACTACAAGACCGGGATTTCCAACGTGGCCAAATGGTACAAGGAAGGCCTGATCGACAAGGAGATTTTCACCCGCGGTGCTCGCTCGCGTGAATATCTGCTGGGCAACAATCTCGGCGGCATGACGCATGACTGGTTCGCCAGCACCTCGACCTACAACGACGCCCTGTCGCCAAAGATCAACGGTTTTGCGCTAAAGCCGATGCTGCCGCCAAAGACGGTCTCGGGCCAACGGTTTGAGGATTCCCGTCGGCTGCGTGTCCAGCCCGTCGGCTGGGCTATTTCGGCGACCAACGAACACCCGGTCGAAACAATCAAGTATTTCGATTTCTGGTTCTCTCAACAGGGGCGCATCCTGTCGAATTTCGGCGTCGAGGGCCTGACCTACGAGATGGTCGATGGCAAGCCGCAATTCAAGAAGGAAATCCTCGACAACAAGGACCCGGTGAATGCCCAGTTGTGGGCGGTCGGTGCGGCGATCCCGCGCGGATACTGGATGGACTACGAATATGAGCGCCAGTGGACAAACAAGATCGCGCTTGAAGGCATCGATATGTACGACAAGTGCAACTGCCTCAAGGATGAGTTCATGGGCGTTTCCCTGAACGCAGAGGAAAAGGCGACATTCGACCGCTACTGGCCGAGCATCCTCACCTACATGACCGAGATGCAGCAGACCTGGATACTGGGTGCCCAGGACGTCGATGCCGGCTGGGATGCCTACAAGAAGCGCCTCACGGCCCTCGGTTACGACGAGGTCATCAAGATGATGCAATCGGCCTATGACCGCCAGTACAAGGCCGCGCAATAAACCTTCGACCGTGATGGCGGCTTTGTCGCCGCCATCCTTTCCCTTCTGTTTTCATAGGAGTTAGAGCGCAATGTGTCCCTCTGCCCCGGCCATCTCCCGACAGACACTTCTCGATGAACCCCGGCCGGGTTCATTGACCATTGGCTACGAGCCAAGCGAAGAAGTACCGCCGACGGAGAACCCTCCGCGCTTTTCATGGCTGCCCGACATCGACGACGGTGCGCGCTACGTATTGCGGATTTCGTCCGATCCCGGTTTTGCAGACAAAAAGACGCTCGTCTTTGAAGATCTCGCGTGGAATTTCTTTACGCCGGACGAAGCCCTTCCGGAAGGCCGCTATCACTGGTGTTATGCGTTGTGGGGCCAGACGTCCGCGACGCCGGATTCCAACTGGAGTACCGTGCGCAGCTTCGAGATCGGCGCTTCGTTGCCGAAAACGCCGCTACCCGGCAGGAAGGCGCGTCATGCTGCCGCGCATGCCAGCCATCCACGGCTCTGGCTCAATCCGGAAAAGTTGCGCTGCTTCTCGGAGGCGGTGGCAAAGGACCCCAATCATTGCAGCTGGTCCGAGTTCTACGAGAAATCAGTAAAACCCTGGCTTGAGCGGCCGGTCATACCGGAACCTCAGCCTTATCCGAACAATATGCGCGTCGCAGGACTCTGGCGACAGATGTATATTGATTGCCAGGAAGTGATCTATGCGATCCGGCACCTGGCCATTGCCGGTCGGGTTCTCGGACGCGACGAACTACTCGATGCGTCGCGCAAGTGGCTGCTGGCAGTCGCTGGCTGGGATCCGAAAGGCGCGACCTCCCGGGCCTATAATGACGAGGCGGGGTTCCGCGTCGTCGTGGCACTCGCCTGGGGCTATGACTGGCTATACGATTATCTGAGCGAAGACGAGCGCGAGACCGTACGCTCGGTTCTTCTTGAACGAACGCGGGAGGTCGCCGACCATGTTATTGCCCATGCCCGCATCCACGTGTTTCCCTATGACAGCCATGCCGTACGTTCGCTTTCGGCAGTACTGACGCCGGCCTGTATCGCGCTTCAGGGCGAAAGCGATGAGGCGGGCGAATGGCTCGATTATACCGTTGAATTCCTCGCCACCCTCTATTCTCCCTGGGCTGGAACTGACGGTGGCTGGGCGGAAGGGCCACATTACTGGATGACCGGCATGGCTTATCTCATAGAGGCCGCCAATCTGGTCCGCTCCTATATCGGTTACGATCTTTATCGGCGGCCATTTTTCCAGAACACCGGGCGCTTCCCGCTTTATACCAAGGCGCCGGGAACCCGTCGCGCCAATTTTGGCGACGACTCCACGCTTGGCGATCTTCCCGGCCTGAAACTGGGTTACAATGTTCGGCAATTTGCCGGCGTTACCGGCAACGGCCATTACCAATGGTATTTCGATCACATCAAGGCCGATGCGACGGGCACAGAAATGGCCTTCTACAATTACGGCTGGTGGGACCTGAACTTCGACGATCTCGTCTATCGTCACGACTATCAGCAGGTGGAAGCAGTCTCGCCTGCAGACTTGCCGGCACTCGCTGTTTTCGATGATATCGGTTGGGCGACCATCCAGCAACATATGGAAGACCCGGAACGGCATCTGCAATTCGTTTTCAAATCCAGTCCCTACGGTTCGCTAAGCCACAGCCATGGCGACCAGAATGCGTTCGTCCTCTATGCCTACGGCGAGGATCTGGCGATCCAGTCCGGCTATTACGTGGCGTTCAACTCGCAGATGCATCTGAACTGGCGCCGTCAGACACGGTCGAAGAACGCCGTCCTGATCGGCGGCAAGGGACAATATGCGGAAAAGGACAAGGCACTCGCGCGTCGTGCCGCCGGCCGTATCGTATCGGTTGAGGAAAATCCGGGACATATCCGGATCCTCGGAGATGCGACGTCTGCCTATCAGGTCGCGAACCCGCTGGTTATGAAAGCGCAGCGCGAAATGCACTTCGTCAACGACAGCTATTTCGTGATTGTCGATGAGGTGGAGTGCTCCGAGCCCCAGGAACTGCAATGGCTTTGCCATACCACAGGAGCACCGCAGACCGGCAAGTCGAGCTTTCGCTACAATGGCCAAAAGGCGGGCTTTTACGGCCAGTTTGTCTTCTCGTCAGCGGGCACCCCGCAGATCGCTGCCGTCGAAGGTTTTCCCGACATTGATCCCAAGGAGTTCGAGGGTCTTGATATCCACCATCACGTCTGCGCCACGGTTCCAGCAGCAACTCGGCATCGGCTGGTCACCCTTCTGGTGCCATACAGTTTAAAGGAGCCGAAGCGCATCTTCAGCTTCATAGACGATCAGGGTTTTTCGACCGACATCTATTTCAGCGACGTCGACGACGAGCGTTTCAAGCTCTCCCTTCCCAAGCAATTCTAACCATACGAGGTTCTTCAAATGCAGCGTTTTACCAACATGACCGTTGTTGTAGCCGGCGCCGGCCGGGATATCGGCCGGGCATGCGCCATTCGTTTTGCGCAGGAAGGCGCCAATGTCGTCCTCACCTATAATGGAGCCGCTGAAGGTGCGGCCACGGCTGTTGCCGAAATCGAAAAGCTTGGCCGTTCGGCTCTGGCGATCAAGGCAGACCTGACAAGCGCAAGCGAAGTAGAGGCTGCCATTTCTGCTGCCGCAGACAAATTCGGCGAGATCCATGGCCTCGTCCATGTTGCGGGTGGGCTTATCGCCCGCAAGACAATCGCTGACATGGACGAAGCCTTCTGGCATCAGGTCCTCGACGTCAACCTGACGTCGCTGTTCCTGACAGCCAAGGCCGCACTGCCCAAAATGGCAAAGGGCGGCGCGATCGTAACCTTCTCGTCGCAGGCGGGCCGTGACGGCGGTGGGCCGGGCGCGCTCGCCTATGCCACTTCCAAGGGTGCCGTGATGACTTTTACCCGAGGACTTGCCAAGGAAGTTGGCCCGAATATTCGCGTCAACGCCGTCTGCCCCGGCATGATCTCCACCACCTTCCACGACACCTTCACCAAACCCGAAGTGCGTGAAAGGGTGGCGGGCGCCACATCGCTGAAGCGCGAAGGCTCAAGCGAAGACGTTGCCGGTCTGGTGGCGTTTCTTGCGTCCGACGATGCCGCTTATATCACCGGCGCCTGCTACGACATTAATGGCGGCGTCCTGTTCTCCTGATATCCGGTAAAAACCATGACCGTATCGTTACCAAGGGCGAGCCGGATTGCCGTTCTCGGCACTTCGCTCGTCCAACAGAACCATATTGGCGACGCGTCCTCGCTGGCCACATCGGCCCGCGGCTGGATGAGTTGGGCCGAGGTATTGTCGCATGGCAGGCTTTGCTGCCCTGTCCACCATGATCCATCAGCACCAACAGGCTGGGAACCGAGCAATCGACCGGGTGTCAGCCGGTTCTTTTCCGGCCTCAATTTCGGAGTTTCCGGCCAGAAGGCAATCGAGATCGAACGGCGGCTACCGCGACTGCTGCAATCGGATTTCGATCTGGTCATCGTCGATGCCGGCACTAACGACATGATGGTGGAAACACGCCAGACGATTGCCGATACACGGGCGCGGATCGTTTCGGCTCTGCTCGACGCAGGCAAAACCGTCATCCTGCTCCCGATCCTCGCCCGTGGCACCGAGAAATGGCCGGCAGGCGGTGCAGAGCGGGCAAAAGCGCACTGGATCAACCGGCAGAGCATCGAATTTGCCGCAGATCATGCCAATTGCCATGTCTTCGACTGGAATTCGGCATGGGTCGATCCCGAAAGTGAATTCGGCGAGCCTCATCCCGGCTATTCCGACGACGGCACCCATTTTGCGGTGACAGGCGCTTTTGCCGTAGGAAAGCTGCTTGCCACCTATCTGGAGGCGATCGTGCCGCGAGCGCCGGCCCGTATTCTGGCGACAGACGATCGTTTTGACCCGGTAAACAATCCAGCTGGCAATCTGGCCTCTGATTTTTCAGCCCTGACAGTCACGGAAACAGGTGAACAAAGCCACCGTCTCGGCGGGCGGCTTGTCCATCCGGGCACAGGCTTATGGGTGGAGGCCATATGCGATGTTGATGTGCCGGCGCATAGCGACGTACTCGGAGTATCGCTGCGTCTGAAAGATGCTGCAGCCGAAGGACAGCAGGCGGTAGCACTTGCGCCTTTCCCTGCCGAAGACGGCACATTTTTTCCTTTCCCTGCCACCCAATGGACAGGGGCGCTCAGAACTCCTCCCCTGAAACTCAGGCCAGGTGAAGCCCCTCCCGAAGTTTTTCTCGATGTGATCCTGCGGCCCGGTTCTCAACCGATCGAAATCGACGTCAACCGCATCGAGGTTCGACCTGTTTCAAGTCCGGTACGCCGATGAGACCATCTCAAGACAAACCACGGCTGTTGATCGCCATGCGGAACGAGCTTCCCGAAGGTTTCTTTGGTTCGCGCGAATGGGCACGTATGAATGCCGTAACCGACATCATACCGGGTTTCCCCTACACGGATTTCGACACGGAAGCGGGAGCAGAAGCGTTGGCCGAGGCGGACATTCTCCTCGCCGCCTGGGGCACGCCATCCCTGACACGCGAGCGCCTCGCCCGTGCGCCAAAGCTCAGGATGGTCGCTTATGCCGCGTCCTCGGTGCGCGCTGTTGCCCCCGCCGAATTCTGGGAAACATCCGATATTCTTATCACCACGGCGGCATCGGCCATGGCCGTGCCGGTTGCCGAGTTTACCTATGCGTCAATCATCATGTGCGGCAAGGATGTGTTTCGTCTGAGAGACGAGCATCGGGTAGAGCGCGGCACCGGCGGTTTTGGCAGCAGACGTGGCATGAGCCTGCCCTATCTCGGCAATCATTCCCGCAAAGTCGGCATCGTCGGCGCGTCACGGATTGGTCGGCTTGTCATGGAGATGCTCACGCGCGGAAAATTCGAGATCGCCGCCTACGACCCTTTTCTTTCGGTGGAAGACGCGGCCGCAATTGGTGCTACGAAAATGGAGCTCGACGAGCTTCTCGCCTGGTGCGATGTGGTCTCCCTGCACGCGCCGATCCTGCCTGAAACCCGCCACATGATTGGTGCCCGCGAACTGGCGCTGCTGGCGGATCATGCGATCTTCATCAACACGGCACGGGGCTGGCTGGTCGATCACGACGCATTGCTGGCCGAGGCACTTTCCGGGCGGCTGCGTATCCTGATCGATACACCGGAGCCGGAACCCTTGCCGACGGATAGCCCATTCTACGATTTGCCCAATGTCGTGCTCACCCCCCACATTGCCGGGGCGCTGGGAAATGAATTGCGGGCGCTTTCCGATCTCGCCATTACCGAGATCGAACGTTTCGTCGCGGGGCAAGCCGCGCTTCACCCGGTCCATAAACAGGATATGGAGCGTATGGCATGAGCGCTTTCGATTATTGTTTTTCAACGCTTGGCTGCTCCGAACTTAGCCTGCACGAAGCGGCCGATCTGGCACAGAGGCATGGCATCGGGCATGTGGAGTTGCGCACGCTCTCCGGTACGGTCGACCTCATCCCGGCACTCACTGCCGAATTTGCTACTCCTTCCAGATTTGCAGCCTTTCTGGCCGGAAGTGATCTCGAGGTTGCCGCCCTAAACACATCCATTCGGCTGTTCGGCAGCACCGATCTTTCCGCCATCGAGCCCTTTATAGACTGGGCGGAAGCCGCGAACATTTCCTATCTGCGCATCTTCGACGGTGGCAAACAGTTGGGACAGGATGAGATGACACAGGCAGCGGGCCTGTTGGACAACTGGCAATCGCTGCGACTATCACGCGGTCTAAATGTCGACCTCATGATCGAAACACACGACGCGCTGGCGGACTTCGAGCAGCTTCTCGCCTTCATCGCGTGCGTGCCAGCATCGAAGCTCTTGTGGGACACTCACCACACCTGGGCCAAAGGCAGCGATCTCAAAATCCTTTGGCAACACATCGCACAAAATGTCGTCCATCTGCACGTCAAGGACAGCACCACGGACAGCGATGGCCGACGACGCTACGTATTGCCCGGCCATGGCGATTTCCCCATGGCGGAACTGCTTTCGCTTCTTCAGTCGGATGAACGACATATCCCTCTCAGTCTGGAATGGGAACGCCACTGGCATCCCGAACTGTCCCCGCTGGACGATGCGCTAAGGGCTGCGCGCAGCTGGTGGCGACAAGGAGCTTTTTAATGCGCATAGCCGAAATTCACCTCACACCGGTCGCCATTCCCGACAGACCGCTACTGAACTGTAAAGGCGTGCATCAGCCGCATGCTTTGCGCACCGTCATCGAGGTCATATGTGACGACGGTACGGTCGGCCTTGGTGAAAGTTACGGAAGTATCAAGGCGCTGGATGGGTTGCGACGGGCGGCCCCTGCCCTGATCGGGCTCGACCCGTTTCATCTTCACGAGCTGAAATCTCGCGTCATCACCGCATTGCCCGGCAGTGGCGGCATCAATGCCAAATCGGCGGTGGCCGATCACAAGTTGACGGACGTGGTTGCCTCAGCCTTTGAAGTCCCCTGCCTCGACATTCAGGGCAAGCTTCTCGGGCGGCCGGTCTCGGACCTGCTTGGTGGCGCCATTCGTACCAGCGTTCCGTTTAGCGCCTACCTGTTTTTCAAATTCGCAGCCCATATAGGTGAAGCCGAGGATGAATGGGGAGAGGTACTTACGCCTGATCAGATGGTTGGCGAAGCCCGCAGGATGGTCGACACATACGGTTTCCGGTCGCTGAAGCTCAAGGGTGGCGTGCTGCATCCGGATCTCGAGATCGAGACGATGCTGAAGCTTCGGGAAGCTTTTCCCAAGCATCCGCTGCGGATCGACCCCAATGGCGGCTGGACTGTGGACACGGCCATCTACATCGCACGCAAGCTTGAGAATATCCTTGAATATCTCGAGGATCCGGTCATCGGTATGGATCAGATGGCACAAGTCGCAGCCGCTACGTCGATCCCGCTCGCCACGAACATGATCGTCCTTGAATTCGACCAGATCGCCGCGGCCTTCCGCAAAAATGCGGTGCAGATTGTGCTGTCAGATCACCATTATTGGGGTGGATTGCGCGCCTCGACCCATCTCGGGAAGATTTGCGAGACACTGGGTCTTGGCGTCTCCATGCATTCCAACTCGCATCTCGGCATCACACTGGCGGCAATGGTCCATACTGCCGCCGCAACGCCGAACCTGAGCTTCGATTGCGACACGCATTACCCATGGACCGGTGTCGACGTGATCGAGGGCACGCCGTTCACGTTCCGTGGCGGTCGCCTCGATGTCCCCAATGGGCCGGGACTTGGCGTGACGCTCGATCGGCAAAAACTCACCGAACTTGCGGCACTTTACGAACAGACCTCGATGAAAGAACGCGATGATACAGCCTATATGAAGCTCTTCGACCCAACCTATGAAAGACGTGTGCCACGCTGGTGACGAGAAGATGCCATGTTACGCCCTCGTCAACCTCGAGGCAGCACACCTGTCCTCCTTACCCAGACCGTGACAGTCTTCGCGGTAATCGCTTCGCAGGGGCGGCAAATCAGCTCGCTCGGCATTCTAGAGCCCGTGCACGATACCGCCCCCGCATAACGGACAACTTCCCGCTACACATTCATCATCCGGCCTATCTCAATTCACATGCGGATCTCTGTCGCGCGAAAGACGAGACGCGGCGATGACACCATCTTCCGGTGCAAGTAGATCGTGTCTTTCGGCAAAGGCCACGAACAAACCGCGGGCGGTCTCCGCTTCAATCTCGCCGCGCAACGCGGCAGCACATGCCTTAAGCGCAATGGAATGTGCGCTATCTCGGTTTGTTGCGGGCCACTCGGAAAGATGTCGGTATGCCTCCAGCACGTTTCGAACCTCCGCTGGAAAGCCGAGACCGACAAGAATGAAAACAGGCTGTCTGAACATATCGGGTTTCATTGCTTTCTCCTTCCCATCCCGGATATTCGTGGGCGCCATCGCGACGGCGCCCCTGTTCATCCAACAATGTAAATCAAGCCGCCTTCTGTGCTTCGATCTGGCCCGGGGCAACTGTCGGCACCAGAGCCGCATCGGTCTGGATGTCGATTTTCCGGGGCTTCAGGGCCTCCGGGATTTCGCGGACGAGATCGATCGAAAGGAGACCGTTTTTCAGTTCGGCGCCGCTCACTCTGACATGATCGGCGAGCTCGAACCGATGCTCGAACGGACGGGCCGCAATGCCGCGGTGCAGGTAGCCCTCCGCGGGTGTCTCCTGTCTCTTGCCTGTCACGGTCAGGAGATTGGACTGGAAAGTGATGTCGATCTCGTCCCGTGTAAAACCAGCCACCGCAATAGAAATCTGATAGCTGTCTTCGGCCGTCCTGATAATGTCATAGGGCGGCCAGTCACTGATCGAGCGGGTGCGCTGGGCGTTTTCGAGAAGATTGAAGACCCGGTCGAATCCGATGCTCGATCGGTACAACGGTGCATAGTCGTAAGATGTTGCCATAACCATATCCTCCTTGAAGCAACATGGGTACCAAAGCGCCAAAAGCGGCGCTTCCAGCACGGCCAGTCCTGTCATCAGCGACTGGCGGCTGACGATTTGGTTTTTCGTGTTTTCAAAATCAAGAGGCGAAGCGAACGAAATTTGCTTTCGCACTGGTATTAAATATGGCTCGGATACCGCGCGATCAAACGCCTCCAGCCACGCCGATATTCGGCCCGGGAAGGAGGATTTCTGCCGGAGCCTGGGCACAACCTGGAACCGCCATTGAGGCGCCGCTCTCCTGGGCATCGGCGGAGAGCTCGGTCGAACTCGGTGTTACATCCATATCTAAGACAGGACTTCGGTTCGAGGCCACAGAGCGTCGCGTGCGGCTGCGCCTCGGAACGGCGCGCAGTCAACCAGCGATCCACATCGGCCGTCCCTGCCATTGATTGGCCGGGGCATCATGGATTTCATAACCCATAAGGGCGTCATCTGCGTTTCAGCTACCAAAAGGATAGTGCGGCGCCAACTTCGGAGTAATAGCCACTCCGTATCATGAGCCCACTAGTCCTTACGACCAGCTTGCCGCCTGTTTTCACGTCGCCAAGAATGCTTCTTCAGACCGGACATTTGGCGGGAGAAAAAAGCGTGAGGATGATCTTCCTGAACAGATACGGTTTCCCCGACCAGTCGGCAACAAGCCGGATGATATCGTCGCTGGCCATCTCAATGGCGCAGCGCGGAATGAATGTGACTGTCGTTGCAAGTCGCGAAATACACAATCATCCCGGAAGCGTGTTGCCCGCAACCGAAACGGTTCGGGGTGTACAGATCCGACGGCTCGCAAGCGGCCGCTTCGGCCGGCACAGCCTCATGCGCCGTAGCGTTGATTATCTTCTTTTTCAGGTGCTGGCATTCGCCTGGCTTCTGCGCAACGTTCGGGCGACGGACACGGTCGTTGTCTGCACCGATCCTCCGCTCCTCTCCGTCATGAGCAGTATCGCGATCCGCCTCAAGGGCGCATTCATGGTGAACTGGATCATGGATCTTTTTCCGGAGACCGCAATCGAGCTTGGATTTTTCAGGAAACGTGCACGGTGGCTTGCGCCATGGCTGACGCAGGCGCGCAACTGGTCTTTGCGATCCCCCGGCATGGTTGTCTGCCCCACTGACAAGATGGCGGAATTCCTCTTCACTCAAGGCCTTGCAAAGGATCGCGTCAGCGTCCTGCATCACTGGTCGGATGGGGAGGAAATCTATCCTGTCTTGCCCAAGGATAACAGCCTGCGGAAGGCGTGGGGACTGCAGGGTGTGTTTGTCGTCGGCTATTCAGGAAACTTCGGGCGGGCGCATGAGTTCGGCACTATGCTAGCAGCGGCGAAACGTCTGGAGCACCGGCAGGATATCCGGTTCCTTCTCATTGGTGGCGGACACCAGCACGCGGCTGTGAAGACTGTCGTTCAGGATCTCGGTCTTCAGAACGTCATCTTCAAGCCGCTGCAGCCCGTGGAGAAACTTGCTGAAAGCCTGAGCGTTGCAGATGTGCATCTGGTCTCGCTGCTGCCGGAACTGGAACACTGCATCATTCCAAGCAAATTCTATGGAATCCTCGCGGCCGGGAGGCCGACGATCTTCGTCGGCGACCCGGATGGAGAGGTGCCGCGCGTTCTCAGAGCCAAGGGATGCGGCAGCAACGTCGAAATCGGAGAGACCGAAAAGCTCTCCGGCACAATCGAAAAGCTCTGCGACGACCCGGATACCACGACAGCCATGGGGGATGCGGCACGGCGGCTGCTGTGTGCCGACTATTCCCGAGAAAAGGCGGCAGATGCCTGGGCAGTGCTGATCGCCGGGCTGCAGACTGTCGAGCCTTCCAGGCCACCTATCGCTCAAGGTATCTCGTCATGAAAGACAAAGTCGTCGTCAGTCAGCTCGGCGCCCGCATGCATTATGCCGTACCGAGAATATTTGCATCCGCTGGCCGCCTTGCGCATTTTTACACTGATATATGCGCCACGAAAGGTTGGCCCCGGATCGTCAATTCGTTTCCGGCGACCCTTTATCCCGCACCTGTCAAACGGCTGGCCGGCCGGCTGCCCAAAGGCGTGCCGACAGCGCTGACGACGGTGTTTTCCAGCTTTGGCCTCCGTTCCGTGCTGCGCCACATGCGAACGAAAGACGTTGTAGAGGAAACCTCTCACGCGATCTGGGCCGGGTCGGTTTTCTCCGAAATGGTGGCCCGGCGCGGCTTCCATGGCGCAGATGGGCTCTACGCCTTCAGTGGCGACGCACTCGAACAGATGCGGGCGGCAAAACAGCAGGGCCTTTGGACCGCAGTCGAGCAAATGATCGCGCCACGCGATGTCGTCGAAACGCTTCTGGACCAGGAAATGATGCGGTTTCCCAAATGGGCCGGCCCTGTGCGGGATAATCCGCATGCGCGTCTATTCGCCGATCGGGAGAAAGCGGAGTGGCGCCTTGCAGATGTCATCGTCTGCCCGTCGGAATTTGTCCGCAAGCACGTCGTCGCATGTGGTGGGCCGGAAGACCGGTGTGTCGTCGTTCCCTATGGGGTCAATGCCAGCGCTGCCATCGACAGACCGGCGCGCATGCCGGGGCCAATCAGGGTCCTGACCGTAGGCGAAGTCGGGCTGCGCAAGGGATCGCCCTATGTTGTGGAAGCCGCCAGATTGATGGAGGGCGCCGCCCGCTTCCGGATGGCGGGCCGCGTTCGTGTGCCCGATGACGTCAAGCAGGAGATTTCGCAATGGGTCGAGCTGAGAGGGATCGTTCCGCGCTCGCAGATCGTCGAGGAGTTTCGGTGGGCGGATGTCTTCCTGCTGCCATCGCTCTGCGAAGGCTCCGCGACCGCCGTCTATGAAGCGCTGGCAGCCGGGCTGCCTGTTATAACGACCGAAAACACCGGCAGCGTCGTTCGCGATGGTGTCGAAGGTTTCATCGTTCCCGTCTGCGATCCGGAAGCTATCGCAACTGCGGTGCGTGCGCTTGCCGACAATCCTGAGCTCAGGCGAAGCATGTCCACCAATGCACTCCTGCGCGCAGCTGAACATACCGTGGAGTCATATGGCGAGCGGCTTCTTGCCGCCTTGTCCGGGCCGAATCTGTCAGGGTCGGCGGGTCTTTGCATGGCCGATGACACGCGATACCTGGGGAACAAAGAGAAATGAAGATCATCCACGTCATCGCTTCGATTGATCCCAAATACGGCGGCTTGCAGGCCGTTGCCATGCGCCTAGCCGCTGCACAGGCCGGCCTCGGCGTAGATGTGAATATCGTCAGCTATGGCGACGCCGCCATTGAAGCGCAGGTCAAGGAAATTGGCCGCACCATACCGCATTTCGAGAATATCCACTGGCATCTCCTGCTGCCGGCCGGGAGGCTGGAGACATTGTTCTGCTTCAGGGGCCGGCGCATGCTGAAAGCCGTGCTGAAAGATGCATCCTTCATGCATATTCACGGCGTGTGGGAGCCATTTCTGCTCTATGCTTCCAAGCTCGCCCGCGCCGCTGGCGTGCCCTACTGCATTTGCCCGGCCGGCATGCTGGACCATTGGAGTCTCGGCCAGCGATCGTGGAAAAAGAAGATCGCCCTGATGCTGTGCTACCGCAAGATGCTGAACGAGGCTGCGTTCCTGCACCTGTTAAATGTCGATGAAATGGCAGCTGTCGAGCCGCTGAATTTCCAGGCACGAAATCTGATCATTCCGAACGGTGTTTTTGCCGAGGAATTCGATCCCCTGCCCGCCCGAGGACATTTCAAGCAGAAAATCGCCCTGGCGCACGGCAGGCGATACATTCTGTTCCTGTCACGCCTGCACATCAAAAAGGGTATCGACATCCTTGCCTCGGCCTTTTCGGCTATCTGTGACACCTACGTCGACGTTGATCTCGTCGTCGCAGGCCCGCCCGGTGGAGCAGAGGGCCACTTTATGCACCTGGTGAAAAAACTTAACATCCGGCACCGCGTCTTTATGGTCGGAGCGATCTACGGCGAAGCGAAGCTCGAAGCCATGGTCGATGCCGACTGCTTCTGCCTGCCAAGCCGACAGGAGGGTTTCAGCATGGCGATCACCGAAGCGCTTGCCTGCGGCACGCCTGTGGTGATCACCGACCAGTGTCACTTTCCCGAAGTCGGAGCTGCCGATGCCGGGGTTATCGTCTCGGTTGACGCGGCAGAAGTTGCCAAGGGCTTGGCAAGCGTGCTCAGCAATCCCGCCAAGGCGAGGACGATGGGCGAAAACGGCCGCCGACTCGTGCTGGAGAAATTCACCTGGCCGGCAATCGCCCATGCCACGCTTGAAGGTTATCGGCTGAGCGCGTTGGACGCGGCCGCTTCCTGACGACGCGAGCCGACTGACCTTGCCGGATTGCCGACATAGATCGTCCAGGGCTCCAATGACTTCGCGGTGACGGCTCGCGCGCCGAGAACAGCCCCCTTGCCGACGACGACACCGGGACCGACGAAGGCTTCCGCCGCCACCCACGCGTCCTCCTCGATCACCACCGGCCGCGTCACGAGGGGAAACGCGCTATCCTGAACGTCATGCGACCCGGTGCACAGATGGGCACGTTGCGAGACAGAGGCATATTGGCCGATGGTGATCATGTCGACGTTGTAGCAGATCACCCCAGGTCCGAGAGATGAATGACGCTCCATGACGAGGTGCCCCGGCCACCAAACGATCGCCTTGGAATGCACCATCGCCGTGGCATGCAGGCGCGCGCCGAAACTACGCAGGAGAAAATTGCGCCAGCGCCGCATCGGCGGCGGCGTCCAGGAGGCAAGAAGCCGCCAGACGATCATCCAGACCAGCCGTTTCAACCGCAAATGCAGCGCAAAGGTCGGACCTCCGAAGCGCGGCAGGGGCGTCGTTGCATGCTGGAAGGCAGGATCGTCGTATCGTGAGCGCATGGCCTATCCTCCGGCTTGAGACGTCAAGGATCGTATCGCGTATCGACGCTGCTGCACGCGCGCGGGTATGACGGCAAATGCCAGCGCCGGAGCAGCAAACATCAGCATATGCACCCAGACCATGAGAACCCAGTCGGTTTGATGCGAGATGGCGTGCATGGACGGTATGATCGACAGCAGATAGGTGAATTGCGCAGCGAACTCGCCCGTGTTTGCGGTCACCCAGATCCGGCGCACCAGATAGGCGAGCAGGAAAAATTTGAACGCTCCCAGATACCAGAAGGATCCGAACGCATCCGCCATTCCGGTCTCGGTCGTGCCGAGAACAGGATTGTAGTCGCGCGATTGGACCGGCACCGGCAGCATGAAGGATTGCTTGACTTCCACGCCCACGAGTTGCGCGGGTACGAAGTTGAACACCAGCCTGTTCCAGTGGAACTTGCCGTAGTCGAATTGCAAGGTGTTTGCGGTGTTGTCGATCCGCATGATCGCGTTGCGCATCTCGTCGCCGCCGTCCCGGAACACTCTCTCAAGATTGCCGATGAAATCTATCTTCTTGATGTCATCCCACACGGGAGCGTCGTTGGCCTTGGTAATGGCGCGGTAGTCGCCCATGCTGTTCATCGACAGTGTGCCGAGGAAAAGTGCCACGATCACGAAGATGCGCGGGATCGCCCATCCCTTGTAAAACCACCATGCCAGCGCGAACATCATGATGAGTTCCACCGCTTCGGCGCGCTTTCCCGTTATCACGATGCGATCCAGGTAAAAGACGAGATCGAACGCAAGGACGGCCAGCGCCAGCCAGGAAAATCGCCGTGCAAGGCAAAGCACCGCAATGGCCAGACCATAGCTCAACAACCGCGAAAAGAAGATGTACATGACCGGAACTCCGGTCATCTGCACCGCAATGGTCAACTCTCCCGGCAAACGGCTAAGCTTGAAATAGAAGTAGGCGCCGGCGACCGAGAGAACGGCTGCGACGATCAGCAGACGTGTTTCATCGAAATCGATACGAAAGAATGCAAAGGGTTTTGCCGTTCTGCTCCACCCCCACCAGCACATGAACAGGCACAGCATCATAAAGATTGCGGTTCTTGCAAACGCGCCTTCCGGCAAGAATCGTTCAGACGCCAGTCCGGGAACCTGGGGCAAGATGAAACTGAACGTGATGACGCCCGTCAGAAACGGGAACTCGTAAATTCGCTCCCGACGCATCATTCCCCAACAGATGAGCAGGATAACACCACCAAAGAGGCAAAAAACCAGAAGCGTGTTCATGAGGCGAGCCTCGCCTGAACCGGAGGAAAATCCCGCACGAAACTGCTTCTGACGTCGTAGAGGAGCGCTTTGGCGTATTCCTTGAACACCTGCACACCGTCACCGTTGATGGCAAGCCGCCACAGCGAAACGGTTCGTTGCGCAGGAAGGGAAATCCACTGAATTTGAGGCATCACAAACCGGAAGCGCTTTACTGCGCGCCGTGAATGAAACCAGCTCGTGACCAGAATGGCGCTTTTTGCTCCCATTCCAGTCAGTATCGGCTGCGAGAATGTCGCGTTTTCCCAGGTGCTGAGCGAAAGACATTCCGTTGAGACGGCTGCGGAATCCACCCCCAATTGCACCAGCATGTCGCGGATGAAGTCGCAATCCCCATAACCAGTCACCAGAACGAGCGGCGCCCTTCCCTCGTGCCATAGTTTTGCGGCCTGGGCAGCTCGAGGTGGACCGTCACCGCCCAGAACAACGATGACGTCGGCTTGCGCAGGTGGGTCCTCCACGACAAGGAGCGACCCCGCTGAAACGAGGGCAAGTCCGTAGAGCCCGACTGCACTCAGCATCATCAAGCCCAGTAAAAACGCGTACCGTTTCAATGGCGGAGCATTTCTGATGTTCTGGGAAATGCGCAAACGCGAAAGCCGTCCTTTCGAAACCGGTGTCGAGGGAATTCGCGTTCCGGGCCACGGCGCTTTCATGATGCGATTACTCATCACTCGCCGATTGCATGGCTCTTGGCTCCGGTGCTGCGTTGGCGGAGACAGGCAGACGTGCCACCTCGCGGTAGAGATCAAAATTACCCCTGTGAAGCCAGGTTTTCGAGAGATAGCCCGTCGCGGTTAGAACGAAGGCCGTGTGGAGGGCAATCGGTACGAGAAGTCCGGCCGCCATCATTTCCGGCAGGATACCGGCTTTTATCCCGGCAAAACCGACGCCGCCGCAAATGAAGGAAATGACGACCAACGTGTTCGTTGCCGCCGCCGGCGTGAAACCATAGTCCAGCAGCAGATGATGAAAATGCCAGCGATCGGCCGACATTGGACTGCGACCGTTCATGATACGACGGACAATCAGGCTGAGCGTATCTGTGATCGGCAGGATCACGATCCAGAGCAATGCCGGAAAGGATACGGCAGCGCTTGTGGTCGCCAGCAGGACGATAACGTAGGCAATCGTCGCACCCAGTGCGGTACTGCCCGCATCGCCGAGGAATATGCTCGCCCGTGCGCGCCATGGACCGCGCATGTTGAAGACCAGAAAAGCGCAGAGGCATACGCAGAGTGCCTGAAGCGGCGGGATGACTTCGCCGATACCTGCGAAGATCGCTACGATCATCAGCCAGATCAAAGCGACACCCGCAGTGCCGCCAGCAAGCCCGTCGACACCATCGAGCATGTTCCACGAATTCACCAGCCCGGTCACGAAGAGAACTCCGATGACGAAAAACAGCGGCAGGAACAGATTCGAATGCTGCGTGAACAGCACGCCGATGGAGAGAGAGCCGATATCGGCGCCGCCTACGAGAGCGATCGCCATTGCCAGTTGCATGAGAAGTCGTCCTGCTGCGGGCAGCGGCCGGCGATCATCGACGACGCCCATTAGCAGGATGACCGCCAGTCCGAGCCAGAAGTTCATGCCGAGAGCCTCGCTCCACCCACCAACGAAGGCGGAAACGGCGAAAGCGGCAAAGATTGCGATGCCACCGCAAAGCGGAACGGCTCCCGTGTGGCGTTTGCGGATTGAATCGGGGCGATCCACCAGCTGAAACACAATGGTCAGGCGCCTGAGAACGACGATGAGGGATACGCACAGAATGAAAGTAGCGATGGTATTGAAGAGTATCCCCGACATGTCTGATCCCCACGCTGAACCTTGGCGGCGCATTTGCGACGAAACTCGCCTCCTGACGATCCTAAAAAACACCGGCCCTGAGGGGTATGCGGGCAAAAGGCGTGTGAAATCCACCAAAGGGAGAGGGTGTCGAAATTAACGTCTACCCTGCCTACCCCCGAACCGGATCGACCATCGAAAGAGCTAGGTTTGGGACCTTGACGGCAAGCGACCACAAATGAACGACTCGGCAGACAGCGGCATCTTATGAGTGATCATTCCTGTGTGGAGAGAACGGCAATCCAGTCCTGAAAGCCGAAAGCATTCGCCAATGCCGGCACCGTCACGTTGCGAAGGCCGCTGCGGCCAAGACGCTCAATCGGTTCGATGTAAATTCCATTCGAGGGATCGTACCAGCGAAGGGTTTTCTCGCCTGCCGCCAAACTGTCGAGATCAATCGCAACGGAAGGAGTGTCGAGATAGATCACGGCGAAAGACCCATCCCTGTCGCGCGCCGCGAATGCACCCGCATCGCTTTTCAGCAAGCTGCCCTGATCGGGTACGAGCTTCCACCATGCCAATTGTCTGAAAAGCGAGGCCAGATGGGTAATGCTTTGAGCACCACGGCTGTTCAGCGAACCCTGCCAGCTGTCCTTCGCTTCATAAAGCCCGGCGGCGGAAAAATGCCAGACCGGATTGTTGCCGAAGAGCTGACCGCTCGCTCCTGAAAGCAGCGCACCATAGGCAATAAGACGAACCTGACGCTCCTTCACATCATTCTCGCCTTCATATGCGCCTTCGATGAGGAAGAAAGGGCGTCTTGGTCCAGATCGGTAACGATCCAGCACCGCCACCGCAACATTGCTGTAAGTATAAACTGAATCGATATCGAGCCAGGAAGCGTCCCGCCAAAAATCGCTCGTCACGGTATCGGGATTGCCATGCACGGTCTGCAATGCCGAAGGATCAGTTTCAGCGATCCCCATTGCAACAGCCATGACCAGATTGCGATCTGGCGGATCGTAATCTCCGCCCTGCACCCAGATGATGTTGGGGTACTTCGCAAAACGCTGCCCGACATAGCGTCCATAAGCCCGCAGCTTTTCTGGCCCGGCCGCGACCATTTCCTGATACCATCCCTCGGGGCCACCGCGTGCGCCGCTATAGGCCGGACAGAGAAGCACCAGCAAATTGCGACTGGCGGCTGCCTTTATGACTGCTTCTGCCCTGTCGAAATAGGTCTGGTTCGGTTGCTCAAAGGCATCGCCTGCGAAAGGTTTCTCGTCGTAGAAGTTCGCCGGCGCCTTGCGGGAGAACTGATGCTCGATCAACGATACAAGCACGGTGTTGAAGCCCTGCCGCTTTCGGGTTTCCAGATAAAATTCCGCATCGGGAATGGAGGTATCGCCAATGAGCGACCACGCACTGTCGCCGACAATCAAGAACGGCAGACCCTTGCTGTCTTCAAGATAGCGCCCGTCCTGCGACGTCTGCAGCGGAAAAACGGGATCCTGTGCGTTGCAGGTCGAAAACATGCATAGCCAAAAAAAGAAGACGCCGCACAGATGTCCAAGTCGCCGCTGATCGCCGAACATCGCTTCAGAGCCGTTCACGAACGACGCGAAGCCAATTTTTCAAGGGCAACGGCAGATAGGTTCGAAGGCCCGGCCTCAAACCGGCGGGAATAGACCAGTCCTCCATCCTGAGCACTGTTGACAGGCCGGGACGGTCGTTCAGTGTCATAGTAATGACTTCGTTATAGCGTGCGGCCATCCGTTCGATGCTGAAGCGGTTCAGGACCATTTCCTTTCCCGCGATCGACATCCGCTCGAGAAGGTCGCGATCGGCATGCAAGCGCGCGATCGCATTCGCAGCTGCCGTATAATTGCCGATCGGGAACAGGAAGCCGTTTCGGCCCGGCTCGACAATCGTGTCCGTCACACCCCGGATATGAGACACGACCGGGACGCAGCCGCCGGCCATTGCCTCTATCATCGTCATGCCAAGCCCCTCGAAGCGGGACGGCATGATGAGAACATCGTGACTGGACATGATGACCGGTATGTCTGAAAGCTGCACGGATCCTGCGTAACTGACGCGATCGCCATGGCCGTCTAGCCTTCGCCTGAGCTTGCCCATATCCGGCCCATCTCCGACGATCGTCAGGCGCACTGCCTCAGGCGAGGCATCCAGTATTTCCCGCAGCCACATCACGCCTTTCGAAGCATCTTCAATGCGGCCGACGAAGAGAGCTTTGAGTTCCGGCCCGCGGTTGACGCGCCGAACCGCCTGGCTCCGGAACGCATCGCTGTCCACCGCATTCGGGATTGCGTAGGTGCGATCCTTCGAAAAGCCGTTGCGCGCGACCAGATCGGCGCGGCACCGCTCCGATACGCCAATCGTGACATGGGCATAGTCCCGGACCGAGCGTGCGGCCGCGTATGTTCCGGGTGAGATATTATGAACGACGAGAATACGCAGGATACCTTCGGGGAGATAGCGCGCGATATTCGTCTGCAACTGATCGCCAAGAACATTGACGATCACCCCGTCAAACCCGCCTTCTTCGATGGCGGCCGCCATTCGCGATGCACATTCACGTTCGCTGAGATTGATGGGCATGCGCAGCAGTTGCCCGAATGCCTTTTCACCCTGCAGATCGAGAGGCAGTCCGTATGTTTCCTTGCACACGCCGAGCCATCGCACGTCTATGCCATAGGCTGCGAGGCCTTTGCGAAGATGTTTGAAGACGGAATAGGTGCCGCCAATATGAGGAAGGACAAAATAGGCAAGCTTCATGGGACACTCTCGCTCCTGCATCCACAACCATGCCGCAACGGATCGACGGCGGACGGTTCGAGTGGCTGCTAAGGCGACATACTAAAAAGCCACGGGATGACAGTCAGTTGCATCTTAGGCTTAGCTGTATCTTCCTTTGAGAGGTTTGCGTCGGCCAGACTATTCGTTTGGCGTAAGACGCAACCCGAAGGTCGGTGTGGGGTCGTGCTGATCCAGCGGATATCAATACCATATCGAGCGTGTCGGCGCCGGGCTGCGATTGGAAAATAAATGAGGATCACTCTCCTTGGACAATTTGGCTCTGGCAATTCGGGCAATGACGGATCGCTGGAAGCCATGCTCCTTTATCTGCGCAGGATGAGGCCCGATGCCGATCTGTTGTGTATCTGTGCAAGTCCGACAGTCGTAAGTGCGAAGTTCAATGTTCGTGCGATGGGTGTTGGGGGGCCTCCCCTGACAAATGTTTGGATGAGGCAACTGGACAAGCTACTCGGCAAGGTGCCTTCACGGCTCATGCTATTGGTCAGTTCCCTGTTTAGTTTCGACAAGGCTGACCTGATGATCATACCGGGGACCGGCATCCTTGATGATTTTCAGGAAAAGTGGTTCGGCTGGCCCTTTGTCGTGTTTTGCTGGTGCCTCGTCGCACGCCTTCGCAACACGCGGATCGCTTTCGTCAGCATCGGTGCCGGTCCGATGAAAAGCCGGCTCAGCCGGTGGTTCCTGCGCTCGGCCGCACAGATGGCCTCCTATCGATCCTACCGGGACGATTTCTCGCTCAACTACATGAAAATGATCGGTGTCGACGTGTCGCGCGACCACCGTTACCCCGATATCGCCTTTGATCTTCCTGTTCCTGTGCCCCACCGGCAGAGCGCCGCCGGCGGCTCAATGAGAATAGGCGTCGGCGTCATGGACTATCGCGGCTGGCGTCACAACGATCCGGAGGCCGCCAGGATTTACAAGACCTACATCCACAAGCTCTCACGTCTCGTGAGCTGGTTGATCGGTGAAGGCCATCGCATCACCCTTTTGATGGGGGACGTTACCGACAGGGTCGCCTGCGCGGATTTGATGTTCCTGCTGACGGAAATGCTATCCGAGGACAAGCTGTCGCGGATCGACATCAGCTCTGCCGCAACGCTGCGCGATATCATGCAGCAGATGGCAGCAATCGATCTTGCCGTGGTGTCGAGATATCATGGAGTTGTCTGCTCTCTAAAACTTGGAATTCCAACGATATCAATTGGTTACGCCAGAAAGTTCGGTGATTTGATGAACGATTTCGACCAGGAGAAATTCGCCCGGCATATCGACACGTTCGAAGTCGAGGAAGTCATTGAGCTGGTCAAGGAGATACTCGCTGGAGCCGGTGCGGTGAGGGAGAGGATTGCCCACGCCAATGATCGCTTCAAGCGCCAGCTGTCCGAGCAGGAAGCGCTGCTCGGCCGTGAATTTCTCTCAATTGATGTCGTCGCAACGCCGCAGAGCGTGACGCCTTAGACACGCAGTCCTGCAACCTAATGCTTTCGGCGTAATACCGAGGCTCTTCAATACTCGACGGGAGTAGACCGCACGCTGTTGCATGCCCCTCAACAAACATTCTCCAAACGGCCTACACCTACGGATCCGGCTGCCATCCCAACGGTCAGATTTCCAAGGTCCAAGTCCCCACTCTAGATTTGACGCTACCGTCGATTATCGGCGACGCTGTCGGAGCCCTCGATGCACAAAGTCCGCCGCGCCTTTTTCATGGCCATGCTGGAACAGCACCTCGGAATTGCGATCAATTTCGCTCTGATCGCGATCGTATCGAGACTGCTCTCGCCTGCGGAAGTTGGTTTTGCCGTTATCGGCTACGGAGTGACAGCGGTGATCTTCGCCTTTCGCGAATTCGTTTCTTCCGATTTCCTTATTCAGCTCGATGTTGTTGAACGCGATGACATCAACACGTCGCTTACGCTCTTGCTCCTGGTCAGCGGCATTCTCGGGATCGTTCTCTATCTATGCGGACCCTTTCTGGCGATTTTCTACCACCAGCCCAGTCTCCAGCACTATCTTATCCTGGCGATTGCCGCGGTCATGGCCGAAAGCCTGGGTATGCCAGCGTTTTCCATGCTGCGTCGCCGGCTAGCCTTCGGCACCATCGCACGCGTCCGAACCACCGGCCTCGTCGTTATGGCTGGCGTGACGATCTTCGCTGCCAGCAATGGATGGGGCTTTGTCAGTTTCGCGCTCGGCCTGCTCGTCGGCAACAGCGTTGCCAGCGCCCTTGCCGCCTATGCCGATCCGGCCCAGCGTACCGCACGCCTTTCTCTAAAGTCGTGGCGCCGTATGGCCGAATTCGGCCGTTACAGGGGCGCTGCAACCATCGTCGACAAATTATACGAGTCCCTGCCGCAACTGGTGCTCGGCTTTGCCATGACACCGACAGCGGTCGCGATCTACAATCGCGCCAATACCGTTTGCTCCATTCCCGATCGCATTTTCCTCTCGGCGATCTTTTCCTTCGCCTTCCCGGCGCTCGCCGCCGAGGTTCGCGAGGGTGGAGATGTCCGCAGATCCTACCTGCGTGCCCTCAGTTACATCACTGTGCTGTATTGGCCGTCGCTTATCATGGTCGCCATTCTCGCCGACCCCATCGTGCGCCTTGCACTTGGAGACCAGTGGCTTGCCGCCGTACCGATCACCCGGATTCTCGCGCTTGCGTCGATCTTCTGGTTTCCCATGGTTTTGACAACGCCGCTGCTGATCGCTCTCAACGCCAACCGGGAGGCTTTCCTGGGCAATTTCGTCTGCCGCAGCGTCTCGGCAATTGTGCTTTGCTCTGCCAGCTTCTTCGGTCTCACTGCGGTAGCGTTGAGCCAGTTCGTCACGCTGCCCTTCCAGATGCTCGTCGCCTTCTATCTGGTAAGACGCCATGCGCACTTTAAACTACCCGAACTGTTCGCTGCCATCGGGCCGAGTTCCGCTGTGACCCTTGCCGCGATTGCGGGGCCGCTCGCCATATCCGCCTGGATGGGATTCCGCTTCGATTACTCCTTCGCCCAGGCTGGCGGCGCCGTCCTCCTTTCGGTGACAGGCTGGGCCGCTTGCCTCTTTCTTCTGCGTCACCCACTCGTCAGCGAAATACGTTCGACGCTCGATGCTTTTGCCGGGCGTCCGCGCAGGATCGGAAAACCTCCTGCACCGGCTTCCATTCCCGACACCGTCGTTCCCGCAGCGGTGGAACCATGAGCAGCATCGATATCGTCATCCCCAACTACAATTACGGTCGCTTTCTGGAGGGATGCGTAGCAAGCGTCCTTGGCCAGAACATCCCGGACATGCGTATCCTCATCATCGACAACGCCTCCACAGACGACAGTGTCGCGATCGCCCGGTCTCTCGCAACAACAAATCCCCGTATCGAAACGTGCCTGCGGCCAAAGAATCTTGGCGGTCACGCGTCTTTCAACGAAGGCATTGATTGGGCCCGGGCGGACTATTTCGCCATCATCTGCGCCGACGATGTCCTGTCGCGTGGAGCACTCGCGCGCGCGATGGAGGCGCTCGACAATCACCCCGGCGCGCACATGGCGTTCGGGCGCACCGCCTTCTTCCGTGACGACGCCGAAATAGAATCGGGCCTTCGCAGCGACGCCAATGGCATGCAGCTTCATCGGGGCATGGACTTCATCGCCAAAATTTGCGCGACGGGACGCAGCCCGGTGCCAGGCCCACTCGCTGTCACCAGAACACACATTCAACAACATGCCGGTCACTATCGGCCAGCACTGAGCCATACTGACGATGTCGAGATGTGGATGCGGCTAGCAGTTCTGGGCGATATCGTCGAACTTGACGCCGTGCAGAATTTCACCCGTATCCACGGTGCCAACCAGTCGGCTATCCTTGATAACGTCCTTGCCTGGAATACCGAAATCGAAGCCGCGCTCGAAAGCTTCTTTGGCAATGAAGGGGCTTTGCTTGCCGATGCCCAAACCCTGCTCCGGCGCGGTCGCGCGAGCCTGAGCGACCGCGCCTATTGGTGTGCGCTTTCCAATCTGGTCCGGCGCCGGCCCGGCGCAGGTGCCCTTCTCGCACAGGCTTTCCGCCTGAGACCCGCTTCAGCGTTTCTGCCGCCGGTAAGTTATCTTGTGCGCCGACCTGATGCGTTGCATCGAATTCGCGCAGCGATCGCCCGCCGATAGTGATCGACCGGCCAAATTTTCGATGATGAAGGCCTATTCTTCTGCATTCAGTACAAGCCGCAAGAGCGCCGGCAACGAAGTGGATTTCGTTCGGCGCATGATTGAGGCGCGATGATTCTCGACAGTGCGCTGACTAAGCTTCAAATCGGCTGCAATGACCTTGTTGGCCTGCCCCTGAACAATTCTATCAAGGATCTGACGTTGCTTGCGAGTAAGCGTCGCCAGCGTGGCTCGAGCTGTTTCACGCCGCTCTTCGCGCTCGTTCGCATCACGCGATCGCTCGAGGGCCGACTGCACGCTCCGATATATTTCCTGGTAAGAAAAAGGCTTCTCGATGAAATCGGCCGCTCCATATCGCATCGAATTGATTGCCATACGGACATCGCTGCGACCCGTGATCACAATCACCGGAAACCGATGATGCCTTTCTTTCAGCAAACGTAACAACTCCATGCCGACCATGCCGGGGAGATACGCATCGACAAGCAGACAACCTGATCTGTCGGGCTTGTAGTTTGCAAGATACTCTTCTGCCGAAACATAGGTTGCGACCGCCCAGCCTTCTCCTTCGAACAGAGCGCGCAAATTGTCCCTTATGTCCTGCTGGTCGTCGATGACTTCGATGAGCCTGCCCGTCATCGGCTCCATATATTCAGGTTCGCTTATGTGACCTGCTCTCTCGCCGTTTTGGCGAACGACCAGTGTCTCCACCATCTGCATGACGTCCTTGAGTTTCGCCGGCTTGTGCAGATAAGGAATTTCGTGCTGAGCAAAATCCCTCAGCGCCTTGCTTGAAATATCGCCAGTGAGAATGAGTGCCGGAACATTTTGGCGGAGTGCTTGCCGAATATCTTCAATCGCAGCTATGCCATTCCCGCCTGTAGGAAGATTGTAGTCTGCGAGAACAACGTCGGGCATGAACTTCAGCCCTCGAACAATCGCGATCGCTTCGGCAGCAGTTGAGGTCGCAGCGACCACGTATCCAGTCTGCTCGAGACCGATCTTGAGCAGATCGCGCATCCCATTTTCGTCTTCGATGATCAAAATCGACGCGGACGACAGGGCGATCGCTTGACGCGAATTGTCATCGACTGGCGCACGCAATGGCGCAAGCGGCTCCCCTGCCGGCGCCCGATCGATCTCGATCATGAATGCAGAACCTTCATGCAATCGCGACCGCACCGCTATCTTCAGTCCCAGAAGTTCGCTCAGCCGCTTGACGATTGACAATCCCAGCCCCAAACCCCGGTCTTCCGCGCCAGCAGATGCGTCGAGTTGATGGTATTCCTGGAAGACTTCCTCGATATGGTTTTCGGGAATGCCTATACCGGTGTCCCACACTTCGAACCGAACCTTTGCATCGACCCGGCGACAACCGACCAGAATTTTGCCGCTCGGCGTGTATTTCAGTGCATTGGATAAAAGGTTGCGAACGATCTGCTCGAACAGGCGGGGATCGGTGCGAACGGCAAGGCTGGACGGTACGACACGGAGTTGCAGCCCCGCCGCCCGAGCGGGATAATAAAATTCCTTGAAGAGCCTTCCCAGAAGATCGCCAATCGCAAAGCTCACGATCTGCGGTTCCACCATCCCCGCTTCGATCTGGTTGATGTCAAGAACAGAGTTGAGTATACCCAGCATCGAGGACAGCGTCTCCCCCATCCTCTGGACGAAAGTGCGTGCTTGCCCTTCAGCCACGTTCCTTTCCAAAAGCCCGTGCAACAGCTTCAAGGTTTGCAGCGGCTGACGAAGATCGTGGCTTGCCGCAGACAGGAATTGCGACTTGGCCTCGGTCGCCCGCTCGGCGAATTTCTTGGCAGCTTCCCTGCTTTCGGCAACCTGTTTCTGGGCACTTACATCGATGAAGGTGATGACCACTCCGTCAATTGCCTCGCTCGCGCCGCGATAGGGTTTGACGCGGCGGACATACCAGCGGCCATCGGGTCCTCCTATCTCTCGGTCGATTGTGTTGCCTTGGAGCAGCGTCGCCGTTGCATCGACTTGAAGCGTAATGTCGCCGTCAAAGCCGCTGAGGTCCGACAGGGGTCGATCGACATCGGAGGATATGATGTTGAATACTGAACGGGTGGCGGGTGTGAAGAACCGTATACGAAGGCTGGAATCCAGAAAAAGCGTTGGGACATCCGTGCTGTACAGGACATTTTGCAGATCGTTGGAAACTGCCCGCTGACGCTCCAACGCTTGTTGCAATTGATTGTTGAGGGCTGTCAGCTCTTCATTAAGGGATTGCAGTTCCTCTTTCGAAGTAAAGAGTTCCTCATTCGTCGACTGATACTCCTCATTCAGAGACAGCGCTTCGGCGGTGATCTGCTTCTGTTCTTCGCTGGCAATTTCCAGATTGCGTATGGCGCCCTGCAATTCCGCCCGTGTCTCCTCCAGTTCGAATTCAAGCTCGGTAATGGGCGACGCATCTGTCGTTGATGATTTCTGCGATCGGACAACACCGTTGGCCTGCGCAGCATCCTCCACAAAACATATGAGGAACAGCTCTTCACCCTGACTGAAGAGCGGCTCGACATGAATGTTGAACTCGATGTGTGCGCCGTTGCTGTCGAGTTTTGCATTCTTGGCTACGAACGGCTTTTGATCCCGGCTCGCGTGGTGGATCGCAGACCTGATCTTATTATGGAGCGCCGTCGGTGTGATGGCGAACAGGTCATGCGATGCCGGGCCTGAAGCGATCCGCAGGAACCTTGCTGTCGGGCCGATGGAGTAGAGATACTCATACTTCCGATTGACGAGGATTGCGGCGGGCACGTAGCTACCCAGCAGAACCTGGGAAACCGCCTCGGCGAGCACACTGTGCCTCGACGCTGAAGTCACCTTTCCTAGCGAAGAGGGAATTCTGACATTTCCGCCCGCAACCGCACCGAAATTAAGATCACCGAAAACCGGCGGCCCGATACGCCGATATACCCTTTCGGATTCCGAAATCAGCTTGAAACGGTCATCCATTCCGCAAACGGTTTCGGATTTTCCGACCAGTAAAATGCCGTTCTCCCGCAGGGCGAACCTGAAAAGCGACAAGACCTTGGCTTGGGCTTCCGCTTCGAGGTAAATCAACAAGTTGCGGCATGAAATTAGATCGATCCGTGAGAACGGTGGGTCGCTGAGGACATTCTGCACGGTGAATACCACCGCCCCACGCAGTTGCGCCGTCACGGTATATCCGTTGTCATCCCTTACGAAATATTTTTCCAGAAAGTCCGTCGGCAGCGACTTGGTCGCCTCATGTGAATAATGTCCATCTCTGGCAATTGCCACCGCCTCGCTATCAGCGTCCGAGGCAAACATCTGAAACTGGAGACGAAGGCCCATGGACTGAATGAGCTCGAGGAAGAGAATAGCCAGAGAATATGCTTCTTCCCCCGTGCTGCATCCAGCGACCCAGACCCGCACTGCTCCGTGAGCCGCTTTTGCGTGGAGAATATCCGGAATAATGGTATCTCGTAGAAAGTCGAACACCTTCCCGTCGCGGAAGAAGCTGGTGACGTTGATCAGGAGATCTCTGACGAGATTTTGCCGCTCGTCTTCGCTGCTTTCGAGAATCTCAAGATACCGGTCTATCTTCTCAATCTCGATACCGAGAACCGCCATGCGTTTTTCGACCCGGCGCTGCATCGTTCCATGTTTATAAGCCGAAAAATCATTCGCTGTGGAAACCCACAATATCTCGATGATCCGGTCCAGTTGGGGCATTCGGCGCTCCATCGAGTGATCGGCTCGAAGCCGCGACAACAGCGCAATATGTGTGGCGATGGCCGCAGGCATCTCTTCGACCGGTAAAACCGTAGCGCCAATGCCCAGCGAAATAACACTTTCGGGCATGCCGCCAAACTGTGCCTCTTGAGGCTCCTGGACCAGAACAAGTCCCTTGAAATCCCTGATCTGCTGGACGCCGGATGAGCCATCTGACCCCGTGCCGGACAGGACAGCTGCTATCGCCCACGGCCCGAATTCCTTGGCCATAGAACCCAGGAGAAAATCAAACGGCAGAGGTG
Source organism: Rhizobium sp. TBD182 (assembly GCF_001950375.1). NCBI lineage: Bacteria > Pseudomonadati > Pseudomonadota > Alphaproteobacteria > Hyphomicrobiales > Rhizobiaceae > Rhizobium > Rhizobium sp. TBD182. The sequence continues at coordinate 205,827 of NZ_BDLN01000006.1, read as the reverse complement.
CCTCATGCAGTTCCCGCCGGGGCGACAGATATATCCTTCCTCCGTCAACCGACATCAGGAATTTTGGTGGAATGACATAGACGTGCTCGGGCTCTATCAAGGCAAGGTTGACAGCCTCCGTTACGACCATAGTCGTTTCGCTCGCCAGAAGTTCTGCGAGCATGCTTTCATGCGACCGGTCAAGATGCTGAACGAGAAGAAACGCACAGCCGGTTTTTTCAGGCAACGCTTTGAGCAGGGCTCTGAACGCATTCAGTCCACCCGATGAAGCACCGACGCCGACAATCGGGAACATCCTAACAGGACGTGCTTCCTGTGATCCGGACATCGGACCGGTGTCTACCTCGAAAGTAGAAGGAACCTTGTTACTATCCTCGCCGCGTTCCGCCATATTCACTCTCGTTAAAATTGACGCGCATTCCAAATAGAGATCGACCCTTGCGAAGCGTCAGGCGTTGTGGGTCAGCAAGTCTTGAAAGCAGCCATCAAGGCCTTGAGATCATTCGTCAGGGATACATAGTCACCATGCCCCGTCACATGCGGGGCGCAGCGCGTCCGATTGTCGTGAGGTGCAATTTCAAAATGCGATTAACACGTATAAGTTGCTGACATCGCGAACAAACGCACGAATGGAGGATGATAAATCAATCCGGCCGCGATTATAATTCATCCATTATAGTTAGTGGTGTCGCGCAAAACATGATGATGGCCTGAAAGAATTATATTTCAACAGTTATGGCGTGTCTGGTTGTCTACCCACATCATGCCAGATTGAACGCCCGCTCGAAATCTCAATCAAAAGTGAGTAATTTCCGAACCTTTTCCAGTTGCGATACTCCATTGTAGGATGCCGGAGTCGAAATTCGGGTAGTGCCACGTCTGTTGATTTCTGGCCGATTTTTAAATTCCGAAAAATCCAGACCGCAACAGAGTAGCTTCCGAAGTTCTGATTGATGACGGCGTTCCGGGTTGAATTACTTCAAACTTCCGTGGTGCCGAATCTTAGAAAGAAAATCTTCGGTTGCGTCTCTGCCAAGCCAGACAGATCCGCAAAGCACTCTTTAGCGCGGATAGGACATACCATGCTGACATCAGTTCCCAACAACGGACATAGCCAATTCTCATCAAATTTCCATGTGGTTGCGCACTCGAAACCTATGGAAACTTCAGTCAGAAAGCTGGCGATCATCGATGACCGCGCGCTCGACCGTGAGTGTCTGGCTCAGAGCCTGATCGCATACGGCCTTGATATGGAAGTCGAGTTGTTTTCATCACTCGACGACTGGAGACATGCTCCAAACGGCCAGCATAGCGGCATCCTGGTCAACGTCGGTCGCAGCGATTTTTGTGATGACGTATCCCTCCATGAGTTACGGGAATTCATTGCCGACTTCCCTTATCTGCCGGTCGTCATTCTCGCTGAAAACCGCGATCTGCGTCAGGTCATGAGGGCGTTCGACGCGGGCGTTCGGGGATACATCTCCTCGTCGATAGGACTGGCGGTGTGCGTGGGCGCTATCTCGCTTGCATTGGCGGGCGGCGCGTTCGTATCGGCTGAAAATCTGAGCGATCTCAGGCAGTTGCTCGTAGTTGCGGAAGACAAGGAACGTCAGCGCACGGCCATGTTCACCCAACGTGAGGTCGACGTCATCAACGCCTTGACGCAAGGCAAGCCAAACAAGATCATCGCCTATGAGCTCAATCTTCGTGAAAGCACCGTAAAGGTACATATTCGCAATATCATGAAGAAAGTAGGCGCCAAAAACAGAACGGAAGTGATCTTCAAAATATCCGATCTCTTCAAAAACTAAAATCAAGTGTCGTGCAGTGGACCTATTGCGGAACCATAATTGCCTGCGGGTGTCGGGCCCCGCATGATGCGGACGCATCGGAGCGATTATGACGGGAAGGCTGTACATCTCCTCTAAGCCTTTCGGCTAGCATTCCCAACATAAAGACGGGGTAACGGCCACCGAGCCGGATACGGTAATCTCTGGTCATTGGACATATGGACCCGGGATTGCGCCATGCAAACTTTCGTCGAAAATTTCGAAAACTCGGATCGACTGCGCCAGCGCTCCCGCAACATCATACCGGGCGGTGCACATACCTATGCAAAGGGTGACGACCAGTACCCTGTCCTGTCTCCCGGCTTTATTGAACGGGGATATGGCTGTCATGTCTGGGATGTCGATGGAAATGAATACATCGAGTACGGCATGGGCAATCGGGCTGTCGGCCTTGGCCATGCCTATGCAGACGTCGTAGAGGCCGCGCGTGCGGAACTATACCGCGGCTGCAATTTCACGCGCCCGTCAAAGATCGAGGTGGATTGCGCCTCGACCTTTCTCGATACGATCCAGACGGCCGAAATGGTCAAATTCTGCAAGAACGGTTCCGACGCAACATCCGCCGCGATAAGACTTGCACGGGCTGTTACCGGCCGTGACCTGATCGCGCGCTGCAGCGACCACCCCTTTTTCTCCACTGACGACTGGTTCATCGGAACAACGGAGATGAATGCGGGCATTCCTCAGGCGATCCAGGATCTGGTCCTTGGCTTCAGCTATAATGATCTGGCAAGTGCGCGCAGTCTGTTTGACCGCTTTCCAGGTCGTATCGCCGCCTTTATTTTGGAGCCGTCACGCGGTGATCCGCCTCGGGACCAGTTTCTTCACAAACTCCAGAAGCTTTGTCACGAAAACGGCGCGCTTTTTATTCTCGACGAAATGATCACCGGCTTCCGCTGGGATGCGGGTGGCGCGCAGAAGACATACGATATCGTCCCCGATCTATCCTGTTTCGGCAAGGCGCTGGGGAACGGCTTTTCGATTTCCGCACTTGCCGGCAAGCGGGAGTTCATGGAACGAGGCGGTATCGATCAAACCGATGCCCCCCGCGTCTTCCTGCTTTCGACGACGCATGGCGCGGAAACGCATGCGATGGCGGCGGCCATCGCGACCATGAAAGTTTACACGCAGGAACCCGTGGTCCCACATCTGGTCCGACAGGGAAATTCGCTGCGCGCCGCCATCAGCCAGATCGCAATTGCGCACGGACTGGATTCCTACTTCGGCATTCAGGGCCACTCCGCCTGCCTCAGCTACTTCACGCTGGACCAGACCGGAAAGCCGTCTCAGGCTTTTCGCTCGCTGTTTCTGCAGGAAACCATCCGTCGCGGCCTTCTCGCACCGTCTCTCGTTGTAAGCTACACGCATGAGGACGAGGATATAGCCAAAACGCTTGACGCCATCGATGGAGCGCTCGTCGTCTACCGTAAAGCGCTGGAATACGGCGTCGACAAATTCCTGACGGGACGCCCATCCGAGGTTGTCTTCCGGCGTTTCAACGGCAACGCGCAGCATCACGCCAGCCATGGCTTGGTCATGGCCGACATGCCCGAATTATCGGAAAGCATCCGAAAGCCTTAACCGGCCGAGGCACCTAGACCGTTCGCATTATCGATACAGCCGCTTTGCGCGGTGCATCGATCTCACCTGAAAAGATACGCTCGTTGCAATCGAAAATAGATTTTGAGGGGAAATTTCATGCACGTTCTGGTCACCGGGCATCGCGGATATATCGGCTCCGTCATGGTACCCATCCTGCGCAAGGCGGGTCACGAAGTACACGGCTATGACACTGAATTCTACCATCGCTGCGCTTATGTTCCAGGCGGACCTTTGCCGCAGGTCCCCGGCGTATGCAAGGACATCCGCGATATCCAGCCTTCGGATATGGAAGGTTTCGACGCTGTCATTCATCTTGCAGCGCTTTCCAACGATCCGCTGAGCAATCTCAATCCGGAAATTACCTATGAGATCAATTACCGCGGCAGCGTTCGGGCAGCGCGAGCCGCAAAGCAGGCTGGCGTCAAGCGTTTCATCTTCGCCTCGTCGTGCAGCAACTATGGCGCCGCTGGCGAAGGACTGGTCAACGAGACGGCAGAGCTGAAACCGGTATCGGCCTACGGCACGTCGAAGGTCCTGGCGGAGCGGGAGATTGCAAGCCTCGCGAGCCCCGGCTTCTCGCCGGTCTATATGCGTCCGGCAACAGCGTATGGCCTTTCGCCCATGCTGCGTTTCGATATCGTCCTCAACAACCTGACCGCTTGGGCGGTGACGGAAGGACTGATCCTCCTGAAATCCGACGGATCGCCATGGCGCCCAATCGTTCACATCGAGGATATTTCGCGCGCCTTTCTGGCTGCGCTCGAAGCGCCGACCGATGCAATACACAATCAGGCTTTCAACGTCGGACAGGATGCGCACAACTATCAGATCCGGGAGATCGCCGAAATCGTCGCTCTCACGGTACCTGGATGCCGGCTGCAATATGCGAGCGATGCCAGCCCCGATACCCGTTCCTACCGCGTCGATTTTGGCAAGATCGCCCGTGCGCTTCCGGCGTTCAAACCGACATGGACGGCGGCCGCGGGTGCCGAGCAACTCTACCGGGCCTACAAGAGCGCCGGCCTGACAATGGCCGAATTCGAGGGACCGCACTATCAGCGGATCGGCCAGCTCCAGAAGCTGATCGGCGACAAGGATATCGACATCAACCTGCGCCGCCCCATGGCCGCGCCGCGCCAGAACGCCGATATTGCGGCATCGGTTTAAACAGGAGGCCCGGATGGGCAAGATGGAGCCCGGTGCAAAGCTGACAGGCGATGCATGGAGAGAGGCAGGTATCGGCCAGACTATCCATGATCTGGCTTCCCGCCTCTTTCCGATCTGTCGCAGCATCACCGGCAAAGGCGTGCGCGATACGATCAATATCCTTAAAGACTATATCGATATCGAGCAGCGCGCCGTCCCAAGCGGGACGCGGGTTTTCGACTGGACGGTGCCCCAGGAATGGAACGTCCGGGACGCCTATGTGAAGAACGCGGCGGGACGCAAGGTGATCGATTTCCAAATGTTGAACCTGCATCTCATGAGCTACAGCATCCCTCAACGTCGTGTGATGCCGCTGGCCGAACTGCAAGCGCACATCTACACCTTGCCGGCACAACCCGATCTCATTCCTTACAAAACAGCCTACTACACGGATGCCTGGGGCTTTTGCATGTCGCATCATGAATTCCTCAAGCTAGAGGAAGGCGACTATGAGGTCGTCATCGACACCGAAAAGGCGTCAGGCAATCTGTATTACGGCGAATATCTGCATATCGGACAAAGTACCGAAGAGGTGCTTCTCTTCGCGCATATCTGTCACCCGTCGCTCGCAAACGACAATTGTTCCGGCCTGGCATTGCTGACGTGTCTTGCTGCAGGCCTGAAAAGCAGGTCCACATATTACAGCTACAGGTTCGTCTTCGCACCCGGAACGATCGGCTCCCTGTCATGGCTTGCGCAAAACGAAGACGGGATATCGAACATTGCGCATGGTCTTGTGGTTTCGTGCATAGGTGACGGGGGCGGGCCGAACTACAAGCGCAGCCGCAGGGGAGATGCACTGATCGACCGGATCGCCGCCTGCACCCGCTGCGGAGAGGATCGCAAACATCTGGCAATCGCCGACTTCATTCCCTACGGCTATGACGAGCGCCAGTTCTGTTCGCCGGGCTTCAACCTGCCGGTCGGACTATTGCAAAGAAGCGCTTTCGGAACCTTTCCCGAATATCACACCTCGGCCGATAATCTCGACTTCATCCGGCCCGAACATCTCGACTCATCCTTTTGGATGATCATGGACATGATCGATGCTCTCGAAGACAACTGGACGCCGTTGAACCTTCGGCCCAAGGGTGAGCCACAGCTGGGAAAATACGGGCTTTTTCCTGCGATAGGCGGCCATAAGACGAATGACGACCGCACCATGGCCTATCTATGGATACTCAACCTCGCCGATGGAACCAACTCACTACTGGATATCGCCGAAAGGTCTAAAATGCCGTTTGTCGATATTGCGAGCGCTGCCGGCAGACTGCTCGAGGCGGGTCTTGTCTCGAACCTCGGTTTCCTGACGCGCTAGACCTTCATTGCAAAGCGGGCCAACCGAGGTCCTTTTCCGATATGACCGAGGGCGGCGCGGGCCATTCTACACCTATCGCGGTCTCGTCATACCGGATCCCTGCCGCACTTGCCTCGGCATAGGGCACCGAAATCAAATAGGACACAGCAACGTCGTCGCTGAGCGACTGGAAGCCGTGTGCAAAACCCTCGGGAATGTAGAACTGCGCGCCATTGTCGGCCGACAACACCGTGCCAACCCATTGCAGATAGGTGGGCGAGCCGCGGCGCAGATCGACGGCGACATCCCAGATCGATCCTTTGACGCAGGAAACCAGCTTTGTCTCCTGATGCGGCGGTCGCTGGAAATGCAGCCCTCGTACCGTGTGTTTCAGCTTCGATAGAGAAAGGCTGTGCTGACTGAAGTCCGATACCAGCGCGTTGCTCTCAAATTCGCGTTTGCAGAACGTCCTGGCAAAAGAGCCGCGACTGTCCCGCACAGGCACCGTATTGACGACCCAGAGCCCCTCGATTTTCGTCTTCTCAAACAGCATTCGGCGCTCCTGATGCAATCCCGTATTCAAGAAGAATTCTCCGCCATTTCAGCGGCTCCGGAATACACCCATAGGCAGCACCATACCTTGAAGGCGGGCTGGCAAATAAGTCACCCTTTCGGTTGCGGAAACCAGCCGCCGGAAGCGAATTTTAGCGGATTCCAATATAACCCTACGGCTTATGGATGACGTTTTCGAGCCGAATGCAGTATCGTCACCCACCCCGATCCATAGTATTTTTTCCAGTTAATAAAAGAATTTTCTGAAATTCACTCGAAGACAATGCGATGAAATCAGGGGGCGTCAGATGAATAATGAGGCAGTTTTTTCTGCAAGACTGAGCTCGACGCATCACGTCGGGCTTTGCCGTCTTTGCAGCTCGCCATTGGTGCATACCTTCGTCGATCTTGGAATGTCTCCGCCCTGCGAAAGCTTCGTCGCAGCTGACGCAGCCAACGACGTCGAGCCGTTTTATCCGCTCCACGCATTCGTTTGCGACGAATGCTTCCTCGTCCAGCTTCAGGAATATGTGGCGCCCGAGAATATTTTCACGGAGTACGCGTATTTCTCCTCGTTCTCGGACAGTTGGGTCGCTCACGCAAAGCGATACTGCGACATGGTCATCGAGCGCTTCGCGCTTGGCGAATCCAGTTTCGTTGTCGAGCTTGCCAGCAACGACGGTTACCTGCTGCAACATTTCCTGACCAGCAACATCCCGATGCTGGGAATTGAACCGGCGGTCAACGTCGCAAAGGTGGCGATCGGCAAAGGTATTCCGACACTGACTGAATTTTTCAACGAGGCTCTAGCAACCGATATGGCGGCCAGAGGCCAACAAGCCGATCTCATCATCGGCAACAATGTCCTTGCCCAGGTGCCTGATATCAACGATTTCGTCGCCGGTATGAAAGTGCTGCTCAAGCCTGAAGGCGTCATCACCCTTGAGTTCCCGCATATCGAAAAGCTAATCGCGGAAAACCAGTTCGACACCATCTATCACGAGCACTTTTCCTACTTCTCATTGCTGACCATAGAAAAAATGGCCCGCCGTCATGGGCTAAAGGTTTTCGATGTCGAAGAGATCCCCACACATGGCGGTTCGCTGCGGGTCTTTTTCTCGCACGAGGACAGCAAGTTCCCGCGTGAAGCCCGCGTGGATAGCCTCCTGGAACGGGAGCTGAATGCCGGGCTCGACAGAATAGAGACCTATACGGCCTTCTCCGAAGCCGTGCGCCAGACAAAGCGAAACCTCCTGTCTTTCCTCATCCGCCTCAAGGAGATGCGCAAATCGATCTGCGCCTATGGCGCACCGGGAAAGGGCAACACGCTACTAAATTATTGCGGTATCGGCACCGATTTCATCGATTTTGCAGTCGATCGCAATCCTTACAAACATGGTCGCCTCACGCCGGGAATGCATATTCCGATCCGGCCCGTGAGCGAAATCCAGCGCATGAAGCCGGATTACGTTCTCATTCTCCCCTGGAACCTCAAGAATGAGATCGTTGCACAAATGAACGACATCAGAAACTGGGGCGGGAAATTCGTCGTTCCAATTCCCGACATATCCATCATTGATCCGAAGGAGTTGGTACAATGAAGGTCGTCTTGTTCTGTGGCGGCAGGGGTACTCGCATCAGGGAATATTCCGAAAGCGTCCCGAAACCGCTGATCCCGCTCGGGTCTCAACCGATCATGCGGCATGTCATGCAATATTACGCCCGTTTTGGGCATGAGGACTTCATCCTCTGCCTTGGCTACAAGGCGCACGTCATAAAAGAATTCTTCCTCAACAGCCGGCCGGAAAGCTATGCCGATTGCGTCATATCGAGCCCCGGACGCGTGGAATTGCTCGAGGAACTGCCAAGGGACTGGCGCGTATCCCTGATCGATACGGGGATATTGCGCAATATAGGCGAGCGCCTCTGGGCCGTACGTCATCATCTCAAGGGCGAGAAGATGTTCCTTGCCAATTATAGCGACGGCCTGACCGACGTCGATCTCGACGACATGATTGACCAATTCGAAAAGAGCGACAAGCTCGCCTGTTTTCTGGCTGTCAGACCGCCCCTCACTTACCACCTGGCGGAGATCGACGAGAGCGGAAGGGTCCGGGAATTTCGGTCGTCGGAAACATCCGACATGTGGATAAACGGCGGCTACTTCCTGATGCGACCAGAAATTTTCGACTACATGCGCGAGGGTGAGGAACTCGTGCTGGAACCGTTCTCGAGGTTGATTTCTGAAGATAAATTGATGGCCTACAAACATGAGGGTTTCTGGCGGTCAATGGATACGCTGCGCGACTGGCAGACGTTGGAGGCAATGGTAGAGCGTGGTGACATGCCATGGATTGGAGACGATGCCTCGATGGCACGAAAGTCGTCAAACACGAAGCTGCTGCCATGAAAAACATGTCCCTCGCTTCCGCCGGTGATCGTCTGTCGATCCTTTGTCTCGGAGCTCACTCCGACGACATTGAGATCGGCGTCGGAGGCACGGTACTCAGCCTGCTTTCAAAGGGCGTGTTGCTCGATGTCTATTGGTGCGTCCTCAGTGCCGGTAACGAGCGCGCCCTGGAGGCACGCAGTTCCGCCGAAGCTTTTCTTGCAAAAGCAGCATCCTACTCGATTGAACTGGCATCGTTTCAGGACAGCTACTTTCCCTCGCAGAGCCGCGAGATCAAGTCATGGCTGCTGACATTGCGCGACAAAGTCAGTCCCGACGTCATATTCACGCATAGCCGCGAGGACGCGCATCAGGATCACCGCGAAATCAACAGGCTCACATCCAACATCTTCAGAAATCACCTGATCATGGAATACGAAATCCCGAAATGGGACGGCGATTTCGGCAGAAGAAACGCCTACGTGCCGTTGAGCGAAGACGCGATGAACATGAAGGTCGAGCTTCTCTTGCAGCATTTTGGAACACAGAGATCCAAGGACTGGTTCGATGCGGATACCTTTCGCGGTCTGGCGCGGCTGCGGGGAATGGAATGCCGTGCGCCTACACGTTTTGCGGAAGCCTTTACCGTCAGGAAGCTGACGTTCGCCTGAACAGGCAGAAGGCCCGTTTACGGTACGAAATCGACGTTTTGCGGAAATTAAAAGAAACCAAAAACAATACAGGGGGCATTGTCGTCATGATCCAGAACCACATCTCCGAAAACCCGCCGGAAGGCGCACTGCATCCGCAGGCCGCAGCAAGTGCGGCTGGCTATATCGCCATCATAGATCGTCGCATGCTGGAGCGGGAATGCCTCGCCCATAGTCTCAACTATCAATATGCGGACAGGCGCATCCTGACCTTCTCCGATCTCGGCGAATGGCAACAGGCACGCGCGGAAATCGGCATGCCTGCGGCAGTTCTGGTCAGCGCCTGGCCCGGTCCGTCCGCAGAGACAAACCGCGATCTTGCAGAGATTGTGGCTGCCGTGTCTCCGGCCGCCGTCGTCGTGCTCTCTGACGATCAGGATATCAATACCATTCTGGATACGATCGCTCTTGGCGTGCGCGGGTACATATCGAGTTCCGTCAGCATCGACGTCTGCGTCCAGGCGATCAGTCTTGCAATCGCGGGCGGCCGTTTCATACCAGCCAGCAGCGTCATGAACATGAAAAGTCTGTTCGGCCTGACTGCACACGCATCCGTTCCTCCGACGAAATTTACAAGCCGTCAATCGGCTATTGCGGAGGCCTTGCGGTGCGGAAAGGCGAACAAGGATATCGCTCTGGAGCTGAACCTTTGTGAAAGCACCATCAAGGTGCATATCCGCAATATCATGAAGAAGCTTGGAGCAACGAACCGCACGGAAGTTGCCTGCAAGATCGGCGACATGGCGTACGACCGCTAAGCACACGACATCCACTGACCGCTACCGAACGCCCCGCTTACAGCAGGAACCGTCATGATCCAGTCGTCATCATCTCCGGTTGAGCAGGAAGGTATTTCCCGCTTCATATCCATACTGCGGGAGCGGCGCAGAGCCGTCTTCATCTGCTTTCTCGTCAGTTTCGCAATCGCGGCAATCGGCTATGCGCTAACCCCCATCCGTTACAAGGCCGAGGCAACCCTTGCGCTTGATGTCCGCAAGCTTCAGGCGCTCCCCACCGAATCCGTGGTCTCTCCGCTGCCGCAGGAAAGCCCGGTGCTTCGAACCGAACTCGACATCATCGGGTCGAGGTCCATGGCGGAACGGGTTCTCGTCATCCTGCAAAAAGATCGACTGCTCGAAGGGCGGCAACCCAACTCCGACCGGGCGGACGCCGACGCGATCGTGCTTGGCAACGACGCCGAGACATCGAAAATGATCGATAACCTCATGACCAATGTTCGTGTGATGAATGATGGCCGGTCGTATACAATCTACATATCCTATTACGCCAACGATCCGGCGCTTGCCGCGAAAGTCGCCAATGCTTTCGGAGCAGCCTATATCGACTATCAGATCGACCTCCAGACAACGGCAACCCGGCGTGTCAGCGCATGGCTCGGGGAGCGGCTGGTCAGTCTTCGGACTGAACTCGAGGAGTCTGAACGCCAGGCCTCGCAATTTCGCGAAAAATCCGGATTGATAGACACTGGTGGTCTTCCGTTGCAGTCGCAGCGTCTTTCAAGTCTAAATGTCGAGCTGACAACGCTACAGGCCAAGTTGGCGGGGTCAAGGGCGCGCCTGGCCACAGCGCTCGAACTGCAGAAAAGCGGTGACGGGCTCGGGATTACCGAAGTTCTGTCCTCACCATCAATCCAGCTTTTAAGGGCCGAGCAGGCAAGGGTCATCAGGGCCATTGCCCAGATCGATGAAAGCGGCGCCGTCATGAGTCCAGAGCGGCCGCAGTTATCCTCCCAGCTCAGTTCACTCAACAAGCAGATCGATTCAGAGATCGCCCAGATCATCGCTGCATTGCGCAACGAGATCGAGGTCAACGAAAAACAGCGGCAGGAAGTAGAGGCCAGCCTCAATGATGTGCAACGCGCCATTTCCACGACGGATATGGCAATGGTTCAATCCGGGCAACTTGACCGGGAAGCAGCAGCGAACCGCTCGATCTACGAGACATACCTCGCACGCTACAAGCAGACCATCGAACAGGACGGTATCGCAACTGCCGAGGCGCGGATCATATCGAGCGCCATGCCTTCCCGTAAACCGACCAGTCCTGACGAGCGTCTGTGGGCACTGGTCGCGCTTCTTCTCGGTTGCAGCACCGGTTTGGCGGCAGCTTTTATCCTGAACTTTACGGACCGGTCCGTTGGCTCCATCACGTCTCTTCAACAGAAAACCGGACTGAACGTCATCGGGAGCATTCCACGCATTTCCTTTAGAGAGCTCCAGAACACGCCCGGAAAATTCAGCAGCGGCGCGGCGGATTTCTACAGCGCGTTTGCCGACCTTCAGACCCACATACAGTTGGCCGAGAGCAAGGCGAAAGTGATAGCCTTCACCTCTTCGGCCGATGGGGAAGGCAAGACGTTCGTGATCGCCAATCTTGCCAGATCTCTTGCGATGAGCGGCGTTAATCTGCTGCTGATCGATGCCAATCTGCGGAACCCGGCTCTCGGGGGGGAATTCGATGTGGGATCGACGTCGCATGTTGGCCAGGCGGTCAGCCGTGAGGTGTCTCTGGACGACATCATCCAACGCGATCAGGCCTCCGGGGTCGATATCATCGTCGCCGAGAAAAGCGACCTGCCGCCAAATCTTGTTCTTGGAAGCAAGCGCTTCGCCGGCCTGATTGCAGAGGCGAGACAGCGATACGAACTGGTATTGATCGAGGCCCCATCCGTTTCCCATGACCTGGACCTGTTGCGGATCGCCACCCTGTCGGATGCCGTATCATTCGTGGTCCGGCAGGACGTCGCAGATGGCACGGGCATGAAAAATGCCGTCATCAAGCTGCGGGTCGCGGGACGGCCGATCACAGGCATCATCCTCAACGGAATCCGACGCCCGAAAAAGCGCCACCCCCCGGTCTGGCCGAGGATTTTCCGGGACTGGAATACTCATTTCAAGCTGCGGAAACGGGCGACCAGTCTGCGCCCCCCGGCTGTCGTCCATAGCGAGAGGTGAAACATGCGCTTCGTGACAAGGTCCAGGGGCTTTTCCCTGATGATGACCAGCACCACCTTTCTGTCTCTGGCCGTTTGCCAATTACCGGCCGCCGCAGATGGCACGAACTACAAGGTCGCTACCGGCGACGTCTTGACAATCTCCGTCTATGGCGACCCGGGCCTGACCGGCCTCTTCCCCGTCAGTGCAGATGGAACAATCGGTTATCCGCTTCTTGGCAACGTCAACGTGGTCGACCAGACAGTGAACGAAATCGGTGCGCGGATCAGCCGCGATCTGGCAAGCCATGTGGCAAACCGCTCCGTTGCCGTTGCGGTCAAGGAATATGCTCCGATCTTCGTTGTCGGCGACGTTCAGAAGCCGGGAAAATATGAATACCGTCCCGGCATGATCGTGCTTGAGCTCTTCGCACTCGGCGGCGGATTGCGCGAGTCGAATGCACAGAGGGATACCTCGGGCATACAGTTGATCTCGGCCCAGCAGGAATATGAAGACATGTCGATGCAACTCCTGTCGCAGGATATCCGGCGCGTCCGACTGGAAGCGGAACTCAACGACACCGAATTTGAGTATAAGGGCGACGAAATCGGACTTGTCCGGGATCGCACCGCACTGGAGAAGATCGTAGAATCTGAAAAAAGTCTGTTTCGCCTTCGCCTCTCGGCGCAGCAAGACGAAAAGACAAACCTCGAGGTCCAACGACAGAACTTCATTCAGGAGATAGACACGCTCCAGAAAAGCAACGTCATGCGCACCCAGCAACTAGAGTTGCTCGACATGGACGTCAACGCATCGAAGGAACTTGTCACGCGCGGTGCAGCCTCAGAATCAGCACTGAGAGAGCGTAAGCGCGAACTACTATCCATGAACCAGCAGGTGCTGGAATCGACATCGTTTCTGGCGCGCGCGCAACAAAACAAAAGCGAAGTAGAGCGGCGTATTCTGGAGCTGAAAAGCAAAAGGCACAATGACGCTGCGACCGAATTGCGGGAAACCTCCCTGGACATCATGCGTTTGAAGAAAAAGCTGGCCTTCAGCCTTCAATCCATGGCCGAGATCGGCTCGACGGCGCGGCGGGTTTCCAGCCTCGAGGACATGATCCAAACAAAATTCTTCATCGTGCGTCAGGTTGCAGGTACATACCGCGAAACAGCTGCGGACGAGCATACGCAGGTCCGGGCGGGAGACGTTGTGCGCGTCCGCCTGTCGGTATCCGGCAGAGACCCTGTTTCAGCGGCAGTCGTCACAGGAAGCGTCAACTAAGAGAGACGAGCGTCTCCGACGCCCCTGCTTGAGCGGCCCTGAAAGCAGCTACCGCTTTTGGAGAGCTATAGCGCCATGTCGCAATTTGCTATCCTCAATAGTGCCCTCCAGCGGTCTCGCAGGACCAGCACCAATCAGCAGAGTTTGCCGGCGTTCCGATCGGTAGGATCTCGATTTCCTCCACAGAATAGAAACGACCGGTACCACTGCCAGGGAGACGGAGATGGAATCTGCGAACGTTCCGGTTGGTTATCATATGGTCAGGCAGCGTGCCGTCATCATCGTGAACGGCGAGAAAGGGCTGCAGCCCGTCCATGTGACAGAGGATGCCCTGAACGACATCCAGTCCCCACCGCGGTGCGATGCGCAACGTCTGGCGCAATTCGTCGACGTGTTTGCAACGATAGCGGCATCCAAAATCGAGAAGGGAATGTTCGCGTTCGATGGACGGATCTGGATCACAGCGACCGACGTGCATGCCTGGCTCAATTTGGCGGCGGAAAACGGGGCCGCCAAGTAACGTCTCTCAACCTCTAACGCTTTTGTCCCTATACTTTTACCCCAAGCGCGAAAATTCGGCACACAGCACATGGATGGATGCGAACCCTACCGCTTATAGCTAGATTGAACCGAAACGATAAAAGCGGTTTGTAAGAGTAACCCGTCGCCCCCTGATACTTTGGCGGGTCCCTGGCAACCGGGGTTACCCGGTAACTGGGAGGGCTCGCTCGTTCAACCGGGCGAGCCTATTTGCGTTCGGCACAAACCGTCACCAGCGCCGCGCAAATCTTGTTGCGCCGACGGGTTGAGATTGAAATTTGCAAGAATATTACCTCGTCAAACTGGAACCACAGATCGCTCGCCACTCATGGAGTAACGAACGATCCGTCGGTCCCCTCGCCTGAACTGAAAACCGTCGAGCCTTAATCTAAACGGCCCGTGGCATCGCATTGCCTTGATTGATTGAGCCATATTCGCCACTTTCCGGCAGCTCGTCAATTCACCGCAGATACGTCATTAGAGGTACCTTGCCGGGGTTTTCGGGGAATAGAATCCGGTTCAATCAGGTGTTAGCCTTGCAGCATTGGAGGACGATTTAACGGTGCCGGCCTTTGGCCCCTCGTTTCCCACTGCAAAACCGCTCCATGTAGAGCCGACATTTATCCAGCTGTTCTGCGGATGCATCGTCACGAAACCCGCACTTTGAACGGGCCCTGGCGTTCCTCGGGTAAAATGATTGTCGTAGAGCACCGTGTTGATCCGCCTTGAGCGTTCGGCCGGTCCGGCCTTGAAGCTGCCATCGTGCGTCCACATGAGTTTGTAGGCATCTACGAAGCCGTAACGGACGTTGGCGAAGGTATTTCCATCGAAGACCGTCCCATTATAGTCGGCGCCGGAGTGGTTCCAGGTTTCATATTCGACGCCGATATAGGCGATATCCGTGAACCTGTTCCTGCGATAAATATTCCCCAGACCGCCCCAGATGCCGGCAACCCCGGAATCCGCGAATGTCGTGCCGACATAGAGGCCGCTGTTGCTGCGTGTCACACTGTTGTTGGAATATTGCAGGAAATACGGGCTGAGTCCCCGCGTCGAGTCCAGCGCAACCGTCATCATGCCGTGTCGCATCTGGGAGATGCGGTTGCTGTCGACCACCACGTCATAGACGTTGCCGTAGAGAAGAACGCCGGTGGAATCGGAATCGTGCTCCGCATAGCTTGCCCTGCCATCGAACACATTATCGTATATCACGGCCCTCGATGCGGTCGCTGCCAGAGCAAAACGGCTCGTTCGATCCGGCACGACATTCCAGGGTTGCTCGAGCAGAACAACAGAACCGTCCGTCGACGCGATGTGACGGTGTTGCCCGGCCCCTCGCCCGCCAACGATGACGAGATCGAATCCGCCCGGCTTGGTATCCTCCAGATCCGACAGGGACTTGAAGGTAACCGAGCTCGAGGAAGCGCGGACGAAATCGTTTTTAAGCTTGCTCCCGACGATCTCGAAGCAGATCTGTTCGCCCTTGTTGCAATCGACCTTGGTGCAGTCGTGGGGCGCGGCGTTTCGCGAGATGTTTTTCTCAAAATAGAGGTTTCGCATGCTCCCGAAATGCGCCTGGCCAACAAAAAAACGTCCGATGCCATGACCGTCGTCGCGGCTTTCATCCGCATTTGTCAGCTCGTTGCCCGTCATGGCGAAATCGCGCCCACCCCATAGCGCGACGACGGATTCGCCGTAACCCGTCATCCGAAACCGATTGTTGGAGAAAAACACCTGCCGGCTCGCGCCGTAAAAGGATCCGTTCTCGATCAGCTCGGACGAATGCACAAAAAGACCTACGGTGTCCTGAGCATCGAACGCTGGCACGCCCCAGGCGTCGATACGTACGGAATCCAGCCGTGTGTTTTTGGCGTTGCGCAAAGCAAGAAGAGGTTTACCCGCAATGTTGCGGTTGGCATTGAGGGTCAGGTTTCCGAACCGGGTGTCGTCGCCGTTAACGACAACCATGCTCTGATCAATCCTGTGGTTCAGCCTGATCTCCGTTTTGTTCACCCCTTCCCCGAACCACGCCACATTGGCGGGCGCAATCAAAGGCTTTGTCACGAGATAAATCCCGGCGGGGAAATACAAAACCGATGGCGCCGTTGCGGCCGCGGCGTCGAGCGCACGCAAAATGGCTGCGGTGTCGTCGGTCATGCCATCGCCCGTTGCACCGAACTGCCTGGCATCGATGCGCTTTTTATCCTGCGCCGCCCATGGCGATTGCGACAGGACCTCAAGTGTCAGCGGACCGCTCCAGCCGAAGCGGCCGCCATGCGTATTGTGAACCCAGACTTCATAGTTACCCGGTGGCAGAGCCGGCACCTCGAAATCGACCTTGAAGGGGTTGACGGAGATTGCCGGAACATACGACCCGGCAACAGCGACCGGCTTGATATAGAGATAGGATTGGCTGGTCCCGTTGGACCGCGAAAGGTTGCGTCCATAGACCGAGACGATGGCTCCCGGCGCTGCGGCATCGGGCCCGATCCACCAGCTTTCCGTGCGATTGATTGCGAAGCTGCGCCCTTGAACAGTGCTACCCTGGGGCCTGATCAGGTAGGTGGACCATGAAGGAAGCGTGGCTGGCAGCAGCAGCGTCGCCGCCGTCTCGTCAGCCGTCAGCGACGCCAACGGCGTCACCACGCCCTCCGCGGCACCGGGGTGTTGCGAAAAGACTTCGAAACCCGTTCGTCCATCAAGATCGACACCGGTCATCGAGACAACCTCGCCAGGGCCCGCCGTTCTCGAAATTTCCGCGATTGCCGGCCCCTTGCCGCCTACCCCTGTCCACGGCGGATTGAAGGCATCCGCATCATCCGGCAATCGTGGTTCTGGAACAGGTATCGGGAAACCGAACTGGCGTGGATCAGGTTGGCTGCCTTGCTTTTGCTCTTGCTCTAGCCCTCCCCGCACCGCAGGCTGCCCGGCAGACGAGAGACCCGAAAATGCGAGCACAAGGGCGGCAAGCAAAATCGATAATATCAGGGCATTTGGCGATCTCATCTTGCCGCTTGTCGTAACATATCCGATTGCAGCGACTTCGGTTGTCGCCACCACTCATACAAATCCTGAATTCCGTATCTGAGCTCGACCGTCGAGTTCCAGCCAAGCGCGTTGAGCCGCGAGCAATCGAGCAGCTTTCTGGGGGCTCCATCCGGTTTGCTGGTGTCAAAAACGATCTGCCCATCGTAGCCGACGATGCCTGCAATCAGGTGGGCGAGATTTCGGATGGATATCTCCCGCCCCGAGCCGATGTTGATCAGCGGAAAATGCGCCGATGATTTCATGAGGAAGCAACAGGCATCCGCCAGATCGTCCACATGGAGAAACTCGCGCAGAGGACTGCCCGTACCCCATAGTACAATCTTGTTCTGGCCGCTGATTTTCGCTTCATGCATTCTCCTGATCATCGCAGGAATGACGTGTGAGCTTTGCGGATCGAAATTGTCGTTCAGCCCGTAAATATTGGTCGGCATGACGGAGACGCAATTCAGGCCGTACTGACTGGAGTAGAATTGGGAAAGCTTGAGCGCCGCGATCTTCGCAATCGCGTAGGCCTCGTTGGTCGGCTCCAAGGGGCCTGTCAAAAGGGAATTTTCCGTGATCGGCTGTGCTGCGAATTTCGGATAAATGCAGCTAGATCCCATCCAGAGAAGCTTTTCAACACCGATATCGGCAGCTGATTTCATGATATTCATCGAAATTAGCGTATTGGTGTAAAGAAAGTCCGCCGGATAGGCCGCATTTGCCGCGATGCCTCCAACCTTGGCGGCAGCGACAAAAATGACCTCAGGTCTTGCCGCCGCCATCCATTGCTCCGTCTCGTACTGTCGGGTCAGATCAAGCTCGCTGCGAGAGACTTTGAGAATTTCGCAATTTTCGCGCTGGAGACGTCGCACGAGTGCCGAGCCGACCATTCCGGTATGGCCGGCAACCCAGACGCGCTTGCCATTCAAGCTGAACGGGATTTCTTGCGATTTATGCGACGAATTCATTTCTTCCCTCTTCCAACATCACGAGGCGAAGATCCGCTTCGACCATTTCCTGAACGAGGTCGCAAAAGGAAGTCGAGTGGCTCCAGTTGAGTTTCCTGCGCGCCTTGCTGGGGTCGCCGAGAAGAAAATCCACTTCCGCGGGACGAAAATATCTGGGATCGATTTCGATGATCGTATTGCCGGTTTTGGCGTCGTATCCCACTTCGTCACGGCCATCGCCGTTCCACTCGATGGTCTTGCCGACCACGCCGAAAGCAAGCTCAACGAATTCCCGCACCGTATGTGCCTCGCCGGTTGCGAGCACATAGTCCTCGGGTATTTCCTGCTGCACGATGCGCCACATGCCTTCAACATAATCGCGCGCATGCCCCCAGTCCCTCTTTGCGTCGAGATTACCAAGACGCAGCTTGCTCATGAGACCGCGTTCGATGGCGGCAACGCCGCGCGTGATTTTCCGCGTGACGAATGTCTCCCCGCGAATGGGGCTCTCATGGTTGAAGAGAATGCCGTTGGATGCGTGAAAGCCGTAACTTTCCCGGTAATTGACCGTCATCCAGTATGCGTAGAGTTTTGCCGCAGCATAGGGGCTTCTTGGATAGAACGGCGTACCCTCGTGCTGAGCAACAGTGCCCATCCCCCCGAACAGCTCCGATGTGGACGCCTGATAAAACCGGCAACGGTCGCCGAGGTTCAGAATGCGCATGGCTTCCAGCAGCCTCAGCGTGCCAAGCGCATCCGCATTTGCCGTATATTCCGGCGTCTCGAAGCTGACCTGGACATGGCTCTGGGCGCCGAGATTATAGATCTCGTCGGGCTGGACCTCCTGAATGACCCGGCACAGGTTCGTTGCGTCCGTCAGGTCACCGAAGTGAAGACGAAAGCGAAGGTTTTCCTCGAAGGGATCTTGATAAAGATGATCGATCCGGCCGGTGTTGAATGAGGAAGACCGCCTTTTCAGGCCGTGCACGATATATCCCTTGGCAAGCAGCAATTCACTGAGATAAGCGCCGTCCTGCCCGGTTACGCCGATAATCAAGGCTCTCTTGTCTACCATCCACCACATCTCCCAGCGGTTCCGGCCCCGGATGGCGCCTCCTTGAAAGGTATAACGAGGCCCTGCGCATCGGCAGCATACCAAAAGGGAGAGGACGGCCGGTCAGAACTGGCTGATTCACTGTCCACCACGTCGACATCTGCCTTTAAGAGGAGGCAGGGTGGGTATCCCCGCTTCCGACTTAAGCCTTTTGGTCGAGTTGCAGGTCACGCAGGCCGTGCCAGACTTCAAAAATACAACGCCGGGTCGCGCACGATCTTTACGATAACAGGTAGCGCGAGACGACATCATCTACGGTTCATGGAGGCGGATTGGATGGGTACGTTCGCGACGACTTACGAAAAAATGCAGAACTTCAACTGGCTGACGCGCTTTCTGCATGCAGGCCGCTATCGAAAGCTGCTTGAGGTCCTCGAAACAGTGCAGAAGGACGTCGGCAATCGGAAGGTCAGAATACTGGATATCGGCTGCGGCCCCGGAACCGCGGTCGGACATATTCTGGAAAAGTTCGACGTTGATTACGTCGGTATCGACTACGATCCAATCTTCATCGAGGCCGCGCGCAATCGCTACAGCAACTACGAAAACTGCCGTTTCATCGTCGGCGACGCCACCGACGAGAGCCTTTACGAAACGATCGAGGCCGACATCGTCATCGCGCTGGAAACGCTTGAACATATCCACCTCAACCGCACCGTCCGTGTCATCGAGCACGTGTGCGCGATCGTTCGTCCCCGCATTTTCCTGGTTACGGTACCCGTCGAAGTCGGGCCAGCCGTATGGATCAAGAACTGGGGTTCGGCCCTCATGGGCTATAATCGGCAATCCGGCAATCTGAAAGAGACTTTTTGGGCAGGCTTATACCGGCTGGACCGGGTGCCCGCGCACCATACGTCACATCAGGGTTTCGACTGGCGGTGTCTGGCGCAGCTTATCCGCGTCAACGCGCCCCTGCGCGAAATCCGCAGCCTACCGTTTTCTTTTGTTCCACGCTTGCTCAGTCCGAACGTCGCGCTGATCGCCGAGCCGGTAAAATCGAGGATCGATCTGGCAAACGATGACCCCGAAGCATGGAAGATCAACCATGGCCAGACAACCTGGAACCAACAGCATATTGTCGACGGTGCCGTTGCAACCGATGCTGCGCGCCACGCCAAGTCCTCGTCAACATGGTCGATGCGCCTCAAGGGATTGCTGGGAATGGGCCTCGCCACCATGCCATTTGCCTGGCATCGCTGGTCTTACATCTCCATTTCCCCAGGCGAACTGCACTCATCGCATTTCCTGCTGACGATCGACAAACACTTGCTGCGGCCTCATCAACCGATGGAGGGCGACATTATCGTCCTTGCAGGGCAAGCCATTGTTCAACGCATTTCTGAAGCCAGCTATCTGCTGATCTAGGATAAGGACTTGTCAGCCGTAGCGAGCGCAGAGAAGACGAAAGTCGGACATGGATCGTTCCGGGTTGCGGACATCCAAAGGGGGCCGACAACTCCCGTCAAACCCGATATCGCAGGGCCTCCAAAACCCTGACGAACGCCGGTGATGCCTGGCGACGGCTGGGGTAATAGAGGTAATATCCGTCCCAGGGCGGGGAATATTTCTGCAACACGCGAACCAGCCGGCCGTCTGCGACATAAGGAAGGATCATTTCCTCCGGGATGTAGGCAAGCCCGAAGCCGTCAAGCGCGGCTTCCAGCGAATTGAAACTGTTGTTGAAGGCGAGTTGGCCATCGACCTTGATCTTGATCTCGCGGCCCTTGTCCTCGAACTCCCATACATAAAAGCCGCCGGCACTCGGCAGCCGGAAGTTGATGCAATCATGGCCGACCAGGTCCTTGGGATGCCTCGGGTGTGGTCGGTTCTTGAAGTAGGCGGGCGATCCGACGACAGCGAGACAAAAGTCGGGACCGATCCTTGCGGAGATCATGTCTTTCGCGAGATGTTCACCCATACGCACCCCCGCATCATAACGCTCCGTCACGATGTCGGTCAGTCCGTTGTCGAGGATCAGCTCGACCTTGATGTCGGGATATTGAGGCAAAAATTTCCTGAGTTTGGGCCAGAGGACATAGGTGATCGCGTACTCGGCGGCGACGATACGGATCGTTCCCGCCGGCTTTTCCCTCAGTTCGTTCAACGCATCGACATGCGCTTCGATCTCGTCGAAATGTGGACCGATCCCGTTTAGCAGCCGCTCGCCCGCCTCCGTCGGTGAAACCGCTCTGGTCGTCCGCATCAGGAGACGCACGCCCAACCTGGCTTCAAGCTGGCGAAGTGTGTGGCTCAATGCTGACTGCGATACGCCCAGCTTCGCCGCCGCCCGGGTAAAGCTCTGTTCTCGGGCAACAGCAATGAAAGCTGCAAGATCGTTGACGGTATCGCGTGCCATTCATGAGCCTCCTGCATCCAGACCTGTTGATTATGGCATAATGCTCATGCCGCACTAACAGAAAAAGAGCCCGCTTTGGGCGGGCTCCTGAGCTGTTACGTCACTGCAGGACGTATCAAGCCGACAGGTGCTGCTCAAAGAAGCTGGCGAGCTTGGTGAAGGGGATCACATCCATCTTGTCGTAGAGGTCCGTGTGGCTTGCGCCGGGAATGACATGGAGTTCCTTCGGTTCGGCCGCCGCCGCATACGCGGTCTCTGCGAAATAAAGAGAATGGGCCTTCTCGCCATGAATGAATAGAACCGGGCGCGGCGAAATTTCCGCGATGTAGCTCAGGATCGGCATGTTCATGAACGAAATTGGCGTTGTTTGCGACCAGGCGTTACGGGAGTTGACCGCCCGCTTATGATAACCGCGTGGTGTCGAGTAGTAGTCGTGATAATCGACCATGAACTGCGGCGCGTCGGGTCCGACTTCCGCGTTGTAGGCCGCCTGATAGGCAGGTGTACCCTTTTCCGCATCGACCCACCGCTGGCGGCTCAACTGTTCCAGGGTCGCCGTGCGCTGCTCCAGCGTGACGCTGTCGTTGTAGCCCTTGGACATGACGCGGGTCATATCGTACATGGTGCTGGCAACCACGGCCTTCACACGCTTGTCCGAGGCCACGGCATTGAGCGCCATGCCACCCCAGCCGCAGACACCGATGACGCCGATCCGTTCGCGATCGACTTCGGGACGCAGGCCGATGTAGTCCACAGCCGCGCTGAAATCCTCGGTGTTGATGTCGGGAGACGCGATATTGCGCGGTTCGCCGCCGCTCTCACCTGTATAGGAAGGATCGAATGCCAGAGTGACGAAACCGCGTTCGGCCATCGTCTGTGCGTAAAGGCCGGACGATTGTTCCTTGACCGCGCCAAACGGTCCGCTGACCACGATTGCGGGGTTTCCGACGCTGTTGCGGGTTTTGGGCATGTAGAGGTCGGCCGCCAGGGTGATGCCATAACGGTTTTTGAACGAGACCTTCTGGTGATCGACCTTCTCGCTCCTCGGAAAAACCTTGTCCCAATCCTGCGTCATCTTCAATGTTTGCGCCTCTGCCTTCGATACCGCCATCACTGACGCCGCGCCAATCGCGGCGATGCCGACACCCGTAATCTTGAGAAGGCCACGGCGGCCCATGTCCAGGCCCTCTCCCGTAAAAGCGTTTTCGTTCTGATTGCTCACTTCACTCTCCATTGTCGTTGCCGTGACGAGCGGCCGGTGGGCTGCTTTGAGGGGTGATGCAGCAGCGTCGTTCAAAAGATAGATCGGAGATTGTCGCGAGATTAGACCGCGGCGAAGGCATGCCGTCATGAGCGATATTCATGAATGAACCGAGCCCCTGCATCGACGTGGATAATACGCAAGCAGGCCGGGCGCGGCTAAACAAGACCCTTTGATGAGCATCGTTCATGACTGCATCCCGTGACAGGCGGCTTATTGCAAGATGCTTCATGACTTATGTTCACCTCACTGCCTCCCATCAGCAGCGGAAGACCGTTGAAGCAATAGCCAAGAAAAGCTGCCGTACCATGTCGATAGAAACTACAATTTCCACAGGGGAAGCCAGATCCCGATCCGCAAACTGGGGCGGTGTGTTGGCGATGACGCTCTGCGTTTTCGCCCTGATCGCGTCTGAATTCATGCCTCTCAGCCTGCTGACGCCGATCGCGGATGAACTGCGCATCAGCGAAGGATCGGCCGGACATTCGATCGCGATCTCCGGCGCTTTCGCCGTCGTCACGAGCCTCTTTGTCTCGTATCTCGCGGGAGAGTGGGACCGTAAGCTGCTGTTGCTTGCTCTGACGGCACTGATGGCCCTTTCTGGCGTGACCGTGGCGATCGCACCGAACTATGAAATATTCATGGTCGGGCGCGCGCTCATCGGGATAGTGATCGGTGGGTTCTGGTCCATATCGGTGGCGACAGCCATGCGTCTTGTACCGGAGCATCTCGTTCCCCGAGCGCTTGCAATCTTTAACAGCGGTAACGCGCTGGCAACTGTCGTTGCTCCTCCGCTCGGCGCGTTTCTCGGATCGATCATCGGTTGGCGAGGTGCCTTCTTCACTGTCGTCCCCGTCGCGGCGATCGCATTCCTGTGGCAGCTGGCAAGCCTCCCTTCCATGAAGCCCCTCCCCGGGAAAACGTCAAAGAATGCATTCAGGCTACTGAACCGTCCTTTGATCGCTATCGGCATGGCATCGGTCTCGGTCTTCTTCATGGGCCAGTTCACGCTGTTCACCTATGTCCGCCCGTTTCTCGAAACTGTGACACGAGTAGATATCTCGGTACTCACCTTCATTCTTCTGGGCATCGGAGTTGCCGGCATCGTTGGCACCAGCCTTATCGGTTATTTTCTCGCCAACCGCCTGTATCGCGTTCTGATCGTCATCCCGGCTCTGATGGCGGTGACGGCCGTGATACTTGTTGCCTTCGGCAACAGTCTCCCTGTCGCGGCGATAGCGCTTGCGGTCTGGGGAATGATCGCCACCGCAGCGCCAGTGGGTTGGTGGGCGTGGCTCGCCCGCTCACTGCCGCAGGATGCGGAAGCCGGAGGTGGTCTCATGGTTGCGGTCATCCAGCTTGCGATATCAGCCGGTGCGATAGTGGGCGGATTTCTCTACGACGCATCCGGCTACCGCATGACTTTCCTGGCAAGCGCAGGTTTGCTCCTGGCCGCGTCAGCGCTGGCATTCAAATCATCGAGAATATCCTCGTAAAGAAGTTCGGCATGGGAGCATTCCAATGATCGACCGGCGTCTATTTCTTGGGCTGGCTACCGCGGCCATAGCTTTCCCGTCCGCATTGTTCGGTCAGGTAACAAAAACGGAGGTATCCTTGATGAGTTTCCGAATGGCCTTTGGTGGTCACAGCATGACCGCGACCTTGTTTGACAACCCGTCGGCACGCGAGCTCATGAAAATGCTGCCGCTCGATCTCACGATCGAAGACTATTCGACCAACGAGAAAATCGCATATCTGCCTCGAAAGTTGACGCAGGTGACGGACACGCCGTTCGATAACGCACGTCCCGGCGACATCGCTTATTACGCGCCATGGGGTAATCTAGTCTTCTATTACGACAGCTACCGATACTCGAAAGGTCTGATCCGCCTCGGACGTTTCGATGACGGCTTCGAGCCACTTTTGACCCGAGGCGAATTCTCTCTGCGCATAGAGCGCGCCTGCCAACGGTAAATGCCACTAACGTCGGGAAAGCAAGCGGGCCATGGCATGATGGGGTGCCGGCTTATCGCTATCCGGTCCGCTTTCCCTTTCGAGACGTGCACGAATCTCTTCGATTTCCTCTTCCGTGAGGTGCTCGATCCCAATGAAGTCACCGCGCGCCTGCTCCACCGCGCGCAGCAGCTCGTCCAGTTTTGCTTCCATCGCTGCGGAATCCCTGTTCTGTGAATTCTGCACGAGGAAAATCATCAGGAAGGTGACAATGGTCGTACCCGTGTTGATGACCAGTTGCCAGACCTCCGAAAACCCAAACAGCGGTCCGCTTATCCCCCAGACGAGCACGGTTCCGAGAGCCACCATGAAAGCCGTTGGAGAGCCGGAAAATGAAGCTATAGCGCTTGCGAAGCGAGTGAAGAATTTATTCATAACACGCTGCCCCTTGTTGCCATTTTAGGGATGCCAACCAACAAACAAAATGCACGATTGTTCCGGGGTGCCGTGACAGCAGAAGTTCCGATTTGCACTTAGATCCGCGGCAAGCCCTCATTGTGTTCGTTCTCGCCAAGGTGGTCGGTGAATTCTCCCCAACGACAATGAGGCGGCCACCAACTCTCTTACCCCGGCATTCAAGCAGGTCAGCACAAGCGTCGGTGCCATCACCTCCGCTTGACTATTCTCCGAAGCATGGAGCCTCTCGCCTTGCGAGGAATGAGATCGATATCGCTGACAAGCTTTGCGCCCCCCTCCCGCCGTTCCAATGTGATCTTCCGGCTATGAAACGCTTCCAGTTCGGCACGATGCGCTACGCTTACGATCGTCGCATCGGGTAGCTCATCAATTACCGTCTGCATCATCTTGTCCTGACTTTTCTCGTCCAGAGCCGCCGTCGCCTCGTCCATGACGATGATGTCGGGGGCGTTCAGCAACAGACGTGCGAAGGTCAGCCGTTGTTTTTCGCCACCTGATAACGTCTGGTCCCACGGTGCCTCGTCTTCAATCTTGTCCTTGAGTTGACCCAGACCGACCTTGTCGAGAGCGGCCCCGATCTCTTCCGGCGTCCAGCTCTCGGCCGGTTGCGGATAGCAGACCGCCCGACGTAGCGTGCCGGCCGGAATATATGGCCGCTGCGGCAGCATGAACAATCGGCTGCCGGCGCGAAAATTGACACTGCCTCCACCCCATGGCCAGAGACCGGAAATGGCCCGAACCAGTGTGCTTTTGCCCGAGCCCGATTCCCCCGCGACAAGCACTCTCTCACCCGCGCCGATTTCGACATCCGTCTCCTTGACGACGGCCGTTCCGTCACCGAGAGAAACGGACACATCCTTGAGGCTGAGTATTGTCTCGCCTTCCGTTTCGCCGCGCACGATCCGACCGAGAGTGTCGCTCTTTTCGGCCCGCTCCAAGCCATCGAGCGACATCATCAGGGAGGCAACACGTCGCGCGCAGGCATTCCAGTCGGCCAGACGGGGATAGTTGTCGACCAGCCAGCCAAATGCGGATTGGACAATGGTGAAAGCGGAAGCAGCCTGCATTACCTCGCCAAGAGACATGCTTCCATCGAGAAACTTCGGCGCACACAGCAGAACCGGTACGACGGGGGCAATCAACATCGATCCATTCGATACGACCGTGGTGCGCATGTATTGCTGCGCCATGAGACGCCACTGCCGCCGGACATTGCCGAAGCGCTTGTCCAGATCGCTGCGCTCCTCGTCTTCGCCGCCAAGCAGGGCGATGCTCTCACCATTCTCCCTGACGCGCGTAAGCGTGTAGCGAAACTCCGCTTCAACCTGGTTCTTGACTTCGGAAACCTTGACGAAGTTGCGGGCAATGAAGGCGATGGAACTGGATGTGATGATTGCATAGATAACAGCCGCAATCACGAGAAAGCCGGGGATCGTGATCCAGACACCCGCGATAGAGACCGTGAGAGCGCCACCAATCGTCCACAAGACAACGATAAAAGTCGAGGCAGATACGAATGCAGCGATGACACCTGAAACAAAATCCACGGGCGCCTCGGTGGCAATACGCATATCCTCCGAGAGCCTTGCCTCGGGGTTTTGATGGTCACCATCAATCAAATTGAGCTGATAATAGCGGCCATTCGCAATCCATCTTCCAACGAGCGACTTTGTCAGCCAGGAACGCCAGCGCCGCTGAATGCGCATCCTGACATAGACCTGCGAGGTCACGATAAAGACACTTCCCAGGACGAGCAGCGGAAAGACGGATCCGAGAAAATAGACCGTCGACGCGTCGCGTTTCTCAATCGCGTCAAAAATCCCGCGATTCCAGACGTTGATGCCATACTGGAAGCCGACATTTATGCCGATCATAGCCAGAAGCCCGAGCGAAAACAGCCAGGCCAGCCGATCGCCGCGACGGCTCCAGAACCCTCGCGCGCTGATCCAGAAACGCTTCAGCAGATATTTTCTGCGAGCCTCCTCGGCCTCCTCCGGCGTCAAGCCCAAAGCAGGTTCCATCTCCTCTGGCGGGAGCGGATCATCGTTTTCATGGGCATCGTTTTCGGATGCTGTTTGGGTGCCAGTCTCGTCGGCACCAACGACCGGCTTCGGTCCTGCGTCATTATCGATCATGGGCGCTAAACGAACGATGCGTCGAAAGGTTTCACGACTTTGTGATGCGCCGTGAAATATAATTCCGTTGCTGCGCGGGGCTTTTCAAAAGCCTCTAAATACATGGCTTTCTGACCCGCTGCCGACATACCGGAATCGCGCTGGCGGATATTGTGACCGTTGGTGGAGACGGTCCAGGTGCATCGCCATGGGGTGCCTGACTTGGCCCGCGGTGCGACAGATCTTATTGACGGTTAACCGCGTGTTGACTTCCCGTTTGACGAGATGGCCTAACATAAGCAGACTCTGAAATTGGACCCCGCCGCACCCGGTTTTCATGCCGTGCGGCAAGCATACGGCGCCATCATGCGACTTAGTACCATCACGAACCTGGCTTATGCTGTCACCCTCGTGCTCACGACAGTATCGGCGACCACATTCATTCTATCGGCCAGAAGCGCTTCTCAAGAGCGGGTGGCAATCCAGAATCATCTCGAACTGACCGATCTCGCCGAAGAACTGGCGATCATTGCGGACGAGCGCACCGAGGAGGCGCGTCTTTACGTCATGCGGGGCGACGAGCAACATCTCGCAAAATTCTACGTCGACGAAGATCAGGAAAAGCACCTTGAAAACACCCTGGACAAACTCGCAGCTCTTGGTGTTTCGCCGCAAGAGGCAGGCTCATTTCAGGAAATCCGAAAGAGCGCCGACGCACTGGACAAGATGGAGCGCGATGCAATCGGTTTCTATCGATCCGGCCGCGAGAACGATGCACAGCAGGTCCTGTTCGGCGATGAGCACTATCGACTGCATACGGACCTGCTGACAACCGTCGCGACGCTGAGAGAAGCCATTGCGGCCCGCTCGCAGGCAATGGTTGACCAGGCTAAAGACCGAAGCGATTTCTACGGATCGATCGCGAAGGTGATGCTTGCGCTCACCGCCCTGATGTTTGTGGCCGTACTCTATTTTGTCCTCAGCAGACGCGTTGCCTTGCCGCTTATCAAAATGAGCAACATCGTCACGCGCCTTGCCCGGCAGGATTACAGTATCGACCTGCCCGACGAAGGCCGGCGTGACGAAATCGGTGAAATGAACCAGGCTATCAGGATCTTCCGCAGCAACGGGCTGGAACGGGAACGGCTTGACGCGGAGCACCGCAGGAATCAACGCATCAAGGACCTGATCCTGCAGATGATGCATCGGATTCAGGCCTGCCAGAATCAGGAAGAATTGTCCGACGTCGTTTCGAAATTCATGCCGCAAATTTTCCCTGCCATTGCCGGCCGCCTGCTTGTTCTCAAGGAAAACAGTTCGGTTCTCCAATCGACCGGACAATGGTCCGATCCTTCGTTTTCCGCCCCGGAATTTTCGATAGACGATTGCTGGGCTCTCCGTCGCGGACGTCCCCACGCCAGCAACCCCGGCGGAGACGATGTTGTCTGCCATCACCTACATGGCAGTTTCGGAACCGGCCTGTGCATACCGCTCACCGCATTGGGCGACACCGTCGGCTTATTGTATCTTGAGATTCCGCAGAGTAGCGAGACGCTGGAGTTAGAGCGGCTATATCTCGAACTTCTCGCCGAAAATATAGGCCTTGCCGTTGCAAACCTCCAGCTTCGGCAGCGGCTGGTTGGCATGGCACGGCAAGACGCCCTGACCGGTCTTTTGAACCGTCGATCGCTTGATGAGACGCTGAACAGGCATATTGAAAAGCCAACCAATTCGCTTGCATGTCTGATGCTCGACATCGACCATTTCAAGCGCTTCAATGACCGGTTTGGCCATGATGCCGGAGATGCGGTGATGCAATATGTCGCCCAGGTGCTGTCGGAAGCTGTCGGCGATCTGGGTGAACTATTCCGTTTCGGCGGCGAGGAATTCACCGTGCTCATGCCGGCTGGGGGCATTGAAGATGCCATCAAGGTTGCGGAGAAACTCCGGCACGCGGTCGAGCGCGCACCTTTCACCTACCGGGGCCGTCTGCTTGACTCGATCACCATATCCATCGGTATCGCAACGTCGCCGGGTGCTGGAACCGTGAGCAGCGTCCTGGAACGGGCGGACGCTGCGCTTTTGAGCGCCAAGCAGACAGGCCGGAACAAGTGGGTGTCGGCCGAGAAGCCTCCAACCGATTAGGTAGAGGCTACGCCGCACCGATTGCGTGGTTATCGAAGCAGCAGCCTACCTGGCATATTTGACCGGCTAGACGATGAGGTTCGGGTTCTTCCACAGCTGGAATCCGCCTTCGAAAGCAAGCGCATTGTCTCCGCGGCGGCATCCGGGCGGCAGGGTATCGAGTTTTTCGACATTACCGCCGCCGATGACCACCTCATCCGGTTCAAGGGCGGCAGTCAGACGCTCTGCGACATCAGTGACGCGCTTTTGCCATTTGGCATTGCCCTTCTCTTCGCGATACGCCTCTCGGAGATAGTGCTCGTACGTTTTGCCCTTCCGATAGGGAAGATGAGCGATCTCCATCGGCTGGGCCACGTTTTCGACGATCATCGCAGCTCCCAGGCCTGTTCCGAGACCGAGAAACAACATGCGCCCGCCCTGATAGGAGCCGATTGCCTGCATCAGCGCATCGTTAACGATACGAACGGGGCAGCGGAAAGCGCCGGCGTAATCATAACCGACCCAGCCTGTACCCAGATTGACCGGTTCGCGAAGCGGTTTGTTGTGGACGACCGGACCGGGATATCCCATGGCGATGACGTCATAGGTCATGTCTTTCGCCATGGCGGTTACGGCTATGACCATTTCTGGTCCAGTCATCGCCTTGCCGCTTTCGACCTTGCGCTCGTCGCCACCTGCACTTGAGCGGATCTTGACGTGGCTGCCGCCGATATCGATCGCTAGAACGATCCGATCCTGTGTCATTGAACTACCGTCCGTGGTATTTGCCGGCATGGGCGTCACTCCGGATCAACCCAACCGCCTGGCGGCGCGAAACTCTCCATCTCGACCGGACCCCAGCTTCCTACGGCATAGCGTGGCGGCACGGCCGGGTCGTCGAGAATGGGCTCAACGATTTTCCATGCGAGTTCTGCCGCATCCTGACGGGTGAAAAGCTGGCGTTCGCCTGCCATCGCATCGCCGATCAGCCGTTCATAAGGCGCCATGTCGCCGATGCCGTCATCGACAGCGCCCAGTTCCACCGCCTCGCCGAGCATACCGTCCCCGGCAGCCTTGCGGCGCGCGCCAATGCCGATGGCGATATCTGGCCCGAGCCGGAAGCGCACATAATTTGCGGCCGCCGCCTCAACATCGCCGAAAAGCGCTATCGGCGGCCGCTTGAAACGCACCACAACTTCGGTTGCATGGGCAGGCAGGTTCTTTCCGGCGCGGATGAAGAAAGGCACGCCGTTCCAGCGCCATGTGGCCACGCGAAACCGCACGGCGGCAAAGGTCTCGCGGCTTGAGCCGGGCGCAACGCCGGGTTCATCGAGATAACCGTCGAACTGGCCACGCACTACATCCTCGCGGCTGAGCGGTGGCATGGCTTTGAGGATCTGCACTTTCTCATCGACAAGATCATCCGAAGCGCTTGTTGCCGGTGGCTCCATGGCCAGTAGCAACAGCACGTTGATGAGATGGTTCTGGATCACATCCCGGATGCATCCAACCTCGTCATAAAACTTTCCGCGTCCCTTGATGCCAAAATCCTCGGCCATGGTGATCTGCACGCTTTCAACATGATCGCGGTTCCAGACCGGCTCAAGAAAGGCATTGACGAACCGGAAATAAAGAAGGTTCTGAATCGCCTCCTTGCCGAGAAAATGGTCGATACGAAAAATGGCGTCCTCTTCGAAAACCGCGTGCAGCGACTGGTTCAGCGCCTCCGCCGTGGCAAGATCGCGGCCGAACGGTTTTTCCACCATCAATCGTGCCGAGGCGGCTATCCCGGCCTTATCAAGCCCGGTCACGACGGTTTCAAACAGTGACGGCGGAATGGCGAGGTAATAAAGCGGATGACCGTGGTCACCGAGTGCGGCGCGCAGCTTTTCGAATGTCGCCTCGTTACGGTAGTCGCCGGACACGTAATGCAGTTGAGAAGCGAATTTTTCGAAGACGGCTTCATCGATCTTGTCGACGTGGCTGGTAACCGCGTCGCGCGCCCTTGCGATCAGCTGATCGCGCGACCAGTCATCGAAGGCGACACCGATGACTGGCGTTTGAAGCGCGCCGCGTTTCACCATGGCGTAAAGGGAAGGAAAGATCATTTTGTAGGCAAGGTCGCCGGTGGCACCGAACACCACGAGCACGTCCGATCGCTGCTTATCCATGGCCGGCGCCCTCATTTTGCTTTTTCCAGATGGCCACCAAAGGCATTGCGCATGGCCGAGAGTACCTTGCCGGCAAACTCCGCCTCACCGCGTGAGGAGAAGCGCTCGAATAGGGCAGAAGCCAAAACAGGCGCAGGAACACCCGTTTCGACGGCCGCCTGAAGGGTCCAGCGCCCTTCGCCTGAATCTGACACCCGCCCGCCATACTGGTCGAGATGAGGGTCCTGCTTCAGCGCCTCCGCCGTCAGATCGAGCAACCACGAGCCGATGACGGACCCATGCCGCCAGACCTCCGTCACGGCAGGAAGATCGATGTCGAACTGGTAATATTGCGGGTGGGCGAGCGGCGCCGTTTCCGCATCGGCCTCCCGGTGCTGCGTGCCGGCATTCGCTGCCTTCAAGATATTCAGGCCTTCCGCATAGGCGGCCATAACACCGTATTCGATGCCATTATGAACCATCTTGACGAAATGCCCTGCGCCTGACGGTCCGCAATGCAAATATCCCATTGGCGCCGTGCCGGTGACGGGATCGGCCGCGATGCCCTGGCCCGCACCGGGAGCAAGGGAGGCAAAAATCGGATCGAGCCGCTGCACGGCACCCAAAGGGCCACCGATCATCAGAGAATAGCCGCGCTCCAGACCCCAGACGCCACCGGATGTACCGGTGTCGATGAAGTCGATGCTACGGGGCGCAAATTCCGCCGCCAAATCGATGGCATCCCGGTAGAAGGAGTTGCCGCCATCGATGATGGCATCGCCCGCCTGCAGTCTGGCGGCAAAGTCACGAGCAATTTTCGGCGTTATTGCCGCGGGCAGCATTAGCCAGACGGCGCGTGGCGGTGACAGCTTCGCGACCAGGTCGTCCGGCGAGGTCGCGCCAACTGCGCCTTCCTTCACCAATGCTGCGACATTGTCGAGATTGACGTCGAAGACCACGCAATCATGACCCTGTTTCAGAAGACGGCGCACCATGTTTGCGCCCATTCGTCCAAGCCCAACCATTCCGATCTGCATACTGACACTCCATTTGTCCAATGCGCGATATGTACTTCATTCGCCGAGGCGAACGGTGAAATCCTGGTTTTCCCAATTCCCTGTGTTTGGCCAAAAGAAAGTAAAAACGATTGCGTCGCCCGCCGCCATATCCTGAACGGGCAAGTCGACGAAATATGTGCCAAGGCCGGAAGCAATCGTTCTGGTGTCGCTGGTCGTCACCCAGCCATCCGCACTCCAGTGCACGACAGCATCATCCGTCAGTTCGAGCCGCAACATCTTGCCGGCCGGTATCCCGGCAATCTTGTTATTGAAACACCAGATCCGAAGGTGCGACGGTGTCTTGTTGATGATGTAGCGTTCCACACCCTGCGGGGGCATGTCGAAAACGGAACCATCTGCAAGCGACCGCAGAAGTTTGATATGTTCAGCATGCGCCCAGACCAGCGGCATCGCACTTCCTGAGGGCTGGCCGTAGAAAAGCTCGTATTCGGGGATGTCGGGCTGGTCCCAGATCTGCTCGGGGAAAAGGCCGTTTCCACCGGCCGATTTCTCCAGCGTTACCAGCAGCGCTTCGGCCACCTCCCGCCTTCCCGCAGCAAGCTCGTAATGGGCGCGTTCGCCGGTCAAAAGCGGCCATGGCCGCCCCTGCCCGGTGCCGTCGAATGCTGCTCCATCGGCGTGCTCACCATATCCATCTCCCGTATATCTATACCATACAGGCCCCTGCGGCAGATCGGCACGCAGGCAATGGTCGATTGCTTTGATCGTCGCGAGAATATGCGGATCGTCAGGCGCGCGCAGGCCGAAGCGAACAAGGGCAAGCGCATCGGGGCTGATGACGTCGCTGGTCGGCAGCGTGGAACGGTCCGGCGTCTGGTTGCGGATGGGCGTATCGCCGACTGGTCGAGCTACGTCGGTCGCGTCAGGCGAAGCGATGCGAACATAGTGGCCGGAAATGCCAAGCGCGGCGCAGAATGTCTCGTCACCGGCAAAGGTCCATTGTTCGATCTGCTCGTTCCAGCAATCAGCCGTTTCCCGTAGATGTACGGCTACGGCAGCATCACCGTCCATATCGATAAGGTCGGCAGCGGCAAGCAGCGCAGCGATCTCGACGGCAAGGGTGAAGGGACTGTAGCCGGCATCCTCTTCCCACCTGTCCTCCCCGGTCGTCGGGCCGTTTGCCAGAATATAGGCTGCGGCGCGGTGGATCATCGGCATAAAATCCGCCCGCGTGGCATGATCCAGGTGACCATGTCGATGCAGCATATCCGCCAGCAGGATCGGAAAGGCGCATTCATCCATCTGGACGCCCGGCCAATAGGGTTTGCCATCCAGCCAGAGATTTTGCGGCCAGCGACCCGATGGCTGCTGCACCTGACGAAGATAATTGAGGATCGCCAGCGCCTCGTGGTGATCGCCGGCCGCCAGAAATCCGCCGGCCGCTTCCACCAGATCGCGCGGCCAGACCAGATGATAACCACCGAGATCGTCATCGCTCTTCGATGCTCCCCATGGGATCGACAGGCTTGCAACAACAGCGCCAGGCCGGTCAGCGGCACGATGTGCGGCGAGCACTGCTGTCGACACCCGATAGGAATTGATGCCGTGATGCGTATCGCGGTCGAGCGTTTCCAGCCGGTCTTGCCAGTTGCGCCAGTTGGCAACGTAGGCCTCGTGCGCCCGTTCAAAGCCATGCTTCAGACTGTAAACGGCCGCCGCAGCCGCTTCATATTCCGTCTCGCCAAAGCCGAGCGCCAATGTTGCCGCGCCATTGACACCACTGAAGTCAATCTCACCTGCCAGCGAGACATTTCCGTCATCGGCTCGCTGGTACTCTTCAACGATGCGTCCGTGCCGATGCAACTGCTGCCAACCATCGGAAACACCCACGAAACCGGCGCTGACTGCCCGCCAGGGCAGATCGCAGACAAGCGCAAGATATCGTGAACGGCCGGTCGCGAAGAGGACCTGATGTCCCTCATAGTCGCCAATCCAAGCCGAGTTAAGATTGCCTGCATTGACGAGATGAGGTGCCAGCAGCGCAGTCACGCGATAATCCGAAATTTGTCCCTTCAGGGGAATGAACGAAAGCTGCTGAAGAACACTGGCCCGCGCGGGATCGCTGATCACCTGTTTCTCGATTCTGAACGAGCCATCCGTCGCCGTATTGGTAATGTGAAATGCCGGAATTCCACTTTTAAAAGGGCGGGTGACGGATACGCAGTCGCGTTTTTCTTCGGAAAAGTAACCCTCAGGCCCAGTGACAACAAAACCGAGATCGCGGGTGCAGGCACTGTCTATCCTCGGATAATAGACCTCGTTCAGAATGCCGTGGCTGAGCGTGAACCAGATAGGCGATGCTTCCGACAGCGCAGTGCCGACCCCGTTTTTGGCGCTCGACGTCCAGCGCGCTTCTATGCCAGGCGCGCCCGGTGCAAAATCCAGTCCGGTGCGCATCATGAAATGTCTCGGTTACGCTGATGAGGCAGACGAAAGTGGCGCGAATTGCAGTCCTGAACAGTCATGACGGGGTATCTCGACCTTGAACCAAGGCTCTGTTCCTGGATAACAACAGGAAACGGGCTTACCGGTTCCTTGCTCATATCCACAACGGATGCAGCCTCGCCATAAAGCTAGGTATTGGCGAACTGGTACACAACTAAAGATTTGGTAATTTAAGCCGCGCCGCGCGTGGAGGTTTTGGGTTGCAGGAACAACACGCTCAGCCACCAAGCCGCCGCTAGAGCGGGCGGCCGTTCTGGATCACACCGATATTGCCGATGAACCGGCTATTCCAAGTGGACATCAACCGCGCGACCAGCCCCTCGCATTGCCTATGGCGCGTGCAAAGCGAGCGTGATCCGCTTCTTCGACCGATCCGTCGGGTTTGAATATCTCGGCATCTTTTCGCATGGCGGTTACATCTATATCGCACAGTTCCGCGAGACCAAGCGCCGTCAACTCGCGCATGGCCGGAACGCAGATGGTCCGACCACTGGCAGCGGCCAGGAAACGGGCGAAATAGCGACTGTTCGACAGGCCGCCATCTATCGAAATCGTATCACCGATGGGAACGAAAGTCTGCGCGGCTTCGATCAACCGAACCGTCAGCAACGCAATGCCCTCAAGCAGGGCGCGCACCATGTCACTCCGCGCCGTTGCGTGGTCCATGCCGATGAAAAGCGGTACGGCCTGTCTATCCCAATATGGCGCGGCAAGGCCCGAAAATGCGGGCACGAACACCAGTCCACGACGAACGGCCGATGAACCCTCAAAACCGTCAAGTTCGGTATTGTCAACATAAAGGCCGATCTTTCGCGCCCATTCCAGCGCGGCACCGGCGTCATAAACCCCGCCTTCTATGGCGAAAATGGCCGCGCCGCCTTGCTTCTGCCAGCCAATGGTGGGCAGAAGCTCCCCCGCCAATGGGCGTTCTTGACCAGCGATGGCCAACAGGAAGGCGCCCGTGCCGAAGGTTATCTTACAATCGCCCGGTTTGCGGCAGCCGTGCCCATAAAGCGCTGCCTGCTGATCGACGATGGAAACGCGAATGGGCGTTCCCTCGATGAAACCGAAGCCGCCATTAACAGGACCGATTGCGGGCAGGCAATCCAGCGGCACCCCATGAAGAGCGCAGAGTTCCGGGCTCCAGGCACCGGTTGCCAGATCAAGCAGTCCCGTCCGCGAGGCCGTTGCAAGGTCGGTGCGGAAACAGCTTGCAAGCCGATCCAGAAAGAATGCGTCGGTGGTGCCCAGGCGCAACCGCCCTTCGGCTCTCGCCCGTGCCACCGCCGGATTGTGCCTTAGCAACCACGACAGCTTGCTCGCCGAAAAATAGGGATCGAGCGGCAATCCGCAAATCTCTTTCGATCGTTCCGCAGCCGATTGGGGCAGAGCGGCCAGGGCTTCGGCGGTGCGGGCATCCTGCCAGACGATGACCGGCGAAAGCGCTTCCCCACTCTCGGCATCCCACGCCAGGCAACTCTCGCCCTGGTTGGCGATCGCGATCGCATCTACCGGCCCGGCATCGGCCAGTACCGCGCGGATGTTGCGCAACAGCTCTTCCGGATCATGCTCCACATGGCCGGGGTTTGGATAGAACTGTGCATGACGCAGGCTTGAGACGAGTTGCGCCGTGCCATCGTCGCTTATCACAAGGCATCGGGTCGACGTCGTTCCCTGATCGATCGCCGCTATGCGCATCAATTCGTCTCCTGAAAGTGAAAGGCAATCTGGGTCGCCTCAACGGCGGCGCGGGGAATGGGCACGAGCACACGGCGTTCCGGCAGCCACCGGCCGGACTTGCTCCACACTTCCGTTCCATCAAGATGAAGCGAAAGCCTGCCTTGAACACGTCTGATGAAGCGCAGCTGAAAATCGGGAAAAGCCGGCCGGTCAAGTCCCCCCGATCGCACCATGGTGGGTACCGCGAGTTTGAGCGGGTCGGCGAAAGCGATACGCGCTGCCTTTGCGTTGCAGGGTTCGCGGGTGAGATCGTCGGCAACGGCAGCACCCACGCGGCGGCCTTCGCGAAACGACCAGCCACCCGTTTCCACGGCCCGCAATACGTTCCCCGTGGCGAAGAACATCGGGTTGGCCATCCGGCCGTCCTGATCGATCGTAGGGCCATCGCTGCCTGCCGCCACATCAACAGGGGATGCGTTCAGAAGCGTTGCCTCCGGCGTGAACCGCCCGGTGAGGAGAACACCATCGCACTTGACGGTAAGGATACGGCCATCTGCCAGCCGGATGTCGGCCTCCTCGACACGACCGCTCCCACGAATGTCCACAAGTGTTGCGCGGCAATAAAACGGCACTCCGACCAATCGGGGAAACCACCGGAAAAGCGACCGCGCCAGCGGTTCCGGCTCAGGCTCGATCATCGCCACCGGCCGCGCGCCATGCGTCAGGCATGTGAGAAGCGCGGAAAAGGAAACCAGTTCCGAACCAAGGATAAGCGGCCGGCGAAAGGGCATGATGCCGTGAAAGGCGACATAGGATTGCAGCGTGCCGGTGGTGATCACTCCCACCGGCCGGTCGCCCGGCAGGAGCCGCGCTGAGCGTGGTTTTTCCCGCGCGCCGGTCGCCAGCACAATGCGCCGGGCCTTCAACGTTTCCACGCCGCGCGCAGACGTAACCAGCAGCGTACCGTCCTGTCCGAGTTCCACCACGGAATGACCGGTGCGGACATCAACGCCCGCATCCTGCGCCTGCCGCTGCAGACGTCGCGCATAGGCCGGGCCGAAATAAACGCGTCCGAATTCGCGCATGCCGAAAGGCGAATGTGTGCAATGACGGGGTGCGCCGCCAAGGGCTGGCTCACGCTCGAGGATCGTTACACGCGCAACACCGCGTGCTTTCAGCTCCAGCGCTGCCGCCACGCCCGCCGGGCCGCCGCCGACCACGATTACATCTGCATCCCGAATGTTTTCTTGCGTCTGCTGAAAAGGCTTCCGGGAGCTCATCGATCGTCTCCCGGACGGACCGCAAGCGGTACAGCCAGACGGTCGCCCGTCATCGCGGCCAGCCGGGCGTTGCAGTAAAATCCCTGACAGCGCCCCATGCCGGCGCGGGTGCGCCGCCGCAGACCTCCGAAATCACCCGGCGGCACCGGGCTGGAAAATGTCGCCTCGATCTCACGGCGGGTGACAAGCTCGCAATGGCAGACGATTTCGCCATGATCAGCGCGCTGCCAGTCCCGCTCGCAGGTTTCGCTCAAGTTCGGCATCGTCACATGAGGCACTGCGGGCGGGGGCATGAAGCGCGTGCCGAAACTTTCGTGAAGCGCCAGAGCGTGCTGCGCCAGACCAAGTGCCGCACTGAGACCGGTGGATCGCACGCCGCCAAGCGTGATCGCGCGCCGGTCCGGCCGTGCGGAAATCCGGTAATGTTTCTTCTCGGAGGCCGGGCGCAAGCCGGCATAGATAGCGGTCACGGGAATGGAGGCGAGTGCCGGAACGATCTCCCTGCCGCGCGTCAGCAGCGCTTCCAGCGCCGCCGTTTCTACCGTCGCACGCTCGCGGTCATCCTGTTCTTCCGCCGTCGGGCCGACGAGAACGTTGCCGAAGGCGGTTGGACACACAACGATGCCCTTGGTGATTTCGGTGGGAACGGGCAGGACGATGCGCGGCACGTGCCGACGGGCGGCCTTGTCGAGAACGACGAATTGTCCCTTGCGAGGCTTGATGGTGAAGTCTGGGACAAGCCCCAGCCGCGCATCGACGATATCGCCGAACAATCCGGCCGCATTGACAACGCTCGCCGCAAGGATCAAACCCGCCGTCGTCTCTATCTGCCACGCGCCATCAAACGCACCGGACAGGACTTCGGCGTTGCGCACCAGCTGCGCGCCAAGCGCCACCGCTTGCGTAAGATAGCCCAGCGGCGCGGACCAGGGATCGATGACATGTTCACCCGGAACTTCGAGTGCTGCGACAAGACGGTGGGACAAGCCGGGCGTGGATTCCCGGGCCTGCCGGGCCGTGAGCAGACCGAGCTCGGCAATGCCGTTGCGTCGCCCCTGCTCGGCGATCGCCTCCAGGCTTTGCGCCTCGTCGGGATTCCACGCACAGACCAACGCGCCGGTTTCAACGAGGCTAAGGCCCATCTGCTTGTGGATGGACAGATATTCTGCCCGGCCTGCCTTCACCAATTCCAGTTCCAGACTGCCTTCAGGCGCATCGAAGCCGGTGTGGAGGATAGCGCTGTTGGCCTTCGATGCCCCGGAAAGAATATCGGACCCCTTCTCGATGATCACGACCTTTGCACCAGCCAGTGCGAAACGACGGGCAACCGCGCAGCCGACCACCCCGGCACCGATGACGGCGACGTCGAATGCTGTGGAGAGGCTCTGGACCATGGACTTGCCTTTATTTTCGTGGTTCGAAAGCGAAATCAACAGGCGCAACGGATCGAGCCGATGCACCTTGCCGGTTCGTGGCTATGAATGAGATCTGCTTTGTTTCTAGTCGGACAAAGCCGTCAGCGGCTTTTCGAATTCAACCAGCGTCACGCCACTTGTCTCCTGCTGGCACATGGCGCTGATCAGGGTCATGATCTTCCCCGCGGCTTCGACGGGCGGCACGCCACCATCACGAATATTGGAAATGCAGTTGCGTCGGGAATCCGGCAGCCCGGTCTCCGGCCTGAAGGTGACATAGGCGCCAAGACTGTCGGCTGCCGAAAGGCCCGGCCGCTCGCCAATCAGGATCACCGCCACCTTTGCGCCGAGCACGGCTCCCACATCATCCGCCAGCGCAACCCGTGCCTGCGTGGCAAGTGTGAGCGGCGCAACCGTCAGTCCGTTGCTTGCAAGTAAATTAAGCAATGCCGTTGCCACCGGCACTGCATTCATCTCCACAGCCGTTGCGGAAAGCCCGTCGGCGATTACCAATGCGACATCGGCTCCCTTGGCCTGCCCGTCGAGCGCCAGACGGCCTTCGTCTGAAAGAGCACGGCCGAGATCGGGTCGGCGCAGGTAATCCGCACGGTCCTGCGCGCGGCTTGCGACATGCACGACATCCGCACCCGAAGCGCGCAAGTCACGCTCCATTTTTTCAATGTCCAGCGGACGCCACACTGCCTGGCGCGCCTGCGCATGATCCAACAGAAATGTCTGTACCGCGCGCGTGGGCGGGCTTGCACCCGTGCGGCCGAGCGCCACGCGTGCATCGGTTGCCACACGCAGGGCCTTGAGACGTTCCGGCGGGCTGGAGATGAGGGAGGGCCGGCGGTCACGCATCAGGCGGCGTCCCTTCCAAGAAAATCAAGTTCGCGAAGCCCGCGGTTCATCAGCGCAGGGTTCTCGATCATATGGCCGGCGGCATCCGTCACGCCCATATTCACCAGCCACTCCTCAAACTCCGGCGCAGGCCGACGCTTCAGCGTTTCGCGGGCATAGATTGAATCGTGATGGGAAAGCGTCTGGTAGTTCAGCATGACGTCGTCCGAGCCTGGCACGGTAATGACGAAGTTCACATCAGCGGCGCACAGCATGGTCAGCAGCACGTCCATGTCTTCCTGGTCGGCATCGGCGTGGTTGGTGTAGCAGACGTCGACACCCATCGGCAGGCCAAGCAGCTTTCCGCAGAAATGATCTTCAAGCCCGGCGCGAATGATCTGCTTGCCATTATAGAGATATTCCGGACCGATGAAGCCGACGACGGTATTCACCAGAAGCGGCGAGAATTCGCGCGCCACGGCATAGGCACGCGCCTCTATCGTTTGCTGATCGACACCAAAATGCGCATCGGCCGACAGGG
This sequence comes from Rhizobium sp. TBD182, assembly GCF_001950375.1. Taxonomy (NCBI): domain Bacteria; kingdom Pseudomonadati; phylum Pseudomonadota; class Alphaproteobacteria; order Hyphomicrobiales; family Rhizobiaceae; genus Rhizobium; species Rhizobium sp. TBD182. Next base: position 164,637 of record NZ_BDLN01000006.1, on the reverse strand, counting down.
CAGCCCCCTGCCCCGTCTCGAAATACATGAGGTCGCTGCCGATAGTTCCGCGCTTCAGCGACTGACCAGCCTCATGAGCCTCTCGCAGAACGGCAAGATCAATGCCGAAGCCCGCATTGGCCTTCTGGGAACCCGCAATCGACTGAAAAACCAGATCGACGGGTGCAGCGCGCTCCATCGCCTTGATAGCCGTCGTCACATGGCCAAGGCAGCAGGTCTGGGTTGGAATGTCCAGCCATTGCCGCAGATCGTCAAGCAACTGCACGACGCGGATATAGTCCGTCACAGCGCTGGTGGCCGGGTTAACACCGATCACCGCATCGCCGCTCCCCAGCAGCAACCCGTCAATGGCCGAGATGGCGATGCCGCGGGAACTGTCAGTCGGATGATTTGGCTGGTTGCGGGTGGAAAGGCGGCCGGAAAGACCAATAGTGTTGCGAAAACGGGTCACGACTTCCCGTTTGGCCGATACCGTCACGAGATCCTGCAGACGCATGATCTTGGAGACTGCCGCCACCATTTCCGGTGTCAGACCCCAACTTACCGCTTCAAGTTCCGCGTGCCCGACCTTGGAATTGAGCAGCCACTCGCGAAATTCACCAACCGTCAGAGAAGACACCGGCGCGAAGGCCAGTGCGTCGTGCTGGCGCGCGATCAGGGCCGAAATCTCGTCCTCGTCCGAGGCGATCAATTCCTGTGCAACAAAGGTGGAAAGCGGCAGATCGGCCAGCGCCATCTGCGCCGCCAGTCTCTCCACCGGCCCTTCCGCCGCGATCCCGGCCAATTGGTCACCGGACCTTTCCGGCGTCGCCTTTGCCATCAGGGTTTTCAGATCGTCGAAACGATAGGTCGTGCCGGCTGCGATCTGTCGATAAGCCATTTTTCCGGCCCCTTACTTCACGAAAGTCTTCGTGAGGCCCACCGTGCGGTCCACGATCAGGACGACGGCAAGCGTGAGCACGATCAGAAGAACGGAGATGGCGGCAACAAGCGGATCAGCCTGGGTTTCGACATGCTGATACATGGCAACGGGGAGCGTCGTGATGCGCGGACCGGTGAGGAACAGCGAAATCACGGCTTCATCGAACGAGACGAGAAAGGAAAGCGCTGCTGTTGCAACGATGCCAGGCGCGATCATCGGCATGGTGACGCGGCGAAAGACGGTAAGAGGTGACGCCCCGAGCGTGGACGCGGCCTCCTCGTAGATCAGCGGCAGGCCCGCAAGCGACGTGGTGAGTACACGCAGCGCATAGGGCAACACGATGATCAGATGCGCGATCACCAGACCCGTGAATGTACCGAGCAGGCCCGCACCGGCAAAGACGATCAGGATCGCAAGGCCAAGAACGATGGTCGGCAGAAGAAGCGGCGCGGTGAAGAAGGCGAGCAATGTATCCGCGCCAATCACCCGCATCCGCACGATGGCATAGGAGGCGGGCAGCGCAATCAGCATGGACAGCACGGTAACGATGACCGCAAGGAGCGTGCTGGTGCCGAGGGCGCCGATCATCTTGGAATTGTGCATGAGATCCACATACCAGCGCAGGCTCCACCCGGAGGGTGGGAAGGTCATGTAGCTGTCGGCCGAAAACGAGATCGGCACGACGAGCACCACGGGCGCAAGGAGGAAAAGGAACATGATGAAGGCGACAATTTTCAGCGCCAGCGGAGCGGGACGTTCTTCCATCTTCGATCTCCTTTACAGAATGGCCCGCAGAAGCCGGGAATAGAGCACCAGGGCGGCACCGAAAATCACGAGGATGATCATCGAAAGCGTAGCGGCGAGTGGCCAGTTGAGCGTCACGATGGCCTGATCATAGATTTCTGTTGCCAGAAGGAAGACGCGGCCACCGCCGAGCAGCTTGGGAGTGATGAACGAACTGACGGCCAGCACGAAGGAGAGCAGGCAACCCAGGGCCACGCCGGGCATGGTGAGCGGCACGATGATCCGCCAGAACACTTTCCAGGGCGATGCGCCGAGCGTTTCCGCAGCTTCCTCGACGCGAGGATCAAGCCTGCCGAAGCCGGCGAGGAGCGCCAGGATCATATAGGGCATCAGGATTTCGGTAAGCCCGATGACGACGCCGATCTTGTTGAACAGCAGACGCACCCCGCCTTGCGCGCCCAGTGCGAAGAGGATGTTGTTGATGAGGCCGTCATCCGCCAGGATTGCGATCCAGCCATAAGTGCGCACCACCGCCGAGGTGAGCAGCGGCGAAATGACCAGCACCAGCAAAAGCGTTTTCCAGCGACCCTGCGCCCGGTGAAGGTAGAGGGCGATGGGATAGGAGGCGAGCAGCGTGAGAACGGTGATCATAAGGCTGGTCAGGATGCTCTGACCAATCAGCTCGATGTAAAAACCGTCGGTCAGTGTCGACGACCAGTTGTCGAGCGTATGGGCTTCACCGAGACCGCCGCCGCCGAGGCTTTCGCGGAAGGAAAGCAGCAGCAGGTTGAAGACGGGCAACACGAAGGCCAGACCGTTGACCGCAATGATGGGTCCAAGAAGAAGGGTTGCGAGAAACACGATGGAAGAGGTACGGCCACCGGGAGCCGTGATCATGACCGCCGCCGTCATCGGTTTGCTCCGAAGACCAGAGTATCCTCCACGCGCCAGACGAGACTGACCGCGCTGCCTGCCGCGACCGGCGTTTCACCGCCGGAGGTCGCGCGTTCCACGGACAGGGTCTGCCCGCCAGCGGCGATCTCGTAGTGGAGGATGTCGCCGGCATAATAGACATCGCGGACTTCGCCGGCGATGCGATTGACGGGCGCTCCGTCGAAATCGGGGACGGCGTCGCCAGCGACGGTCATGGCCATGCGATGCGGCCGTACCATCAGGTCGATCTTACCGCTGTGCGCACCGGGCGCTCGCAGCACCGCATCGCCAACCGTGATGCGGTCACCGGCGGCGTTGCCGACCAGCCTGTTGGTGCGACCGACGAAGGAGGCGACGAATGCCGTGGCCGGGCGCTCATAGAGATCGTGCGGCGTGCCAAGCTGTTCCAGGTGCCCGCCATTGAGCACAGCGACCTTGTCGCACATGCTGAGCGCCTCAACCTGATCATGCGTGACGAAGATGGAAGTGATGCCAAGCTGTTTCTGGATACGGCGAATCTCGGCGCGCATCTCGTCGCGCAGCTTTGCGTCTAGATTGGAAAGAGGTTCGTCAAACAAGAGAATGGACGGCTGAATGACGAGGGCGCGCGCCAGTGCGACGCGCTGCTGCTGGCCTCCGGAAAGCTGGGCGGGGCGACGGTCCTCGCGCCCTTCCAGACGCACCATGGCAATGGCCTCACGGGCACGGCGTTCCGCCTCGGCAGCAGGCACTTTGCGCATTTCAAGACCGAACATGACATTCTTGAGGACCGTCATGTGGGGGAAGAGCGCGTAGCTCTGGAAAACGAGGCCAATGTCACGCTTATAAGGCGCAAGTTTCGTCACGTCCTTGCCGTCGATCAGGATAGACCCCGAGGAGACAGGAGAGAGGCCTGCAATCATGCGCAACGACGTCGACTTGCCGCAGCCGGAAGGACCAAGGAAGGCAACCAGTTCGCCCTTGGGAATCTCGAGATTGAGATTATCCACGGCGACGATTGTCTCGTAGCGCTTGGTCAGTGAACGAATCGAGAGGAATCCTGGCTGCATGGTATCTGAAGTTCCCATTCTGGCTTCTTGCCTTTCTCCAGAACATCTCCGACCCGCAGGGAATCGGAAATGCCTTGGCCCTTGATCTACGCAAGCGCCGCGAAAAATCGCTGCGCCGTTCCGCGGTGCCTCCCCTAGTGCAGGCCTAGGCCCCGCTCGGAATGCATGTCCGCGTCGGCTCCCACCTCTTCCGCCCCAGCGCCTTCAGAGGAGATGATCCGAGTGTTTTGGTATGCTGCTTCCGCGACTGCCATGGGAGCCGCGGAAGTCCTTTCATTTTTTTGCGCTCTGCGCAGAAGTCTCAACGGCTGAGGGGAATGACCTTGCGGCGCCAGTCCTGCGTAATCTGGTCGCGGACCTTCGAGAGGCCAATCCAATCCACCGGGATGACCTTGTCCATCGCCTTGACGACCGTGCGCTCACTCACATCGGCAGAGACAGAGGACTTGGAATTGGTCGGCGCATAATACATGGCGGCGGTAAAGGCAGCCTGGGCTTCCGGGCTCAGCGCATAATCAACGAACTTGCGCGCAGCCTCGGATGACGGACCACCCTTGACGAGGTTGAGCGTGTTGATCTGGAGGATCGTGCCTTCCTTCGGAAGAACCACCTTCATCTTGCCTTTGGAACCGTCAGCATTCACCTGGCTACGGGCGTTCCAGCCCACGCCCAGCGAAACCTGGCCGTTGACAACGTTCGGATAGACTTCCGGCTTCGGCTCCCAGGTCTGCACATTTGGAGCAACTTCAGCCATAGCATTGATGCCGGCATCGATGTTCTTGATGAAATCAGTCCCGCCATTCATATGGTCCATGATGATGGTGGTACCGATACCGACGATATCGGGCGCGCTCAGCATGGCGACTTTGCCCTTGAGGGCGCTATCCTTCAGAGCGTTCCAGCTGTCGGGAGCCGTCTTGATGGCATCGGTATTGTAGATGAGCACGAGATTGTCGAACGTTACGCCAACCCCGGCCACGCCTTCGAAGCGGGCATTAGGATAGAGGTCGGCGACATTCTTGGTTACGCTTTCGTCGATCTTGTCAAACAAACCTTCGTCCGTACCTGTTTTGGCGACGGAGACGTCCATCAGAGCGATATCGGACTGCGGCGCAGCCTTCTGGGCGCGCAGCGAGCCGAGCATTGCAGCAGAGCCCTGCTGCGGGAAATATTCGATCTTGATATCAGGGTTAGCCGCCATGAAAGGTTCGATGACGGCCTTGGTGTAACGCTCCTGGAAAAGGCCGCTATAGCCGAGGAACGTCACGGTCTGCTGGGCGTGCGCCGGCAGAGCGGCCGCGCCGAGCATGAGAATCCCACTCAGAAGTATTGTTTTCTTCATTGTCCTGTTCTCCTCTATTGTTATTTGGAGTGGCGGACTGATCCGCCACCCATAAGACGATGTCAGGCGCTCAGCTTGGCCTGAACGAGCTTGTTGGCGCCAGAAATGTCCGGCAATTTCTCACCGTTGCGCAGGCGCTCCAGAAGCACGAGTTCGGCTTCCTGCATGCCGATGGCGCGTTCAGCCATGGCTCGAGCCTGGCTTGGATGAAGAGCGACAACACCGCTTTCATCGCACAGGATCGCATCACCCGGATTGATCACCTGGCCGCCGACGCTGATCGGAACGTTGATCGCGCCTTCGAGGCCGAGGATCTTGGTGGTGATGGGCGAAGGACCACGGCACCACATCGGCATGTCGACCTTGGCGAACTCCGAGAAGTCGGTCGCCGGGCCATCAACGACGCCGGCCTTAACGCCGGCCATCTTCATGGTGTTGGTGATAACACCGCCCCAGCAGGCGTGACGGGTATCGCCGCAACGGTCGATGAGGACGATATCCCCGGGACGCACGAACTGCGACAGATAGTGGAGCATGGTCGAATCCGCATTGGGGATGCGCAGCGTGACGGCAGTGCCTGCCACACGTTTGCCCGGAAGGACGGCGCGGATTTCAGGATCGACGAAGCCGGAGTGAAGCACGTGACCGATCGTTGCGACTTCGACCTTCTCAAGAAGCTCGATGATGTCGGCACCGATCTGTTCGGGCATGGGGTTGGCGATAAACATTGAGTCTTTCTCCGATCAGAGAACGTGGTGGTTCGCCACCGGTACGTTGGCGCGCACCTTGGCCGAATAGTCGAAGTCAAGGACGGCACCGGCCGTTCCAACGCTGTCGGAGCATTGGGCGACGATGTGGCCCCACGGATCGATGACCATGGAATGCCCCCAGCATGCCTTCTTGCCACCCGCATGGGTGCCGATCTGGCCGACGGCCAGAAAGTAGGTCTGGGTTTCGACGGCACGGGCGCGCGCCAGAACTTCCCAATGGTCCTTGCCTGTCATCAGGGTGAAGGCCGCTGGCAGAACGATGACGTCTGCACCTTTGTCCCGCAGGGCGCGAAACAGTTCAGGGAAGCGAATATCGTAGCAGATGCCACAACCGACCGTCTTGTCGCCAACCTTGTAGGTCACGACTTCTTCGCCACGGGCAACGGAGTCGGATTCGCGGTAGCTGATGCCGTTTGGCGTATCGACGTCGAACAGGTGCATCTTGCGGTAACGCGCGATCTGTTTGCCATCCGGCCCGAAAACGAGCGTCGAATTGTAAAATCGATTGCCTTCCTTCTCGACGATGGAGCCGGCATGCAGCGTGATCGCGTGCTTCTTGGCCAGCCCCGAGAGCAGCGTGTAAATCTCGCCGTCAGGGAATTCCTCCCCGCTCTCATGCATCTCCTGGGGATTATCTCCAAGAAATGCAAAGTATTCCGGAAGAACAACAAGGTCAGGATTGTCCGCCTTGACTGCCTTCTCAATAAGATCGGCAGCAACCTTAAGGTTTTCTGCCTTGTCATTCTGGGTATTCATTTGAACAAGTGAGACTTTCACGTTGCTCTCCTCTCATGTTGCGAGGAGAATTAAGAACGGGAACTGTTTTCATTACAAACGGAAAAACTCTATCGAAACCCATAAGGTAAGCTTATAGATTAATCATTTTGCGCTGCAGCGCAAAATTTAGGCGGCAGCCGTCATCCATTGCGTGGTGGTTTCACTGACGATTTCCGTCGCCATATCGGCAATGGCCCGGGCAATCGCGTTGTCGCCACGCTCCTGATAAACGGTGTGAAATGTGAGGGGCGGTACTGACGGACTAATGTCGAGAATACGCGCCTCACCGGATTTGATGATGCCGTCCACCAGCACACGCGGTAAAGCGCCCACCCCAACGGCCGCGGCCACAAGGCGGGTCATGATCGACAGCGAATTGGAATTATAGATGCGGCTGTCGGACAACCCGTGAGAATCGAGCAACGCGCGCAACGCCTGATGTGGCTGCGAGCCTGTCGAGAAGGTAAGTAACGGAAAATGCGCGATATCTTCGAGTGTGACGCCCGTTTCCGGCAGCGGCAATTCAACCGCGCCAACCCAACAGGACTCGAACGTACAGAGCGGTGAATTGTAGATATTTGCAGCCATGATCGGCCCCATGATGAAACCGACATCCACCTCACCGTTTTGAATGCGCTGGGATAGTTTCAGGCTGGTGTCGATGGTCAGATCCAGGCTGACGCCGGGGTAACGTTCGTTCATGCGGCGAATGAGCAGCGGTAACCAGGCATAGACGATCGTGTCGGCAGCACCGATGCGCACGGTGCCTCTCAGCGCCTCCCGGCTACTCACGATCTGTCGGAACTCACCGGTCAGATTGACGATCTTTTCGGCATGCTGCAGCGCCAGACGACCAGCAGGTGTCAAGTTGACGCAGCGCACATCGCGCGTGAAAAGCACGACGCCAAGCTCCCTTTCGAGGGCGGCAATTCGGTTGGACACCGACGCCTGGGTGGTATTCAACCGTTCCGCGGCCGCCGAAAAGCTGTTCAGTCGTGCAGCCCAGAGGAAAGTTTCGAGAAATCGCGTATTCATGAGGTAAAATCTTCCCGCATGGCTCCGCGAGCCGGCACTAACGTCGCTGGCTCGTCTTGCCCTTGGTCCTTTGTGGTTCGAGTGCAAGTATGTCCGATGCACGCCCCCATAAGCAAGGGATCAACGCCCTGGCCCTGGCACCGCTTTTTCGCACCGGCTGGCGCTGGAAAAGGGATGACGGTCACAAGGATGTTTCAAATGAGTGGCCTGTTTTGCACCAGCTGCTTCCCAAACCATTGAACGCAAACAGGGCTCTGCGTCTCCTCGGAGCCCTGTTTCTTTAGATCTTTGATTGTCGGACCATCAGCGTTGCACCGGATTGCTGTGACGAAAGACAGATCGGCGAGATCTAAATCCTCGTGCCGCGAATACAGGACACAGCCCGCCTTAAGTCTGCAGGCACCCCTCCCCCAAACCTCACGGCTTCGGGATGACAGTTGCGAGCTTGCGGAACGGCGACAGGATTTCGAGGCGGCTTGGCACGCCCTTGGCGATGCTGATAATCGATCCGGGACCGATCTTCACAGGTTCGGCTTCGGCCTGCGAATACATTGCCTCACCCTCAACGACGACAAAAGTTTCCTCGAGGTCACGACCCGGATAGTTGTAGATGCCGGGCTCGGCCTTCCAGACTGCGACGATCGTGCCATTTTCGATCTGGTCCTGCCATATCTGGCGACGATACGAACCGCCTTCACGGCCTTCGGCGGGCATGGCCGGAACAAGATCCACGTCATCGGAAATATTGAAAATCGGCATGGTCACGGGAATTCTCCTTGCTTTGTCAATGTTGGCACGGACCTTGGGGCCGCGCCGGTTCAGGCATGGGGCGGCAGTTCCGCCCCAGCTAGTTTCGTGGATATGTTGTCGCGCAGCCGGTAGTAACGCAGCGCCATTGCGGGTGCGAAACCCATAAAGAAGGGAGCTGCCTTCAGTGGTTCCAGCTTCAGGGCAAGCTCGTTCTCCGGCTTGCCAAGCGCCCATTCCGAAAGAATGGAACCGAGCATCGAGCCGGTCGGCACACCACGGCCCGAAAGACCGGTCAAAGCCACAACGCCCGGCGCGAGACCATAAAACCGCGGTACGGTGCGATATTGCATATCGAGTTCGCCGAACCAGAAATACTCCCAGCGGATCTCTTCCCGGAGCTTTGGATGCAGCCATTTGAGCCGTTCGCTCATGACCTGTCTCGTATAGGCCATGTCGCGGCCGCGGCGTCCCATGGGAAACATCGATGCGACGATCCGGCCTTCGGCATTGTATTTGTAGACGTAGATATCGCCGCGACCATCATGAATGGTCGTGTTCTGCGGCAGGACGGTCCGGCGTGTTTCTTCGGACAAAATTTGCGTGGCAGCAACGAACACGCGTTGAATCTTGAAGGTTCGATCCAGCTTGGGCCAACCACCAACCGTATAAGCGCCAGTGGTAAAGATCACTTTCGACGCGACCACTTCTCCGCGATCGGTCTTGACCTTCCAGCCTCCGGTTATGTCGCGTTCGCAACCCGTCACTGCCGAGCCGGTAAATATCTTTCCGCGCTCCTGGATGACAGCACGGCCGAGACCGCGGGCGTAACCGAGCGGATTGAGGTGACCTGCCTCTTCGTGCAGCCAGCCGCCGTCGAAACGCGGACTGCCGGTGGCCGCTTCCACCTCGTCACGGTCGAGCAGCCGGGTTTTCGCGCCCACCGCATTATAGGTCTCGACCTTGCGCCTGATCTCATCCATGGCGCCCTTATGCGGTGCGCCCATCACATAGCCGTTCTGTACCCATTCGCAGTCGATCTGATAGTCGCGGATCATGCTCGAGACGCGGTCATTCGCCCGCGTCTGCCGTTCGATCAGCCGTTCCGCCCAGGGCTCGCCCAGCATCCTGCGCAGCTCTGGTAGGCTATAATGGGTAAAGGTCGGGGTGCAATGTCCGGCATTGCGGCCCGAACCGCCGAAGCCGATTTCCTGCCGCTCCAGAAGCACGACATTGATGCCGGTTTTCGCCAACTCCAATGCGGTCGTCAGACCGGTATAACCCGCGCCGACGATGCAGACATCGGCCTGCACGCGACCCGAAAGAGGCTCCGTATGCGGTGCTGAAGCCGCGGTCGCATACCACAGTGTCACGTCAAAGGGTGAGAACGAAACCATCTACCGAAACCTTCAGTTCAGGTCGCTGCGCGCATCGAGCGCATCACGAAGCCCATCACCGATGAAATTGAAGCTGGTGACGGCAAGCGTGATGGCGACGCCCGGCACGATGGCGAGCCAGGGCGCCTTGTCGAGATATTGCTGGGCTCCGTTCAGCATATTGCCCCAGCTCGGCAGCGGCGGCTGAATGCCATAACCGAGAAAGCTGATATAGGCCTCCAGAAGGATGGCACGCGCGACCGTCAGGGTCGCGGCAACGATGATGGGGCCGACAGCATTCGGCAGCAGTTCCCGGAACATGATCCAGCCATTAGGCAGGCCCAGCATACGGGCTGCCATGACGAAGTCGCGTTCGCGCAGAGACCGCACTTCCGCTTCAACCAGACGGGCAATTTCCATCCAGCTCGTAACGGCAATGATAACCGTGATCATGAACGGGCTCGGCTTGACGAAAGCAGCCAGAGCGAGAAGCAGGAAAATACTCGGGAAAGACAGAAAGGCATCGACGAAACGCATCAGTATCGCGCCGATGCGCCCGCCATAATAACCGGCAACGACACCGATGATGGTGCCGATTAGTGTCGACAGCACCATGGCGAAAAACCCGACCAGCAGTGAAATGCGGCCGGCATTGAAAAGGCGCGCGGCTATGTCGCGTCCGAGCGGATCGGTGCCGAAAATATGGTAACCGGTCATCGGCGGGGCAAAACGGGCGCGCAGATCGATGAACAATTCGTCGTAAGGCAAGAGATAGGGCCCAACCACGCAGGCGAAAATCATGACGGTGATCATGATGAGGCCGAGCACAGCAAGCTTGTGGCGGGCGAAACGGCGCAGCGTGCGGTTCTGCCACCAGTGAAACCGCGGTGCGGCCTGTGAGGGATGGAGGGTTGCAGCGGACATGGTCTTTCCTTCGATTGAGTGCGGCGTTTCGTCGATCCGGCTCTATCCGAGCCGGATGCGGGGATCGACGAGAGCGACCATGAGGTCAGCGAGCAGGCTTCCGATGAGCACGAGAATTGCGGAAAACATCAGAAGCCCCATCACGACAGGGTAGTCGTGATAACCAAGGCTATCGAGGAACAGGCGGCCCATGCCGGGCCAGGTAAAGACCGTCTCCGTTACGAGGGCGCCGCCGAGAATCGTCGGGAGCTGCAGACCGGCAAGGGTAATCATTGGCAGAAGTGCATTGCCGACGACGTGTTTCATCAGAACCCGGCGCGGGGTCAGCCCCTTGGCGCGGGCGGTGCGGACAAAATCCTGATTGATGACGTCAAGCGTCGCAGTCCGCATGTAGCGGCTCCAGACGGCGATGTTGACGAGGGCGAGTACCAGGCTCGGCATGATCAGGTGAATTGCATAGTCATAAAAAGACTGATCGCCGATCGTATACATGTTGCCCGCCGGCAGCCATTTTAGCCTGAGCGCGAAAACATAGATGGCCACCAGTCCGAACCAGAAGGTGGGAATTGAAAGCGCGACCATGGCCCCGACCGTGGCGGTGTAATCGAACAGCGTGTAACGTTTGGTCGCCCCCTTGATACCGATCCAAGTGCCGACAAGGATGGATACGACGGTTGATGAGACCATCAACAGCAGGGTCGCAAACAAATGCCCGGAGATGATATCGAGAACCGGACGTTGGTCGCGATAGGATTTCCCCCAATCGCCTTGCAGCAGGCGCCAGGCCCATTCGAGATATTGCACCGGCAACGGTCGATCGAGACCCATCTGGTGGGCGATGCGATCAAGCGCCTCCCGCGTCATGCCGGGCGTCAGGGCAAATTGCGACAATGGCCCGCCAGGCGCGAGGTTGAGGATGGCAAAACCGATGATCGAGACAAGCAGCAGAAGTACGAGGCTCTGCCATATCCGATGGAGAAGAAAGGTCAGCATGATGAGACTCCAGGTCGCATCGTGGAACTGGCTAGCACCATCCACGAATAGCCGTCAGAGTGCCGGCTGCTTCAAAGCCGGCACTTCACATGGATCGGGCATAAAGCCCTGTCTGCGGCAGGCTTTACGCCAGACGCCAGGTCGCAACGTTCCAGGTATCGATACGGTTATTGACGTTTGGCTTCACGTTTTCGACGCCCTGCTTGTGACCACGCACCGTCGCGTACTGGAACAGCGGCAACAGCGGCAGCTCCTTGCGCATGATCTCCTGGATCTTCAGGTAGACGGCCTTGCGCTCCTCCGGCACGAAGAGACTGCCGCCCTTGGCCAGAAGATCATCGACGTCCTTGTTGACGAACTGCCAGGTATTCTGGCCCGAGCCGCCTTTTGCAGCACTCGACGTCGAGCGGAAGAAGTCGGAGGTATCGGGATCCGGGCCGGTCAGGAAGTCGAGCCCGACGATAACCGAATCGAACTTCGACAGCATCCAGTAGTCACCCCACATGACAGCTGGCGGCAGGTTCGAAATGGTCATCTCCACGCCGATATCCTTGAAGGATTGCTGCATGTATTGCTGAACCTGTTCGCGGATGTGATTGCCCGCTGTCGTGGAGCAGGTGAAGGCGAGCTTCACGCCATCCTTGGCGCGAATGCCGTCCGCCCCGGGCGCCCAGCCCGCATCGTCGAGCAGCTTTTTAGCTTTCTCGATGGAATATTCATGCTTGGGAAGATCTGGATTGTAATAGAAAGACTGCTGCGGAACGTAGCTTTCGGTGGGTGTGGGCAAACCGTAATAAAGTGCCTCGATGATCGATTGTTTGTCGATCGCCGCATAAAGCGCCTCTCTTACCGCCGGCTCCTTGAACTGTGGACGTTCCATGTTGAACGAGAGGGATTCAATCGTCGAGCCCGGCACGACGTTGACCACCTTGCCGGCGAGATCCTTGGCCTCGTCATAATGGTCGGGTGTGATCCATTGCAGGCCCACCACGTCTATGTCGCCGGTCTTGAACTGGGTGTACATCACATTCAGGTCGGGTACGTATTTGTAGACCAGACGCTCTATATGCGGGCCATCACCAAAATACTCGGTATTGGCGTCGAGCAGAATGTAGTCACCCGCAACCCGCTCCTTCCATTTGAATGCGCCCGTTCCGACCGGCGCGTTGTTATAGGCGGCGGTATTGCGGTCAGCTTCCGCACCTAGGAGGTGCTTCGGCGTAATAAATGTGGAAGCAAGGATCGAGGGATAGGGCGCGAAGGGCTTTTCCATCTTCCAGGTGATTTCCGTCGGCGAAACCACGGTCAAATCCCTTACGAATTCGTGCCCGGTCTTGCGCCATGAACGGAAGTTGGGATCGACCAGAAGTTCAAGCGTGAACTTTACGTCTTCAGCGGTGAACGGCTTGCCGTCGTGCCATTTGACGTCGTCACGCAGCTTGACCTTCCAGTTGAGACCATCGGCGGAAATGCCGCCGTTTTCGACCGTCGGCACTTCGGCGGCGAGAGCTGCCACGAAGGCACCTTTCTCGTCGACATAAAACAGCGGGTCGAAGATGCTGAAATGGATGCCTTCGTCTACTTCAATATGCGGCATATGTGGATTGAACACGGTAGGCTCCTGCGAGAAGCCGACCGTGAGCTGGCCTTTGGCGGCCTTGTCCTGCGCCATGGCGCGGGAAAAACCCGGAAGACCGGAAAGGACGACGCCGGATGCGCCGAGCGCCAAAAGGCCGAGTGCCTGGCGGCGGGTGGTATTGATAAGCGGCTTGTTCTGGTCGGACATTTTTTAGTTCCCCTTGATCCGATGGTTGAACACGACGATTATTTTTGCTTCCGCCTCTTTGGGCGGTACTACTCCCATCAGCAGTTGCCTGCCTCATGCGTCAAAAGGATCGGCGGCACCTGACCGCCGGACTTCTCATTTCAAAAGCCGCTGACCAGTTCGATCTTCGAACCGTCGCTGAAGCGGCTGAAACGGAAATCGCGACGATCGACAATCGGATTGCGGCCTGTGACGATATCAGCCATGAGTTTTCCAGCCGCCGGGCCGATGCCGAAACCATGGCCGGAAAAGCCGGTTGCAACGTGAAAGCCCGGAATGGCGTCGATATTGTCGATGACCGGAATAGCGTCAGGCGTCACATCGATCATGCCCGCCCAGCGCTGCGAAATTTCGGCCTTTTCGAAAACGGGGAAGGCTTTCTTCAGCTTGGCAAAGGCGCCGTCCGTCATGTCCATGGCCGGAACGGGATCGAGCACGCGATTATATTCGAAGGGCGAAGCCTCATCGAGCGCCCAGCGGCGCGGAATGCGCCATTCATCGTAAAAGCGGCCAGTCAGGCGCAGGTCGAGCGAGCGCCACTCATGCCGCAGAGCCGGCAGGAATTTCAGTGCATAACGGAAAGATGCGGGCACGATGTCGACGATGTTCTGGAAGCCGTTCGCGATCGTATATCCGCCGTCGAGGCGCTTGCGGATCGCAAAACCGTTCGACCAGATTGCCTCTTCCGGGCCGCCTTCCAGCGGCTTTGTGCGCAGCACGGAATTCATGACCTTAAGCTGCGGCAGATCGAGACCGTTGTTGCCGAGAAACAGGCTGGACCACGCGCCACCCGCCATGACCGCCGCCTTGCAGGCAATTTCACCGCGCTCTGTCACGACACCCGACACCTTGCCGCCGGAGAGCTGCAGACCGCGCACGGCGCATTCGGTCAGAATGAAAGCGCCGCGGTCGCGGGCAGCTTCCGCAATGGCAGGCGCGGCGCGCTGCGGCTCGGCCCGGCAATCACCGGCAGTATAGAGCGCACCGGCGACATCCATGTTGGAATGAGGATATTTCGCCTTGAATTCCTTTGCACTCAGCATGCGGCTTTCAATCTGGTAGCCTTCCAGATTGCGGTTCCAGCGTTCGTGCTCGGAAAATTCCTTTTCGTTTGCGCATGTAAAGACGATGCCGGAACGCTTAAAACCAGTCTCCCGCCCTGTACGACGATTGAGATCCGCCCAGATGCGCAGCGATTCTGCCATCAAGGGCACCTCGCGTGGATCGCGGCGGGAAATGCGCACCCAGCCCCAGTTGCGGCTCGACTGCTCGTGGCCGATACCGCCCTTTTCGCAAAGCGCAACACGCAGCCCCTGATCGACGAGTTCAAGCGCGGTGGAGGTGCCGATAATGCCGCCGCCAATGACGACGACATCGACTTCTTTCGGCAATTCCGCATCGCCATGGACGGGAACGACATAAGGACCGGGCATGTCAGAAAAACTCCTCAAGCTGGCAATTGATGGCGAATTCGGCGACGGAAGCCTCATTCGGTAAGGACAGCAGCATGGCAATGATGCGGGCAAGATCGGCGGGCTGGGTCATTTGATCCGCCGGCCGTGCGGATAAGGCGGTCGCCATATCGGTCGCAACGAAACCGGGGCATACGGCTGTCGCGCGCACGCCGCTTTCGAAGCCCGCCTGTCGGATGGCATGCGCAAGCGCGACCGCCGCGAATTTGGAGAGAGAATAGCTACCGGCAGATGCGGACTTCACCCGCTTGCCGGAGAGGGAAGCGAGGATGATGACCCGGCCACGACCGCTCTCGCTCAACGCCTCCCAGGCGGCCTTAACCAGCCTTCTCGGTGCCTTGACGTTGACCGCAAGCATGGCGTCGATGTCTTCGTCGTCTGCTTCGATCACTGTCTTCGGTATCATGATGCCGGCATTGGCCACGACAGCATCGATACGACCGAAATGCTGATACGCTTCATCGGCCCAGCGCTTCTCCGCACTCGCATCATTTGCGTCATAATGGGCAAGATGGACCTGTCCCTCGTGACCCACAGCCCATTGCGGCAGCGACGGGCTGCGCATACCAAGCGATACCGACCAGCCTTCGCCAAGAAGAGTAGCAGCGATATGGTCGCCTATACCCCGGCTTGCACCGGATATGAGAGCAACGCGTTTTGTCGTTCGTTCCATCATGCTAGCCCCACAATATGGCGGTAGGCGCGACGCAAAATGTCGATAACCTGCTTCTGCTCGTCTTCCGGGATGAAGCTGAAGAAATCGCGCGATTGCTGCGGAACGATCTCCCGGATTTTCGTTGCAAGTGCCGCTCCGGCTTCGGTGATGTAAAGCTCCTGGGCGCGGCTGTCCTCCTGCGACACTTCCCGGCGTATCAGATCGTGCGACACCATCTGGTCGATGATCCTGCCCATCGCAGACCGGTCCCGCATCGTCAGATGAGCTATCACTGAAGGACGGATACCCGGGTAGTCATCGACGAGCAGCAGGGTCGTGATCTTTCCAGTTCCCTTCGCCACATCCAGCCCGTCCAGCCGGGCATCGAGATCGCGCGATACGGCAAGGTTGATCGTGCGGATGTAAAAGCTCAGCGTGTCTTCAAGCACGTCGAGATTGATATCAGTTGGCGATGTCGGCGGGTTTTCAGTTGGTTTGGACATGGAGTTTCCGTTCGAATGGTCAAAGATCGACATTGGCGCACACGCTTTCCCGGCGTGCCGCAGTGCAGGTTTTCGGCCATGTCGTATGTCAGTTTCGTGACTGAATGAAAGGATAATTAGTAGACAAACGCAACTACTTTTTATTCCTGAAATCATATTTTTATTATTTAAATCAGACCTTTAAAAGGAAAACCTCTCGCGCCGCCGGATCCACGATAATCCGGCGGTGCAATCGGTCTTTGATGTCGCGCGATGCAAAGTCTGACGAGGTGTCCGGCTCGTCAGACTTCGATGTTATGTGCCGACGGCAGTTGCCGCAGGTTCCCAGTCCGCACCGGGGATCGCAGCAACGAGTTTGCGGGTATAGGGATGGGCCGGCGACCGGAAGATTTTTGTCGGCGGCCCCTGTTCGACAACCGTTCCCTTGTGCATGACAAGCACATCGTCGCAAATCTGGCTTGCGACTCTCAAGTCATGGGTGATGAAGATCATCGCCACCTTCATTTCAGCCTGCACCCGCGCCAGAAGCTCCAGAACCTGCGCCTGTATGGAAACGTCGAGAGCAGACACGGCTTCGTCGGCCACAAGGACGACCGGATCAAACATCAGTGCACGGGCAATGCCGATGCGCTGGCGTTGGCCGCCGGAGAATTCGTGCGGGTAACGGTCATAGGCCTGTTCATCCAGCCCCACGAGCTTCAGAATTCCCAAAGCCTTTATTCTCGCCTCATGCACAGCCATTCCGTGGGCAACGGGGCCGACCGTCAAGATCCTGCCGATCGTATGGCGGGGATTAAGCGACGCGAAAGGATCCTGAAAAATCATCTGGATATAGGGTCGCAACGATCGAAACGTCGTTTCGTCCATCGCTGCTATGTCACGGCCATCGAAGCATATTGAACCGCCATCCGCCTCCAGCAATTTCAGCAGGACACGCCCGAGCGAGGACTTGCCCGACCCGCTTTCGCCAACGATACCAAGGGTCTGGCCCTTGTGAAGCTTGAAGCTGACACCATTGACTGCCTTGACGATACGGGCCTTTCGGAAAAACGAGCCGGAGCTGCGATATTCCTTCTCAAGATTTTCGACCTTGAGAACGACGGGAGCTTCTTCGCTGACTGAACGCTCAGTGCTCCGCATCCGCGGAACCGCAGCGACAAGTCGCTGGGTATAGGGGTGGACGGGATTGACCAGAACCTGGTCGGCCCTTCCCTGCTCCACAAGATATCCCTTCTCCATCACCACGACGCGATCGGCAATTTCGGCAACGACGCCGAAATCGTGGGTGATGAACATGACGCTCATGTTCTTGCGCTTCTGTATCTTGCGGATGAGCTCAAGGATCTGCGCCTGGGTGGTAACGTCGAGAGCGGTTGTTGGCTCATCGGCAATCAGGACATCTGGATCGAGTGCCAGAGCCATGGCGATCATGACCCGCTGGCGTTGTCCGCCAGACAGACGGAATGGATATTGCAGCCGCATCAGAGGCGGGTCGGGAAGACCGACTTCTTCAAGTAGATCCAGAACCTTGGTCTTGCGGGTTTCAGGCGTTCCATAGCCATGCGCTTCAAGCACTTCGGCGATCTGATCCCCGATTGTCATCAGCGGATTGAGCGCGGAGAGCGGATCCTGGAAAATGATTGAGACCGCCTGACCACGCAGCGGCCGGATTTTATCTTCCCTGGCCGCAAGTATGTCCATTCCCTTGAAATGGATTTCGCCGGAGCTGACTTTTATCACGGGCGACAAGAGCCCCATGATCGTGCTGGCAGTGACGGATTTGCCGGACCCGGATTCACCGATAATGCACAGGATTTCACCTGCGTGGAGGTCGAAAGAGATATTCTTGACCGCGTGGGTGCGCTCCATTCCCGGCGGAAGATCCACCGTGAGATTGCGAACGGACAGCACCACGTCGGCTGACGTGGTTGGATGCGACATAAGTTCCCCTTGTTTTTTTGTAACTTTGTTCGCTTTGGCCGACGCTTCATACGTCGGAAACAATATGGTGGACTATGTCTACTATATTGTCCAGTGAGGGGCGGCAGCTGAGACGCTCGAACCGGCACCGCGTTGGCGCTGCCCAGCATTCTTGACCTTTATGATCTGCAAAATGCCAGGCGGTCCCGTTTGATGTTTGGTCAGGAGCGGACCCGGCGTTTTGCGTTTTGGGACAAGTTCTCCAACTGTCCCGCTAGCGCCCACTTGCGGAGCAACTTTCGCGTGCTTAAAAGGCGTGCAGTTTCAAATCGCGTCGGAGAGGACCAATTTCGTGGAACAGGTAAATACCCAAACCGGTAAGGGCCGGACCAAAGCTTTATGGGCAGCGGTTGCGATTATTGCTGTTGCTGCTGCAGGCGTCATCGGGGGTAAGGCCTTCTACGAAGCAAAGGTCAGCGAACTCGTTGCTCGCACTGGCGCAACTGCCCGTTCCGTTGAGGTTGATTTCCTCGGGCAGATTCATATTCGCGAACTGGCCTTGCCGCTTGCCGATGGCAAGAACATCCGGATTGCCGCTATCGATGGACGTCCAAAATTTCCTTTCCTGGATGGCGCACTGGAGCTGAACGACATCAATGTTGATGTGCCAACCGGCAAGATCTCGATGGCGCATGCGCGTGTCGAGAATGCCGCGTTCACAAAACCGGATGCGGCTGAAGTATCCGGAGACGGAAATGCCAACTCTCTGCCTAAGCGCATAGAGCGCTTTGCAGCAGAGCGTATTTCCACGCCTGAGATGACATTCACGCAGTCCATCGCCACCACCGAGCAGAAGACTGTTTATAAGAACGTAGCCTTCTCGGACATCGCCAAAGGCCGGGTCGCCCGATATTCCATCGACAATGCCAGCTACGACATCCAGATGGATCTACCGGACAGCACTGGCGCGATGAAGAAGAAGCACTTGGTCGTATCGACCGGCGCCATAGCCGGGCAGGACTTCGATGCCGCTTACCTCGCAAGGCTCTATACGGAAAAAGCGGGTCCCGAAGATAAGGACGCAAAGCTTCTCTATGGCCCGCTCTCCGTCAGCAAAATCTCGTTCTCAGACGGAGACGGTCATTTCACTTACGATGAAATACGCAGCGACGGCTTCAGCGCCCGCATGCCGGCCGAGCCGCTTCTGGAAACGATGAACGCGCTTTCGGCGACCAAAAATACCGACGAGCTTTCACCTCAGGAACGCCAGGCAATTTTCGCCAAGGCCTTGTCCATTCTCGATATGATTGGCAAGAGCAACATGCAGTTGCTCGGGTTCAAGGCCGACGCACCTGATGAAAGCGAAGGGGCTGCCGGCAAAAGGGTCAAGGTCGGCATTGATCGTATCGATATGCAGATGGACAGCCGTAAGCTCGACTTCGGCTTGAATGGCATGTCGATCGGAAATGGCGTCGACACGATCGAAGTCGCCGAGGCAAGCCTCAAGGGCTTTGACTGGAGTTCCACAATCGAGAGTCTCTCCAAAATCGTCGGGCTTGACGACAAGCAGATCGAGACTTTCCCGTTTAATCACCTGATACCGGAACTGGGCACCGTCCGCGTCGGAGGCATCAATGTTGATGTCGCCGCCCCGGAACAGACAGACGACGAGACTGGTGAAAAGACGGAGGGCGTGCCTGAGCGCATCAAGTTCACGCTCAGGAATTTCGAGATGGGTCTGACAAAGCCCTTTAACGGCATACCCACAGATATCGTGATCAGGCAGGATGACCTTTCTCTTCCGATCCCGGAAGATTCGACCGAGGAAGTTTTTGTCGAAGCCCGCAAACTGGGTTTCGAGGCACTCGCCCTGTCTTATGCCCTTGCCGCCGGCTGGGATGAACCGAACAAGAACCTGGTGATCCGGGAAATCTCCATGCGCGGCAAGGATATTGGCAGCGTCAATTTTTCCGGTCTGGCGAGCGGGTTCACGGAGGAGTTCTTCTCCTTCGACACCAATCGTACCCAGGCCGCCCTCCTGGGGCTCGCGGGTCGCGAGGTAAAGCTGACGATCAAGGACGAAGGCATGATGGCCAAGGCTATCAAGCTGTATGCTCTGCAAAACGACATGACCGAGGATCAAGTGCGCGGTGTTCTGACACTCGTGGCAAGCGCGGGGTTGCAGCAGATCGCAGCTGAACAGCCCAAACTCAAGAATGCGGTGGACGCGTTGCTTCGCTTCATCAACAACCCAGGTACTCTTACGGTTACCGCCCGCTCCACTGGACCAAACGGTCTTGGTCTTTTTGATCTGGTTGCAGCGTCTGAAAACCCGATGCTTCTTCTCGACAAGGTCGATATCCAGGCGACGGCCGAGTAAGTCGTCCGATCGCACCCCCAAACGGTTCAAGCTCCGGTTCTCGGAGCTTGAACACACCGGGCGCGGAGCTTCTAGCAAAGCTCAGATGCGCCGCGCCTTGATCGTGTTCATGACAAAGCTGGTCTCGATGGTGTCGACGCATTTCAGCTTCGCGATCTTCTCCTTGATGAAGCGCTCGTAGTCCTCGAGCCCACCGCACATGACCTTGAGCATGTAGTCCCTCGAACCCGTGACGAGGTGACATTCCAGAACCTCGTCCCAGTCCAGAACGGCCGCCTCGAACATCTGGATTTCGTCATCGTGCTGGCGACTGAGGCGGATGGATGCAAGCGCGGTCATCGTCCATCCCTCGATTGCCGGATCGACGATCGCGGAATAACCTTTAATCACCCCCGTCTCTTCCAGCCGTCGCAGCCTCCGCAGACATGCAGATGCCGACAAGCCGACTCGCTCGGCAAGTTCGTTGTTGGTGATCCTTGCGTCGGCAGACAGCTCCTTGACTATCCGCCGGTCGATCGGATCTGCAATTTTTTGCGACATAAAGCACAATTCTCCGCAATATATTGCTTCATCAGACATATCCACGCTTCAGAATGCAAGGTATTTTGGCTTGATTGGATGTAAGCTGCGGACAGTTCAACGTCTGTTGAGGAGGACCTTCCGCAAATGACTGCACCGCATCCGTCTAAAACCCATATCGGCAACCACGCTCTCCATCCTGAAACCCAGATGCTCAATTACGGCTACGATCCGGAATTGTCGGAAGGAGCGGTGAAGCCGCCTGTGTTTCTGACCTCGACCTTCGTCTTCAAGTCGGCGGAGGACGGTCGCGACTTCTTCGACTATGTCTCCGGCCGCAAGGAGCCGCCAGCAGGCAGAGGTGCAGGCCTCGTCTATTCGCGTTTCAACCATCCCAATAGCGAGATCGTCGAGGACCGCCTTGCCGTTTACGAACGCACCGAGAGTTGTGCGCTCTTCTCGTCCGGCATGTCCGCCATTTCGACGACGCTTTTCGCTTTCGTCCGGCCCGGCGACACCGTACTCCATTCCCAGCCTTTGTACGGCGGCACTGAGACGCTGCTGGCCAAGACCTTCCACAATTTCGGCGTTTCGGCGGTAGGTTTCGCCGATGGTGTCAGCGAGGCCTCGGTGATATCCGCCGCAGAGGCTGCGATGGCGAAAGGCAGGGTATCCGTCATCCTCATCGAGACCCCCGCCAACCCGACAAACAGTATTGTCGATATCGCTATGATCAGCCGCGTTGCCGACGTGATCGGCCAGAAGCAGGGGCACAGGCCAATCATCGCGTGCGACAACACACTCCTCGGTCCGGTGTTCCAGCGGCCTATCGAGCACGGTGCCGATATCTCGCTCTATTCACTGACAAAATACGTTGGCGGGCACTCCGACCTCATTGCCGGAGCAGCGCTCGGTCGCAAGGATGTCATGAAGCAGGTGAAGGCATTACGCGGAGCGATAGGCACGCAGCTCGACCC
This sequence comes from Rhizobium sp. TBD182, assembly GCF_001950375.1. Classification (NCBI taxonomy): domain Bacteria; kingdom Pseudomonadati; phylum Pseudomonadota; class Alphaproteobacteria; order Hyphomicrobiales; family Rhizobiaceae; genus Rhizobium; species Rhizobium sp. TBD182. The sequence continues at coordinate 142,774 of NZ_BDLN01000006.1, read as the reverse complement.
GCATTCGTGCTGGATGCTCGGGCGCTCGCTTGAGACGCTACAAATCCGCATGGAGCGGGCAAATAGCAATGCCGAGGTGGTGGCCGAATTCCTGAAGGCGCATCCCAAGGTCGAGAAAATCCATTATCTGCCGTTTCACGATCCGGCGTCCCCGGTTGGCAAGGTGTTTGCAGATCAATGCACCGGTGCGGGATCGACCTTCTCGTTTGACATTGCGGGCGGGCAGGCAGCGTCTTTCAAATTCCTCAACGCTCTCACGATATTCAAACTCGCGGTCAGCCTTGGCGGTACGGAATCTCTCGCCTCCCATCCTGCAACGATGACGCATTCGGGTGTTCCGGCCGACGTCCGCCAGCGCATTGGTGTGCTTGATTCCACGATCCGGCTGTCAATCGGCATCGAACATCCCGACGATCTGGTCGCCGACCTGACCCTCTCTCTGGATGCCGCCTGACGAAGAGGCAAATGCCGCTCCTCCCCGACTGCAATACCTATGGGTTTTCCAGTACATACGAAACACGGAAATCAACGTAGTGCAGGAAGGCGATAAGGGGAGCGGCGTTACCTTCCACTACGAGTGGAGCCAGTCCCGAACCGGCAATATGATACAGAAGCGGCGAATGACGGGTTGAGATGGCGTCGGGCAAAGGGTATCAGGTGCCTCAATTCCAGGCGGACCTCCCGCAAGCAACAAGGCTTATCCTGACATGATCCCGGATTTTCTCGTCACCCATTCCGGTGGCTTCCATGCCGACGAACTGCTGTCCAGCGTCATCCTGACCCGACTTTTCCCGCAGGCACGCATCGTCCGCAGCCGGGCGCCGGAATGGATCACCCCCGGCGTGGACCGCATCATCTACGATGTCGGCGGCGCCTATGACGCGACAAGCAGGATATTCGATCACCATCAGCGCGGCGCGCCGCTGAGGGATGACGGTCAGCCATATAGTTCATTCGGACTGATCTGGAAGCATTTCGGCCGGGACTATCTTGCCGCCTTCGGCATCCCCGATGAACTTGTCCAAACCGTCCATACCTCTTTCGATGGCAGCTTTGTGCTGCCGGTCGATCTGGTCGACAATGGTGCGGTCAGCCCCTCCGTCGCCGGGCCACTGGTTGCGCTGACGCTGCCTGTCCTGCTGGAAACTCTGAAACCTGTTTTTGACGAGACCGACCCCGAAGCCGATGATCGCAGTTTCCACGCGGCGCTCGTCATTGCCCGCAGCTTCGTCGAGGCAAAAATAGCCAAAAGCGCTGCGAAACTGCGCGCCGAGGCGCTTGTAATGCAGGCTATCGTCGATGCCGGTGAAGGTCATATTCTGGAATTGCCGATGGGGATGCCGTTTCGGCCCGCCATTGTGAAGGCAGGCGCCGACAATCTGCTGTTTGTCGTTCACCCGCGTGACAAGGACTGGTGTCTGACCGGTATCCGTCGCGCAGATGAAGGCTTTGAACTGCGGGCAGACCTGCCTGCGGCATGGGCTGGCCTTACAAATGGCGATCTGGAAGCCGTTTGCGGCATTGAAGGCGCGAGTTTCTGCCACAACGGCCGGTTTATTGCCGCCGCCAAAACCCGTGATGCCGCCCTCGCTATGGCAGAACTGGCTGTGAAAGAGGCGATCTTGCCTGCTCCCGTAGTCTAGTTCATTGAACAACGGCACATGAGTAGGAGATCGCCCGGAAGGCGGGCCGGCGGAGCATATCAAAGGATATGCCCGCAAATGTTCTTCGGCCGCATCACTGGACTCTCCTCCTCCATGCCCAACCGGGAACACCGTGTTCGTTCCCGATAATCTACGGAGCCGTCACCTTGTCGGCGACCGCAGTACTATTGGGCAGCAGGAACAGGACTGCGATGGCGCATAGCGTCGTCACCGCGGCAAGCCACCAGCAAAGTGTCGAAAACGCAGTCTGATAGGCATCCCGCAACAGGTCGTCCCCGATGTGGGACGATATTGCCGCTGCACCCGCCAGGTCGCCCACTGCCAGACGCTGACCTGACTGATTCAAGAGGGTCGTAGACAAAGGCGCCAGCCGTCCGAGGGATGCTGAGGTCAATGCCGACAGGGCGGCGCTGACGACTGCAAGCGCGATGCCCTCACCGGCAACCCGCACGGTACTGAATATGCCGGTCGCCATTCCCGCACGCTCCACCGGCACGACGCCAACGGACAAGCCATCCATCAGGCCCCATGGCAGGCCTGCGCCCACCCCGATGACGAGCATGGGCAGAACGATCATGGCTCCATCCTCTGCAGTGAAGCCGGCAAGCCAGACGAGGCCAGAGGCGGCGATCAGCAGGCCGATGCCGCAGAGCATGCCCGGCGAAACATGACGCGCCAACATCGTCGCGACTATAGGCACCACCAGCATCGGAGCCGACAGTCCCAACATGATGAACCCCGCCCCGATTGCTCCTTGTTGCTCGATACCGATGAGGCGCAACGGGATGATAACAAGAAGAACAACGAAACAGGCGCAGGTGGCGATTGGCAATAGCTGCACCCCCACGAACCGCGGATAACGGAACAGCGATAAGTCCAGCATCGGTCGCGCCGCCCGCATTTCGATCAAGACGAAGGCTGCAAGCGAAAACGCAAATCCTGTGCTGAAAGCGATGATACCGTTAGACCCGAGAACAGGCAGTTCGATCATCGCAACGGTGAAGAGGGTGAGTGTGAGGGTAAAGCTTGCAGCGCCCAGCCAGTCGAGTTCCGCCGCATTGGGATCCCTCGTTTCACGCATCCGTGGCGGGCCGAGGATCAGGGCAAAGAGGCCGATCAGGCCGCCGGCAAGGAATATTGCCCGCCATCCGACCGTTTCAATCATCAATCCCGTCAGCAGCGGACCAGATGCAAGACCGACGCCGAAGGTCGTTCCAAGCAACCCAAAGGCACGCGTCCTAGCGTGGCCGTCGAATTCCTGCGCAAGTGCGGCCGTACCTCCGGCCAGGGCCGCGGCGGCGCCCACGCCTTGACCGGCACGTAGCAGATCGATGATCCACACCGAAGGCGCAAATCCAAGCGCAAAGGAGAAGCCGGTAAACAGCGCAAGGCCGATCAAGAACACCCGCCTTCTGCCATATCGATCTGCCAGCGCGCCTGCCGCCATCAGAAGACTTCCGAAAGCCAGCATGAAGGCATTGGTGATCCAGGTGAGGGATGCAGGCGATCCCCCGAGGTCCTGCCCGATCGCCGGTGTGGCAACCGCACCGGCGGAGAAGTTCAAAGGAAGGGTCAAGGCGGCAAGACACACCGCCACCAATACCGAATTCCGGCTGGCTGAGGCTCTATGAGGGGCGTCGTTCATGCGAACTCCAATCGTGAAATGGCATCGCGACACCAAGGTCGCGTATCGGCATCCATCCTCATCAGACGACATGAATTCGACAATCGGCCTCACGGGCCTTTCATTGCGGATTAAAATTCTCTAATCAGTGACAATGGATAAGTTGAGCGAGATCGATGCCTTCGTCCGGGTTGCCGAAAGGCTGAATTTTGCCAAGGCCGGGCAGAGCCTGGGGCTGTCACCTTCTGCTGTCGGAAAGAGCGTTGCCCGACTGGAGGCATCTCTGGGCGTACGGCTGTTCAATCGCACCACCCGGCAGGTCTCTCTGACCAATGAAGGGGCAATGCTGTTTGAGCGGTATCGGTCCATCCTGACCGATCTGCGCGACGCACATGAAGCAGTAACGGACAATCTGGCCCTGCCCCGCGGCAGTCTGCGCGTGACGCTTCCGACAATCGGATACCGCTTTCTGCTGCCGATCGTGCCTGAATTTCGCCGGCGTTATCCCGATATCGATCTGGAACTCGACTTTAACGACAGGCGTGTCGATCTGATCGAGGGCGGCTTTGATGCTGCAATCCGCAGTGGCGAGCTTGATGATTCCAGCCTGATAGCGCGGCGTCTTGGTCCATTCCGCTTCATTTTATGCGCGTCGCCGGACTATTTTCAACGAATGGGCACGCCCCGGCACCCCAGCCAATTGCCAGAGCATGAAGCATTGCGCTTCCGCTTTCCGACCTCCGGCAGGTTTCAGGAATGGCTGCTGGAAAACGGCGACAACCCCCTGTCGAGCATGCGTATCGCCCTCACCTGCGGTAATATGGAGGCGATAAGGGCGGCGGCGATTGACGGGATGGGGCTCGCTTACATGCCTGAATTCCTGGCGACGGACGCCATCAGGGATGGCTTGCTCGAGACGGTCCTGAACGAACATCTCGCCGCACCAGGCCAGTTTTCAATTGTCTGGCCATCAGCCCGCTTCATGGCGCCGCGGCTGCGCGCTTTCATCGATTTTGCGATCGAAAATCTGTTTGTCGAAACGTGACTGGAGTATCTGCGCATGACAGATGCCGGCGGGCTTATGCGCGCCGGTGGAGTTCGTCCATTGAAGCCATCGGCGGACTAGTACGGTGCATTTCTTGACCGATAAGACGGTGGTGGGTAGATAAAGGATGCAGATGAGGAGTTTATGACCATGGACAAAGATCGCCGATAATCCGGACTTACGTCGATGACAGCGCAGTCTTTTTAAAACGACGCGTTGGCTAGCTCAGCATTTGCATCAAAGGAACATTCATGCCCAGACTTTCTGGAAAGACCGCACTCGTGACCGGCGCGGCGCGCGGAATTGGTGCGGCTATCGCCCAAGCGTTTGCTGACGAGGGCGCACAGGTCATCGTTACCGATATAGACGTGGATGGCGGCTTGTTGACCGCAGGCTCAATCGGCGGGAGGTTTGTCCGTCTCGACGTCGCATGCGAGGCAGACTGGGCGAAAATTGCCAGTCAATTTCCCAAGATGGACGTCGTCGTCAACAATGCGGGAATAACAGGCTTTGAAGGACCGTTCGAAGGGGCCCCGCCAGCCCATGATCCAGAAAATGCCCAACTTGCTGATTGGCACAAGGTTCATGCGGTCAACCTGGATGGCACCTTTCTGGGCTGCCGTTATGCCATCCGCGCCATGCGAGCAAATGGTGCGGGGTCGATTATCAACATTTCCTCACGCTCAGGGCTTGTCGGAATTCCAATGGCAGCGGCCTACGCCTCATCCAAGGCCGCCGTCCGCAACCACACCAAGAGCGTGGCCCTATACTGCGCCGGTCAGGGCCTGAACATCCGGTGCAACTCAATTCACCCTGCAGCCGTGATGACACCGATGTGGGAGCCGATGTTGGGAAATGGCCCAGATCGCAAAGATCGTGAAGCCGCGCTGGTCAAAGAAACGCCCATGCAACGCTTTGGCAGGGCCGAGGAGGTAGCCGCACTCGCAGTCCTGCTCGCATCTGACGAGGCAACTTATATGACTGGGGCCGAACTGAACATCGATGGCGGCATTCTTGCAGGATCAGCCGCAGCACCGGGAAGCTAGAATAACGGGCTATGGAATGACCGCACCTTCTTGGTCCATTGCCCCCATTATGACGGAAGATAGTAAAGGTCGAATTTCCACCGATCAGTTCTGTGGCACTCCCGGTAAACGCGTCAAAACCTTGGATCATTTGGGAAGAGTTCGGCCCAAATGATTTATGACGGCAATTGGCGCAAACCGATCAATCTATGCGTTGAAGATCGTCGCTAAAAACTCAAGACGCACCCAGATGGAAAAGGCCCTCCCGGTTCGGAGAGGGCCTGTTTTCATTACCATCGATAGTCGCGACGGTCTCGCCATTCGCGATGTTCGCGCCAATCTCTGCGCTCGCGCCATTCTCTGCGGGCCTGACGTTCACGCCACTCCCTGCGGGCTTCCCAGCGATCACGTCTGTCCCAGCCGCGCTCATATCTCGGCGGTCCATTGGGCCGGCAATATCCGCGCGGCGATAGATGAAAGCCGCGTCCGCAAGCATAGTCCACACTTTGAACGTTGGATGCCAGGGGTGCGGCCGGTTGACCGACAGGCATCGCGTTCGCGCCACTGCCGAACAGGGCACCGAGAATTATTCCAGCGCTTAAAATCATCTTACGCATTTCATCTCCCTCCTTCCGGGATGGAGGGATTTAGCGCCCTTGCCGGTGAACTGTGGCTGAATGAATCTTGATGTTTTCGTGGCAAAAACTCCACAATTGTGGCAGATGCCGGCTTCGCGTTCCGACCGCTGCGAAAGGGTGAAGCGGCGTCAAGGCGGCGCGGCTCACTGCCCCGCCCCAGTCAATGCAGACCTGTTATTCTTTTATGTGCCAGTGGTTTGAAGGGGCGCGATGTATCCCCTCCGGTTGCAGTCCCGCGGTTTTCGTCATAGTCCTCAAGCGAATGAGGAGACGGTGATTGAACCCCAATCTGGACACAAAGCCCGAACCAAAGCCAAAGAGCAAACGCCTCATCTGGCCTTGGGTGCTGTTGGCCGTTCTAACGCTTGCAGCCGTTCTCACGCTTGCGGGCATCTATATTTACAGGGAGCTGACATCGACGGCCGAGGATCTGGCTCGAACCTGGCGCGACCTCGTGCAATTGTTCTGGCTGATAATGCCGGACCGCCAGCCCTAGTCTTGGGTAACAGAAAGGCGCTAGTGGCAAAGCCTGAGCGCAGCATGGAATCCCAAAAAAAATTGAAGAGTTTGCGGCGGCGGTGTATCGGATCGCAAACTCTGTTTTTGGGAACCTGAATGCAACCGTCTTTTAGATTGCCGCCGCTGGAGGCGCTTGTTGTTTTTGAGGCAGCGTCCCGTTTGGGCAGCTTCTCCCGCGCGGGCAACGAGCTGGGCCTGACGCAGAGCGCCGTCAGCCGGCAGATCGGCAAGCTGGAAGCGTTCATTGGCTCCAAGCTTTTCGAGCGCGTGCCGACAGGCGTGCGACTGACGACCATCGGCGAAAACTACTCGATCGATATATCGCGGCTGATCCTCGATATCGCAAGTGTTACGGACGGCGTCCGCTCGTGGACCGGCGCCAGCCAAATCACCATCGCCTGCTCTCGCGGGATTGCGGATCAATGGTTCATGCCTCGCCTGCAGAAACTGAAACGCGATATTCCCGGCATCGAATTGCGGGTGCGGGTAACTGACGATGTGGCGCATCTGCGTCTGGATGAATTCGACCTGGCTATTTTCTATCGCAAGGAAAGACCGATTGGCGTCTGGCTATCGGAACTCGGCCAGGAGGAGGTCGTCCCCGTTTCTGCCCGCGGCATGACCAATCTTATGGAGCAGAGGGCACCGGTTTTGATCTCCATCGAAGATTCGATGCGGGAATGGCAGGATTGGAGCGACTGGTGGCGCTCGTCACACCTGTTGCCGCCACAGGATGCAATCCAGTGGAAACTCGGAGACTATGGCCTCTGCGTCGCGGCGGCATCGCAGGGGCTTGGTGCAACGCTTGGGTGGACCTGGCTCATCCGCGACCAACTGGATAGCGGAGCGCTCGTTCCTGTGCATTCCCATGCCATGCGCTCGGAAGGCAAATTTTACCTGATGCGACCGGCAGATCGCCACCAGCGTAAAATTGTGCGCGAGGTTTCCGATTGGCTGATTGCAGACAACCATAAAACCGCGCGCTGAAACCCGTCATGCCTGCGCAGGAGGTGTTTTGCGGCGCCGGTCCAGGAGGAACCGCGCGTAGCCGATGATGGTGAACAGCAGCCAGGCGACCTGTGAAATCAGTGAGCCGAGGTTGAAATTCCATATCAGCGAGTAGATCAGAAACACGCCACCCAGAACGTTTAAGAGAGTGTAGCGCCAGTCTTCTATCGTCAGAAGTCGTAGCTGCAACAGGGCATAGGCGAAGAGATAAAAAAACGCTCCTGCAAGGCCGACAAGATCCGCTAGCCCCATTTGTATCCACTCCATAAACACGCCCGCCCGGCGAGCGCCTGCTACACCGGACCCGCTCCGGCGCATCCCTTTACTCCGCTTCGCAGATAACCGGATGCGCTCAGATTTCATGACCCCATGCGCAAAAATCATACCCCCCTGCGCGCATCGGTATCTAGTGCCGAACCGTCGAGTACGATACGCCACTGCCAGCCGCGCCTCGTCCGGCCCCGATAAAAAACAGGGAACCCAAACATGACATCCTCCCCCTTTTCCTTCTCGCTCGACCGGCGGCATTTTCTTGCCGGCGCGGCCAGCCTCGCGGCGCTTTCTGCCGGTTTCATCACAGACGCCAGTGCGCAAGGCGCGGACACACCGAAGAAGGGTGGCGTTTTGAAATTGGGTATCGGCGGCGGCAGCACCACGGATAATCTCGATCCCCGCATCCTGAAAGACTGGGTGCCGGTCAATCAGGCCTTCATGATCATGAACGGCCTTGTCGAGATCGATGCAAGCAATCACGCTGTGCCTGAATTGTTCGAAAGCTGGGAAGCGCAGCCCGGCGCCGTGGAGTGGGTCTTCAAGCTGCGTCAGGGTGTCACCTTCCACAACGGCAAGACCCTGACGGTGGAAGACGTCATCTACTCCATCAACCTGCACCGTGGCGAAACCACCTCTGCAGCACGCTCGGTTGCGTCTGCGCTTAAGAGCGTCGACAAGCTTTCCGACACCGAGGTCAAGATCGTCCTCGAAAGCGGCAATGCCGACCTTCCTTACATCCTGTCCGACTACCATTTCCTCGTTGTGCCGGAAGGCTGGACGGATTTCAGCAAACCTGTCGGCACCGGGCCATTCGTGTTCGAAAGCTACGATCCGGGCGTTCGTTCGCGCTTTACCCGTAATCCGAATTACTGGAAGCCGAATGCCGCTCACGTTGACGCCGTGGAAGTCATCGTCATCAACGATATCGCCGCACGCACCAATGCCATGATGTCGGGTCAGGTCCATGCGATCAACCAGCTCGACTTCAAGACAGTAGACCTGCTGCGCCGTAACCCCAACCTCAACATCGTCCAATCGGCTGGCGGCCAGCACTTCACATTCCTGATGGATTGCACGCAGGCGCCATACAAGGACAACAATATCCGCCTTGCCATCAAGCACGCCATCGACCGCGAGCAGCTTTTGAAAACCGCGCTGCGTGGCTACGGCCGCATCGGGAACGATCATCCGATCCCGAGTTCTGACCGCTTTTATGCCGCGGATCTGGTGCAGCGTCCCTACGACCCCGAGAAGGCGAAGTTTTATCTGAAGCAGGCTGGCCTCGATACGCTCAAGGTAGAGATTTCCGCTTCCGACGCCGCCTTCTCCGGCGCTGTGGATGCAGCGGCGATTTTCCGCACGAGTGCGGCCAAGGGCGGCATCGATGTTTCTATCAAGCGCGAACCCGCCGATGGCTACTGGGACAATGTCTGGATGAAAGCTCCATTCTGCATGTCATACTGGGGCGGACGCCCGACAGCAGACCAGATGCTGACCATCGCTTACCAGTCCACCTCGGCGCAAAATGATACGCACTGGAAGAACGAAAACTTCGACAGGAAACTCATTGAGGCGCGTGCACTTCTCGATGATGCGAAGCGCAAGGAAATCTATGCCGAGCTTCAGGCGCTCATCTCCAATGAGGGCGGCGCCATGATCCCGATGTTCGGAGATTATCTGGATGCGACATCCAAGAAACTGAAGGGCGTGACCACGCATCCGATGTTCAACTTCATGGGTGCCCGTCTCGCTGAAAAGGTCTGGTTGGACGCATAATGACTAAGCTTATCCTGAAGCGCATTGCTTTGGGTATTTTGACGCTTCTGCTGGTGTCGGCGCTTATTTTCGCCGGCACTCAGCTTCTTCCCGGAGATGTGGCGTCGGCAATACTCGGACAGAATGCGACGCCTGAATCTCTCGCCGTGCTGCGCGCCGATCTCGGTCTGGAGCAGCCCCTTCTGCAACGTTATCTTTCCTGGCTCGGCGGTTTCGTAACCGGCGACCTTGGAAATTCGCTGGCAAACCACCAGCCCGTTGCAGCTCTCTTATGGCCGCGGTTCTGGAACACCATGGCGCTGGCGCTGTATGCCGCCGTCGTGTCCGTTCCGGTTGCCGTACTTCTGGGTCTGTTCAGTGCCATCTGGCGCGGCAGCCTGTTCGATCGGGCTGTCAACATCGTTGCGCTGGGCTTTGTTTCCCTTCCGGAGTATTTTCTGGGCCTGTTGCTGATCCTTTTCGTGTCCGTGCAGTACAATCTTTTGCCGAGCCTAGCCGACACCTATCCGGGCATGGGCTTTGCGGATTGGCTGAAAGCCACCACGCTTCCTGCTCTGACGCTGGTTCTGGTGACTGTGGCGCAGATGCTGCGCATGACCCGTACCGCCGTTCTTGCGGTGATGGATCAGGCCTATGTCGAAACAGCCTATCTCAAGGGATTGCGGACCAAACGCGTGGTTCTTCGCCACGCGCTTCCCAACGCCGCGGCCCCGATCGTCAACGTCGTATCGTTCAACATCGCCTATCTCATCACCGGTGTGGTGCTGGTAGAGGCCGTGTTCAACTATAACGGCCTTGGCCGTTTCATGGTCGATGCCGTTTCGAAGCGGGACCTTCCACTGGTACAGGCGGCAGCCCTCGTTTTCGGCGCAACCTACGTCATTCTAAACATCATTGCCGATGTGTCGGCAATTGCGCTTAACCCGCGCCTGAGGCATCCCCGATGAAAATGCTCCGCACCATCACCCCAACCGCATGGGTCGGTCTTTTCATCATTTCGGTCAACATCGTCCTGTTCGCAGCCGGTCCGCATATCGCGCCTTTCGGGCAGGAGGAGATCGTCGGTTCGCCTTTCGATCCGCCTTCGGCAATGCACTGGTTTGGCCTTGATCAGAACGGACGCGATATGCTGTCGCGCCTTTTGGCCGGTGCGCAAATCTCCATCGGCGTTTCGCTGGCGGCGTCCCTGCTCTCCTTCACAATCGGCATCACGCTTGGTTTCATCGCGGCTATCTTCGGCGGCTGGCTCGATATGGTTCTCTCGCGCATCGTCGACACTGTCATGTGTATTCCAGTGCTGATCTCGGCTCTTGTCGTGCTGCAGGCGCTAGGCTCGTCCATCCCCGTGCTGATAGTGACCATTGCGCTTCTGGATTCCACCCGCGTCTTCCGTCTGGCGCGCATTGTCGCCCAGGGCGTGAATGTGCTGGAATATGCCGAGACCGCGCGCCTGCGCGGAGAAGGCCTGATCTGGCTGGTGTTCAGGGAGATACTGCCCAATGCCCTGCCGCCGCTCATTGCGGAATTCGGCTTGCGTTTCTGCTTCACCTTTCTGTTCGTGGCCGGTCTGTCCTTTCTCGGGCTTGGCGTTCAGCCGCCTTTCGCAGACTGGGGCGGCATGGTGAAGGACAACCAGCAGGCCATTCTTTATGGCCTCTACGCACCGCTTTATCCGGCCGCTGCCATCGCCGTTCTCACCATCGGCGTCAATCTCGTCGTGGACTGGCTGCTGGCTGGCCGCAGCGCAATTCAGGGAGCAGACCGATGAGTAACAATGAGGTCTTGCAAATTCGCGGCCTGAAAGTTGCTGCACCGAATGGAGCAATTCTGGTTGATGGTATCGATCTGGATCTCAAGCGCGGTGAGGTCAAAGGGCTGATCGGTGAATCCGGCGCCGGTAAATCCACCATCGGGCTTGCCGCCATGGGATATGGCCGAAACGGTTGCCGAATCGTTGGTGGAGAAATCGTCGTGAATGGCGTTTCGCTGATGACGGTGGATCGCGCCGGTCGTGAGGCGGCGCGCGGTGCGCGCATCGCTTATGTGGCGCAAAGTGCAGCTGCGGCGTTCAACCCTGCCATGAAGATTGGCGAACAGATTATCGAGGGGCCGCTTTACCACGGCGTCATGAACCGGCGGGAAGCCGAAGCCTGGATGCTGGAACTGCTGCAAGCGCTGCAACTTCCCGATTATCAGAATTTCGGCAACCGTTACCCGCATCAGGTCTCCGGTGGGCAGTTACAGCGCGCGATGGTGGCCATGGCGATGTCATGCCGCCCTGACATACTCGTGCTGGACGAACCCACAACGGCACTCGATGTCACCACGCAGATAGAGGTTCTGGCCCTGCTCCGCAGCCTCATCCAGCGCTACAATACCGCCGCCCTCTACATCACGCATGACCTTGCCGTCGTCGCGCAGATTGCTGACAGCATCATGGTCTTGCGCCATGGCAAAAAGGTAGAAGCCGGTTCTGCCGAGGATATTCTCGAGCACCCGCAGGAAGACTATACGCGCCGCCTTGTTTCCGAACGCCAAGCCAGCATGTCCGGCGAATCCGTCCAGAACAGGGGTGGTGAAATCCTGCTGGAAGCGCGTGACGTCACCGCCTACTACGGTCGCAAGAAGGTGCTGGACAACGTTCACTGCGAAATCCGAAAGGGCGAAACACTGGCAGTCGTGGGTGAATCCGGTTCGGGAAAATCCACTTTGGCCAGGGTTATTGCCGGGTTGCCGCCGCAATCCTCCGGAGTCATTTCGCTGGCTGGACACCGGCTTGCGGACAAGTACTCCAGGCGTTCGCGCGAAGATCTTCGCCGCATCCAGCTCGTCTACCAGCTTCCGGATGTGGCGCTCAATCCACGCCACACCGTCGGCGAGATCATTGGCCGTCCCATGTCGTTCTATTTCGGAATGAATGAAGATGAGCGCGCCTCCGAGGTGAACCGGTTGCTGGACCTGATCGGTCTGCCCCGGGAGTTTGCAGAGCGCCTGCCAAAAGCGCTTTCCGGGGGGCAGAAGCAGCGCGTGTGTATCGCACGCGCACTTGCCGCAAGACCCGACCTTATCATCTGCGACGAGGTGACATCGGCACTTGATCCTCTCGTGGCGGAAGAAATTCTCAGACTGTTGCGCTCGTTGCAGGATGAACTGGGCGTCTCCTATCTGTTCATCACCCATGACCTCGGCGTCGTTCGCCGGCTCGCCGACAGGACGATGGTGATGCAGCATGGCCGCATTGTCGAAACCGGCACGACCAAGGAGGTTTTTGCACCTCCTTACCAACCCTATACAGAACAGCTCATAACCTCGGTCCCCGAACTGCGGCGCGACTGGCTGGATGGCGTGCTGGCAAAACGTGGCCTCCCCGCCGCATGATCTGCGGGGCGGTTCACTCTTTGATGGGTGTCGCCTCGCATTCTTTCATTGTTGTTTCCCGGCAAAGCGATGCCCGCTTCAAATGACCCGACTGGAATACCCCAAATGACAATACGTATTGAAGAACATATCTGGATTCCCATGAGCGATGGCGTACGCCTTGGTGCTCGCCTTTGGCTGCCGGAGGGCGCGGAACAATCGCCGGTTCCCGCCATTCTCGAGTATATTCCCTATCGCAAGCGAGACGGAACCCGCGGGCGCGACGAGCCGATGCACGGCTATTTTGCCAGCCAGGGATATGCCGCAATTCGCGTGGACATGCGTGGCACAGGCGAATCCGATGGCCACATGGCAGACGAATATCTGAAGCAGGAACAGGACGACGCACTCGAGGTGATCGACTGGATTTCCCGCCAGCCGTGGTGCAGCGGCAATGTCGGCATGATGGGCAAGAGCTGGGGCGGCTTCAACGGCCTGCAGGTCGCCGCCCGCCGTCCGCCGGCACTGAAAGCCGTCATCACCGCCTATTCGACCGACAACCGTTATACCGACGACATTCACTACATGGGCGGCCTGCTGCTGAACGACAATCTGTGGTGGGGCACCATCATGCTTGCTTATCAGAGCCGTCCGCTCGATCCGGAGATCGTCGGCGACACGTGGCGCGACAGCTGGATCGAGCGCCTGGAGAAGCTCCCCTTCTTTCCCGCACTCTGGCTGGAACACCAACGTTACGACGATTACTGGAAACACGGCTCGGTCTGCGAAGACTGGAGCGCAATTGAATGCCCGGTCCTTGCCATCGGCGCATGGGCGGACAGCTATACCAATGCCGTCCCGCGGCTTCTGGAGAACCTTCAGGTCCCGCGTCGCGGCATCATCGGTCCGTGGGGCCATATCTACCCCCAAGATGGTGTTCCCGGTCCCGCAATTGGCTTCCTGCAGGAAGCAACGCGCTGGTGGGACCATTGGCTGAAAGGCAAGGAAACCGGCGTCATGGACGAGCCGATGCTGCGCGCCTTCGTCAGCGACACGATCGAACCGACCGGTACGCGGACGACGACGCAAGGCCGCTGGGTGGGCGAAGCAACATGGCCTTCGCCCGAAATTGCAACCCGCTCGCTTTACCCCGGTGCAGCGAAGGAACTGCGCGATACGGCAAGCGAACCGGCAATTCTCAGCATTCGTTCGCCGCAAAGCCACGGCAAGGCGGGCGGGGAATGGATGGCGACCGGATGCCCCGGCGAACATCCAACCGATCAGCGGCTCGACAACGGTGGCGCGCTCGTTTTCGAAACCGCCTTGATGGAAGAGGATTTCGATATTCTCGGTGCGCCGGTAGCGCGTCTGCGCATTGCCGCAGATTGCCCAGTCGCGCAGATTTCACTGCGCCTCAACGACGTCCTGCCGGATGGCCGTGCCACACGTGTCAGTTATCAGGTTTTCAACCTGACCCACCGCGATAGCCACGAAAATCCGGAAGCGTTGGAACCCGGCAAATTTTACGATGTCGTAATCAAGCTCAATGATTGCGGTTATCGTTTTGCCAAAGGGCACCGGCTGCAACTCGCCATCGCCACGGCCTACTGGCCGATGGTATGGACATCGCCTTACGATGCGACGATCAGCGTTTCCGTTGCAGAAAGCGCGCTTGACCTGCCCGTGCGTGCCACCGGTGACGACAAGCCTGTGCGTTTCGAGGCCCCTGCCCACGGCCCATCGACACCCATGACGCAGGTCGATCCAGGCACGGTCCGCCGCTGGACCGAACAGGACCATGAGACGGGTATCAACACCTATGTCACGGAAGGCGTGGGCGGCTTGTTCGGCGAGGGCGTGTTGCGGTTTGACGACATCGGCACCGAACTCAGCCATAGTCTGCGGCGTGAATTGACCATTCGCGACGGAGATCCCCTCTCCGCGAAATACGTCCTCACCCAGACATATGAAATTGGCCGGGATGGGTGGCGCATCAAGATCGAGAGCCGCACCGAGATGCGCTCCGACAGGGAAAATTTCTACCTGACCGGAGAACTTTCGGCACTCGAACATGGCAGCCTCGTCAAAACCCGGAAGTGGGATGAGCGCTACAAACGCGACCTCATCTGATGTCGCATGGCCCTTGCAGCTATTTGCGGGGGCCTACAACATACCATTGTCTCGATACCGTACCTGTCAGCTTTCCTGTTCAGGAGCGATCAATGTCACTGTTGGGAAACAGGATCGATATCGGCCTACGTCTCGTGTCAGAAGCGGGAGACCTTGAACCGCGGCATGAGCTCCAATAAAAAAGTCCGGCAAAACGCCTGTGCGGGATCCGCCCGCACGGCGATACTGCGTGAAGACCTTCCCGCTAAAAACAATGCAGAGCGAGTAAAAGGGATGGCCAAGCACAACTTTTTGTCGAGACGCGAAAATTAGAAAAACTAATAGTTGACGCAACCGTGCAAGCACGCTATAACGAACCATCGAATTTGCTTGCTTAGCTTTGCTTGTTGCGCGATTGGCACCGCGTTCTGAACGAACCTTTCCTTTCAAAATCGCTATCAATGTTCGCAGCGCTTCTCAGTGCTGTGGGTCCTCTATCGCTATGAAAGGGTTCATCATGACCACTGGCACAGTTAAATGGTTTAATTCCACTAAAGGCTTCGGCTTCATTCAGCCTGACAACGGCGGCACAGATGCCTTCGTTCATATCTCCGCCGTTGAGCGGGCTGGTATGCGCGAACTCGTCGAAGGCCAGAAGATCGGCTTCGACCTGGAACGCGACAACAAGTCCGGCAAAATGTCGGCCTGCAATCTGCAGGCTGCCTAACGGGTTTTGCTTCCCTTTGACCACGGATGTACTGGCACTGCCGGAAGCACCCCGAACCAATCAAGGCCAGGCAAATTGCCTGGCCTTTTGTTTTCCGCTCGCATGCCGAGCCTTACCACCGGAACACCCATGACAGAAAAATACAGTATCTCGCGCCAGAAGGCCGAGGTTGCCTTCAGCAACATCCAGACGCCGTTCTTCGCAAAGGATAAAGCGCTCGACGAGCTTGATTCGATCACGCAATCCCGCGACGCCAAGACCTTGCGGCTGCGGGAAGCACGTCTTGCAAAGGAACAGTCTGATCGCATTTCTGCGACATCCGCTCTTCTTGCCAAGCGTGCCCGTGCACGATGATGGTTTTGACGGCATCGTCAGAACAGGTGCCTGAAGCCAATTCGCATCAGACGGCTTCCTGACCATCCCGGTATATACAGACGCCGGGCCTTGAGCTGTTGCATGCCTGTCAACTCCCAGGCAAGCTTACGTTCCAGCTGCCCAAGCGCGGCGCCAATTGTATTAAATCACTAAATTAGAATTATATTTAAAAACCGAAGCTATCGGCGTTTACGTCTCGCTCCAGGTCATCGTGTAACGCGTTCCCTTGGCCTGTTCCGGGTGCGTATGCGTTTGCTCGACGCGAGCACCAATGTTCTGAGCCATTGCCATAATCAGCTTTGTTCCGAGGCCAGTACCACGCGGAGATGCGTCGGGCTTTGAACCCACACCATCGTCTTCGACAACGAGAACAAATTGCCTATTTTCTTCCGAAAGTTCGACGCGAACCGTGCCGGATTGATCTGGATAAGCGTATTTCAGCGCGTTGGTCAGCAGCTCGGTGATGATGACACCCAGAGCTACGGCATGGTCTGCCTTGAGGCTGATGTCACAAAGCGATGTTTCGACGGTAATGGACGAAGATCCGGGAACCGCCTGAAACAACCCATCGATGATCGACGTCAGGTACGAATTGAGCGATACCAGACCTATATTGTCGGTATTGTAAAGGCTGCGGTGAACGCCGGCGATCGCCGAAATCCTGCTTTGGGTTTCCAGCAAGGCGACTTCGGCTTCCTCAGACTTGATGGTGTTTATCTGCAGGCGAATCATGGCGGATACCAGCGAGAGGCTGTTGGCGACCCGATGGTTCATCTCCTTCACCATCATTTCCGCATGTTCCTTGGCCTTTACCAGCAACCGGTCGGATTCCTCCTTCGTCTGACGCAGACGATGGTTTTCCAGCGACTGATCGATAGCCGTAAGCAACAGCGGGAAAAAGTCGTCACCGACATTCTTTATGACGTAGTCGGCGGCACCCGCCTTGAGGGCGTCGATCGCGATCTGGGCTTCGTTCGATCCCGTTACATAAAGAACGGGAACCCGCCCCGGCAAGGACTGAATCGCGGCAAGGAACTCCATTCCCGTCGATGTCTGGAAGTAATGGTCCAGAACGACGATATCGAACTGCTCGTCTTGAAACATCTTGAGCCCGGACGCCACGGATGCGGCATGGACCACCTCCATTCCGTGACGACCAAGGATCCGGCTGGAAAGCCGCGCCAGAGCCGGATCATCATCAACATACAAAACGCGCAATGCCATCATGCCTTCAAGGTACTTGAATTACGGAGAAGAACAGGCCGAGGTTCTTTATCGCACTCGCAAAGCCTTCGTAGTCGACCGGCTTGGTTATATAGACATTTGCACCAAGGTCATAACATTTCTGAATCTCGGTTTCGTCATCCGTCGTCGTCAAAACGACCACCGGCAAACGGCGCGTATATTCGTTGCTCTTGATCTCCTCGAGAATTCGGATACCCGACATATCAGGGAGGTTAAGATCGAGCAAAACGAGAAGATATCGATCTTTGCTGACAACGCCATCGCGGTTTTCACCGAGGATGTAGTCGAGTGCCTTTGCACCGAGCGTAAAGGGCATGATCTCGTTATTCACACCTGCGCGACGTACGTTCTTCTCGATCAGCCGAGCATGACCTTCGTCATCCTCGATCATAATGATCGTTACCTCTTGACCGGTTGCCTTCATTTTTCGCCTTCTTTCGTCACTTTTCTGAGATCGCTCGGCAACAGCAATGTAAATGTACTGCCTTTGCCAAGTTCGGAACTCACCTTAATGTCTCCTCCTAAACTTCTTATTAGCGACCGAACATGGGCAAGGCCGATGCCTTCCCCCGGTTGATCCTGATCACCGGCGCGGCGAAAGAGTTCGAACACCCGTTCCAGATCATGCTCGCCAATGCCACGCCCGTTGTCGCTGACTTCGATGCTGATGGCACCCCGCCCGGACGGATAAGCACGGGCAGTCAATCGCAGCGGTCGTCCCGGCATCTGGTATTTCACCGCATTGTCGAAAAGATTGCCAAGGATTTGGTCGAGAGAGATACGATCCGTCACGACTGTCAGCTTTGATGTCTCGACACTGATCTCGCCGCCATTGGCATTGATCTGGTGACGAACCGTCTCGGAGAGCGATGACAGCAATGTCTCTATGTCGACTTTTTCCGGTTGCAGCTTTCGCTGACCATCGCGCGATATCTTCAAGATCGCATTGATCAGCTGGTCCATCTTGCGTGTCGAAGAGCGGATGAAACTGATCGCCTCGGGAAGATCTTCCTCGACAGCCAGTCTGGCATCCCGAACCACGTCGTCGGAAGGCATTTTGCCGTCTGCGAGCACATATGCGGTGACCGGCTTCAGGGACGTATCGAATTCGGAGAGGAACCCCATGATATTGACGAGCGGCGCACGCAAATCATGCGTGACGATATAGGCGAAGCGCTGAATTTCCTGATTGGCGCTGCGAAGATCACGGGTTCTTTCCTCAACCCGCTCCTCCAGATGGCGATTTAACTCGTCAACATCTTCCCGAGACCGGTTCAACGCACGGATATATGTGAAAACCAGAAAGATTGAACCGCCGACAACAAGCAGGATCGCCAGCGTGCCGCCGAGCGTTACCCATTGCAATGTATTGGCGGCGCCAAGTTGGTCTCCGACGATGATGCGGAGCCGATCGTCGGTCTGCGATTGCAGCTTCGACAAGATCGCCCTGATTTCGTTCATGAACCGTTTGCCGTCATTCTCACGGACGACTTCGACTGCCTCGGTGATGCGTCCTGCCTTTTGCAGATCGATGGTTTCCTGGGTTTCAGCCAGCTTGTTGGCGACGGCATTACCGAGATCCGTCAGATCCTGCTCGTATTGCTTCTGGTCCTTCAGCACTTCGAGAAGTCTGGACTGCCTCTGCGGCAACAGGCTCAAGGCCTCCTGATATGGGCTCAGATACTCGATGTTGTTGGTCAGCAGATAACCCCTCTGCCCCGTTTCAATGTCCTGCATCGACGTCAGGATATCGAGAATGGCAGCCCGCACACGGCGCAACTCGGCTGTTTCTTGCGAGTACCGGTTGTTCACCTGCACCAGCCACAGCGAAGTGGCGACCATTCCGGTCAATATTGCAACACCTACAGCGAGCATAAACAGGCTTCGCTGAGCAAAAGGCGAAAAACTAATCACAGTTGTAAATTCCCGGCATGCACCTCATTCGCGCGCAAACTAGAATATGCGGCGCATTGAATCGAACGTTTTATTTTCGATTCATATGGGAACCACTTTTGACGACGCGCGTTGAGCGAGGCTGTAAAAAATATTCCGCTCAGAATAGCGGATAGCGGTGCGAAACTTCACGGTTTTTCAACCCGGAATGCCAGAATTGCCTTAAACAACCTGAACCAGATGGCCCGGGGAAACGGTTTTATAGTTTCGCGTCGGCGTTTGAAATCCCATCGGCCGTATCGGGCTTTTCAGTTCATCGTTGGATATGCCGCGCTTTATTCCGCGTCGCGCCGGATCGGGTACCGGCACTGCCGCCATGAGTTTCTTCGTGTAGGCATGTTGCGGATTGTCGAAAACAGCAGCGCGCGGGCCGATCTCCACAATCTCGCCGAGATACATCACCGCGACGCGATGGCTGACGCGCTCCACCACCGCCATATCGTGGGAGATGAAGAGGAAGGCGAGATCGAGGCTCTGTTGCAGGTCGAGGAGCAGGTTGCAGACCTGCGCCTTGATCGAAACATCAAGAGCTGACACGCTTTCGTCGGCAACAATGACCTTCGGATCGAGGGCAAGCGCACGGGCAATCGCGATGCGCTGGCGCTGGCCGCCGGAAAATTCGTGAGGATAGCGGCTCGCCATGTCGGCGGTTAGACCAACCTTTTCGAGGAGATCGGCAGTCTTTTCCTTCGCCTGCTTCGTGGTGCCCAGTTTGTGCTTGATGAAGGGTTCGGAAATCGCCGTACCCACCGTCATGCGCGGATTGAGCGACGAGAACGGATCCTGAAAGATCATCTGTACGGACTTACGCATATTGCGCAGGCCAATGGTATCGAGCCGCATCACATCGTAACCATCGAGCGAAACCTCGCCGGCCGTCGGTTCGACAAGACGCATGATCGAGCGGCCGGTCGTCGACTTTCCGCAACCGGACTCGCCGACCAGTGCAAGCGTCTCCCCCTGAAACAGATCGAAGGAGACGTTTTCGACCGCGTGAACCGCACCCGTCTGCCGGGCCAAAAGGCCGGAGCGGATGGGAAACCGCGTCACGAGGTTCTTGACCGACAGGACAGGTGTCTGTCCGCTCGCAACCGTTTCGGCCACTTCTACCGGCTCGGTCGACAGGCCGGTTTTCATGTCGAGGACCGGAAAGCGCGTCGGCCACTGCCGGTCGCGCATCGAGCCGAGCTTCGGCACCGCCGAAAGCAGCGCCCGCGTATAGGGATGCTTGCCGCGCTGGAATATATCCCCGGTTGGTCCGGTCTCGACCTCATCGCCCCGGAACATCACAATGGTGCGGTCGGCGATCTCCGCCACGACGCCCATATCATGAGTAATGAAGAGGACCGACATGCCCTCCTCTTCCTGAAGCAGTTTGATCAGATCGAGAATCTGGCCCTGAATGGTGACGTCGAGCGCGGTCGTCGGTTCATCGGCGATCAGCAGTTTCGGCCGGGAAGCGAGCGCCATTGCGATCATCACGCGCTGGCGCATGCCACCGGAAAACTGATGCGGATACTCGTCGAAGCGACCGGCCGCGTTGGGAATACGAACCTTTTCGAGAAGCCGGACCGTCTCCGCCCTTGCCTGCTGCTTCGAAAAGCCCTTGTGCCGGATGAGGACCTCGGAAATCTGGCGGCCGATCGTGAAGATCGGATTGAGCGACGTCATAGGCTCCTGAAATATCATCGAGACGTCGTTGCCCCGAACGCCCCGCATTTCCTTCTCTGAAAGCGCCAGAAGATTGCGCCCGTTCAAGAGAACTTCACCCTCAATCCGGCTGAAAGCGGGGCTAAGCAGACGCATGATGGACAGCGAGGTGACGGACTTTCCCGAACCGGACTCGCCGACAATCGCGACGGTTTCGCCCGGAGCGACATCGAAGGAGACGTTACGGACGACGCTCTTCCAAGCATCATCGACGAGAAAAGAAGTGGTCAGGTTTCTAACGGAGAGAACAGGTGTCGTATTCATGATGTCATCGTCCCACAGCATAGGCCTGCATCAGTCGCGGGGTTGCGGCGGCCCGCAGCAGGCCATCGGCATCCCGCTTTGCGGCAGTCAGGCGGCCCACCGACCACGCATCGGCAACGGTGACCTTGTGTCCGCGGCGGCGAAGCTCCTGCAGCGTGATATCACCCACGGTGCTTTCCACCATGATCTCGCCCGGCGAACTGGTGCGCGGATAAAACGAGCCCGGAAAATGCGAGGTATGGAACAGCGGCATGTCTATGGCCGCCTGCAGGTTCTTGCCGTGATGCGCATAACGCAGGAAGAAGGGCAGCTGCCACTGATCCTGCTGATCGCCGCCCGGAGTACCGAACACCATGGAAGGGCGTCCCTGATGCAGCGCAAGCGAGGGTGTCAACGTAGTGCGCGGGCGTTTTCCCGGTGCAAGCGAGGTCGGCAGGCCTTCCTTCAACCAGAACATCTGGGCGCGGGAATTAAGCGCAAAGCCCAATCCCGGAACGATTGGCGATGATTGCAGCCAGCCGCCGGACGGCGTGGTTGAGACCATGTTGCCCCAGCGGTCTATGACATCGATATGCACGGTATCGCCGCGTTTTTCGGTAAGATGCGACATGGTGGGCTCGTAGACGGTGCCTTTGCCGCTCATTTCGGCGAGCATGGCCATGGTGGCGTCCACCTGCTTCTCGTAACCCGGCACGATGCCGGGACGCAGATCGAGCGATGCCTCGGTGCCGATCAGTTTACGACGCCCGGCATTGTAGCCTTCAGAGAGAAGATATTCCGTCGGAATCTGGCCGAAATCAGGATCGCCGTAATAGACCTCACGGTCGGCAAAGGCGAGCTTCATGGCCTCAACGATGGTGTGGATGAAATCGGGGCCGGACGGGTCCATGGCCGCAAGATCGAAGCCTTTCAACAGGGCGAGCGACTGCAACAGAACCGGTCCCTGCCCCCAGGCAGGCGTCTTTGCAATCGTCCAGTCATGATAATCAAGCGTCTGCGGCGCTTCGATGGTCGCGCTCCAGTCGGCCATATCCTGCGCCGTCAGCACGCCCTTGTGCTTGGTGCCGCTTGCATCCATGACTTCAGCGGTCTTGACGTAAGTGTCGATGGCTTCCGCTACGAAACCCCGATAGAAAGCGTCGCGTGCGGCTTCAATCTGGTTTTCGCGACCCGAACGCGCTTCGGATTCAGTGACGATCCGCTTGTAGGTTTCCGCAAGTACAGGATTCCTGAAAAGGGCGTGCGGCTCGGGTGCGGCACCACCCGGCAGCCAGGTCTCGTAGGATGTCGGCCATTCCTTCTCGAAGAATTCCGCCAGCCCCTTGATGGTGGCGGAAACGCGCGGCAGAGTCGGATGTCCGTATTCGGCATAATAGATGGCTGGTTCCAGCACCTCGCGCACGCTCATCGTGCCGTAGTCGCGCAGCATCAGCATCCAGCCATCGAAGGCTCCGGGAATGACGGTTGCAAGCAGACCATCGCCGGGGATCAGCTTAAGCCCCTCCGAGGTATAGTGCTCGATGGTGGCGCCACTCGGAGCAGGCCCCTGCGCGCAGATGACTTCGACCTTGTCCTTCTTCTTTGAATAAAAGACGGCAGGCATGTCGCCGCCGGGGCCACAGAGATGCGGTTCGACGATCTGCAGCACGAAGCCGGTGGCAACCGCTGCGTCGAAGGCGTTACCTCCCTTTTCGAGGATTGCCATGCCCACGGCCGATGCGATCCAGTGCGTCGAGGTGACGACGCCGAATGTGCCAAGGATCTCGGGGCGTGTGGTAAATTCGGTCATTCAGTCAGTTCCTTATGAGAAATCATGCTTCGCGCGGATCGAGCGCATCACGCAGGCCATCGCCCAGGAGATTGAAGCCTATGACGACGAGGAAAATTGCAATGCCGGGCCACATCGTCATCCACGGCGCCTGGCTCAGAAAGTTCTTCGCGGTGTTCAGCATGGAACCCCACGACGGCGCCGGTGCCTGCTGGCCAAGGCCGAGGAAAGACAGGCTCGCTTCCGCAATGATGGCCGTCGCAACCGTCAAGGTCGCCTGCACGATGATGGGAGCAAAGACATTTGGCAGGATGTATCGTGTCATGATGTCGAAGTGGTTGAGGCCAATCGACCTTGCCCCCTCGACATAATCTTCCATCTTGACCGCCAGCACCTGACCACGGGTCAACCGAACGAAAATCGGCATGGCGGAAAGCCCGATGGCGATCATCGCGTTGGTAAGGCTCGGGCCGAGGAAGGCCGCAAGGGCAATAGCCATGATGAGGAACGGCATAGCCAGCAGCGCTTCGGTGATGCGCGATATGACCATATCCACCCAGCCACCGAAATAACCGGCGATCAACCCGAAGGGCACGCCGATGACCACCGCAATCATGACGGAGACAACACCGGCCATCAGCGAGGCGCGCGCGCCATAAATCATGCGCGAAAGGATATCACGGCCAAGATCGTCGGTGCCGAGCCAGTGGGCGGCGGACGGCGCCTTGCGGATGGCCGACCAGCTGGTCGCAATAGGGTCAGCAATCGGCAGGATCGGTGCTGCAACGGCAAGTACCGTGAAGAAAAGCACGATAATCAGACCGGCCAGCGCCGATTTGTTGCGCTTCATTTTCTTCCAGGCGCGGCTTTCCTGCCGCGGCACCGGTACGGACAGGTTTTGATCGAGAGCGGTCATGATATCAGGCCTCAGATCGTCGCCCTGAGGCGAGGGTTAAGCAGGACATAGGCAATGTCCGCCAGCAGGTTCATGAGGATGAAGCCGACCGCGGTGCAGAGCACGATGCCCTGGACGACGGCGTAATCGCGGGTGAAGACCGCATCGACGGTCATCTTGCCGAAGCCGGGAATGGTGAATATCTGCTCCGTCAGAACCGCACCGGCCAGCAACTCACCGAAAAGCAGTGCCAACAGCGTGATGACGGGCAGAAGCGCGTTGCGAAAACTGTGCGACAGGATGATCTCGCGCGGCGAAAGCCCCTTGGCGCGGGCGGTGCGGATATAGTCTGAACTCAAAACCGCGACCATTGCCGAACGCGTGTGGCGCATCAACGTTGCCGCAAGCGCATTGCCGAGCACGAAGGCGGGCATGATCATCGTCTCGATGGAGCGAACGGGGTCGACGAATATCGATTCATATCCGGATGCCGGCAGCCAGCCGAGCTTCACTGAAACCAGCAGGATCAGCATGATACCGAGCCAGAAATTCGGGATCGACAGGCCGGAAAGCGCCACGATATTGGCGGTGTAGTCGATCCATGTGTTTTTCTTGACGGCGGCCAGAATGCCGATCGGAATACCGATGACCATCGCAAAGAACATCGCCATCACAGCCAGCTGGATGGTTACCGGCAGCTTCTGGCCGATCAGTTCCAGCACCGGCTGGTTGGTCCTCAGCGAAATACCGAAATCGCCGGTCACCACGCCGCCCAGCCAGTTGATGTACTGGAGCGGTACCGGGTCGTTCAGGCGATACTTCTCCCGCAGGAATTCAATCGTCGCCGGATCACGCTCCTCACCCGCCATGGCGAGAACAGGATCACCCGGCAACAGTTTCTGCAGCGAGAAGACGAAGATGGAGATGATCAAAAGCGTCGGGATCGCGACCAGCAGTCGCTTGCCGATATAGACAGGCATGGCATTGCCCCCGTTCGTGCACGTTCTGGAGGGCCGCACGGCAAGCCGTGCGGCGGATTTGAAGCGCTTAGTCCTTGCTGACGCCGAGAAGGCGGATCATGCCATCAGGCGAAGGCTCCCAGCCCTTGACCTTCTTGGAGATGGCATAGGCATAGGGCTGGTGGCCGAGATAGATGATCGGCATGTCGTCGTTTAGGATGACGCTTGCCGCATCGTATTTCTCCTTTCGGACCGCATCTTCAGTCGAGGCGCGTGCTTCGTTCAGCAGCTTGTCGACTTCAGGATTACAATATTTCACATCGTTGATGCCGCCCTTGCAGGTGACGAACTGGTGAAGATTGCCATCGGGATCGATACGACCAGACCAGTCGGAACGGCTGAGCTGATAGTTGCCGGCGGTCTGTTCGGAAAGAAGCGTCGCAAATTCGGTGGCCTTCAGCGTCACGTTGAAGCCAGCCTCCGCCACCATGGACTGGATCACTTGCATCATCTGCGTCTGCGTGGTGTTGTTGGCGTGCTGAAGTTCGATATCGAGCTTCTCGTAGCCAGCCTCCTTCATCAGCTGCTTGGCCTTGTCGATATCGCGTGGCGGCACCGGCAGGTTCTGGTTGAACCAGGGGCTTGTCGGCGGGAATGACTGATTGCCAGCCTTGGACGTACCCTCAAACACGATCTGGCCGATCGCTTCGCGGTCAATCGCGTAAGAGAAGGCCTGACGCAGGCGCTTGTCCTTGCCGAGCGGATTGTCAGCGCGCGCGCCGTTGTTGATGTTGACATACATGGCCATGTAGCCCGGACCGATCACGTCCGCATAGGTCAATTTGGGGTCATTCTTGACGGATTCCGCATCGGACGCCGAGATACGTTCGGCAATGTCGAGATCGCCAGAGCGGAGGTTTGCAAGCTTCACAGTGGTATCGGGAATTGGCAAGTAGACGATCTTGTCGACCTTGATCTTGTCCTTGTCCCAATAATCCGCGAATTTTTCGAGGACGATACGGTCCTGCTGGATGCGCTCGACGAATTTGAACGGTCCGGCGCAAACCGGCTTGGAGCCGAAATTCGCGCCCAGTTCCTTGGCGGCCTTCGGCGCGACGATCATGCCCGCGCGATCTGAAAGCTGGGCAAGCAGCGTGACATCGGGCGTCTTCAGCGTGAACTTGACTTCCAGCGGCCCGGTGGCCTCAACCTTTTCAACCGAGGACAACTCGCTCTTGCGGCGAGATTCCGGAAGGGTCATGTTGCGCTCGATGGTGGCAACGACGGCGGCCGCATCCAGCGTCTCGCCGTCGTGGAACTTCACGCCGTCGCGAATTTTCATCGTCAGCACCTTGCCACCCTCGGACCAGGCCCATTCGGTGGCAAGTTGGGGAACGATCTTCATGTCCTGCGAGATATCCACCAGCTTGTCGCACATGGAGGTGTAGACGATACGGCCGACGAAGGTGCGCGATTGCGCGGGATCAAGCACGTCCGCGTCATCGTTGAGGCCGATGCGCAATTCGGAAGACATAGCTGGTGCGGTCAGAAACGCGCTTGCCAACAGCGCCGCAGTCAGTGTGTAGATTTTCTTCATGTTCGATCCTCTGGTCTGGTTTTCTTTGACTTTTGTCATTGGCCAGCCCCGAAGGACCGGCGGGTTTTCGTCCGCGGCCTATGAGGCCGGAGTAAGCGGATTGTCGGCTTCGTTGATGCTCTTCGCCGCACGGTCTTCCGCAGCGCTCTCCTCCTGAAACCCGAGCGAAGTGGCGCGGATCAATCGTTCCTGATGCATGAGAAGGTGCTGGCGCATTGCCTCTCCGGCACGCGCCGGATCGCGATCGGCAATGGCATCGACGATAGCGACATGCTGTTCGAAAGACGCCTTGCCATTCGTGCCACTGCGCCGGGCGAGTTCGCGTATCGACTGCCAGGCATCGTCCTGGCGAATACGGTTCACGACATCGAAGATCGACAGGAACAGCTTGTTGCCAGCACTCTGGGCTATCTGGCGGTGGAGCGAGCCGTCCCACAATTCCTTGGCATCGGCATCCGTGCTTTCGCCGGTCTTCTTGACGAGCGCGCGCATGCGCTCCACCTCGGCGGGCTTGGCGCGCATGGCTGCAAGCTGCGCCAGTTGCGGTTCGATGCGCAGGCGGACTTCCATGATTTCCATGATATCGGTGCTGGCGACCATTTCGGTCACTTGAATGGACCAATCGTCCGGCTTTTCGCCCACAAAGGTTCCGGCCCCCTGGCGACGCCAGATAAGACCCTCGGCCTCCAAAACCTCCAGAGCACGGCGGATTGACCGGCGGCCGACATTGAAGGTCTCGGCAAATGCCCGCTCCGTCGGCAGGCGGCCGTCATTCGCGAGATTCTTCGTCTGAATATACTCGCGAAGCTTCGCCAGAGCGTAGTTTGAATTGTCGTTAGGGTTTGTCGCCAAGCCGCACCATTTGCGTGAACCAATCGAACATTGGTTCATTTGGTGAGAAATTTCGGCAGACGTCAAGCCCATTTTTGAGCCTTGATTACAAGCGCTCAAAATATGGGCATACGCCGATTTTCAGGGTCGGAAATGCATGCTTTCAGGGCAAGGAAGACAATGTCGGCGAGCAAATGAAATACGACCGAAATGCCACCCTTGTCCTGTACGCGTTTACGCCAGCATTGACATCATTCGGAGCTTTTGAGTCCGTTCAAAATCTCGTAAGCCACGGCAACACGATCCTCATTGGGATAGTTTTTATTGGCCAGAATGACGATACCGAGTTTCTGCTCCGGTATGAACGCCACATAGGCTCCGAAACCGTTGGTGGAGCCGGTCTTGTTGATGAAGACATCGCCACGCGGCTTCATCGGCGGCGAAATTTCCGATACCGGCACCGTCTTGAGCAAGGCGCCGGAGTTCGTTTCGATAAGTGTTTTCAGCGCGGCTGGGTAGGCATATTGCTCCCAGATCATATCCTGCGTCATCGCGCCAACGCTGAAATATCCCGTATGAGTGTTGGCGATCGCCTGCTGGAGTTTTCCGTCCAGCTTTTCCAGCCCCATATTCGCATTGACGAAACGGATCATGTCGGTCGCCGTCGATCTGACCCCGTAAGCCTCCGATGAGAGAATGGCTGGCGTCATGCGGGCCGGTTCGCCGGTTCTCTTATAACCCTGCGCATAATCGGCCATCTTTGCCTTGGGCACCACGGTGAAGGTGCTCTTCAATCCAAGCGCCGGAAACAGTACGTCCTGCATTGCGCTGTCATAGCTTTGGCCCATGGCCTTTGCGGTGACGTATCCGAGCATTCCGATGCTGGGATTGGCGTAGGTTCTGTGCGTTCCCGCCTTGTATGCGGGCTTCCAGGCCTTGAGATAGGCCAAAAGCTGCGGCTCCGTCTTGACACTGTCCGGTACCTGCAACGGAAAGCCGCCGGCGGTGTGGGTGCCAAGATGCATCAGCGTGACATCGCCAAACGGTTTGCCCTTCATGGAGGGAAGATAGTCTTCGACCTTGCCTGACAGTGACAGTTTCCCCTGCGTCTCCGCATAGGTACTGAGCGTGACCGTGAATGTCTTGCTGATGGAACCCAGCTCGAAAAGCGTCTGCGGGGTAACCGGCTGGCCCGTAGTTTTGGACATGACACCGTAGGTGAAGACGTGGTTTTCGCCATCGACACTGATGCCAACGGCCAGACCCGGAATACCGTTCTTCTCCATCACCGGCTTGATCGCTGGATCCGTTATCGCTTTCAGCCTGGCATCATCAGCGGCAAAAGTCTGCGTGAACAGGCTCGTCGAGATCAATGTGGCCAATGCAATATGTCTGCGATTAAGTTTCATCTTTCGCGTTCTCCAAAACCTCAAGTGGATTTTCGGCGCCTGCGCCGTCCCCAGCGAAAGACGTTTAACCGCCCTACATTGCACGAACAAATCATGATATCTCGGACGAGGCATAACAAAATCTAGGTCTTGAATGGTTCGGCAATTTCTTCCACTGAACGGCTTGAGGGCATTTGAGGCATCAGCGCGGCACCTCAGTTTCACCCGCGCGGCCATAGAACTCTGCGTGACGCAGGCGGCTGTGAGCCAACAGGTGAAGGGCCTCGAAAAACGACTGGGGGTTTCCCTTTTTCAACGGCTTCCAAGAGGCCTGAAAATCACCGCGGAAGGCGAAGCCCTGCTACCGACGGTCACCAGCTCTTTCGATCAGATGGCGATCACGCTCGACAGGATCGAAGCCGGTCAGGTGCGCGAACTGCTGTTTCTGGGCGTCGTGGGAACCTTTGCGGTGGGCTGGCTGCTGCCGCGGCTGAGGGAATTTCAAAAGCGGCACCCGTTCATCGACGTGCGCGTTTCCACCAACAACAACCGCGTGGACATGGCCGCCGAAGGCCTCGATTTCGCTATTCGATTCGGCCAGGGCTCCTGGCATGGCACGGATGCATTCCGGCTTTTCGAGGCGCCCCTTTCGCCTCTCTGTACGCCGAAACTGGCGGAGACACTGAAATCCCCCGCTGATCTCGCGGACGCCACGCTGTTGCGTAGCTACAGGTCTGACGAATGGGCCACGTGGTTTGCAGCGGCTGGCGTAACACCGGTGGCGCAGGTGAATGCCGGCATCGTTTTTGATACCTCGCTCGGCATGATGGAGGCCGCATTGCAAGGGCTCGGCGTGGCGCTTGCCCCGCCATCGATGTTCTCGCGGCATCTGGCATCCGGGGCTATCGTCCAGCCCTTCCCCGTCACCATATCGCTCGGCAGCTACTGGCTGACGAGGCTGCAATCAAAGCCGCCGACACCAGCCATGCAGGCCTTCTCGGACTGGATGTTTACCAATATCGGTCCTGCGCAAGACGGCCTATGACAGGGCGAGCAGAACGCCACCAATCGCGCAGATGACCACCACGATCCATGGCGGCGTCTTCCACACCGTCAACAGAATGAAACCCGTCAGCGCAAGTGCAAAATCCTTCGGCATGAATATGGCGCTTGTCCACACCGGATCATAAAGCGCGGCCCCGAGAATGCCAACGACGGCGGCATTTGCGCCGCGCATGGCAGCCTGCGCCAGAAGGTGCTTGCGAAACCCCTCCCAGAAGGGCAGCGCACCGACGAGCAGTAGCATGCCCGGCAGAAAGATCGCGACAAGCGCAATGACTGCTCCCGCAATACCGTTCGGCTGCGGCCCCACCACAGCGCCGAGGTAGGCCGCGAAGGTGAACAGCGGGCCGGGAACGGCCTGGGTTGCACCGTAACCGGCGATAAACGCATCTTCAGTCACCCAGCCCGAGGAAATCACTGCCGATTGGAGCAATGGCAGCACCACATGGCCGCCACCAAAGACAAGGGCGCCGGCACGATAGAACGCATCGAACAATGAGAGGCCTTGCGAGCCGGCCATCGCCGCGAAGACCGGCAGGAAGGCCAGCAGGAGCGCGAAAGTGGCAAGCGCAATGTATCCGACACTTTTCGGCACCCGGAATGCGAGATGGGATGCCTGACGCGCGGCCTCGCTGCGGCAGAAGCAAAGCCCCGCAATGGCACCCAAGGCAAGCGCCAGAATCTGGCCAAAAGCCCCCGCGACAAACACGACGCAGATGATGCCGACGAGCGCGATGCTGGCACGCTGTCTATCTGGGGCAAGGCTCTTTGCCATGCCCCAGACGGCCTGCCCCACCACGGCGACCGCAACGATCTTGAGGCCATGCAACAGGCCGGTACCGACCGGCCCTTCTATCGACGCGGCGACCATGGCGAGGAGAAGCAGGAGGATAGCGGATGGCAGGGTGAAGGCCGTCCAGGCCGCCAGCGCACCGAGCGGCCCTGCCCGCAGCAACCCAAGGGCAAAACCGACCTGGCTGGAGGCCGGCCCCGGTAAGAACTGGCAGAGCGCCACGAGATCGGCATAACCCGCCTCATCGATCCATTTACGCCGCAAGACCAGCTCATCGCGAAAATAACCGAGATGGGCGATGGGACCGCCGAAGGAGGTGACCCCGAGCTTCAGGAACGCCGTAAAAACTTCGCCGGGCGTGCCGCTTCGAGGGGTGGCCGCTTCAGTGCGGATGGTTTGCGTTGACGACTTCACGAAAAAGCTCCCTGAGCGTGCAACGGCTGTTCGTCTACACAATGTCCGTATCAAAAACGATATCGATATCAGACACTATTATGACAGGGATATGAAGAGGCGGAAGCGCATCCTCGATGAACGGGATCGTTCGACGCGCTCCATATCTTCGTTTTTACGTCATTTCGAGCCTCAGACGATCAGTCCCTTCATGGGCCGGATGGCCTCCGAACCGGGAAAGACCGCCTTGTCGAGCATGGCAGCGCTTGCGCCGAGATGATCGACCGCGAGGCCCTTGATGATCGCGCGAATATCCGTCGTGGGCGCAAGGTCCCGCCCATCCCGCAACTGCGCGAGCTTGAGGCCGGGCCAATCGGCGATGACACGCCCGCCACGGATGCTGCCGCCGGCGAGAAAGGCCGTTGTTGCCGTTCCGTGGTCAGTTCCTTCCGTACCGTTGATACGGGCGGTACGGCCAAATTCCGTCGCGACCAATATGGCCGTATCCTTCCAGACCGGCCCCAGCTCCTGCTCGAAGGCGGCAAGCGCATTGTCCAGCCCGCTCAACAATTTTGAAAGACGCTCGACCTCATGGGCATGGGTGTCCCAACCCTCGAAAGCCAGCGCCGCAACGCGCGGCCCTTCCGGGTGCGCAATCAGCCGCGCTGCACCCCGCGCCATCTGCTCCATGCCAACAGGATCACCCGGACCACCGCGCGCCTTGATATCGACGCCGGAGGCGATCCTGCCGGTTTCGATGCCCTCGGCAAGCAATGCCGCCAGCATCGGGTCCGTCTGGCCGTAGAGATCGGCAAGGCGCGGAGCGAGATCGCCATCGGCGGGTTTGAGAACGGATGGCGCCCATCCCAATATCGGTGCCTTGCCGCGAATGACAAGCGGAGCGCTGGCGCCAATGGCAAGGCCGCTCACCCGCTGCCCGGCCGCAGCTGGATTGATGGTTTCACCCGCCGGCAACTGTTCGAGCAGACGGTTCAGCCAACCCGTCTCGACATGGCCGGGGGTCGGAAAACCAGATTCCAGCACATCCTGGCCATCAAAATGCGAACGGTCACGATAACCGGTGGCGCTGGCGTGGACCACCGCTGCCTCGCCCTTCCGGTACAGCCGCTGGAAATTGCGAAGGGATGGATGGAGCGCAAAGAAACCATCCAGCGCGAGGGCTGGATTGTCGCCTTCAGTGCGCATGGCGATCTCTTGCCTTAGCGCCTCATAGTCGGGGTCGCCGACGGGCGGCACGGCGGTCAGCCCGTCGAGCGCGCCGCGCAGGATGATGGTGACGAAACGTGGGTCGCGCCCGCCGGCAGCAAAAGCAAAACGCGGCATGAAGGCCCAGGCAAAAAGCGCGCCGCCTGTGCCAAGAAGAGCGCGGCGGGTTGGGGAAAGATGTTCACACAGCATGGTCAACGCCTCTGGAATTCGGGGGAAAGGAAAGCAATCGTCAGTCCCTGCGGTTTGCTCTCAGCCCGCTGCACGGCCTTTTTCGTCTCCTCGGACAAAAGTGGCCCCAGCCGGTCTGCGATGAAGTCGCGCGGATCGATTGAACCCGCAACCTGATGGGCGAACAGACTGGCGGCATCGATACGCGTCGCCAGGCCCTCGGAAGAACCCCAGCTATCGGTGACATCGGCAAAACCGTTCGGTCCGGAGGGGTTCCACAGCGGCTGTCCCAACGCGTTGAGCACGGAAATTACCTGCTCGGGTTTTGGCACTATTCCACTCGCCCTGATGACGGTCGTCACGAAATCTAACGGAGGTCTGAGCTTGGTCAGCGCCGGGCTCCAAGACTGTTCAGCCTCGATCAGCGCCATATAGGTGGCAGAAAGATCGCCGTGGCTCTTGGTGTAGGCGGCGGCAAGTTTCGCCACCAGCTCCGGCGGTGGCTGGTCGCTGATGAAGTGACGTACGAGCTTGTAGGCGAGATGGCGCGCGGTGGACGGATGGTGCGCAAGATCGCGCAGCACCCGCCGCCCCTGCTCTACCCCCGCTTCACCATAGGTGATGCCCATCACGGCATGGTCGCCGGGTTCATGGTTGTTGGCGTTGAAGGAAAATCGGCCAAGCGGACCCGGACGCTTCTCGTCGCGATAGACGCTCCAGCCGGTGATGATGCGGGCAAGTGCTGTAACATCAGCCTGACTATAGCCGCCATCCACCCCGAGCGTATGCAGTTCCATGATTTCGCGCGCGAGGTTTTCGTTGAGCCCGCGCTTGCCGTTCCTGTTGGCCTGCGAATTCGGTCCGATCGATTGCTGATTGTCGAGAAAATACAGCATGGCGGGATGGGTCTCGACTGCGACCAGCATATCCTCGAAATTGCCGAAGACATGCGGACGGATCGCCTCACGCTCGAAAGCGCCGGCGAGAATGTGCACATCACCGCCCTTGCCGGTGGCAACCGCGAAGTGATTGGCCCAGAACATTGCCAACCGCTCGCCAAAACCGATCAGCGGCTGGCGTATCGTGCCGTTGAAGCGGGCGTCCGCCTCCGCAAGCAGTATCTGCTGGGGAAAATAGGGGCGCTTGGTGGCCGGCACGTCCGGCTTCTTGTCCTGTGAAGCACTGGCAGGCGGCATCATGCCCGCATTGTCCATAGCGTTTGCGGCAGTTGCCATTGCCGGCGATGGTGGGCTCATGGCCCCTGCGGTCGCACCTGCGGCGCCGGTGGTGGCCGCGACTGTGAGGACAGCAGGTTTTTCACGCTCGGCCTTGATCTCCTTGTTATACGCCATCAGCGATATCAGAAGATCGGCGCTGGAATGAAGCTGTGCGCCGACAGGAATTGGTGTGGCGCGTTCGGTAATTTCCAGCCGCAACAGATCGCGCGGGTCGTCTTTGATCGCCTGGATATCGCCTTCACGCGCGCCGAGGCCGAAACGCCACAGACAGAGTGCTGCATCCAATTCCCTGGAATTTGACATGGCCGATACGAACTCCGTTTCGTTATCGACCATTCAACGGGCGCCAGGGCCAAAATCCGTCGCTGTTGAAATGTGATTATTTCGTGGCCGGTTTCGGCGCCTCACGGGCGAGCAAGCCTTCCGCCAGCCGGCGCCGCGCCTCTAGCGACAATGTGCGGGCGAACTCCACGGCCTGCATCTCGGTTGCGGCGCGGACCTCATATTCCGCCTTGCGGGCACGCTCAAGCGCTGCGGACAATGCCTCCGGGTCAAGCGTTTCTGCCCCCATCAGGGACGCCGCCTCGATACGCGCCTGGCGCGCCTCGGCGGAGGTTTCCCGCATGGTCCTGCGTGCATCGCTAAGGCTGCGCCGGAAGGCCTCCCTTTCGGTCTTTGGCAATTGTTCGCCCGCAAGCGGCATGCGGGCAGCGGCAGCGGCCGGGTCGTTCCGCAGATAAACGAACCCTGCGCCGGCAAGCGCGCAGACAAGAAACGTATTCGCGACGAGAAGGACAACGACTATCCAGCGGAAATTCTGATCGCTCATTTCGTCTCCTCGGTCATTTCGTTTTCGGTTTGCAGGTTTCCGAACGCGGTCAACGTATCGCCCAATGTCAGGGCGGGCGGTGGCGTGAGGTTGATGACGGCAACCGCTCCCGTCAGCGCGCCCGCAAGGCTGATGCCGATCATGCCCGCACCCAGCCCGTACCGGACGATCCATCTGCGTCTGGTGGTCTGCGCCTTTGCCTGCGCCATGATCTTCGCGTTGAGCATGGCCGAAGGGTCGCGAAGACGATATGCCGACAGCATAAAATCGAGAGGTGCCGCCTGCGCAATCAGGCGCCTGCCGTCTGCCGTCTCCGCATAAGCCATGGCCTCCAGCCGCCGGTCTTCCGGCCAGCGTTGTGGATCGGCACCATAGGCAGCCACAAGATCGGAAAAAACCTTGTTATCCATGAGCGTCTTCTTCGCCCCGTTCATTGGTCGCCCTCATTCAAAATCGCATGGAGTGCCCGGCGGCCACGCGCCAGAAGGCTTTCCAGTGCGTCCACACTGACATGCATGACATCAGCCGCCTCGCGGTTCGACATCTCCTGATAATAGACCAGAACGATCGCCTCCCTTTGTCGCGCGGGTATGGCCTGCAAGGCGCGCGCCACGGCACCGCTCTCGTCACCATCATATGGCAGGGCGGCATCGGGCAGCACACTGCCGTCAATCTGTTCGGGCGGCTCAGCAACCGATATTTCCCGGCGCTTTCGCAAGCGGTCGTAACAGAGGTTCAGCGCCACCCGGTGGATCCATGTGTCGAATTTCGCACGCCCCTGCCGCCACGTGCCTGCATGTTTCCATATCCGCAGGAAGGTCTCCTGCGCGATGTCTTCCGCCTGTGCCGGATCACCCAGCATACGCGTGGCAAGCGCCATGATCCTCGGCAGTTTGGCCGTCACCAGAGCCTGCATCGCGCGGACATCTCCCGCAGCGACATCCGCCACCAAATCTGCATCCGGATCGCTTACCATGTATCGGGCTTTGTCTCCGTACTGTCCTGTCGGACACGGGCGAAATCCATGCGGAATGACGGCGGCTTCAGTGAGGATGTCCCGCACCTTGCCACTTTAACGCAGACCCGCGCAAAATCCGTCGCCGATTTCTGGGAAATATTCGCGTGCATTTTACGGCAGACCGCGTCACCGCCCGAACACATTGGAACGGCTGTTTCAACCGTCCACAGATACCCCGGCAAGCCTGTCCGGCCCGAACGCTTCAAGCAATCCGCGATAGGGCTTGGCGAGTGGCGTGGCGTAGGCGCCGCGCTTGGCGGTCGAAAGCCCCATCGATACCAGCGATTCTGCCTGTTTCACCGCCGCAGCGACGCCATCGATAACAGGCACGCCGAATTCGCTGCGCAACTCGGCGGTGAGATCCGCCATACCGGCGCAGCCAAGCACAATCGCTTCGGCGCGATCTTGACGCAGGGCCAGTGAAATCTCCTCCCGCAGCCTCTCCCTGGCATTTGATGCCGGATCTTCCAGCGACAGGACGGGAATATCGGCGGCACGCACATTGCAGCGGGCAGACATGCCATAACGGTGAACGAGATGTTCGAGCGGCAGCCGCGAACGCTCCATCGTCGTAACGATCGTAAACCTCTGCGCGATGAATGCCGTGGCTGAAACCGCCGCTTCGCAAATCCCAATTACGGGTATGTCGGCGAGCGCGCGGGCCGCATCGAGCCCGGTGTCGTCGAAACAGGCGATGACGGCTGCCCTGGCACCAAGCGTCGGCGCCTTGGCAAGCTCGAGCAGCAGGCCGGGTACCGCGAAAACCTCATCGTAATATCCTTCGATGGAGACAGGCCCCATGGAAGAGGTCACTGCCAGGATTTCCGTATCGCAACTGGCCGCCCGCGTCGCCGCGTCGGCGATCGTCGCCGTCATGGATTGCGTCGTATTCGGATTAATGACGAGGATGCGCATGTTCTGTTTTTTCATCAACGCGAATGGCGACGGTTCAGAGTAACGATCAGGCCAAGCGTGGCCGCAATAACCAGGAAGGAGAAAAGGGTCGTGACGGCTCCGAGCGCGTAAAGCACTGGCGTCGTGACGTTGGTGGTCATGCCGTAGATTTCCAGCGGCAGGGTGTTGTAGGTGCCTGACGTCATCAGCGTACGGGCAAATTCGTCATAGGAAAGCGTAAAGCCGAACAGGCCGACGCCTATCAGGCTCGGTGCAATCATCGGCAGCACCACATGGGCAAAGGTCTGCCAGGCGGATGCCCCGAGATCGCGGGCGGCTTCTTCATAGGATGGAGAAAAGCGGTTGAAAACCGCCAGCATGATGAGCACGCCGAATGGCAGCGTCCAGGTCAGGTGCGCGCCAAATGCTGATGTATACCATGAAGGTTCCAGCCCAAGTTGTTGGAAAAGAACGCCGATACCGAGTGATATGATGATCGATGGCACCACGAGGCTTGCGACGGAAAGATAGAATAGCGGCGTCGCGCCGATGAATTTGCGCCGGAAAGCGAGACCCGCCAAAAGCGAGACGAGCACCGTGACGACCATGACCATAACGCCAAGCCCGAAGGAACGGCGGAACGAGCCGCCAAAATCGCCGACCGCCTGCTGTTCGAAAAGATTGCCGAACCAGTGCAGCGAAACGCCGTTGAGTGGAAAGGTCAGTCCGCCATTCGGCCCCTGAAAGGCAAGGATGAGGATCGCCGACAGCGGGCCGTAGAGGAACAGCACGAAGAGCAGAAAAAAGAAGGCGAGGACATAGAATTCACGGCCGCGTTTTTCCGAATGCATGGGTCACAGCTCCTTGCGGATATCGACGATGCGCAGGATGCCCGCGACCATCAGAAGAACGAGGATGAGCAGGATGACGGCATTTGCGGCCGCCGCGGGATATTGCAGCAGCGACATCTGGTTCTTCATCATCAGTGCCACCGACGCGCTCTGCCCGCCGGACATCACCTGAACCGTGGAGAAATCGGCCATGACAAGCGTCACGACAAAGATGCTGCCGATCGCCATGCCCGGTTTGGCAAGCGGAATGATAACGTTCCAGAGGGTCTGCCAGTCAGTCGCCCCGGCATCGCGCGCCGCTTCGATCAGCGATTTATCGATGCGCATCAGCGTGTTGAAGATGGGTGTGACCATGAAAAGCGTATAAAGATGCACCATGGCCAGCACCACGGCAAAATCCGAATAGAGCAGCCATTCGATTGGCGCAGGTACGATGCCGGCGCTGACCAGCGCGCTGTTGACCAGCCCGTTGCGCCCGAGAACGGGAATCCAGGAAATCATGCGGATGATGTTGGAAGTCAGGAAAGGCACGGTGCAGACGAGGAACAGAACCATCTGCATGGTGGTGGTGCGGATATGAAAAGCGAGGAAATAAGCGACCCAGAAACCGCAGAACAGCGTGATCGCCCAGACGATGGCGGCGAATTTCAGCGTGTTGATATAGGTTTGCCACGTGACCCAGGAACCGAGCGTCTCGGTATAGTTGAAGGTCACGAAACCCGGATACATCTGGGCAAAATCATAATCCCAGAAACTGACGACGGCGATCATGACGATCGGTAAAAGCAGGAAAAAGCCGAGGATCAGGAAAAGCGGTGTGGCCTGAATATAGGACACAAGCTTCTGCGGCAGGGCGAAGCTGCGGGACGGCTTGTCCTTTTTTTCGCTCACGCCGATGAATCTGACTGTCGCCAAGGCTTTTCTCCTGCTGGCTGCCTGTGAAAGAGAGGCCGCGTCGGCGCGGCCTCATGTCTGCGAAAGGCGAGAAGATCAGGCCGCGATGAACTCGTTCCAGCGACGAACCATGTAGCGGTCCTCGTCCATGACGGAGTTCCAGCAGGCGACCTTGCCCATGCGCTCCTGGAACGAACCGCCGTCGCGCACTGCACCGGCCTTTTCCATGACCTTGCCATCAGGCGCGATGATATCGCCCTGCGCGGGCTTGCCTTCGACCCAGTAGCCCCACTCGTCGGCCGACATATGTTCCTTGGCCGTATCCATGGCGGCGGAGTAATAGCCCTGACGATTGAGGTAGGCGCCGACCCAGCCGGAGGTGTACCAGTTGATATACTCATAGGCCGCATCCAGCTTGGCACCGGAGAGGTGCTTGGCAAGGCCAAGGCCGCCGCCCCACGAGCGATAACCTTCCTTGAGCGGCTGGTATTTGCAGGCGATGCCCTTGGAGCGAACGGCGGCGACGGCGGGCGACCACATGGACTGGATCACGACTTCACCCGACGCCATGAGGTTGACGCTTTCATCGAAGCTCTTCCAGAAGGCACGGAATTGGCCGTCCTTCTTGGCCTTGATGAGGAAGTCGATGGTCTTGTCGATCTCCTCCTTCGTCATGTTGCCCTTGTCGGCATATTTGATGTTGCCCATGGCTTCCATGATCATCGCCGCATCCATGATGCCGATGGAGGGGATGTTGAGGATAGAGGCCTTGCCCTTGAACTTGGGGTCCATGATATCGGCCCAGCTGGTGATATCGCGGCCGACGAGATCGGGGCGAATGCCGAGCGTATCGGCATTGTAGATGGTCGGAACCATGGTGAAATAATCGGTTTCGCTTTTCGCAAACTTCTTGTCGCCGGGCTTTTCGACGAAACCGACCGTGTGCGGGGCGGTACCCTGGGCCACAACGCTATCGGGCGTCAGCTTGCCGTTTTTAAACAGCGGAACGATCTTGTCGTAATATTTCAGCTTCTTGATTTCCATTGGCTGAATGACACCCGCCGGGTAGACCTTCTTCAGGATCCAGTATTCGATATCGGCGATATCGTAGGAGTTCGGCTGGGTCACGGCGCGCTGCGCGGCCGCATCCGAATCCGTCGCCGTCATCTCCAGTGTGATACCGAGATCAGCCTTGCACTTTTCGGCAATCGCATTGAGGTTCGAAACACCCGTGCCGAACTGGCGGATCGTGATCGGGTTCTGCGCCCATATGGTCGGGAAACCGGTGACAAGGCCGGAGCCGATGGCCGCGCCTGTTGCGGCGGCACCTGCTTTTAGAAGGCCGCGGCGGGACAGGC
The DNA here is from genome assembly GCF_001950375.1 of Rhizobium sp. TBD182. NCBI lineage: Bacteria > Pseudomonadati > Pseudomonadota > Alphaproteobacteria > Hyphomicrobiales > Rhizobiaceae > Rhizobium > Rhizobium sp. TBD182. Next base: position 103,296 of record NZ_BDLN01000006.1, on the reverse strand, counting down.
CCTTGTTGCTGTTGGAGTTGTCGGTCATTTCAAAGTTCTCCTCTGGTTATTTTTGGGGTCACTTCTCTACCCGGCCGAGCACGACGGCATCGGCCGCATTCCATGAAAGCGGTATGGCGTCGCCGGTCTTTACCGGCTTTTCGAAGAAGGCGACGTCGCTGAGGATGGCGTTGAAATCCTCAATGCCCGCGCCGGTCACGGCGATCTTCACGCTTGCACCGCGATATTCGACATTCGAGACGATACCGGTAAAACCGAAACCGGGTTGATCCGCCTCGCCGACGCGCACACGGTCGGTACGAACGGCGATATCGACCGCGCCGTCATCCGGGGCAACGCCGCCTGCCGTGAAGGTGCCGCCGCCTGCAACCTCCAGCGTGACGAGATCGCCGTTCTTTTCCTTGAACCGACCGGAAATGACATTGTGATCGCCCATGAAGCGGGCGACGAAAGCGGTAGCCGGGCGCTCAAACAACTCGCGCGGCGTCGCTGCCTGCTCGATGCGGCCATCATTCATGACGACGATGACGTCGGCCAGCGCCATTGCCTCTTCCTGACTGTGTGTGACGTGAACAAAGGTGATGCCGAGCGAGGTTTGCAGCTTCTTCAGCTCGGCCCGCATACGGATCTTGAGGAAAGGATCGAGTGCTGAAAGCGGCTCATCCAGCAGCAACGCCTCGGGGTCGGTGATAAGCGCGCGAGCCAACGCCACGCGCTGCTGCTGCCCGCCGGAAAGCTGGGCCGGGCGCCGGGTGGCATAGGGTTCGAGCTGCATCAGCCGCAGCATCTCCAGCGCCTTGGCGCGGCGCGCTTCCTTGTCCACCCCCTTCATCTTGAGGCTGAAGGCAACGTTGTCGACGAGATCGAGATGCGGAAACAGCGCATAGGACTGGAACATCATTGCCGTGCCGCGTTTGGCGGGCGGCAGATCGGTGACGACCACATTGCCAAGCCTGACATCGCCGCTTGAAATGCTTTCGTGGCCGGCGATCATTCGCAGTGTCGAGGTCTTGCCGCAGCCCGAAGGACCGAGCAGGCAGCAGTAACTTCCTGCCGGTATCTTGAGGCTTATGGCATGCACCGCGGTGGTGTTGCCATAAATCTTGGAAACGGAAGCGATGTCGATTGCTGCGGCTTTGCTCATGAACACTCTCCTGCGACGTCTTTGTCATGCAGGAGCCGTGCCAATCGGCTTTGTCATTGATATAAAAAGGGAATTTCGATGTGTCCGCCAGTCCCGCCACCGGCCTGCTCAAATTTACATCGATTGTTTTCGATTTGGTGCGGAAATTGTATGCGATCTGAGCGACCGACAGGGAAACATAAAATCGGGAAAAGAGTGCCATCGAAACGAACTGGCTGACACTACTGGAATAGCGGACATTTTCCCGGCAAACACAACACAAAGGCTACTGCCGACGCACGCACCGCTCCGGTCGCGTGCGTCGGTACTGTGCTTAAATCATGCCAAGGAACTGCTTGAGTTCCGGCGTCTGGGGATTGGCAAAAACATCTTCCGGCGGCCCGATTTCGTGAACGCGGCCCTGATGCATGAAGACAACGCGCGAGCAGACGTCGCGGGCAAACTTCATTTCATGCGTCACCATCAGCAGCGTCATGCCTTCCTTTGCCAGTTCGCGCACGACGGCCAGCACCTCAGACACGAGTTCGGGGTCGAGCGCCGAGGTAATCTCGTCACAGAGAAGGGCGATAGGCTGCATGGCAAGGGCGCGGGCAATCGCCACGCGCTGCTGCTGGCCGCCGGACAGTTCATCCGGATAGGCATCGAACTTGTGCGCCAGCCCGACACGCTCCAGCATCCTGCGCGCCGTCACCTCGGCCTCCGGCTTGGTGACCTTTTTCACCACCATCTGCGAAAGCATGACATTGCCGCCGGCCGTCAGATGCGGAAAGAGGTTGAATTGCTGGAAGATCATGCCGACCTTCAGCCGCAATGCCTTCAGATGCAGCTCATCGTCCAGCAACTGCGCACCTGCCACCTGGATCGAGCCGGCGCTGATCGTCTCCAGTCCGTTGATGCAGCGAAGCAGCGTCGATTTTCCAGAGCCGCTTTTGCCGATGATGGCGATCACCTCGCCGGGTTCGACATCCAGATTTATGCCCTTCAGCACCTCATTGTCGCCAAAGCTCTTGTGGACTTCAGTGATTTCGATGAGCGACATTGAGCTTCCTTTCTAGGAACTGGCTGGATTTCGACAGCGGCCAGCAGAGGGCGAAATAGATGAGAGCAACCAGGCCATAGACGGTGAAGGGCTGGAAGGTGGCATTGGTGACGATCGTGCCGGCCTTGGACAGTTCAACGAAACCGATGATGGAGGTGAGTGCTGTGCCCTTGACGACCTGCACGGAAAAACCGACCGTTGGCGGAATGGCGATCTTCAGCGCCTGCGGCAGGATGACGTAGCGCATCTGTTGCAGGCGGCCCATGGCAAGGCTGGCGGACGCCTCCCACTGGCCCTTCGCAATCGCCTCAACGCAGCCGCGCCAGATTTCCGCAAGGAAGGCAGCGGTCCAGAGGATAAGCGCCACGCCAGCCGCAAGCCAGGCCGGAACATCGACCCCGAGGAGACCGAGGCCGAAAAAAGCGATGAAAAGCTGCATCAGCAGCGGGGTGCCCTGAAAGACTTCGATATAGATGCGGGCAGCGCGGTTCAAAGCCCGGCGCGGGCTGATGCGCAACCACAAAAGCACGATGCCCACCATACCGCCGCCGATGAAGGAAACGAGCGATAGCAACAGCGTCCAGCGGGTGGAGAGCAGCAGGTTGCGCAGAATGTCCCAAAAGGTGAATTCAGTCATCGTGGCGCCCTCCTCGGGAAAAGAAAGCTGCCGAGCGCCAGCATGCCCTGCCGCAACAGGATGGCGAGCAGCAGGTAGATGACGGTTGACAGGATGTAGGCTTCGAAGGCGCGGAACGTGCGCGACTGGATGAAGTTCGCCGCAAAGGTCAGGTCTTCCACCGCAATCTGCGAAACGACGGCCGAGCCGAGCATGACGATCACCACTTGCGAGGAAAGCGCCGGCCAGATGCGTTGCAGCGAGGGTGTGAGCACCACATGGCGAAACGTTTCGAAGCGCGTCATGGCAAGGCTCGCGCCCGCCTCGAACTGGCCCTTCGGCGTCGCCTGAATACCGGCGCGGATGATCTCGCAACTATAGGCGCCCAGATTGACGATCATCGCCAGATTGGCCGCGGTCAGCTCTGTAAGCTTGAAACCAAGCGATGGCAGGCCAAAGAAGATGAAAAACAACTGGATCAGAAAAGGCGTATTGCGGATGAGCTCCACATAGGTGCCGACGATGGGCTTCAACCATGAAGGTCCGAGCGCCCGGGCCCAGGCGCAGGCGATGCCAAGTGAAACGCCGACCACGCCGCCGACCAGCGTGAGTTGGCTGGTAATGGCGATGCCTTTGGCAATTTGTGGCCAATATTCGCCAAGCCACAGGAAATCAAATTGATAGCTCAAGAAACAGTCCCCTTGCGCCGGTGGAGAAAGGCGTCATCCCGGCGGATCCGGGATGACCATGGCAAACGATGATCAAAGGTCTTTCGGCAGATCCTGGCCAAGCCACTTAGTGGCGATCGCATTCAGCGAGCCGTCGGCCTTGGCCGCAGCTACGGTGGCGTTAACCTTTTCCAGTAAGGCCGGCTCGTTCTTGTTGAGGCCGATGTAGCAGGGAGAGTTCTTGATGAGGAACTTCAATTCCGGACGCTTCGGGGGGTTCTTGGCGAGGATGGCGGCTGCAACCACGTTGCCGGTCGCGACAACTTCCACCTGGCCCGAAAGGAAGGCCGAGATGGTGCCGTTATTGTCCTCGTAACGCTTGATGGTGGCGTCCGAAGGCGCGACCTTCGTCAGTTCCAGGTCCTCGACGGCACCGCGCGTGACGGCGATGGTCTTGCCCTTGAGGTCTTCGGCCTTGGAGATCGCGACATCGGCCGGGCCGAAAACGCCGTTGAAGAAAGGCGCGTAAGCATCAGAGAAATCAATAACTTTTTCACGATCTGGATTCTTGCCGAGGCTGGAGATAACGAGATCGACCTTATTGGTCTGGAGATAGGGAACACGGTTGGCACTGGTGACCGGGACGAGTTCCACCTTCACGCCCAGCTTGTCGGCGATCATCTTGGCCATGTCGATGTCATAGCCCTGCGGGGTCATATCAGCAGCAACGCTGCCGAAGGGCGGGAAATCCTGCGGTACGGCCACACGCAGCGTGCCGCGTGCGGTGATGTCGGCAAGGGCATCCGCCTTGGCGGGCGCGGAAAGACCAAAGGCGGCAGCCATGGCGGCGGCAGCGATGAGGGTCCGTCTGAAGATCATATGTCATTCTCCTTGTGTTGATTGTGTTGCATGTGAATTTTATCCGGATCGCCGCCATTCATTTCCGGTAGGGCGAGCGACCGGCGAAGGCCGGCGAGAGGATCGGGGCGTCGTGTGAGGTCGAGGCCGGTTTCCACTTCGTCCAGATGCTCGATGGAAAGCTCCGCCGCCCTCACGAAATCGCCCGCAGCCATCGCGTCGAAGATACGGCAATGCCCCTCATGGGACTGGAGGGCATGAAACTCCGACTGGTAGAGCATGGAGATCAGAATTGTCCGGGCGGTCAGATCGCGTAGCAGCTCGATGAGCACGGCATTGCCGCAAAGCTCGGCGATGCGGATATGAAAATCGCCCATGAGGCAGGTAAGGCGCTGGCGGTCACCTGCGGCTATCGCGACTTTCTCTTCCTCAAGATGCGCGACGAGGACCTTGCGCCCCTCCTCCGACAGCATCCGCATGCTGCGAAGCAATCCGGATTCGATAATCCGCCGCGCCTCATAGATGGTCATCGCCTCCTCGGCGGAGGGCTCGACGACGAACCACCCTCGCCGCGCGCTGACATGGACGATGCCACGTGTTTCCAGCCGCATCATCGCCTCCCGTACCCGCGTACGTGAAACGGAGAAGAGTCCAGCCAGCTGATTTTCGCTGAGCCGCGTGCCCGGCCGGATGCGCGCCGAAAGAATGCCGGAAACGATGGCTTCTTCGATGTTTATCTGACGGTCCTGCTTGGTATGTAAATCTTGCATACAAGACTGAAAGCAAAGCCCGTGCCAGAACAGATATTGTTTTAAAATCAAAATGCCGCGAAAAAGCTCGCGCCTACTCGCTCAAATTTTGAGCAAGAAAATCGACAAACACCAAAAAAAACGCAGAGCTGTGCAAACTTGACGGTACGGCCGTCGCGGTTTCTTTCTAGCCGGCTTTGAACCGGTCGAATGCCGTCAGATACTTGACCGTGGGATCGGCGTCCCAGCGGTAAATTTCGGTTCGGAGGAAATGCAGCTCTTCTTCGAGCTTTTCCTCCGCCAGTTCCACCCACCAGGATTTCGGCCGGCCATCGGAACCATCAGACCAGCGATAGCCCCGCTTTTTCAGATGATCCTTCATGTCGAACGGGCTGTTCTCCGCGTAAATGCGAACCCGGGAGTGCTGGCTGGCTTCATGGAGTTCCATGAAGGGCGTCCCGCTTTGGCCGGCGCGTACCTGTTCCAGCACCTCCAGCAGAGCGAAACAATCGTCGACTGCTCGGTGGCCGTCATGGAAATAGCCGGATTGCCCGATGAGGTAGGCGAGCTTGCTGCCCTCAAAACCCCAACCACTCCAGTCAATCTCAGAAACGGAGCAGGCCCAGGCCTTATTGCGGAAGATCGGCGAGAAGGCCTCACAAAACGGACGATCGAAGCCGGCATTGTGGGCAATGATCAGATCAGCACCTTCAACAAGGGAGGTCAGCCGGTCGATGTCTATCGTCTGTCCGGCAACCATTTCATCGGTGATACCCGTCAGGCGCGTGATTTCTTCCGGAATGGAAGTGCTCGGCTGTCGCAGACCGCCATAGACCCCGGTGACATCCCCGATCGTGCCCTGATCGTCGAATGTGAAGGTAATGACGCCGATTTCGATGATCTCATCGGTTCGATGGTTGAGGCCCGTGGTCTCGGTGTCGAGGATCACGCCCTGACGTGGAAACCCCGGTCGCGGCTGCTCGCAGATCGCTCGCGGCTGCAACTTGCGCAGGACGCGGTAATTGCCTGTGGATTCGAGATATTCGACCAAGGCCTCATCATCAGGAACCGATTTCTGCATCGTTTCACGACCACCCGCTTTTCGCCCGCGCTCAGCCTGAGGAAGCCGCACCGTCGCGGAAGCAAAAAAATCCAACTGGGAGGTCATTGTTCTTCTGTCCGCTTTGGCCGGAAATCGATATTGAGTTTTCCAACATATGCGCAGAGGCTCACACTAACAACAGCGGTTGCCGTGATCCACAGAAACCGGGCGGCGTCCGTTTGGCATTGCCCGCATTGGATTCAGAAAAGGGGCGGAATGTTCCGCCCCCTTTCTGCATTACCTTTATCGATCGAAATACCCGTGGTCAGCGTGTGTGGTGAACCGGTTGCAATGCATAGACAGGTGTAGGAAGCCCCTCCATGCGCGCCTTCAACTGCAAGGCGAGATATTGCGAATAATGCCGCGACTGGTGCAGGTTGCCGCCGTGGAACCACAGCGCCTCCTGCTGCGTCGGCTTCCACATGTTGCGCTGCTCGCCTTCCCACGGCCCCGGGTCTTTCGGCGTATCCGAACCGAGACCCCAGACCTTGCCGACCCTGTCGGCCGTTTCCTGATCGATGAGATCGGCGACCCAGCCATTCATCGAACCATATCCCGTCGCATAGACAATGACGTCAGCAGGGATCTCCTTGCCGTCAGCGAGCTTGATCGAATTTTCGGTGATCTCGTCCACCTGACCGGCGGCAAGCTTCACCTTGCCGTCGATGATCAGCTGCGAGGCGCCGATATCAATATAATAACCGGAGCCGCGCCGCAGGTACTTCATGAAGAGGCCCGAGCCATCCGCACCCCAGTCTAGCTGGAACCCGGCTTTTTCCAGTGCGGCGTAAAAATCAGCGTCGCGCTCCCTCATCTTGTCGTAAAGCGGGATCTGGAACTCATGCATGATCCGGTAGGGCAGCGACGCGAAGATGAGATCGGCCTTCGCCGTCGTCACCCCATTCGCCAACGCCTGTTCGGAATAGAGCGCACCGAGCCCTATATCCATCAGCGTATCGGATTTGACGATATGGGTCGTCGAGCGCTGGATCATGGTCACATCGACACCCGCTTCGTGGAGTGCGGCGCAGATATCATGGGCCGAATTGTTGGAACCGATCACGGCGACCTTCTTGCCCTTGTACCCATCCGGCCCCGGATGCTGCGAGGAATGGTGCTGATCGCCGTTGAAGCGCTCGCGCCCCTTGAAATCCGGAATATTAGCCTTGCCGGACATGCCGGTGGCAAAGACCAGTTGCTTTGGCCGGAGCACGACTTCCTCGCCATCGCGATCGACGACGATCGACCATTCCTTCGCCGCCTCGTCCCACTTGGCGGATTGGGCAGTGGAGCGGGTCCAGTAGTTCAGTTCCATCACCTTCGTGTAGAATTCGAGCCAGTCACCGATTTTGTCCTTGGGAGCAAAGACCGGCCAGTTCTTCGGAAAATCGATGTAAGGCAGATGGTCGTACCAGACCGGGTCATGCAGGCAGAGCGACTTGTAGCGCTTGCGCCAGCTATCACCCGGCCGCTCGTTCTTTTCGAGTATGATCGTCGGCACGCCGAGCTGGCGCAACCGGGCACCGAGCGCGATGCCGCCCTGCCCACCGCCGATGATGACGGTATAGGGCTGCTTGTCATAACCGAGCGTGCGCGCTTCCTCCTCGCGCTCCTCCATCCAGGTTTTGGCACCAAGGTTCTGGCCGTGCCTTGCGCCGAGCGGGCGGGTGAAGCCCGATTTTTCCTCATGGCCCTTCAGTTCGGAAAGCGCCGTCAGCAGCGTCCATATCTGCCCGTTCCTGAAGCGCACGAGGCCGTAGCCGCGCCCTGTCGCCGTCTCGAAGGTGATCCAGCTTTCAAGCACACCATCCGCCTCCGTTGCCTCCTCGCCGGTAGCGATGCGCCAGTTTGTGGGTCTGGCCGTCGAAAGCTGCGCCTGCAGCATGTCGCGCACCTGATCGCGACCTTCAACGGTCTTGATGTTCCAGGTAAAGGCAACGAGGTCGCGCCAGTAGCAATCCTCGGCAAACAGATTAACGGCATCATCGATGCGGCCAGCTTCGAGTGCTGCCCCGAACGTATCGAGAAGCGCCTGAAGGCGGGTGGTGGGGGTCTTGTCGAGCATGTATTCCTCCTCCTGCTCAATGTGGAAACGGGACGGCTCCTCAACCGCCCCGCACTTCAAATCGGCCTATCGCGACAGGTCGATCAGGATCTTCAGATGCTTGCCGGCCGGGTCGAGCAGCTGGTCGAACCCTTCCGTGACCGCCTCGCTGAGTGAGACGTTTTTGGTAACGATCCGGCTCGCCGGGATCTGGCCGCTGGCGATCAGCCGGGCAACACGCGGCCAGTAGTGAGTCGGATAGGCCCAGGAGCCGCGGATATCGATGTCCTTGAAGGTCACGTCGAACCAGTTCAGCGGGTTTTCGCCGGGGTGGAGGCCGGTCTGCACCACAACGCCCTGCTTGCGCACGGCATCGGCGCAGTTCTTCAGCGCATATTCATTGCCGACGCATTCGATGGCGACATCGCAGCCAACATTGCCTTCGGTCTCGGCGCGGATGACATCGCCCACTTTTTCCGTCTTGGGATTGATCGTGCGCACCTCGCCAAGCGCCGCCCGCGCCAGCGCCAGACGCGTGTCGTTGAGATCGGAAAGAAATATCTGCGAGGCACCGGCCGCCCTGGCCGCCATGGCGACGAGAATGCCGATCGGCCCGGCACCGGTCACAAGCACGCTGCTGCCGGCCGTGACACCGCCACGGTCGCAGGCATAAACCGCGACTGCCGTCGGCTCGATGAGGGCCGCTTCCTGATCGGAGAGCGCATCGGGTATCGGCTGGACGTTATAGTCGTTGAGAAGAGCGGCCTGCGCCATGCCGCCGGAATGCCAGGACAGACCGGCGAGAGCGAGATTTGTGCTCAGGTGATAAAGACCGCGATCAGCATAATAGTCGCCATGGCGCGGCATGATGAGCGGCTGGATCGATACCCGGTCGCCGGGCTTTACATGGCTAACGCCCTCGCCTACGGCCTTTACGACACCGCCGAATTCATGACCGAGAATTTGCGGCCCGTGCGCGCCGGTGAAAGGATGCGGCTCCTTCGGCACGAAGATCGGGCCATAGGCATATTCGTGCAGGTCCGTGCCGCAGATGCCGCAGAACTTGTTTTCGACGAGCACCTCACCCGAACCGGGCTCGGGCGGCATATCCACATCCTCGATGCGTAGGTCCTTGGCGGCGTGAAAGCGCAGTGCTTTCATTGCATTTCCTCCTGTAGTTCTTGCACAGAAAGATCAGCAAGCGGCATGCCAGAATGGCTTGCGCCATATCTTGACGTATTTTCAATTGGTTACAAATTCAGCTCTGAGGCTCGCCGGCAGAATGCAACAGGTTCCGTGCAACAGGTGTTGCAATGGACGCACCGGTTCGGACGCAGTCAATTCAGGCGTTTGAGACGGCGGTGAATGGTGGAGCGGTTGACGCCGAGGCTTCGCGCCAGCGCCGAGACGTTGTTGCCGCAGTCCTTCAGCGCCCGGCGCAGATCGTCGTCATCGCGCAATGCATCATCGGTGGCGACTTCGGCAAAAAGGTGTTCAGGCAGGCAACCCGGATCGATCTTGCCGCCATCGGAAAGCGCGGCTGCAACCCGCAATGCATTGAAGAGTTCGCGCAGATTGCCCGGCCAGTCATGGTCAAGCAGAATTGCCCGTGCCGCCTTATCGATCCTGTAGGTCTCGCCGTTTTCCTTCTCGATGCGGCGGAGAAACTGATCGATCAGCCAGCCGAGATCCTCGCGCTCCCGCAGCGCCGGCAGCGTCACCGTTGCGGCGTTCAGGCGATAATAGAGGTCCTGCCGGAAACGGCCTTCCTTCACCAGTTCGACAAGATCGCGGTGCGATGCGGACAGTACTCTCAGACGCACCGGCTTGGCTTTCAATGCGCCAACCGGCTGCACCTCGTTTTCCGAAAGCACGCGCAGCAGGCGGCTTTGAAGAGAAAGCGGCATGTCGCCAATCTCATCCAGGAACAAAGTGCCGCCACTTGCCTCCTCGATGAGACCGCGCTTGCCTTTCTGGCTGGCGCCGGTGAAGGCACCTGGCGTATAGCCGAACAATTCGGATTCGATCAGATGCTCCGGGATTGCCGCACAATTGACGGCGACGAAATTACCGTCGCTGTTGCAGCTGTCATGGATCGCCCGTGCCAGATATTCCTTGCCGCTGCCCGTCTCACCCTGAATGAGGATGGGAATATCGCGGGCGGCAAGCTTTGCTGCCCGCGCCTGCACCTTTTCCATCGCCGGATCGCCGTTGCTCATGTCCCTCAGCGCTCGCGGCAAGCGTGGCTCTGGCGTGACAGGAGCGCGAATGCTGACGGCGGGCGCGATCGCGCTGGCAAAAAGCACCAGACCGTTGCGGGCGCGCAAAAGCCGCTCGCCATTCGGCCGCCCGCGCATGAAGCGCGGCAGGTCGTCCACATCGATATCGAAGACCGAGGAAATCGGCTGGCCGAGAAAATCGCGGGTGGCAAGGCCGTGCATGTTCATGGAGCGCGCCAGCGCCCCGAAGCCACCATGGGTCATGCCGGTGATACGTCCGCTGCCATCAAGGGCGATCGCCGCATCGGGATCGACGTCAAGAAACTCAGGTGAACGGGCAAGACGCAACACCCAGTCATTGCGGGTGCGGGTCATGAGATTGGCAAGCTCGATGCGCCGCGCGGTGGAGGCAACGAGATGCAGCGCCAGTTGCTGGCTGGCCTTGGCCGTCGGCGAGCGCAACTGGGAAATGTCGAGCACGGCGGTGAGATCGCCGAGCGTATCGAAGACGGGCGCCGCAGTGCAGGTCAGCCCGATATGGCTGGTATCGAAATGGTCATCCTGATGGATGATCACCGGCTCGCCGGAAACGAGGCAGGCGCCAACAGCGCAGGTGCCGGCCCGGTTTTCCGACCATTCCGAGCCAAGGTAAAGCCCCGCCCTCCGCAACTGGTTGTCGAAGGTCGGGTCGCCCATGAAATCGACGGTAACGCCGCGCGCATCCGACAGCAGCAGGACGTAATTCTGCTCGGCAATCTGGTTGAACAGGGCTTCGAGACCGGAGCGGCCGATACGGATGAGCTCCTCGGCCTGCTCGCGATGCTCCCGAAGCTTCAGCTCGGGCACGATATAGGCTTCCTGCGCAATCGTTGGGTCGAGCTTGTAGTCATTGAGGCAGCGCAGCCAGGACTGGATGACCGGCGTATCACGCGGGCTGACCGCGCCCATGCCGACACGTTCGATCTCCCGTATATGCGACAGCGTCGATACCATGCACGCATCCTCCGGCACGGATGGTCGCATATTAGGAGATCGCCCACAATCCACCTCTTACGGTGGTTCGGTCGTTCGAAGCGATGCAACAGTCGCGAATGCGACCGTCTCAGGTGTTTGGGCGATTGATAATGTTCTCGCAATTGGCCGGATTGCCGATGATTTCGCTGGTCTTGATGGTGGAAGCGGGATCCGCGGTGATCTTGATGATGCAGTCGCGGCGATGCTCCTTGATCTTCATGCCTTCCGTTTCCGATATCCGCACCTGCCCGTTCAAGGTGCGGATTTCCCGCTTGTTGGAGAGGCCGGCATAGGTCTCAACATCCACCTTCAGCCAATAGGATTCCGTCGCGCCCTTTTCGATGACCACCTTGTTAGGACGGCCAAGTCTGGCGATAGCCGCATCCAGGGGTTGGCCCACGAGGCTCGCCACCGTTCGCGATGCGTCCGTCTGCCCGGTCGTGGCGCACCCAGAAATGGCGGCCAGCACGCCGACCAGACACCCCGTTTCAAGCCATCTCATTTTCAGTTTTCTTCCCTCACAGAATACCATCAGCCGACACGTTCCGTCGTCAGCGTTGCAATCTAGGCTCGATAATTTTGCTCTGAAAGGAGGTGCGACCCAGATGCTGATCAACTTGTTATGATCGACAGGGTCATACAGCTGTTCTCATCTGTTGCGGAACACGGTGCAGGGAATGCCGGCCTGGCGGATTTCGCCGCAAAGCTCGTTGGCTTGGGCGCGTGTATCGCGGCCGATGCGGGCGGCATAACGCGGGCGCGAACCGAAATTGCCGCCTCGCTGCCGCACGATCAAAGCCCGCTCGGCATTAAGCGACCCGGATAGTTGGCCAATGGCGCGGGTAAAAAGCCGGTTCGCCACCGCCGGATTATAATGCGCGGCAAGCTGCACGCCCCAGGGCGCCCAGTCGGCCGACGAGATGAGGACAGGATCGTTCATCGTTCGCGTATCGGCCAGACGCAGACAGGCATCGATGAAGGAGCGGGTCTCATCCAATGCCGGGGCCGCCTTTTCCGGCGGATTGTCCTTCCATTTCTCAACCGGATATCCCGTTATCGCAAACACATAATCCCGGGTTTCCGTCGGCAGCCGACCGGTCGCGATAAAATTCCGCAATCCCGCCTCGCCCGCATTATAAGCTGCGGCGGCGAGACCGAAATTGCCAAACTGCGTATTCAGCTCGGACAGATACCGGGAAGAGGCCTCGAGTGCGGCGATTATGTTGAAGCTGTCTTTGAGACCGCGCAGCTTTGCGGTTCCAGGCATGAACTGCGCTATGCCTTCCGCGCCCTTCGGGCTGACCGCATTGGCCCGGAACAGGCTTTCCCGCCAGATGAGCCGGGCGAAATAATCCGGCGGAACGGCGTGGCGCCCGGCCAGAACCTCGATGGCGTGACACAGGTCGTTATTGTAGCTTTCGACACGGATGCACAATTCCGGCGCGACATCATGGGTGTAGGTGCAGGAGACTTTGCCATCGGCCTTCTCCTCGGCCCCGCTCGTGCCACTGGCAAGCGCCAGCAACCACAGAGCAAGACCCACGCAGCGTGTCGATATCCCCGCCAAGCAAAACTCCCCGCAAATCCCACGCCCGATACGCCGATTATCAGGCATTCTGCAAGATATGCCCAGACCTACGGCTCTTCTTCAATGGAAGCTTCGGTTTGGGCCTTGCCGAGGCTTCCATGCGTCCAGAATAAAAGTCGCATTTCCGCGTCGGCAAGGCCATCTTGTGTGCTTAAAAGTCCTGCCAATCCTCATGTTCGACGGCAACTGCAGCGGAACCGCGCACCGCAAGCGGGCGGGATGCCGGGCGACGCGGAGTGGCAAAGGTAGCCTGCTGCTCGAAGCCGCTCCGCGACGACGATGTCGAGTGCGATGCGTCATCGAACCGGAATTGCCCTAGAAGCTCAAACAACGCTGCCGCTTCCCGTGCAAGGCTGTGGCTGGCAGCCGTCTGCTCCTCAACCATCGCGGCATTCTGCTGCGTTCCCTGGTCAACGGTGTTGACTGCCTGATTTATCTCGGCGAGCGCGGTCGACTGTTCGCGCGCGGCATCGACGATCGCTACGACATTGGTGTTGATGTCGCGCACCTGTTCCGCGATTTCCTGCAAGGCAGAGCCCGCTTTGGTAACAAGGCCAACGCCGTTTTCAACCTGCGTGCCAGACGCGTTGATCAGGCTCTTGATTTCCTTTGCGGCCGTCGCCGAGCGTTGCGCAAGTTCGCGAACTTCCTGCGCAACCACGGCAAAACCCTTGCCTGCTTCGCCTGCGCGGGCAGCTTCCACGCCTGCATTCAGCGCAAGCAGATTGGTCTGAAAGGCAATCTCGTCGATAACGCCGATAATATTCGAAATCTCACGCGACGATTTTTCGATCTGGTCCATGGCACTGATCGCATCGCGCACAACCTGACCTGAATGTTCGGCGTGGTCGCGGGCACGGCCGACGATTTTTCCAGCCTCTTCCGCCCGGCGGCTTGAATCATTGACGGTGGTGGTGATCTCCTCGAGGGCCGCAGCCGTCTCCTCGATAGAGGCGGCCTGCTGTTCCGTACGTCTGGCGAGATCGTCGGCCGCGGATCTTATTTCATTCGACCCCGAAGAAATGGCGCCGGCATTTTCAGAGACCAGCGTCATGGCCTTCTTGAGCTTTTTCGAGGCAGCGTTGAAGTCGGACCGCAATCTTTCAAGCGAGGGGATAAAGGGTTTATCGATGCTCTGCGAAAGATCACCGTCAGCCAGATTGGTCAGGGACTGCGCGAGCTTTTCGACATTTTCAACACGTCCGGTCACGTCGGTGGCAAATTTGACAACCTTGAACACCTTGCCGGACAAATCGAAGATCGGATTATAGGAGGCCTGAATGAAAACCTTACGACCGCCCTTGCCAAGCCGCATGAATTCATCCGCCACCAGATCGCCGCCAGCAAGCCTTTTCCAGAATTGCGCATATTGCGGGGACTGTGTGTAGGCGGGTTCGCAGAACATCGAATGATGCCTTCCCTGCACCTCGGCGAGCGAATAGCCGAGCGCCGCCAGAAAATTCTCGTTGGCCGTCAGGACCTCGCCGTTCGGAGAGAACTCGATGATGGCCTGCGCCCGCGACAGGGCGTCGATCTTGCCCGCATCTTCCGCCGCCTTCAGCTTGCGCTCGGTAATATCCGTGGCGATCTTGACCACTTTCACCGGCTTGCCGCGACGGTACACCGGATTATAGGAGGCCTCGATCCAGACTTCCCTGCCACCCTTGCCAATGCGCTTGTACTGCCGCTGATCGAACTGGCCGGCCGAAAGCTTTGACCAGAAGGCCTTGTAGTCCTGCGATGACACGACTTCAGGTTCAACGAACATGCTGTGATGTCTGCCGACTATTTCCGCCAGCTCGTAACCGAGCGCACGACAGAAATTCTCGTTGGCGGCGAGAATCTTTCCGGCCATATCAAATTCGATGATGGCTTGAGATTTGGAGAGCGCGGCAAGAACCGCGAAAGCATTGGCACCACGATCAAGAAAACTCACGCGCGATCCTCCGATGGCAGCTGGACAGTTTCTACTGAAAATCGTTCACCAACAATATGATTACATTATTAAATAATATTTAAGGATAATCTTGACGTTGATCACGCGAGTTGATGGTACGGGCGAAATTTGGGCAATACGCGTCTTCCTGCCGCAATAATCTGCATATTAGGTCAAGCACGCGCTTCACGTTACAAAGAGACATTGTTTCATATTTATTCTTCAGAACGGGCGCGGCTGGGCCCGGCATATGATGCCTATCACCGAAGGGTGAGGCGCTGGATTTAAATATCCATGCGCGTCGCGTTTGATCATCGCGCCGGCACCGTCATGACGCACAACCTTTATTCCTTTGCAAAATTGCACCTTCCCGCCTCCTTTCGGAACGATCGGCGCATGGCGACATTGTTTACCGAATGGGGCTTTCTTTTGGGAGGAACACGCCGTGAAGAAGAACATGATCTGCATCTGGTACGATAGGGATGCCGAGGCCGCAGCCAGATTTTATGCCGAGACCTTTCCCGACAGTACCGTCAATTCCGTCTATCGGGCGCCGGGCGATTACCCCTCCGGCAAGGAGGGGGACGTGCTGATGGTGGAATTCACGGTGGCAGGCGTCTCTTGTATCGGCCTCAACGGTGGGCCGACATTCAAGCACACCGAGGCTTTCTCGTTCCAGATTTCGACGGAGGATCAGGAAGAGACGGACCGATACTGGAATGCCATCGTCGGCAACGGCGGAGAAGAAAGTGCCTGCGGCTGGTGCAAGGACCGATGGGGAATCTCCTGGCAGATCACCCCGCGGGTGTTGATGGAAGCAATGTCTGCCGGCGGCGCCGAGGCCAAACGTGCCTTCGCGGCAATGATGGATATGAAGAAAATCGACGTCGCCACCATCGAAGCGGCACGTCGAGGTTGATGCTAACAAGTCATTCAGCGACAAGTAGCGAAGAAAGACATTTTAAGTAAAGAACTGAAAAGCAACGGAAAATCAGATAAAACCCGTTTATCTGATTTTCCCTGGACGCCTATGCGTACCTGTATCTTCACTCATCACAAAACGTTCAACAAAGTGTAAGCGATCCGTCAAAGACGGCTGCTAGCAGAGCCCGTGGCTTCGTGTTGGGGACGTGACGTCCTCGCCGGTCATGCCATTACTCCATCAACGGGGCTCAACTTATGAAATCTTCCGCTCTGACCTCTTTCGTGGCAGGCGTTGCCATTGCCGCCGCCTTCGGCGCCACGGCTGCCCACGCAGAAAAGACCAAATTCGAATTCTGGCACGGCCTTTCCGGCGATCTCGGCGACCGCGTTCAGGAAACCTGCAAGAAGTTCAACGACTCCCAGGCTGAATTCGAAATCGTCTGCACGTCGCAGAACGACTACGACGCCACGCTGCAGAACACCATTGCCGCCTACCGCGCCAAGAAGCAGCCCGCCATTACCCAGATCTACGATGCCGGCACGCTGGACATGATGTTGTCCAAGGCTTTCGTTCCCGCCAAGAAGCTGATGGCCGACAACGGCTACAAAATCGACTGGAACAACTATTTCCCCGGCATTGCCAATTATTATGCAACGGCTGACGGCGAGCTGAACTCCTTCCCCTACAACTCCTCCACTGCGGTCTTCTATTACAATGTCACCGCTTTCGAAA
Source organism: Rhizobium sp. TBD182 (assembly GCF_001950375.1). NCBI lineage: Bacteria > Pseudomonadati > Pseudomonadota > Alphaproteobacteria > Hyphomicrobiales > Rhizobiaceae > Rhizobium > Rhizobium sp. TBD182. The sequence goes on along the minus strand of NZ_BDLN01000006.1, from coordinate 86,662 downwards.
AAGCCGGCATCACCTTCAAGCCCGACACATGGGAACAGGTTGAAGAAGCCGCCCGGAAGCTCAAGACGGCCGGTTTCGAATGCCCGCTGGCCTTTAATTTCGACACCTGGATGCTGATGGAACAGTTCTCTGCCATCCACAACCAGCCAATCGCCACCAAGGGCAACGGTTATCAGGGCCTCGACGCCGAACTGACGATCAACAAGACGAAGTTCGTTGATCAGGTCAAATTCTTCAAGAAGATGCAGGACGAGAAGCTGTTCGTCGTCAAGACCAAGCAGCTCGGCATGGACATCCTGCCCGCTTTCACCTCGCAGACCTGCCAGATGTTCATGTCCTCGATTGCCGGCCATGGCACCGTCGGCAAGACCATGCCTGAGGGCGTGAAGTGGGACGTCGCCATGCTGCCGATCTGGAAGGGCACCGAGCGCCACAACTCGCTGGTTGGCGGCGCTTCGCTTTGGGTCATGGCTGGTCGTCCGGAAGCTGAATACAAGGGTGCGGCCGCATTCCTGAACTTCATCGCGCAGCCTGATATGGTTGAGTGGTGGTCAACTGTTACCGGCTACATCCCGGTCACCAAGACCGGCTTCGACGCCATGAAGGCCAACGGCTTCTACGACAAGGCGCCCTACAAGGGCCGTGAAAAGGCAATCGAAAGCCTCACGTTTACGCCGCCTTCCGAATATACCCGCGGCATCCGCCTCGGCGGCTTCACGCAGATCCGCAAGGAAGTCTCGACCTCGCTCGAAGCCATCTTCATGCAGAACGCCGATATTCAGACCGAACTCGACAAGGCTGTCGAGCGCTCGAATGCCGGCCTGCGCCGCTTCGAAAAGACCTATGCCGGCGCCAAGCTGAACTAAGCGGTCCTTTTCGCCTGGGTTTGCCCGTCTCCGCGCGGGCAAACCCTTAATGCCATTTTCTGTTTCGGATATTTCATGGAAAAGCGCGCCGTTTTCAAAAGCACATGGTTGCCGCTGCTGTTCGCATTGCCGCAGCTGGCACTGATCCTCCTGTTCTTCTACTGGCCCGTGGCGGCGGTGATCAACTGGGCCTTCACCCTCCAGCCGCCCTTCGGCGGCGCGGCAGAATTCGTTGGTTTTGCCAATTTCCAGGAAGTCTTCTCTGATCCATTCTACTGGCATTCCGTTACCGTCAGCCTGATCTTCGCGACCGTCGGCCCCTTCGTCGCCATCCTCATCGGCCTCACCCTGGCGCTCTCCGTCGACCGCCAGCTTCCCGGCTCCGGATTTTTCCGGGTTCTGTATATCCTGCCCTTCGCCATCGCAGGTCCCGCCGCAGGCATGGCCTTCCGCTTCATCCTGTCGCCGGAACGCGGGTTGGCCGCTTCACTCAACGCCGCCTGGCCAGATATCTGGAACCCGGCGAAATACGGCGAACATGCACTGACGCTCGTCATCGCCATCTTTATCTGGAAATGGGCGGGCTACACCTTCATCTTCCTGTTTGCCGGCCTGCAATCCGTACCCCGTTCGCTGACGGAAGCTGCGGCGATGGATGGCTCCGGCCCGATCCGCCGCGCTATAGACATTCAGGTGCCGTTGCTCGCACCTACGCTGTTCTTCCTGATGGTGACGATGATGACCGAGGGTTTCGTCGGCCAGGACACGTTCGGCATCGTGCATTCGCTGACGGCGGGCGGCCCCAACCGCGCCACCGATGTGATGGTTTACCGCATCGTCACCGAGGCCTTCGAAGGGCTGAACTATTCCGGCGCCTCGGCACAAACCATCGTCCTCATCGGCCTCATCATGGTCTTCACCTTCATCCAGTTCCGCTTCATCGAGCGGCGCGTCCATTACAAGTGAGGCCTGAGAGATGATACAGCGCACGCCCTATGCCGACGCCTTTACCTACGTGGTCATGGTCGCGGGACTTCTGCTTCTTATCGGCCCCTTCATCGTGGTATTGGCAGGCGCCAGCCAGACGGTGCAGCAGGTGAATCACACGCCCTTCAGCTTCATGCCGCAGGGCGAGCTTTTCAAAAATCTCAGCACCGCCTGGAACCGCGCCAATCTGGGCAACGCCATGTTCAACAGCCTGGTGATGGCCTCGCTCGTCACAGCGGGCAAGGTAGCCCTTTCCGCTCTGACCGCCTTCGCCATCGTGTTTTTCCGCTCGCCGCTGAAACACCTGTTTTTCTGGTCCGTCTTCATCACGCTGATGCTGCCGCTCGAAATTCGCGCCGTTCCGACCTATGCCGTGGCAGCGGATGTGTTCCAGCCGTTCCGTTACCTTATAGCGCTGGTGAGCGGTGTCGAAGTCAACGTCGAATGGAACCTGCTGAATTCCTATGCGGGCCTGTCGCTGCCGCTTGTCGCCACGGCCACCGGCACCTTTCTCTACCGGCAGTTTTTCATGACCCTGCCTGATGAACTTGCGGAGGCGGCGCGCATGGATGGCTCCGGCCCCGTGCGTTTCTTTTTCGACGTGCTGCTGCCGCTCTCGCGCACCAACATGCTGGCCCTAACCACCATTCTCTTCGTCTCCTCGTGGAACCAGTATCTGTGGCCGCTGCTGATGGTCACCGACCCCTCCTACAAGACGGTGATGATGTCGTTGCGTGCCCTTTTGCCTTCGGAGGACGGCACGCCGGACTGGAACGTCACGCTTGCCGGTTCCCTCATCATCATCATGCCGCCGCTTCTCGTCGTGGCGTTCCTGCAACGCTGGTTCGTGCGCGGTCTCGTGTCATCCGACAAGTGACGACGCGACGCGTGGCTCTCAACAACAAGGTTCTTAATATCATGGCTCAGATCGATATTCGGCAGGTCCGCAAATCCTATGGCAAGACCCCGACCCTGCACGGCGTGGATCTCACTTTCGAAACCGGCGAATTCGTCGTCATCCTCGGCCCCTCGGGCTGCGGCAAGTCCACACTTCTGCGAATGATCGCCGGGCTGGAGGATATCACGTCAGGTGAAATCGCCATTGGCGGGCGCGTCGTCAACACGCTGGAGCCGCGCGAGCGCGGTTGCGCCATGGTGTTCCAGAACTACGCGCTTTATCCGCATATGACGGTATCAGGCAATATCGGTTATGCGCTGAAGGTCGCAGGCGTTCCCAAGGCTGAGCGCCTGCGCCGCATCGAGGAAACGGCCAAGATCGTTGGCCTTTCCGACTATCTCGAACGCAAGCCTGCCGCCCTTTCCGGTGGCCAGCGCCAGCGCGTGGCCATGGCCCGCGCAATCATCCGCGAACCGCAGGTATTCCTGTTCGATGAACCGCTGTCCAACCTCGATGCAAAGCTGCGTGTGACGATGCGCGCCGAAATCCGCAAACTGCACCAGCGCCTGTCGGCCACCTCCGTCTTCGTCACCCATGATCAGGTGGAAGCCATGACGCTGGCCGACCGGCTGGTGGTGATGAACAAGGGCAATGTGGAGCAGGTCGGTCATCCGCTCGATATCTATCACCGCCCCGCCAGCACCTTCGTAGCCTCCTTCATCGGCTCACCGGCGATGAACCTGTTCAACACGCGGGTGGAGGTCGAATCTCCATCCGTCATGCTGGGCGGCCAGCCG
>NZ_BDLN01000006.1:11303-83104 GCF_001950375.1 Rhizobium sp. TBD182 | reverse complement strand
CCGAGACCGCGCTGGAGCTGCGCGGGCGCGACGTGACAGTCGGCATTCGCCCTGAACAATGCCTGGTCAGCATCGAGGGTGCGGGCGTGCCCGCAACCGTGGACTTTGTAGAAGAGCTGGGCTCCGGCCGCATCGTACATGCGGAAATCGCCGGCGAAACTTTCTCCGCAGCCATCGGCGAAGATCTGTTGGTCAAACCCGGCCAGCGCATCCACTTCGAACTGCCCCCGGCCCACCTCCACTTTTTCGATCCGGCCACCGGCAAGCGCATCGAAACGGAGGGTGCCATCGAGACAACCCGCATCGGCAACGAAAAGCTGCTGGCAGTTTGATGGCGGACGTTTGAGCACGGATCAGTCCGGCGCGGTTTGGGGGTGTCCCAACCACGCCGGATCTCCAAACGACGTTTTCGATCTCTAACTACGATTTCGAAATAATCCAGTACATTAGCTATATCGACCAATACTTTGAATTTACGCCATTTTCTCATTAGAATCATTGCGCGAAATACGTCGAAATTTGCTTGGCGATCACAACGTGAAGCACATCGCTTGCCGGATATTACGTCAACACGATGAGGCAAACCCGTTGCAGGCAAAGCGATCTTGCGAAATGAATGATTTCAGGAAAAATCTTTCTGTTTGGAAATCATAATCGCAATAGTCTTTGCCGCACCGAGCCGCCAGCAAGGCTATCGTCGCGATGAGGACCGAGCCGGTCTTCGATCCTTGGCGGCCGACAGACAAAACGCTCGGGTCAAAACTTCAACGAAAGAGTGAAGCCCAATGGCAAACGATCGCAAACTGCATCTCGGCGCCTTCATGCGGCCCGTCAGTCTTCACACGGGTGCGTGGCGTTATCCCGGATCCTTCCCGGACGCGAACTTCAATTTCGGCCATCTGGCGCGATTTGCGCAACAGCTTGAAGCCGCGAAATTCGATGCATTTTTCATGGCCGATCATCTGGCGGTGCTGAACATGCCGACGGAAGCACTGCGCCGCAGCCATACCGTCACGTCTTTCGAACCCTTCACCCTGCTTTCGGCGCTCGCCGCCGTCACCTCCCGCATCGGGCTGGTTGCCACCGCCTCCACCACATTCGATGAGCCCTACCACGTAGCCCGGCGTTTCGCCTCACTCGATCACCTCAGCAATGGTCGCGCCGGCTGGAACATCGTCACCACAGCGAATCCGGATGCGGCGCTTAATTTCGGCCGGGACGAACAGCCTGACCACACGGAGCGTTATGGAAGAGCGCGGGAATTTTACGACGTCGTTACCGGGCTGTGGGATTCCTTTTCCGATGATGCCTTTCTCCGGGATGTCGATAGCGGGTTGTTCTTTGACCCTGAAAAAATGCATGTGCTTAATCACAAGGGACCGGAATTTTCCGTGCGCGGTCCGCTCAATATAGCGCGTCCGGTGCAGGGCTGGCCCGTCATCGTTCAGGCCGGGGCTTCAGAGCCGGGGCGCCAGCTTGCAGCCGAAACTGCCGAGGTCGTTTTTGCGGCAACACCCACGCTTGCGGCGGGAAAAGCGTTCTACAGGGACGTCAAGGACAGAACCGTTGCGGCAGGCCGTTCCCGCGACGGCATTGTCATCCTGCCGGGCGCTTTCGTTCTGGTCGGCGATAGCGTGGAAGAAGCCAAGGCCAAACGCGCCAGGCTCGACAGCCTCGTCCATTATGAAAGCGCGATAGCCTCGCTTTCGATTGCGCTCGGCCACGATGCTTCGAGTTTCGATCCCGATGGCCCCTTGCCTGACATTCCCGAAACCAATGCAAGCAAATCCAGCCGCGAGAGGGTGATCGAACTTGCAAGGAGCGAGGGGCTGACGGTGCGCCAGCTGGCGCAGCGGCTGGGTGGCTATGGGGGTCTCGCATTTGTCGGCACGGCAAAAACCATCGCCGACGAGATGGAACAATGGCTATACGAAGAGGGGTCGGATGGCTTCAACGTCACCTTCCCGTTCCTGCCTGCCGGACTTGACGATTTCACGACCCTGCTTGTGCCCGAACTGCAAAGGCGCGGCCTGTTTCGGAAGGACTATGAGGGAACGACATTGCGCGATCATCTCGGCTTACAACGTCCGGCCAATCGTTTTTTCCCTGAATAACGCGCCGTCGCGCCGATCCGGCCAGCGGTAGGGAGATTTTCCACGCCCGCCCTGAAGTTTGGGATGAGGTTCCAGAAGGCTGGATTGACCTCATAAACGCCGGCCCATACCCTTTAAATACACAAATTACATAAATTAGGTGAACTATTATGAAGGCTAAACATTCTCGCCGCCAGATTCTGAAACTCAGCATTGCCGGGGCTCTCGCAGCACCCTTTGCCACGGGCAGCGCGCTGGCCCAGAGCTCACAGGAGTTTCCTGCTGAGCTGAAGCTGGATTGGGGATTTTACTCCTCACACACGCTGCTGATAAAGAACAAGGGCTGGCTTGAGGAAGCGTTCAAGGATGTCGGCACGAAGATCACCTGGGTACAATCCCGCGGAAGCAACAATTCGCTCGAATTCCTGAAGGTCGGCTCGACGGATTTTGCCGGTTCGGCAGCACTTTCCGCGTTTCTGGCCCGCGCCAATGGTGTGCCGCTGAAGGTGATCTATGTGGCAAGCTGGGGCGGTTCTTCCATCATACAGGTTCGCCCGGATTCGCCGGTCAAGACCGTCGCCGATCTCAAGGGCAAAACCATTGCGGTCACCAAGGGTACCGCGCCCTATTTCACCCTCCTGCGCGCCCTTGCCCAAAACAAGCTTTCGATCGATGACCTCAAGGTCGTGAACCTGCAGCATCCGGAAGGATTCAACGCGCTTCAGCAGGGACAGGTTGATGCATGGGTCGGCATCGATCCACACACATCCCAGGCAGAACTTGCCGGTGACAGGGCGATTTTCGATGAGCGTAGCTGGCGCGACGGCAGCGTCTTCAGCGTTTCCGAGGAGTTTCTGGCGAAACACCCGAAAGCGGTCGAGCGCCTCCTCGGTGTCTGGGTCGAGACACAAAGATGGATCCGTGAAAACAACGGCGAATTCATCGATTTCGTCACGAAGGTCACCGGCAACGATCCCCAGATCACCAAGCTGACGATCGAAAAGCGCGACTGGAAGGATCCTGTTCCGGGCGAGGAACTGCTGAACTCGATCCGTATCGTGACCCCGTTGCTTGGCGACGATGTGCTGCGTCCTGGCGTCAATGTCGACAGCGTCCTTTCGTCGCTGATCGATCCGGCACCGGCGAAAAAGGCGCTGGGAGCATGAATTCTCATCCGCGCGAATTTCAGCGCGTGAAGCAGACTACGAAACAACTCCCTGCCCGACTGCCGTTCGTGCAAAGAGTGGGGAATTTCCTGGGACGGTTCGACCTGCGCGGCGCGATCGTGCCGGTCGGCTCATTATTGCTGCTGGAATTCTTTGTGCGCGTGGGCTGGGTAAGTCCCTACGTGCTGCCGCCGCCCTCCGAGCTTTATGACACGTTTCTAAGGCTCGCCGAGGGTCCTTTGTGGACGAATGTCGCAGCCAGTACCGCCCGTGTCTTTGTCGGCTTCGTCATTGGCTCCCTTCTTGCAATCGTCGTCGGTTCGCTGGTCGGGCTGGTCGTTGCCGCCGAGCGTTACCTTGAACCGACGTTTCAGGCGCTACGCGCGGTTCCGAGCCTCGCCTGGGTGCCGCTGCTGATGATCTGGTTCGGCATTGGCGAAACCTCGAAAATCGTGCTGATCGCCAAAAGCGCGTTTTTCCCTGTTTATCTCAACCTCTTCTCCGGCATCCGAAATGTCGACCGCAAGTTGGTGGAAGTGGGCGAGATGTATCGCCAGCCGCTGCCAGTGCTGGTTTGGCGGATTTTCATTCCCGCCTCCTTGCCGCATCTGTTCACGGGCTTGCGTTACGGCCTGTCGCTGGCCTGGCTGAGCGTTGTCGCAGCGGAACTTCTGGCGGCCTCCGAGGGCATCGGCTACATGCTTTCCGATGGGCGCGAACTCTCCCGACCCGATCTGGTGATGATAGCGATTATCTGCCTTGCCGTCCTCGGCAAGATTTCCGACAGCCTCTTCAAGATAGTCGAGGAACGTTGCCTCAGATGGCGCGACACTTATCCCCTTCAGCAAGGAGGGCGCATGCGATGAGTTTGCTCAATGTCGATGTTCGCGAAAAAGCCTTCGGAGACACGGTTGTCCTTCAGGATATTCACCTGACGCTCGGCGATGGTGAAGCGGCGGTTCTTCTCGGACCAAGTGGGTGTGGGAAAAGCACCTTGCTGCGCATCGCCGCCGGCCTCGATCGGCATTTCTCAGGCGCTGTGAAGGTTCAGCAGGCAAAGGAAGTTCAGGCATCGGACTCACCGCCCATCGCCTTTGTCTTTCAGGAACCCCGCCTGATGCCGTGGCTGACAGTTGCCGAAAACATCGGTTATGCGGCCGGCAAGAAATATGATGTCGAGCGGGTAGAAGGACTGATCAACGATGTGGGCTTGAGCGGCCATGGCAGCGCGTTACCGAAAGCCCTTTCAGGCGGCATGGCGCAGCGTGTCGCCATAGCAAGAGCGCTCTATACCCGGCCGCGCATCTTGCTGCTCGACGAACCCTTCAGCGCGGTCGATGCTTTCACGCGGATGAAATTGCAGGACCTTGTCCTGAAACTCGTCGAACAGCGCGGCATTTCTTTCCTGCTCGTCACCCACGATATTGACGAGGCGCTTTATCTCGGTGACCGCATTTACATGATGGGTGCCCATGACGGCCGTATCCAGCAGCGGATAGAAGTGGACGAGCCGCGCCCGCGCGACAGAAGGTCGCCGCAACTCGCCACCCTCAAGAACGAGGTGCTGACTGCCCTGCACAACGCTCACGTCATCTGACTGGCACCGGCATCTTTCGCCGCCCTCACCCTTTCACGCCGGACGAAATCATGATGGCTTCCGTCACGCGCCGCTGGAAGATGACGTAGGCGACGATGACCGGCAGAGCCGCCAGCATGGCAATCGCCATCAGGCGTGCATAAACGATGCCGAAGGTGTCGTTGACCTGCGTGATGCCGACGGGGATCGTCATCATGTTTTCGGACGTGATGACGAGGAAAGGCCAGAAGAAGGCGTTCCACACCGTAATGAAGGTCACAATCGCCATGGCGGTCGTAATGCCCCAGTTCAGCGGCAGAAACACCTTGAACAGGATCGTGTATTCGCCGCCACCATCCAGAACCACCGCCTCCCGCATCTCTTTGGGCACGCTGTCGAAGAACTGCTTGTAGACGATGATGACGATTGGCGTGATCAGCTGCGGCAGGATGATGCCCGCCCAGGTATTGATGAGGTTGAGGTTCTTCATCAGGATGAACTGTGTCACGACAAGCGTCTGCGCGGGCACCATGAAACTCGCGAGCACGATGCCATAGAGCAGTCGCCGTCCCGGAAAGCGGATTTGCGATAGCGCATAGGCGCATAACATCGAAATGATGAGCACAGAGACGGTGACGATCGCGGCGGTGCCAATGGAATTCACATACCAGGTCAACAGCCGCGTATTGAAGATGGCATTCACATAGGCACCAAGCTGGAACTCATCAGGCAGTAGCGACGTGTTGCCCGCAACATTCTCGTCCGAGCGCAACGACGTCACGAACCCCCAGTAAAGCGGGAAAATCCATACCAGTGCTGCCGAAAATGTCAGCAGAGTCAGGATGACGTTCTCAAGTCTTTTGGTCAGGCTCATGAATTCCTCCGGATGCGTAGCAACTGGAACTGGAGAACGGATACGATGACGATCAACAGGAAGAGCACGGTCGCCACGGCCGATGCATAACCGCCATTGTTCATCTGGAAGGCTTCCCGGTAGACCTTAAGGAGAAGCACGAAACTGGAATTGAAGGGTCCGCCGCCGCTCAAGAGGTAGATCTGGTCGAATATCTTCAATTGCAGGATCAATTGCAGCGTCAGGATCAGCGCGGTCACCGGCCACAGAAGCGGCCATGTGACGCGCCGAAACTTTTGCCATGTCGTTGCGCCATCAAGAGCTGCGGCCTCATAAAGCTCGGTCGGAATGTTTCGCAAGCCGGCAATGAAGAGCAGAACGTTAAAACCGTTCGTCCACCATATGGTGACGACGGCGACCATCGGCATGACCCAATTGGGGTTCTTGAAAACCGCGACCGGTTTGCCCGCCAGCAACGAAATGACCGGTTGGAGAATGCCGAACTGCAGGTCGAGCATCCAGGCCCAGATTTCGGTGACGACCGAAACCGGCAGGACATAAGGCAGGAAAAACAGGCTCATGGCGATTGTCTGCTTGATGCCGGACAATCGGCTGACCGCAAGCGCAATCAACAGGGCGATGACCGTTGTTGGCACCACCGTCAGCAGCACGAAATAGCCGTTATTCTTGAGCGAGGTGACGAACAGGCGGTCGCTCAGCAATTTTATGTAGTTCTGCAGGCCGACCCAGTTGCCATCGCCGATCAGCGGCGCATCCGTGAAGCTGATGCGTATCATCTCGATCAGGGGGTAAAGAAAGAACGTGGCGAAGACCACGATGAATGGCGTCACCATCGACAGTGCGATCAGCGACTTCTTGCGCCGGTTTTCAATCATAGCCATGGAATGCCTCCGGGACCTCCCGCATTGCACGCTGCCCTCCGGCTGACAGCCAGAGGGCAGTCTCGGATTACTTGAGCTTGCCCTGAAGCTCGGACTTGATCTGCTCGACCGCATCCGCGCCGCTCATGTAGCCCTGGATGGCCGGAGCGATGATATTAAGCGCCGCATCGTAAGCGGGTGAGGCAACTCCGGTAATCGTGGTCTTCGGATCGAACACTGCCGCCTCCGCCAGCGAGGCATATGTGGCATTCGGCTGCATCGCCTTGTATTCACTGCTTTCGGTGATCGATTTATAGGCCGGAATATGCCCCGCATCGGCCCAGCTGATGGCGTGTTTTTCCATCCAGCCAATAACCGTCATGACAGCGGCGCGTTTCTCGCCGGAAACGGTCTTGTCACCCTGGTTGGGGATCGCAAAGGCGTGCGAATCCGCCCAGGTGGCGCGCTTGCCCATGAAAGGCGGAACTTCCACAGCGCTCCATTTGAAGCCGAGCTTGCCGTTCTTTTCCAGATCCTTGTAGGTCGGAACTTCCCAGACGCCATTAAGCTGGAAGGCGGATTTGCCAGCGGAGAAGAGTGCAACGGACGCAGGATATTCCGCCTGCTCGGGCGCCCATCCGTTTTCCCGCCATTTCGACATGGTATCGATCGCTTTGGCAGCCTTTTCGGCATTGTCGCCGGCAAGCACCTCGTTATTGGTGACCAGCTCGCCGCCCTGTTGTGAGAACAGTGTATAAAAGACACGCCAGACACCGGCTTCGCCACCCGACTGATAGGTAACCGGCGTCTGAACGCCCTTGTCCTTCGCCCAGGCCAGCGCCTTTTCGAAATCCTCCATCGTCTTGATACCGGTCAACTTCCCCTCGGCATCGAGATAGGGAGACCCTTTCAGAAGATCGGCGTTGTAATAGAGAATAAGGGCATGGATATCGAACGGCACCGCATAAAGCTTGCCGTCGTGGGTTGCCGCTTCGACGGGTGCGCTGAAAAAGTCGCTGGTCTTCAACCCGCCATCATCAAGGTCTTTTGTGGTAATTTCGCTCAATACTTTTTCATCAAGGCCGAGCGGCGCGCGCGACAGGTGATAGGTCATGACATCAGGCCCCTCACCCACGGCGGACGCCGTGCGTACCTTGGTATAGAACGGAACGCCCCACTCTAGCGTCGTTCCCTTGATCTGAATGTCAGGGTGCTCCTTGTTGAAGGCAGCAATCAGGGCTTTCATGCGCACGCCGTCGCCGCCCGACAGAAAGTCCCACCAGACGATATCCTGCTTCGCCAGTGCCGGCAGGGCGCTCAGGCCCAGAACCGTACCAACAAGCAATGTCTTGATCAGTCGCATCGTTCACTCCTCCCGTTTGTTGGAAACACCCCGTTCAAGGGGCGGTCTGCTACTGCATCGAAAGGCGCCTCCTCGCGCCTATCGCAACCTTTTGCCTTCGCTGTCGAAAACCATGATGTGATCGGGCGAGGCACTCAGTGAGACGGACCGGCCATCCAGCCGCTCGCGCGAGCCCTGCCGCTGCACGACAAGTTCTTTCCCGGCACGCGTTCGGGTATAGAGATAGGAAAGGTCGCCAAGCTCCTCCGCCACCTCGACATTGACAGGCAAAGCACCCTCTTGCGTGATCACCAGATGCTCGGGCCTTATGCCGATTTCGACCCGCTGACCGGGGGAAACCGGATGCGAAAGCCGGGCTTCGAGGTGCTTTTCAGCACCTTCAGGCGTAAGCGTCACGATACCGTCCCGCTGCCCGACGATGTCGGCGGCAAGGAAATTCATCGCGGGCGATCCGATGAATCCAGCGACGAAACGATTGTCCGGATCGTCGTAAAGGGTGAGCGGCGCGCCGGCCTGTTGCACGATGCCGCCCTTCAGCACGAAAATCTTGTCCGCAAGCGTCATGGCCTCCACCTGGTCATGCGTGACGTAGATCATCGTGGCGCCGAGCTTGCGGTGAAGCCGGGTCAGTTCCAGCCGCATCTGCACACGCAGTTCCGCATCCAGGTTCGACAGGGGTTCATCGAAGAGAAACACCTTCGGCTGTCGCACGATCGCGCGGCCTATGGCCACGCGCTGCCTCTGGCCGCCGGAAAGCTGCGATGGCTTCTTGTGCAGATTGTCCTCGAGTTGGAGGATGCGGGCAGCTTCCCCCACCCTCTCATTCACCTCCGCTTTCGGCCGGCGGGCGAGACGCAGGCTGAAAGCCATGTTCTCGAACACCGTCAGATGCGGGTAAAGCGCATAATTCTGGAAGACCATGGCAACCCCGCGATCCGCCGGCTCGACAGCGGTGACGTCGCGCTCGTCGATGGCGATGTGACCGCCGCTGGTTTCCTCAAGACCGGCGATCATGCGCAACAGGGTGGATTTTCCGCAACCGGATGGCCCCACGAAAACCGCGAAGCTGCCCGTCGGAATCTCCATCGAAACGTCCCGGATGGCTGCAAAAGAGCCGAAGGACTTGGCGATATTGCTGAGACGGACACCCATCACCGCCTCACTGAACCTTCACGCGCAGAACATGATAGGACAGCGCCGGCACGGAGCCTTTGAGCGCCCCATCCTCGACACCAATGCCGCTGCCCGGCACCGGCACGACGCGGTCAGGTTGATCCGGACCGTTGCCGATCCTCAGATCATATCCCGCCATGGAAAGATGCAGGCTAAGTGACACAGGCGAAAAGCCGGTGAGACCGACATTGAGCTCTGCTGGTTCGGTCAGATGACGATTGAGGACAAACAGCGTTACCACGCCCTCGTCCTCATCAAACACGCCGGCGACATCGAGATATTTGACGTCATCGGCCGCGTTGCAGTCGTAGGTCGGGCAATCGACGGCAATGTTCAGTGCAACGCCGCGACCATAAAGCGAGGCGAACTGATAGGGATAATAGATGGTCTGGCGCCATGCCGGTCCGTTCTTTTCAGCGCGGATGGGGGCGATGACATTGACGAGCTGGGCAATGCAGGCGATGCGCACCCTGTCCGAGCGACGGATGAACTCGTTGAGCAACCCGGCCACGAAGAGAGCATCCTCGAAATTGTAGGTCTCCTCCAGAAGTGCAGGCGCTTCCGGCCAGTCCCAGCTCTTGATGCGTTTACCGTCGTCTTCGCGGATATGGTACCAAACATTCCACTCGTCGAAGCAGATGGAGACATCGTTCTTGGCGCGCTTCTTGGCTTTCACGTAATCGATGACACCGGCGATAGTCTGAATATAACGCCCTGTTTCTTCGATCTTGCCGAAGTAATTCAGCGTGTCGCGGCTGTTATTGCCGAAATATTTATGCAGTGAGATGTGGTCCACATTCTCGTAGCATTCTTCCAGCACCTCGCGCTCCCATTCGGGATAGGTCGGCATGCCGTCGTTGGAACTTCCGCAGACGATTGCCTCGATGGTGGGGTCGAAACCCTTGAAGGCTTTCGCGGTTTCGTTGGCCAGCCGGCCATACTCCACCGCCGTCTTGTGGCCAATCTGCCAGGGGCCGTCCATCTCGTTGCCGAGGCACCACATCTTCACGCCATGCGGCTTTTCGGCGCCGTGGCTGCGGCGAAGGTCGCTAAGCTCGGTGCCGCCGGGAAAATTCACGTATTCGAGAAAGTTGCGGGCATCATCCAGACCACGGGAACCGAGGTTGACGGCGAGCATCATCTCGATGCCTGCCATCGACGCCCAGTCTGCGAACTCGTTGACGCCGATCTGGTTGGTTTCCTTGGAGCGCCACGCAAGATCAAGCCGCACGGGCCGTTTGTCACGGGGGCCGATGCCGTCTTCCCAGCGATAGGCCGAAACGAAGTTGCCGCCGGGATAGCGGATCGCCGGAATTTTCAGATCCTGCACGAATTTCAGCACATCCTTGCGAAAGCCGTTTTCATCCGCCTGCGGATGGCCGGGCTCGTAAATCCCGCCATAGATCGCCCGCCCCATATGTTCGATGAAGGCGGAATATAGGCGATCGTCGATACGCCCAATCCGGAAGTCCCGGTGGACTGAAACCCGCGCTTTCATAGGCTCTCCTCCCATGCGCATTTATATCTTAAAATATGATATGAACCATATTTCATAATATAGTTGCCAATGGAAGCCGCGCCTGTCAACCGCGAAAATCATACTTTATGAAATTGGCCCGATCAGTCTGCGGTGCGCAGACGCAATACGATGTCCTGATCGTAATTCCCAAAGCCCCGGCCGAAGATGTTGAGCCCGCCCGGATGCTTTGCATCCGCCTTTACCTCGATCCGCAAGCGGATTGAGCGGTGGCTGGACAGATCTATATCCGCAAGCGTCACATCGGAAATGCGCGTACCATCGACATAGGCTCCCTGGGCAGTAATGCGCCAGGTTTTGAGCATTCCATACTGCGAGCCGGACAGTTTCCACCAGTCGGGCGTAAACGTACCCCGCTTGTCGCCGAAATCGCCGGGCGAGGTCCAGACCCCGATCTCCTTGCCGTTGACGGAGAGGGTAATGTCTGACGGCCAGTTGCTGTGCGTTCCTGGCACCTCGGAACTGACCTCCATCGAAAACTCGACTTCCTCGACGTTTCGCCCCTGAATCTTGGCATTATTGGGGAATTGATACTCGACATGACCCGATGTGAACCACAAAAGTGCAGTCTTCATGCGGTCGGGATCCATGAAGGTATCAGGGACATCCAGAAGTCCGATAATGCCCTCCGGCGAACAGATGCCGCAAGGCGCGGTCACCGAACTTTGCGTATAGAGGCCGAGCGGCATGGCGACGGCAATGTAGTTGGATATAGCCGGCGTCTCGGGGCTTCGAAACGAAACGATAAGCTCGTCGCAGGTCGCAAAACAGATTTTCTGGCTGCCCTTGCGCGCCTTGCGCGTTTCGGTTCGCAGCAGCCCCGCCTCTTCAAGAACGGTCACACCGGCCGACACGGTGGACTGGGGAAGGTCCAGCCTCTGCGCGATCTCGTTGACATTGAGACCGTTGGCCTCGTGCAGCAGCTTCAATATCTGCACACGGATCAGCGACGCCGCCGCCTTCAAAACATCGAATTCTTTTTCAGCGTCAATAAGTAGGAAATTGGGAGCCATTGTCTAATCTTCAGATTTAGCGATCTAGATCAGAATTTCTGGCTTAAATATTTTATGCTGTCCAGCATTGTTTGTCGTGTCGATATATTCAAAGTCAGACACGCAAGGAAGGATTACGAATGGAGGCAGCGCAGGCGGTTTCGATACCGCATGCGCTGCCTCTTTTTCCTTACCCGCGCTTGCGCAACGTGCGGGTGCCGGTATCGACAAGATTCTGCGCTGCCTCATCCACAGTGGCGCGGCCAAAGGCGAGTGAGTCGGCAATGGGACGCATTACCCCACGGTCGAACTCATTGGCGCCGATGGGGGCAGGCTCCGGATAGGTATCGAGCTTGCCGGACAGGCTCTCGATGTAATCCACCGTCTTGCGTTCGGTCTCGTTGAGGCTTGGCAACACAGCTTCGCGCACCTTCTTCGCCGGCGGCACGCCGCGTTCGACGCCAAGAACCTTGCCCGCTTCCAGATCGTTGACAAAGAAGTTGATGAACTTCGCCGCAGCTTCCGGAGTGGTGGAGGTGGACGAAATGCACCAGATAAGCCCCGGCCGGTAATAATGCCCGGTCGGTTTTCCCGGCCCCTCACCCGGCAGCATGCCAATGGACAGCGTCTTCTTGTTGAGCGCTTGGTAACCGACAAGCTGGTTGGAATAGGCAAAGCCAATTGCAGAATTGCCAAGGGTCAGCGCGTTGGATTCGATGGTATTGTCATCGCGCGTCTGGATATCGGCAGAGACGCAAAGCTTGTTCTCGCGCAGATCCTCCCAATAGGCGAACCATTCCTTGGCATCTTCCTTGTTGAAACCGATGGTGCCGTCCTGGAACAGGAGCTTGCCGCGCTGGCGCAGCCAGACATCGAAGACGTAGTGATAACGAGCGCCATAGGGCACCGCCCAATAATTGCGCCGCGCCGGAGCGTTCTTCTTGAAATCGCGCGCCAGTTCCGCCAGCGCCTTCCAGGTGATCTGCTCCTTCGGCACGGAGACGCCGGCCTCCTTCAGCGTCTCTGCATCATACATCATGCAGAACGAATTCAGCCCGAGACCGACGCCGTAAAGCTTGCCGTCGATGCGGCAAAGATCGACTTCGCTTTTGCCGAAATTGGAAAGATCAAGCGACGAGCCGACAAACTGGTCAAGTTCCATGCAGGCCCCACGGCCGGAATAATCGGCAATGGTGGAAGGCTCGAGCTGAAAGATATCGGCGACGTTACGTCCCGCCATGGACGTCGCAAGCTTGGTCCAATAGTCGGAACCGGCGATCATCTCGCCGCTGATTACCGTTTGTGGATCTGCCTTCTGGTAGAGGGCAATCACATCATTGGTGCGCTTGTTGCGGTCAGCCGAACCCCACCATACGCAACGTAGCCGGGTTTCGGCCGCCATCGCGCGGAAACCGCCCGCCGCCGCGCCAAGACCTGCCAGTGCCGCCGTCACCAAAAATCCACGTCTATCGATAGTTTGCATATGCTCCTCCCGCGTTTTGCAAATTTCTCATTCATCACTTAAATTCTTGCAAATTTTCATTATTTGCAATATTTGCATCATAATAGAATTTTTTGCAAGCGCAGGAGAAGACATGAACGATACGCCCGACATCAGCCGCCCGCGCCAGTCGGATATCGCCCAGCGTGCAGGGGTTTCCATCAGCACGGTCTCACGGGTTCTCGCCGGGGAAAAAGGCATCAGCGCATCGATCCAGACCAAGGTTCTGGGTGTGGCGGCGGAACTTGGTTATCCGCTGCGGCCAGTCACCAGCCAGACCGGCGGCATCTCGCTGGAGGGCAAGAAAATCCTCGCCCTCATGTCCGCCGAACGAGCGACCGGCGATATCGGCGCCTTTTATCACGATATTTTCGACATGCTGCGCAGCCTTGCCCAGACAGAGGGTTTCGAACTCGATATCCGGCTGCTGCACCAGAGGCAGATCGACGACGCCCTTACGCAGCGGGTCTGCGAGGTCGATGGCCTTCTCGCCATTGGTCTTGACCCCGAAGAGGAGATCATCCACCGCATCACGCAGGGTGTGCTGCAACCGGTTCTCGTCAATAGCGCCGATCCCTCGATGATGCTGGATTGCGTCTCGCCCTCCAATTTTTACGGCGGGGCGATGGCGGCGCGGCGGCTGCTGGAACTGGGGCACCGCAAGGTCGCCTATATCGGTCCGCAACACCGTCACACTATAAGAGAGCGCATGCGGGGCTTTCGGCAGGTTATCATCGAGGAAGAGGGTGCCACCTATGAGGAGTTTCTGCTTTCCACGGCGGATAGCGGCTTCGGGCAGGCCGGTGATGCGGTTCGTCAGCTGCTGGCCAAAAACCCCAATCTGACTGGCATTTTCTGCATGAACGATGCGATCGCGCTCGGCGCGCTGGGAGCAGCACAAGAGCTTGGCCTCGGGGTACCGGACGATCTTTCCATCATCGGCTTCGACGACCTGCCCTTCGCCGAACTTTCCACTCCCCGGCTCAGCACAATCCGGGTAGACCGCCGCGAGATTGCCCGCGAGGCGGTGGAGCTGATGCGCCGCCGGCTGGCGGAGCCATCGGCCAATGCCCGGCAGGTTCAGCTGGGTGTACAGCTTGTGGAAGGACAGACCGCCGGTCGAGCAAAAAAGACGGGAAAGGCGGCGCGCGATGCATAAGCCAGCAAACCATGATCCAATGACCCGCTTCAATCCGCTTTACGGCAATCCACTCAAGACCCGCGCCGACGTCAGACGGGCATTGGACGACAGTTTCGCACCGCTGCTTCCCTATTTCTCAGAGAGCGGAGCAAGAGTGACGCTAAGCGGCACCGCCGCGCATTTCGACCGGGCAGCGGCCGATCTGGAAGGATTTGCGCGACCACTCTGGGGCATCGCGCCGCTTGCGCTCAGCGGCGATGCCTTCGCCCATTGGCCGCTTCTGGCCAGAGGCATCGCCAATGGCACCGATCCCGCCCATGCCGATTACTGGGGCGATGTGCGGCAGAAGGATCAGCGGCTGGTGGAACTGGCCGCCCTCGGCTTTGCGCTTCGGCTTGCGCCGCAACATCTGTGGGAACCCTTGTCCAAAGAGCAAAAGGCGAATGTGCGCCATTATCTTCTGGCGGCGCGCGAGCGCATCTATGCCGACAATAACTGGAAGTTTTTCCGGGTGATGGTCGATGCGGCGCTCGATCATCTCGGTATCGAATTCGACCGGAGCCTCACCGAAACATATCTGAAAGAGCTGGACGGATTTTACATCGCCGACGGCTGGTATCGCGACGGCAACTATCGCCGCATCGACCACTACATCGCCTTCGCCATGCATTTTTACGGGCTGATCTACGCGAAAATCAGCAAACCGGATGATGCATACGCCGAACGCTACCGGGAACGTGCCCGCCTGTTTGCCGGGGATTTCGCAAGCTGGTTCGATGAGGATGGTGGCGCGCTGGCCTTTGGCCGCTCCATGACCTACCGTTTCGCCTGCGGCGGCTTCTGGGGTGCCCTCGCCTTCGCGGATGAGGAAGCGATGCCCTGGGGGGAGATCAAGGGGCTTTACCTGAAACATCTGCGCTGGTGGGCGGGAAAGCCGATTGCCGACCGCGACGGCGTGCTTTCCATTGGTTACGCCTATCCGCAACTGACCATGTCGGAAAGCTATAATTCGGCGGGTTCACCCTATTGGGCCTTCAAGGCTTTCCTGCCGCTCGCCTTGCCGGAAAGCCACCCCTTCTGGCAGGCGGAGGAAAAGCTGCCAGACACATCCACAAAACCACGGCCGCTCGTTCATCCCGGCATGGTGATGATGCGCAGTAAGAGCAACGTCACGGCGCTGACGAGTGGGCAGGAAAACCTGTCCATGCGCGGCGGGCCGGAGAAATACGCTAAATTCGCCTATTCCTCGCGTTACGCTTTCGGCGTGGAAGTGGACGAGCGCGGTTTCAAGACCAATGGTTTCGACAATATGCTGGCCTTTTCCGAAGATGGCCGCCACTACCGGGTGCGCGAAACCAACCGCACTGTGCTCTTGGCTGGCACCAATCTTCGAGCGACTTGGAACCCATTCCCCGATGTCGAGGTCGAAACGACGCTGGTTGCCGCGGGAGAGTGGCATATCCGGTTGCACCGGATTACTTCCGCGCGGCCACTTTTTGTCACCGAAGGCGGCTTTGCGATAAACCGCAACGATGGCGACCGCGATGCGGTGACCGAAGACAGCGGCCGGGCAACGGCCGATTGCGGCACCGACATATCCGCCATCATCGATCTCGGCTCCAGCGCATCCCGCCAGGGCGTGGCGTTGAAGGCGCTGCCCAATACCAATCTCATCAATGCCAAAACCACGGTGCCGCAATTGCGGGGCGACATTCCAGCGGGCAAAACCCTGCTCGCCTGCGCCGTCTTTGTGGGACTGGCGGGACCTGAAAGCGAAACAGCTTTGGCGACAGTTCCCGCACCTCCGGACATGGAAGCGCTTGACCGCCTGTTTGTTGAGCGCGGTGTTCCCGTAAGCAGTATGGCGGCGGCGGGAGAACCGCAATGATGAGCCCGCGTCCGCGTCTCAGCCTTGCCATGGACCCGGAGCGGACGCAGCATGTGCTGACGCCACAGGCGCTTGAAAAGCTGTCGCAGAGCGTCGACATCCTCGATACCCGGCCGGTCTGCGATTTTCACGACCCAGCTGTGACTGCCCAGTTGGAGAGAACAGATATTCTTCTGACTGGCTGGGGTTGTCCCGAGATCGACATGCGGGAACTGGCAATGATGCCGAACCTTCGGTTGATTTCGCATGCCGCCGGGACGGTGAAATACTTCCTGTCCCAGGCAGTTTTCGAACGAAACGTGACGGTGTGCAGCGCGGCCGAGGCGAATGCGCAGCCGGTCGCGGAGTTTACGCTGGCAATGATCCTGCTTTCCGGCAAGCGTACCTTCGGTTTCCGACGCATCTACGGAGAGGATCGCGCACGGCGAAACGTCGACCGCCTGCAGTCGCAGGTCATCGGCAATCTCGGCCTGACCGTTGGCATTGTCGGGGCGTCACGCATCGGGCGTCGGGTCATCAATCTGCTGCAGCCCTTCGATCTCGATCTCATCCTTTTCGACCCGTTTTTAAGCGCGGTGGAGGCACAAAAGCTCGGTGTGCGTCTCGTATCGCTCCGCGAGCTTATGGCGGTAAGCGACGTCATTTCCCTGCACGCGCCATCCCTGCCGCAAACCCGGCATATGATCGGCGCCGATGCGCTTGCCCTGATGAAGGACGGAGCGACCTTGATCAACACGGCCCGCGGCGCGCTAGTGGACGAAGACGCCCTGCTGGCGGAACTGAAAACCGGACGCATAGAGGCCGTCATCGACGTGACCGATCCGGAAGTGCCGTCACCAGAGTCACCTTTCTACAGCCTTCCGAACGTGTTCCTGACGCCGCATATCGCCGGCGCCGTCGGCCTTGAACGCGCCCGGCTCGGCGACATGGCGATTGCCGAGATCGAACGCTTCTGCCGCGCAGAACCATTGCAACAGCAGGTACGTCCGGAACATCTGGAACTTATCGCATGAGAATTTTCGAGCCGGGCCTCTGCTCTGTCACCTTCAGGTCCATGACGCCGCAGGCCGTGATTAACCTTGCCGTTGCAAATGGCATCAAGGCGATAGAATGGGGTGCCGATATCCATGTGCCACCTGGCGACTTAGAAAATGCAAGGGATGTGGCGGCGCGTACGGTGAAAGCCGGTCTTACCGTCTCTTCCTACGGATCCTACATTTTCGCACCGGATTTTGCGCCGGAGGATGTGACCGCAGTTCTGGAAACCGCGAAAGCGCTCGGCACCGGCCATATCCGCATCTGGCCCGGCAGCCGCAAACGCCCATCCGCGGATTATTCACCAGAGGAACGCCGTGCGGCAACCGACGCGTTGGCGGCACTTGCCCGGCGGGCAGACGACTACGGAATGACAATCGGCCTCGAATATCACCCCAATTCGCTGACCGACACGCTGCCCTCGGCCTTGCAGCTCATGCAGGATTTGCCGATGCCTAACCTGTTCTTTTACTGGCAGCCAGCCCCAGGTCTACCGCTGGATGACGCCCTTGCGGAAATATCCGCGCTCGGCTCGCGCATCTGCCACCTGCACGTCTTCGCTTGGCTCGCCGATGCCAGCCGCCTGCCGCTCGGCGAGCGCGCGGACTATTGGCGGGCTTGCGTTGATGCCTTGCCAGCAAGCGACTGGATAGAACCGGCTTATGCGATGCTGGAGTTCGTCAAAGGTGACAACGTCGCCCAGTTCTCGGAAGATGCGGCGGTGCTGAGCGAGATTCTCGCCCGCTCTTAGAACCGCTTGTTTTTTATCGAAAACCGACGCGGCGGACTAAAATTCGCTATCCATCACAACCGCCCACTGCCCTCATCCCTGTACCCCCTATAGGGAACCAGCCAGCCCAAGTCTTTGGGCTGATTGATTTCATCGCCGCGCAGACGCGTCAGCTGGACTCCTGTGACAAGCACAGGAATAAGGGAAGGTCTGTTCCTCCCCCCGGTTTTTCCTCTTATATTCGCCGCCCATCCGCCCCGAACAGATGCGTCTTCGCCAGATCAAACGCAAAGGGAATGGTCTCGCCGATGCGGATATGGCGCTGGCCGTCCAGCAGCAGGGTAGCGGGCTGGCCATCTGGGGTGCTGGTATAAACCACCGTCGAGCCGCCGAGATGTTCAACGAGCTGGATGGACGCATCGCCAAGCGAGGCCGATTGCGCCTGTGGGTTTACGTGTTCGGGACGAATGCCGAAAGTGAGTGGCTCGCCTTCCTCAGCCGCGACCGGCTTTTCGAGCAGAATGCGCTGGCCGGCGACCTCGATGGTACGGTTGGAGCTGTCGCCTGAAGCCACTTTCGCGGAAAGGAAGTTCATCTTTGGCGAACCGATGAAACCCGCCACAAACTGGTTGGCCGGATTGTTGTAGAGATCAAGCGGGCGGCCGACCTGCATGATGCGGCCGTCACGCAGGACCACGATCTTGTCGGCCATCGTCATGGCCTCCACCTGGTCATGCGTCACATAGATCATGGTGCTGCCGAGCGTCTGGTGCAGCTTGGCAATTTCGACACGCATCTGCACGCGCAGTTCCGCATCAAGGTTGGACAGGGGTTCATCGAACAAAAAGATTTTCGGCTCGCGGACGATAGCCCGACCGATGGCGACACGCTGGCGCTGGCCGCCAGAAAGCGCCTTCGGCTTGCGCTGTAACAACGGACCGATCTGCAGGATATCGGCAGCTTTCTGCACCCGCGCCTCGACTTCCGGTTTCTTGTAACCCGCCGTCTCCAGCCCAAAAGCGAGGTTCTTGTAAACGCTCATATGCGGATAAAGCGCATAGGACTGGAACACCATGGCGATACCGCGCTTGGAAGCGGCTGTTTCGTTGACCCTTTCGCCATCGATGCGAAGATCACCCTCGGAGATTTCCTCCAGACCGGCGATCATGCGCAGAAGCGTAGATTTGCCGCAGCCCGAGGGGCCGACGAAAACGGTGAACTCGCCCGGCTCGATCTTGAGATCGATGCCGTGGACGACCGGAAAGGCGCCGAACCGCTTGACGATTTTTTCCAGAGTAATGCTGCTTGCCATGCTGTTTCTCCCGACCGTCGCGCTGCAGACAAGGCAGCCGCGACGGTGTTGATGTTCTGCAATTCGTTTTCGGTCCCGTTTCGTCCGTTCAGCGTTTCATTCCGGTGGTAGCGATGCCTTCAATCAGCAGCCGCTGGAAGAACAGGAAGAACAGGAAGACCGGTACCAGCGACAGGTTGGACATGGCGAAAAGCGACGTCCAATCCGAGCTGCCGGTGGAATCCACGAAGGATCTGAGGCCGAGCTGCACGGTGTAGGTGTTGATGTCGTTCAGATAGATCAACGGACCGAAGAAATCGTCCCAGGTCCAGATAAAGGAAAAGATCGCGGCCGTTGCCAGAACCGGCAGAGAGAGGGGCAGCATGATCTTCCAGTAGATGCGGAAGGGCGAGCAACCGTCCATCACCGCTGCCTCATCCAGCTCACGCGGAATACCCCGGAAGAACTGCACCATCAGGAAGATGAAGAAGGCGTCGGTTGCCAGATATTTCGGCACAATCAGCGGCAGCGACGTATTCACCCAACCCATTTCCAGAAACAGGATATATTGCGGGATGAGCACAACGTGATAGGGCAGCATCAAAGTGCCGAGCATCAGCGCGAACCAGAAATTACGCCCACCGAACCGCAGGCGGGCGAAAGCGAAGGCGGCAAGCGAGCAGCCAACGACGTTGCCGATGGTGGCGAGCACCGAGATGAAGAACGAGTTCCAGAAGAATTGCCCGAAACTGACCTGAAGCCCGGTCCAGCCGCGAATATAGCCGCCGAAATCAACCGACGAAGGAATGAGCGAGGAGGAACCGAACAGCTCGTCCTGCGGGCGGAACGAACCCGAAATCATCCACAGGATCGGATAAAGCATCGCAAAGGAGGCAAGGATCAGCGCCGCATGCAGCAAAACCGACATTAGCGGCGAGCGTTGCGGGCCTTGTCCCGGCCGGGGAGCGGTAACAGCGTCAGTCATCGTAATGCACCCAGTATTTCGCGCTGAGGAACGAGAAGGCCGTGAACAGCGCGATGATGATCACAAGAATCCAAGCAAGCGCCGAGGCATATCCCATGCGGAAGAAACCGAAGGCTTCCTGATAGAGATAGAGCGTATAGAACAGCGTCGAGTTGATCGGCCCGCCCGTGCCTTCGGAAATGATGAAGGCGGGCGTGAAGGCCTTGAAGGCATCGATCGTCTGGATCACGGCGTTGAAGAAGATCACCGGCGTCAACAGCGGCAGCGTAATACGGAAGAACTGCCGCATCTTGCTCGCGCCGTCGATATCGGCGGCCTCGTACATATCCTGCGGGATTTGCCGGAGCCCTGCGAGGAAGATGATCATTGGCGAGCCAAACTGCCAGACGGACAGGATCACCAGCGTGTAGAGCGAGTAGTCCGGATTGGAAATCCAGCTCGGCCCCTCATAACCGAAAACCTGCCACAGGACCATGTTGACGAGGCCATCTGACGCGAAAAGCTGCCGCCAGAGAACAGCGATCGCCACGCTGGAACCGAGCAGCGACGGCAGATAGAAGATCGCCCGGTAAAGCGTGAGCCCCTTTATGCCGCGATTGAAGGCGAGCGCCACCAGCAGTGCAAAAATCAGCTTCAACGGCACCGAAAGCAGCACATAGGTAAAGGTGACCTGCATGGCGGCTGCGAATTTAGGGTCGGCAGTGGCGATGCGCACATAATTGGCCGCCCCCACCCAGTCCGGGGATTGAAGCAGGTCATAATTGGTGAAGGACAGATAAAGCGACACCAGCGCAGGCCCGAGGGTAAGACCGAAGAAACCGATCAGCCACGGCAGGAGAAACAGGTATGCGTGAACGTTGCGGTCCAAAAGCCGCTTCACGCCTGCCCGCTTCGGGAGAGCCGCGCCACGGCTCTCCTCCACGAGAGTTTCAGATCGAAAGGCCATCTGCCATCACTTCCGTTTAATGACGGTTTCGGATTCCTTGACGAGCCGGTCACCACCCTCAGCCGCCGAAATCTTGCCGAAGCCGATCTCTTCCGCTGTACGTTTCAGGACGAAGGCGAATTCGCCTGCACCCGGAGGGGGTGCCGGCGGCAGATCGCCAACGCCGGGGGTAATCTCGGCAATATATTCCACCATGCTCTTGCTGACGGCATCGAGCTTGGCGGTCAGCGCGTTACGCATCGCTTCCGATGCCGGAACGCCGCGCTCAACACCCAGAACATCGACGCCCTGTGGTTCGGCAACGAGAAAGTTGATGAAACCGACCGCCTGCTCGATGCCGGCACTGCCATTGGCGACGCTGATGAGCATGGATGGTTTCAGGTAGTGACCGGAAGGACCATCCTTCTTGCTTTTCGGATAGGAGGTCATAGCCAGCTTGGCTTTGTTGAGCGCCTGATAACCGACAAACTGGTTGGAATGGGCAAATGCCGTTGCCGCCTTGCCCGTCGTCAGCGCGTTGGTTTCAATATTCAACTGGTCGAGCGCCTGAATATCGGCCGGCACGCATGCACCGCTCTTGCGCAAATCCGCCCACATGGTGAACCATTTGGTCGCGTCGGTCGGATCAAAACCGATACCGCCATCCTGTGTGTAGAGTGATTTGCCGTTCTGACGCAGCCAGTTCTCGAAGCTCGGCTCGACGCCGCTGGCATCGGCCGTGGCGTAATAGCCGGGCTTGGGCTTGTTCTTGCTGAGCTTGGCGGCGTTTTCGGCAAACTCTTCCCAGGTCTGCCCGATCGCTGGCGGGGTCGCGCCGGATTTTTCCCAAGCCGCCTTGTCGAAGAAGACAGCGCTGGAATTCACGCCAAGATTAACCCCGTAAAGCTTGCCGTCGACCCGACCGGAGTCGATGTTCATCTTGCCGAAATCTTCTATCTTCAGGCCCTTGCCAATATAGTCATCAAGGGGAGCAAGGGCGCCGCGCCGGCCATATTCGAAGATGTAGCGATAATCCATCTGGATCAGATCAGGCGCGTTGCGGCCTGCCACCTGCGTGGCAAGGCGCGGCCAGTAGTCGCTCCAGCCGGCAAATTCCCCGGCAATATCGAGATCCGGCTTGATTTGCTTATATGCGGCGATCGCCTTATTGGTGCGATCCGCACGCTCCTGCGATCCCCACCACAACATACGCAGCCGCGCGGCCTGAGCCTGCGCCGAACCACCTCCCAATGTTGCGAGTGAAAGGGCCGCAAGCCCTGCTGAAAGCACACTTCTCCTGTGAAGCATCACGGGCATTGGCAACTCCTCCCTAATTGACTGCCAAATTGATGATGGGGGTAAACGACTATTGCCGTTTTATAACTAATTGGTTACATGGGAACACCGATCGCCAACATTGTCAAGCGGGTGCTAAGATGGACGAAACGACGAAAAACCAGCTGCCCGATCCGGCCGTCGAGGAAACGCCTGCCCCCAAGCGCAAACGCGGGGCGGCACAGGTGCGAAACCCGGAGAGAACACGCGCCGCCATTCTTGAAGCCGCCCGCCGCGAGGTGGCCGCGAAGGGCTTGGCGGGCGCGAGAATCGATGTCGTGGCGCGGCGCGCCGGCACCAACAAGCGGATGATCTACCATTATTTTGGCGACAAGGACGCGCTTTATCTCGCCGTTCTGGAGGACGCCTATCGCCATATCCGCCACACCGAACGGCGGCTGGACCTGACCCGCAAGGCGCCTTCGGAAGGCTTGCGGGAACTCGCGCTTTTCACCTGGCATTATTTTCTGGATCACCCGGAATTTCTGAGCATTCTCGCAACAGAAAACCTCAACAAAGCCCGTTATCTCAGGCAATCCGCTACGATTGCGGCGATGCATTCGAACTTCATCTCCGAGCTTGAGGACGTGCTGCGGCGCGGCCGCGATACTGGCGAATTCCGTGACGGTCTCGATCCGATCGACGTCTATCTGACGATCGCCTCGCTCGGCGCCTTTTATCTTTCGAACCGATTCACGCTGTCGACGATCTTCCAGCGCGACCTGACCGACCCCGCCGAACTTGAACGCTGGGGCCAGCATATCGTCGATACCCTGCTTGCTGCGGTGCGGCCGGTCTGAGCCGTAAAAACCGAATTTCCCTTTAACAACAGCGACGACGCGCCATTCGCATCCGCGAAGCGCGTCGTTTCCTTTTGCGGCGCGGCACAAACCCGTGATTTCTGCCGCCGCAAGTGCATGTGAATTTCCTGCCAAAAACACCTTGACAGATCGCATCCTTCACGACCACAAATAACCAAATGGTTACAAATTGCCATGTTTGACGGAAGCGGCTTTCGGGAAAAGGCCGCCTTGGGAGGAAATTCATGAAACGTATCGGCGTCATCATGCACGGCATCACCGGCCGCATGGGTTACAACCAGCACCTCGTGCGCTCCGTTCTCGCCATTCGCGATCAGGGCGGCGTGGTTTTGAAGAGCGGGGAAAAGGTCATGCTCGACCCCATTCTGGTCGGCCGAAACGGTGCGAAAATCGAGGAAATCGCTAAAAAGCACAATGTCGCGCGCTGGACGACCGACATCGACGCCGCCCTTGCGAACCCGGATGACACGCTTTTCTTCGACGCCGGCACGACGCAGATGCGTGGCAGCCTGCTCGAAAAAGCCATCAAGGCGGGCAAGAACGTCTATTGCGAAAAGCCGATTTCCGACAGCGTGGCAGAGGCGCTGGCAATTGCCAGACTGGCCGAAAGCGCCGGTATCAAACACGGCGTGGTGCAGGACAAGCTGTTCCTGCCCGGCCTTCGCAAGCTGGCGATGCTGCGTGACAGCGGCTTTTTCGGCAAGATCCTCTCGGTGCGCGGCGAGTTCGGCTATTGGGTTTTCGAAGGCGATTGGCAGCCGGCGCAGCGTCCTTCGTGGAATTACCGCCTGAAGGATGGCGGCGGTATCATCCTCGATATGCTGTGCCACTGGCGTTATGTGCTCGATAATCTATTCGGACCGGTGAAATCCGTAAGTTGCCTCGGCGCCACCCATATCCCCGAGCGTTTCGATGAACAGGGCCACGCCTATGCGGCGGATGCCGACGATGCCGCCTACGCCACCTTCGAGCTGGAAGGCGGCGCCATCGCCCATATCAACTCTTCCTGGGCGGTGCGTGTGCGCCGCGATGATCTCGTCACGTTTCAGGTTGATGGCACGCATGGTTCGGCCGTGGCGGGTCTCACTAAATGCTGGACCCAGCACCGCACCAATACGCCGAAACCGGTGTGGAACCCTGACCAGCCCCAGACCATCGATTTCTACAAGACCTGGCAGGAAGTGCCTGACAACGTCACTTATGACAACGGTTTCAAGGCGCAGTGGGAAATGTTCGTGCGTCACCTCGTCGACAACGACCCATGGCCCTATGGGCTGATGGAGGGCGTGAAGGGCGTGCAATTGGCCGAACTGGGGCTGAGATCATGGAAGGAACGCCGCTGGCTCGACGTTCCCGCACTTTCCTGAGGAGGCGACAGTGAGCGAACTCAAGCTTCCAAAGGACGACCGCAGCATCGAGGTCTACAGGCTATCAGGCGCGCCGGTCGCCATTGAGAAACGAAGTGCGGCGGATTTCAATCGTGTCGCCTTCGCCGCCGCCCATGTGGTGGCCGATCCCCTCGCCGACAACGATCCATGGTTGACGCCCGCCATCGACTGGGACGCTACCCTGCGCTTCCGCCACCGCCTTTGGGACCTCGGCCTGGGTGTTGCGGAGGCCATGGATACGGCCCAGCGCGGCATGGGACTGGCGTGGCCGCAGGCGCAGGAACTGATCTCCCGTTCGCTGAAGGAAGCGGCCACCCGCAAGGATGCGCTGATCGCCTGCGGCGTCGGCACGGATCATCTTGAGGGCGGCGGATATGACCTGAACCAGATTATCGACTCCTACCTGGAACAGCTTGATTTTGTTCAGGGAGAAGGCGGGCGCGTGATCCTGATGGCAAGCCGGGCGCTCACCGCTGCCGCCCGCTCCCCGGACGATTATCTCAAGGCCTATGCCAGGGTCCTTTCCCGTGCCGAGAACAAGGTGGTTATCCACTGGCTGGGAGAAATGTTCGATCCTGCGCTTGAGGGCTACTGGGGTGCCCGCGACCATATGGCGGCGATGGACACCTGCCTTGCCATGATCGAGGAGAATGCAGACAAGATCGACGGCATCAAGATTTCGCTTCTATCCAAGGAAAAGGAAATCGTCATGCGCCGTCGCCTGCCCGCTGGTGTTCGCATGTATACCGGCGACGACTTCAATTATGCCGAGCTGATCGCCGGTGACGAAAAAGGTCATTCGGACGCGTTGCTCGGCATTTTCGATGCCATTGCTCCGGCGGCATCCAAGGCGCTCGCCAGCCTGAAGCGCGGTGCGGATAATGAATTCTTCGACATTCTGGAGCCAACGGTGGCGCTTTCACGCCATATCTTCAAGGCGCCGACCCGCTTTTACAAAACCGGCGTGGTGTTTCTCGCCTATCTCAACGGCTTGCAGGACCATTTCACCATGGTTGGCGGGCAGGAAAGCGCCCGCTCCACGCGGCATTTCGCCGAGCTTTTCCGGCTGGCGGACAAGGCCAATGTGCTTGCCGAACCGGATGTGGCGACGCATCGCATGAAGCAGTTTCTGGCTGTCAGAGGCATTGGTTAAGCGCGAGAGCGAAGGTGGCTGGAGGCCTTCGCAAAAGGGAGGAGTACCGTTATGGGCGTTGAGGGCCTTTCAATAAATTTTGCCACCGTGCGGCAGGGACGTTCCTTCGGGGCAATCGTGGATGCATGCCTTGCGCATGGCATCACCACCATCTCGCCCTGGCGCGAGCAGGTTCACGCTGCAGGCCTTGCTGAAGCAGCACGCATTGTCGAGCAGAACGGCCTTCGTCTCAGCGGCCATTGCCGGGGCGGCTTTTTCCCCGCCCCCGATGCAGAAGGCCGCAGCCGCGCCATTGAGGACAATAAACGCGCCGTGGACGAAGCCGCCGCCATGAAGGCAGATTGCCTGGTGCTTGTCGTGGGCGGCCTGCCCGCGGGTTCTCGAGACTTGAAAGGTGCACGGCAGATGGTGGAGGACGGCATGGCCGAACTTCTTCCCTATGCGAGGGCAGCCGGCGTGCCGCTCGCCATTGAACCGTTGCATCCCTTTTATGCCGCCGACCGCGCCTGCTTCAACACTTTGAAACAGTCGCTCGACCTCTGCGACCGGCTGGGTGCCGGAACCGGTGTGGCCATCGACGTCTATCACGTCTGGTGGGACCCGGAGCTGGAGGAACAGGTGGCGCGCGCCGGGCGAAACGGGCAGATACTGGCACACCATATCTGCGACTGGCTGGTGCCGACCACCGATCCGCTCAACGATCGCGGCATGATGGGCGATGGCGTGATTGACCTGAAGGCATTTCGCGCCATGATCGAGGCCGCCGGCTTTTCCGGTCCGCAGGAAGTCGAGATTTTTTCGCATCGTTGGCAGGCACGCCCGGTGGACGAGGTTCTGTCCACCGTCGTCGAGCGTTTTAAAACCGTTTGTTGATTGGGTTCGGGAGTAAGGAAATGCCTGAAAGGGTGAAACGCAAACGTTATGCACTGGTCGGCACCGGCAATCGTGGCACCACCATGTGGGGGCGCGAACTTCTGGCCGGGTGGAGCGACTATGTCGAACTGGTCGGCATTTGCGACCTGAACCTGATGCGCGCAGAACGGGCCCGCGCCATGATGGGGTCGGCCGCTCCGCTTTACGACGACTTCGACCGGATGATGGCCGAGCAACGCCCGGAACTGGTAATCGTCTGCACGCCCGACGATACTCATGACGACATCATTATCCGCGCGCTCGAGGGCGGTGCCGATGTCATCAGCGAAAAACCCATGACCACCACCCCGGAAAAGATTGACCGCATCCGCGCGGCGGAGGCCGAAAGCGGCCGCCGCGTCGACGTTTCCTTCAATTATCGCTTTTCACCGACGGCGGCGCGCATGAAGGAGCTGATCGACGACGGCGCGATCGGCACCGTTACCTCGGTAGATTTCCACTGGTATCTCGATAACCAGCACGGTGCGGATTATTTCCGCCGCTGGCACGCTTTCACCGAACATTCAGGCAGCCTGTTCGTCCACAAGGCCACACACCACTTCGATCTTCTGAATTGGTATCTCGATTCCGACCCGGTGGAAGTGAAGGGCTTTGGGCAATTGCTGCATTATGGCAAGAACGGACCGTTCCGGGGAACGCGCTGTCGTACCTGTCCGCACAAGGACGAGTGCGACTATTTCATGGATCTCGGGGCCGACCCGTTCCTGGACGCGCTTTACGAGGACCCGTCGACTGTGGATGGCTATATGCGTGACGCCTGCGTCTTTCGCGAGGAGATCGACATCCCCGACACGATGAGTGCCTCGATTCGCTATGCGAACGGCGTGCAGGTCTCCTATTCGCTCAATACCTATATGCCGATCGAGGGACACCACATCGCGTTTAACGGCCATAAAGGACGCATCGAGATGCGCCAATATGAAAAGCAGCCGTGGACTGAGCCCCCAGCCGACGAAATACTGCTGGTAAAAAGTTTCGGTGGCGGTGTCGAGCGTATCTGGGTGCCGCATGAGCCGGGCGGCCATTATGGCGGCGACAATCGCATGCGCGACATGATCTTCAAGCCCGGTTCGAACGACCGGCTGCGGCAGCGGGCGGGTTCGCGCGCCGGCGCCATGTCCGTGCTCTGCGGCGTAGCCGCATTGAAAAGCGCCCGCGAGGGTGGTGCAGCGGCGGTGAAATCCCTGCCCATCTAGATATTTTCGGCCTGCGGTGCTTTCAACGTCGGTCCGCAGGCCGCAATTGCCAAAAAAGAACGGATAACATTCTGCAGATTACGCGCTTCCTCCATACCGGTAAAACGACGATCGGGGGAAGAAAGAGTTAATCATGTCCAGTTTCGAATCCTTCATTCCGCTCATCATCATCGGCACCAGCCTGATCCTTTTTTTCAAATGGGTGGGGCGTGATATGAACAGGGAAGAGAAAAAACCGAAATCGCGCCGCTGACGCAGGAAGAGACATCGGAACCGGCAAGTGCAATCGCCAGATGGCGCATTTTTCCGCATCGGCCCATTGCAAAATCAAAAATTGAGGCTATATTCGGCAAATCGACAATTGCTTGTGACGTCGCTCCTGGGACTCTACGTTCCCGTCGGATTTCCTCTCAAATAATCGATCTAATTCCGCAAGGTATCGCGGAAACCAACAACGATTACTACGAAAGGAAATCGTTATGAACACTGGTACTGTAAAGTGGTTCAACGCCACCAAGGGCTTCGGCTTCATTCAGCCTGACAACGGCGGCACGGACGTTTTCGTTCACATTTCGGCTGTTGAGCGCGCAGGTCTGCGTTCGCTGAACGACGGCCAGAAGATCACCTACGACATCGTGCAGGACCGCAAGTCCGGCAAGAGCTCAGCTGACAACCTTCGCGCAGCTTGATTTGTCATCGGCCCCGCTGGCTACGCATGTACCAGCAGTGGCGCTGAGTGATTGTGAGAGGTCGGGTTAAATCCCGGCCTTTTGTTTTTTTTGGCCATGGGGAGGCTCTCATGCGCAAAAATCCTTATCGTTCCGGCGATGCTATCTTTCTGAAGGCGGGCGTACTTGGGGCCAACCAGCCCAAAGGTCCAGGCCGGGTCGTAACGGCTCTGCCAGAGACACAACAAGGTGCGGTTCGCTACAGGGTGCGTTTCCAGCACGAGAACTTCGAACGTAATATAGCGCTCGATGAAATCGATGTGGTTGCGTCTTCATCGCGGCCCGTGGAAATCGAAGGCTCGTCTTCGCGCGTTGCGGGATCGAGCTGGATCAATTCGAATACGATCAGAATCAAAAAATAGCAGCGATGGCTGCGTTAAGGAGATAAGTTGCAGGTACTCGTCAGGGATAACAATGTAGAGCAAGCCCTCCGCGTCTTGAAAAAGAGGATGCAGCGCGAGGGTATCTTCCGTGAGATGCGCGCACGGGAATCTTACGAAAAGCCGTCGGAAAAGCGTATCCGCGAAGAAGCCGAAGCTGTGCGCCGCCACCGCAAGATGGCGAAGAAAAAATTGCAGCGCGAGGGATTGCTTCCTGCTCCCAAAAAGGTTGCCCGCGCTCGATAACTTTCAATTCGCTCCGCAAAGGAGAATGCCATGACCGCGACTAAAGAGGCTGTTTTCAAACCCGGAAAGCTGTCCTCGCAGGACAAGGCATCCATAACGGACAAGGCGGCGAAACAGATCATAACCGCCGAATCCGACCAGCGCGCCAAGAAGACGGAACGGCTTCGCCAACTTCGCGAAGCTCAGGAGGCGGCAATCGCCGCCCCTCCACCCACCCGCACCAAAAAGTCATCCGGCAAGAAATAACCCGGTTGCACTTTTTGACGTCGTCTTTCCGAAAAACTTCTTGAACCTGATACGCAACAGGCGCACGCTTCGCCTGTCAGCAATCCGCTGAAGAGTGCTGGTGTTTGAGGGCAGAGTGTCCTCGCCCCCAAACGAAAGGAGGACGAGATGTCTTCCGACTTTTATTCATCAAGCCTTTCACGGAACCTCGTCCGCACCGGCGGTTTGGGTTACCGGGAAAACGCATCGCTTCGCCTGCTTCTCAGTGCCGCCGAAGAAACAGCAATGCGCCTAGATCAGGTTCGCGGCGCATCCTCCGGCTTTGCGGCGTTTCCTGATTTTGGCCTCCAGCCCGACATGGTGCGGAGAACCTTCTACGCAGGGCGTATCCGCCTCTCCAAACCGACCCTTCCCTTCGGGAAACTTCCGCTTAACGGACTGCCTTTCCCCTGACGATGAAACCGCCCCGCAGCCTGCCTGCGGCGCGCGATCATGCCCCGGACCACACAATATCCAATATCTGTTCAATACCAGGAGGACACCATGGCCAAGGGTCAAGTACGCAGCAACAAAGAAGTCCGCAAACCGAAGAAGGACAAGACGAAAGCTCCGGCTGCGGCACCAGCTGCCGGCACGCAGGTCAAGTTCGCAAACTCCACAACTGCGGATGGCAAGAAGAAGTAGGATTGTTCCGGACAGCCCGCTCATAACAGCGCGACGCCCCGGCACGAATTGCCAAACCGCGACCCGATACACAAAGGGTCGCGACAAATAAAACATATAATGGAAATGCGGACTTGTTTTGGCCACATTGCTCTTCTAGAAAGTTCATACAGCAACTGCTGGTGAGCGCAAAATATGTCGTTCGCAGTTGTTTCCGTCGCTTTAGACTTTTGACCACGGATGTACTGGCACTGGTGTTAATGGCGATATGAGGAAGGTCGGTGCAATATTGCCCCGGCCTTTTTTGTTGTCTGCCTTGGTGAGATAAAGAATGTCGCCGCACCGGTCACATACTCGTCAGGGGCTATGGAATTAACTTGCCTATTGCGCGCAAAAAGCGCACCCTTCCCCATCGGTACTTAAAGGGCGTTACCGCCGTCAGGCATCCTTGCCGTCTCAAGCCCCATTTGCACATGCCTCCCGTCTACAGCGCCCCGTGCGGAATTTCCCAGGGCGCGTTGAGGCACATGCCCCCCGAAAACCGGCAACGGTCATCGACCGCACCGGCGTATCGTTTCGAAGCGTTGGAGCGTCCCGTGCAGCCTTTTAAGGGCGCGCGCGAGGCTTCGGCTTTCTGAACCAGTAAGAAAAGAGGCCATCATGTCTTCTGCGCCCCGTAACTGCCTGATCTCCTCTCAAGATCTCGAAATGCTCCAATTGGTCCTCGAGAGCATCGGTTTTAATCACCTTTCCGACGATGATGACAAAAAGCTCCATAACAGAGCCGCCCGCAAGGTTATTGAATTATATCAGGATGGTTTGACCGATCCGGCAGACCTCACCGACGAAATGCGTTTCCTGTTCGGCGTGCAGAAACACGACCGCATCAAGCCGTGGAAGCCGCTCCCCCGATATGCAATCCAGGGCCTGCCACTGCTTTACCACCGCCATTGAGGGGAGAGAGCAGATGCGCGAATATATCATGGTCAGCACCGGCCTGTGGCTGGGGCTATTTCTGACCTGGTACCTCGTCACCATGTACGATACGGCGGATAGCGTCTTTACGGCGAGAACCGTTCCGTCGCTACCGCTGCTTCTGACATCGGCCGAATGCGAGACCCAGTTCGGCATTCTTTTTTCGATGACCGAAAAGCTTTTGAAGGCAGGCGGGCCGATAGTTCCCGACGACTTGCGAAAGAACATAGAGCATTGCATTTCTTCCGATGAGGCAAGCCGCCTGAAACTCAAAGACAATCAACTTATCCGGCTTTTCCCCTGAAGCGCCTCCCGAAGCGGACGGTGTTCGCCAAAATCACTGGTAACAATAATGACTTGGCAAATGAGATATATCAGGAGAAACTGATTTAGTCGGACATCAGTCCGAGAGTTTGCGTCTGCGTGGAGGGTGAGTATGACGTATGACTGGAGCGGCCGCAGAATGCGCCGCATGCGTGCCGCGAAACTGACGATCATCAGTCTGGTCGCGGCCTTTGTTATCACGGCTCCAATCTTCGCGCATTACTGAAGCCTGCAGCGACAAGACGCGATCACAC
Organism: Rhizobium sp. TBD182; assembly: GCF_001950375.1. NCBI lineage: Bacteria > Pseudomonadati > Pseudomonadota > Alphaproteobacteria > Hyphomicrobiales > Rhizobiaceae > Rhizobium > Rhizobium sp. TBD182. The sequence goes on along the minus strand of NZ_BDLN01000006.1, from coordinate 51,353 downwards.
GGGTTGCCCGACCCCTGCCCGCTTTCTCAGGCGACCTTTGAGCCATGTCTGCACTGGCTGATCAAAATGGACCGTCAGGTACCATGACAGACACGTCGTCCCTATCAGGAAAGCGACACCGACCGGCAAAGCGATGTTTTCCCTATCAACGGCAGGCATCAGAAAATCCGTCCAGGCCAGCAGCGGAATATGCAGCACATAGACGGCGTAGGAAGCTGTGCCGAGAAACGTCGACAAGATTCCCACCCTGCGACCCGGCACTATCCTGCTGGCTACGAACAATACCGTCGGCCAGACGAGCAGAACCACCGCGAGATCAAAGAAGGGCCGAAGCTCACGCGAAATTGGCACGGCGAGGATGACGCAGACCAGCATAAGACAGAGGGCCGCCTGGATGGGCTTCAGCTCGGTTATGCGATTGCGGAAGCGGTAAACCAGCACGCCTGCGAAAAACGAGAAAAACACCCTTCCCATGCCGGCATACATTTCGTGCCATCGAAACCCCGCATGCAACTTCCCAAACTCAGCAGCCGCCACGACAAGGACGCAGGCGCTGACAGCCAGCACCACGATTGTCTGTTTCGTAGTCGCCCGCACACCCCACCGGCCATAAACCGCATTCACCACCAGCTCGTTGAAAAGCGACCATGCCGGACTCACCAGAAACAATGCGCCGTTCAATGTAAGCGTGAAGGGTGCCGGAACGAAAAGAAGCCCGGTCAACAACGCTATCGCCAGCTCACCGGGATTGATGTGGCGATGAAGATCATCGATCGGCGTCGGCAGGCCCAACAGGTAGAGGCAAATGAAATAGGACGCCATCAACGCCAGCCCCAGCCCATACAGTGGATAAAGTCGCGCAAGGCGCGCCTTCATGAAGAAGCCTGGCGTAATCGCCCCTTCGCGCAGTTTCATGCTGTAGGCATGCGCCAGCACAAAACCGCTCAAGGCGAAGAACAAATCGACGGCGAGATAGCTCGAAGCGTCGTCTCTCCCGAAAAACTGTTCGGCATGGCGATGTACGATGAAGAGCGCAGCTACGCCCCTTATGCCATCGAGCAATATGAAGCGTTCCGGGGAAGACTGGACCATGGGCGTTGATGCTCGACAGGACTGGATTATAATTACTTCACGAAAACGAGGTTTACAGCGCAGCGGTTCATCGCATCCAGTCAAAAACTGTTCAACGTCAAACATACCCCGAATTCTTATGGGCAATTCCCCATGAGCCACGCTCTTTCGCAGCCGTCAAAGGCATGCTACGTCCGAATGTCATCGATGCTTTGACCTTCTGACTCTGTGTACCACGCCTCGCAAAAACCGGTTTCGATTTTAGCAAGTGTCCTGGGCGCAAATTCAAACGGGTTGTTCGGCGGCAAACAACTTTCGCGGAGTCCCACCATGTCCACCATCGCCGACCGTATTAAAAAAATCATCGTTGACCAGCTTGGCGCAGATCCCGGCACGGTTGTCGATGACGCCAATTTTGTCGACGATCTCGGTGCCGATTCCCTCGAAGTGGTTCAGGTTGTCATGGAAATCGAGGAAGAATTCGGAGTGGAAATCCCCGATTCGGCCGCAAGCACAATCCTGACCGTTGGCGACGCCATCCGCTTCATCGAAAAAAACAAGGCTTGACCGGCAGCGGCGGATATCAACCCGCCGACAGGGCCGCAACAGGATCGAGGTTCGATGCGTTGCGGGCCGGCAGATAGCCGAAAACGACGCCTATCAGTGTCGAGCAGACGAAGGCAGCAATGATCGACACCGTGGAATAGACCATGGCGAAATTGCTGCTGAAGGCGGAGAAAAGCGCCCCGAAGCCGAAGCTGCCCAAAATTCCCAGCGTTCCGCCGATGATGCAGACGAGCACTGCCTCGATCAGGAACTGGCGCAGTATATCACTGCGCCGTGCGCCGACTGCCATGCGCACGCCGATTTCCGATACACGTTCGGAAACGGAAACGAGCATGATGTTCATCACCCCGATGCCGCCGACCAGAAGCGAAATCACCGCGATCGCCGCAACCAGCAGCGTCATGGTCTGTGTTGTACTGGTGATGGTCTGGCGAATATCGTCAGTGTTGAGAATGTAGAAATCCCGCGTTCCATGCCGCTGGGTGAGAAGAACCGTCACCGCCTGTTCGGCAATTGCGGCGTCAATATCGTCACTCACCTGCACCGTGATGCTGCGCAGCGACAGGCTGCCGAGAAAGCGTGACTGGACGGCAGTATAAGGCAGATAAAGTGAAAGGTTCTGGCTTGAACCGAAACCGCCCTGCTGCGCCTGCGTGATGCCGACGATGCGGGCCGGCACCTTGCCGATGAGAATGACCTGACCGATGGGGCTGCCGTCGAAATCCGCAAACAACGATTTGCGGGTGTTCTCATCAATCACCACCTCCTGGGCTTTCTGCGCGACGCTTGCGGCATCGAAAAAGCGCCCTTGTGACAGCTTCGTGCCCTTGGCGACGAAATACCGCTCGCTGACACCATTCACAAGCGCATTCGCCTCCTTCGCGCCGAAACGCACCGTACTGGAGGTCGAGACCGTGGGCGTCACAGCCGCGACATAGGATTGTTTGGCAAGTGCCTCGGCGTCGGAGACGACCAGCGTGGTGATCTTGCCCGACCTTATGTCGCCAAAATCCTTGCCCGCGAAGATTTCCAGCGTGTTGGTGCCGAGGCTTGAGATATTCTGCAGCACGCGCTGCTGTGACCCCTGCCCCAGCGCCACGACGCTGATGACCGAGGCGATGCCGATGATGATACCGAGCATGGTGAGAAAGCTGCGCAGCTTGTGCGCCTGCATCGACAGGAGCGCCATGCGCAATGCCTCCCGCAGCGAGGATGCGAGACCAGCGAGACTGGAGGCCCCGCCGGAAACCATAGAGGGTTTGGCGTCACCCTTCCGAACCGGCGCGGCATCCGCCCCGCGGTCGGAAATGATGGCGCCGTCGCTGATTTCGATGATCCGTTCGGCACGTCGTGCAATTGACATATCGTGCGTGACGATAATGACAGTGCGCCCTTCGGCATGCAGCTCGTCGAGGATGCGCAACACCTCGTCGCCGCTCGCGCTGTCGAGCGCACCGGTCGGCTCGTCGGCAAGAATGATTTCGGCATCGTTCATAAGGGCGCGCGCGATGGAAACGCGTTGCTGCTGGCCGCCGGAAAGCTGGCCCGGACGATGATCGAGGCGGTCCGCCATGCCAAGGCGACCGAGCAACCTGGCGGCATCGCTCCTGCGATCGCTTTGTGACTTTCCGGCGTAGATCGCCGGAATTTCGACATTGCCGAGCGCTGTCAGTTCGACAAGCAGATGGTAACGCTGGAAAATAAAACCGAGGTTTTCTCGCCGCAATTCCGAAAGCTGGTCTGCATCGAGATCGCCCGTCTCCCGGCCCCTGATGATGTAGCTCCCTGAGGTCGGCCGGTCGAGGCAACCGAGAATATTCATCAGCGTCGACTTGCCCGATCCGGAAGCGCCAACGATCGCCACCATCTCGCCGGCCTCGATGATGAGGTCGATATTCTTGAGTACGGTAATCGTACCTTCACCGGACGGATAATCCCGCCGCACGGATTTAAGGCAAATCAGAGGATCAGCCATTGTTCAAAAACCCATCGGCGGGCCACCAGGCCCCGGCACGGCGTTTTTGGTGGTGTCGATGGAAAGTTCGCCGGTCACCACGCGCTCGTTCTCGGCAAGGCCGGAACGTACTTCCGCCGTTACCTTGTCGTTCAGACCGATCTGGACCCTGCGTTCGGAAATTCTGCCATCGGTGTCTAGCACACGCACGGCATAGTCATCGTTGGCGCCCTTGCTACCAAGGGCCGCCGCCGGAACGGTTAGCACGTCCTTCGCTTCACCAAGGACGATATGGACCTCCGCCGTCATATAGGTGCGCAACTTGCCGTCCGGGTTCGGCACTTCGAACACGCCATTATAATAGATCGCCTCCGACGACGAGGTGCTGGAAGAGGACGATGTGGTCGAGGAAGACGTCGAGGAGCTGAAGCTGGAGTCGCTGCGCACTGATTCAGGCGCCGGTTCAATGGACGTAAGCGTCGCGTCGTAACGCTGCTGCGGCTCACCCAGCACCGTGAAGTAAACTGGCAAACTGGCTTTTACGCGCGTCACATCTGCTTCGGAGATTTCCGTGCGCACCGTCATCCGGTCGAGCTGGCCTAGGATCACGATTGTCGGCGCGGACTGCGTGGCGTTGACGGTCTGCCCTTCCTGACTGACGATAGACAGAACAGTGCCTTCGATGGGCGCGGTGATCCTCGTATAGCCGAGATTGGCCTTTGCCGTTTCGACAGCGACCTGTGCCTCCTCGATCTGGGCGTCGATCGCTTCGATCTGCGCCTGGGTGACTGCGAGCGCTGCAGTGGCGCTTTCGAAATCCGCACGGGAGGCGGCATTTTTCGACACCATTTCCTGTTGGCGGACAAGGCTCTGGCGGTTGAGAACAAGTGTCGCCTGCTTTTCCACCCGCTGCGCCTTCACGTTTGCAAGCGCTGCCAGCGCCGTGCGCAGGCTGTTATTCTGGGTAACGGAATCGATCTCGGCAATGAGATCGCCCGCCTTGACCGTATCTCCAAGTGCGACCTTGACGGCGGTGATGCGACCGGAGGCCTGCGCGCCGACGGCCACCAGACGAACGGGTTTGAGCGTTCCAGTCGCCAGAACAGTCTGCTCGATATCACCGCGCTTCACAGACGAGGTGATATAACCGGGCGTTGCGGCCCGCGTATATTGTGACGAAAACCAGTAGCCACCCAGGACGAGCGCGACAACCGTCAGCGCCACACCTGCTTTGCGAACCATTTTCATCGTCCTGTCCTGTCCGGCCGGTCTACTCAAAAGAAGAAACCGACCTCATGTCGTGTTTCACTAGGATGAAGCCGTTGTCTGCTTCGATCCATTCATAGGCGGCAACAGACTTTCTGGCGGATGCCTTGCGGCAGGTGTCGTGACGACGCTTGCCGTGTGCATTTTCGCGCCGTTCCTTGGCACAGACGGGTTGGTGCCACTGTTCTTCCTGCCGGGATTTCGCCGCCGGATCTCGCATCGGCCTGTCACCGGCCGCAGCGACCGACCAGACGAAGCTCAAACCAAAAACCGTCGCCAGCATCAGGTAGAAATATCTCATCATCATCTTCTCGCTTGAAAATCACGCGGGGGATCGCAGGCGAGCGATCCCCCGGCTTCAGCCGTTTCCGGCTGATTTCCTCCTTTGCTGGGGGGCTATTAAAGGAGGAAACTTTGAAGAGTGGCGTCAGCCCCGCTCTGCCTGAGGCAGCGGCGGCATCCTGTCGCCATGCGGAGGCTCGATGCGACGGTCTCGTGCACGGCCATCATGCGGGACGGGAGGCGGAGGCGGCATCAATGCGCGTTCGAGTTCAGCAAGCTTCTGCACCTGCTGCGGCGAAAGTTTTGGTTTCAGCGTAGCCGCTGCGTCCTGAAGTGCTTTAGCCTGTTCTGCCTTTTTCATTGTGATGCCGGCCAGTTCCTCACCGGCAAGACGAGGCTCTAGCCCCGTCGCACCCGGTCCCTTCGGCGGCAATGGCTTGAGTTCCGAAGTGGGCAAAACAAGATCGATCAGCGCAGTGGTATAGGCGCGCCACGGACCAAGCTGTTCAGGTGTGACGCCGAGATAGATTTCCGCTGCCGAAAGTTTCGTCGCCAACCCCAATATATCCGGGCCCAATATATCCGGCCCCATCATATCCGGGCGTAGCATCTCAGGCCCGGCCATCTTGCGGCCATGCGGCAGCCTTTGCTCCGGACCACTATTCGAACCGAAGTCAGGACTGGCCAGCGGCGGCATGGCCTGTTCCGATGCCTGCGGCACTGGTTCACCCTGCTCCGCAGCCCGGGAGGTGGCCGAAGCGCCAAGAACAGTTGTCACGACGACGGCGGTGGCGATTAGAGCGTTTCTCATCTTACCTTCCTTTTCGTTTTCCAACCTGAGAAGACGATAGGAGCTAAGCGTTTCCGGCTTTGGTCCCAATGTTGCGGGTCTTGTTCCACGCGCGGCCTATTTGTAACCGAATGTTGCCAGAGCGGCCGCAGCAAGCTTTCGTTGCAAAAATCCGCCGTTTCTTTGCTCCGCTTATGTATAGTGGCATCAAAAGGTTGGATGATATGGCGACAGTTTCGGTGACACATATTTTGATCGTGGATGATGATCCGGAGATACGTACATTGCTCGCGAAATATCTCGGCTCGCAGGGGTTTCGCGTTTCTATGGCAGCCGACAGGCGTGAGTTCGAAGAACAGTTCGCCTGCTCCGATCCCGATCTCATCGTGCTCGACGTGATGCTGCCGGATGGTTCCGGCCTCGATATCTGCCGCGATCTCCAAGGCCGCCGGCCGCGCACGCCCGTCATTCTCCTGACAGCGCTCAAGGAGGATGTCGACCGGATCGTTGGGCTGGAAATTGGCGCCGACGACTATCTTGGCAAACCCTTCAATCCGCGAGAACTGACGGCGCGGATCAAGGCCGTGCTGCGCCGCGCAGTACCTCAGGAAGTACCTCGCGGCTCATCCACCGCTTATGGTTTTTCGGACTTCACCGCCGATCCGGAACAGCGCTCCGTCATCCACGCCAGCGGTGAGAGGATCGAGCTGACGGGGGCGGAGTTCGATCTGCTGAAAGTCTTCCTCGACAGGCCCGGCCGGCTTCTTTCCCGCGATCAGCTGCTCGATCTTACGCAGGGCAAGGACCGCGGACCGTTCGACCGCTCCGTCGACGTGTTGATGAGCCGGTTGCGCAAGAAGCTCGAAACCGATGCCCGGGCTCCGATCTTCAAAACCGTTCGCAATGGCGGTTACCAGATGACGGTTCAGGTCAGAACCCTGCCGGTGCATCGATGAGCTCGCTCAGAAACCGTATCGCCGCACTGTTGATCGTCTCCATCATCGCGGTCATCGCGCTTGCAACTGTGGTGGCAGATCAGACATTGCAGCCGCCGCCGCCAGATGCCACCATCGAGCCCGTTGCCCGCAGCCTTGCCTTTGCCGTGACCATGGCCGAACGCGACCCCTCGCTGCAACAACCCGGCTATTTCCGCATTGAACAGAAGCCGCCTGAAGGTGATCTTGACGGAATGCTTTCGGAGTTTCTAGAAAAGGCCCTTGCACAGGTTGGCGAGCCGCGCACCGCAATTGTGATCCGCGCGCCTGGAAGTAATGCCCCGGTGGCGGCTATAGCGCTGGAAAAAAGCGGATGGCTGGTCGCGGAAATTCCGCATATGGGTCCTCCCCCGGGCGGCTGGAAGATTTTCGGCATGTGGATCGGGCTGATCATTCTTGGCAGTGCTGCTGTTTCCATCTTCGCCGCCAGAAAGATCACCCGCCCCCTCGACATGCTGGAAAACGCCGCTGCAAGCATCGGACCCGATGGTTCGCTACCCCATTTGTCGGAAACAGGTCCGGGTGAAATCCGCGCCACGGCGCGGGCCTTGAACGAACTCGCCCGCCGCCTGAAGGCGGCAATGGAAAGCCGAATGCGCCTCGTCGCAGCCGCTGGCCATGACTTGAGAACCCCAATGACCCGCATGCGTCTGCGGGCAGAATTCATCGAAAACGACGAAGAGCGGGGCAAATGGCTGGCGGACCTCGAGGAACTGAACGCCATCGCGGATAGCGCCATTCTGCTTGTGCGCGAGGAAGTGAGCCAGGATACCGTCAAGATGATCGATATCGGCAGGCTTCTCGGCGAAATCGTTAGCGAACTTTCTGATCTCGGTTACGCTGATGCGCTCGACTTTATGAAACCGGAAGCCGCCATGATCATCAAGGCCGCTCCACTTGCGCTTAAAAGAGCCTTGCGCAACCTCATCCTCAATGCCGTCACCCATGGCAAAACGGCACGGATCGATCTAACCGAGGACGAGAGCGAGGTCGTCGTTACAATCCGCGATGAAGGCCCTGGCATTCCGCAGGAACTGATCGGCCGGATTTTCGAGCCCTTCTTTCGGGTCGATCTCGGGCGGCGAAAGTCGATCCCTGGTGTGGGGTTGGGTCTAGCCATCGCCAGAGAAATCATCGAGCGCTTCGGTGGCACGATCACAATCGCGAACCACAAAAAACAGGGCCTGATCCAGACGGTGATCTTGGCAAAAGTGGCATGATCTCATGCCACAAAACACCCTGTGCCCGTTAAGATGACCGCGCCGTCATGCCAAAAGCAGGCTTTCGGCATAGGCCATCATCAGCGGCCCGACGCCTTTGGCGTCATCGGATACAACCGGCTCGGTCAGGTAATAATCCGGAGACCCATCGCGATAATTGCCCTCGAAACCGCCGAGGCCCGCGACATGCACGATGCCGGTGAGACGGACGATACCCTTTTCGTCCACCTTGAGCTGTCTCTCAAGCAGGGCCTCAAGCGCGGACCGGCCCGCCGAAAGAGCCGCATTTGCTTCCTCTCCCTGCAAAAGCCCCAACCGCGCAGCCCGCAGTAAGGCATAGGCGAACATCGCCGAAGCGGAGGTTTCCTCGTAGTTTCCGGCAAGATCCGGTTTGTCCAGAACCTGCATCCAGAGACCGGTTTTAGTCTGCCGGGCAACAATACCGGCCAGAAGCAGGCCCGCGCGTTCCCGAAGTCCGATCGTTGCGCCATCAGCCGGCAACATCACCAACGCATCGACCAGCGCCATGGCGAGCCAGCCGACGGCGCGGGCCCATACCGCCGGGGATTGGCCGCTCACGGGATCGGCCCAGCGCTGGTTGCGGCTTTCGTCATAACCATGGACATAGAGCCCACCGGCATCCGCCGTCAGCGTGAGTGCGGTTGAGAATTGCTGTAGCGCATCGTCGATAAGTTCGGCGTCACTAGTCGCCTGCGCATATTCGATCTGGAAAGGAAGTCCCATATAAAGGCCATCCAGCCAGACCTGATGCGGATAACGCTTCTTGTGCCAATAATTACCGGCGCCCGTACGCGGATGGCTGCGGAGTTGGCCCGCAAGATGTTCCGCCGCAGCGAGATAACGTGGATCGCCCGTTTCCGCTGCCAGAGGAAACAGAATGCGACCGGCGAGGATGTGATCGATATTGTATTCCTGCGGATCGTAACCGGCGAGCACTCCGTCTGCCGCTATCTGGGTGTCAGCCAGACGATGCAGATGTTCGTTCCAGCGCCGGTCGCCGGTCGCTTCGAACAGGTGCTGCAAACCCCGATAAACACAGCCATCCTCATAACACCAGCTCCCGCCCTTGTAGTGCCTATAGCGGCTGGAGAATTGATCAAAATAATCAGTGGCTTTCATGGGTTTTCTCGATTGAAATCTGTGAGTGGGAAACGGCAGAGGCGCTCAGCAGCGCAGGATCGTCGCAAATGATTTCAGCCTGTTCGAAAACGATCCCCTCATGCAGCATGGGGCGCACCCCATCGGCCATGATCGGCGGTGTGGCCACGGCTACAGGATCACGCGAGACGATTGTGAGATTGCGAATGGCGATATTGCGGATTGGGGCCTCCGCTAAACCGAGAAAGACGCCGGCGGCATGTGCCAGATGGCGGATTTCCACATCTTCGACAGTAATTCCGTCGATAAACGGGGTCCCGTCGTCGACAGGTGCAGGGTCTCGCGACTGCACCCAGCCGTCATGCCCATCGGCATCGCAATGGTAATGGGCATTGGCGGAAAGCGCGGTATGCACGCCATCCAGCAACACGCGGCGCATGGTGATATCGCTGACTGAACCGCCACGGCCCCGCCGCGTCTTGAGACGCAAGCCGCGATCCGTGCCAACCATGTCGCAGTCCTCTACGGTTACGTCATGCACGCCACCCGACATTTCCGAGCCGATCACCAGCCCGCCATGGCCGCGCTCCATCAGGCAATGGCGCACGCTGACGCCGCGTGTTTCCGCCAGATGGTCGTCCTCGCCGTTCGGCCCGCGTTTGCCTGCCTTCACAGCAATGCAATCGTCGCCCACTGAAAAGCGCACGCCTGATATCGTCACGTTGCGGCAGCTTTCCGGGTTGAAACCATCGGTATTGGGGCTGTTATGCGGAGCGCTGATTGTGAGACCCGCCGCTGTCAGGGTCTCGCACCCTTGTGGATGGACCGTCCAGGACGGTGCATTGCGAATGGTGAAACCGAAAAGCCCGACATTGCGGCAGGAGACGAGATGCAGGCCGCGCGGTCGGCGCGCGCCGTCACGGGTTTCTTTCGGCCAGCTCCACCAGTCGCCTCTGTCGCCGGAACCATCGAGGACGCCTGTGCCTTCGATCACGAGATTATCTGCGCCGATGGCATGGACCGGCGCAGCGAAACAGGCATCCGGTAGCCCTTCCCAACTGCCGAGCATGCGGCCCGTCTCATCGCGGGCAGGCAGGATCGGCCAGCCATTGCGGGTGGAGGGTGCGCGCAGCACGGCCCCTTCCGCAAGATGAAACGTCATGTCGCTTTTCAACCGCACGGGAAACGCTGTCCAGAGGCCGGCAGCAAATCGCAACGTGCCGCCCGCAGGCACGGCGGCAACTGCCTCTTCCAGAGCGCGGGCGTTGGCGCGTGCGCCGGCTTCGTCGTCAAGCGCAATATCCGGCGTCAGCGAAAATGCCGTCGCCTCGACAAGCCCCGCGCAGGGCGCTGTCCTGAACTCCAGGCTTGCGAACCCATCCGCTTCGAACAGATACCGTGTATCCGGACGCAGATCATGCAGCAGCGTCACCACGGTGGCGGTTTTTCCGGCTCGTAAATCACCATCTTGCGAAGTCAGCCGCCATGCCGTCTGCGGCAGGCGATATCGCGCACCGGGTACAGCGAGGCAAAGCGCCGCCGTTCGCGCCGAAAGCGCGATGATAGAGGGTTCGTTCATGCTCGTTTCTCGTTGTTCGTGCATGTCCCGCGAAAACAATCGGCGGGAATGCCCATGTCACCCGGCAACCGGATAAAGAGCCCGCCGCCGCAAGCGCGGCGGGCCATTGTCGTCAATCGAATTTGGCCAGAACGTCATTGGTGGTATCGATGATCTGCTCAGCCGCCTCTTCCGCCGTCAGCTGGCCATAGGCATATTCCTCCAGCGTATCGATGAAGCCGGAGCGGATTTCCGGATGTTCGTTGAAGGGCGAAACTACCGGTCCAGATGCCGCCATGACGATGGCGTTGGCGGCGCGCACTTCCGGCTCACCCTTGTCGCCCAGACGCTGCGCCGCAGCCTTGGAAGCAGGCAGGCCGCGAGACGTGCCAAGCGCATCGATGCCCTCAGGCTCGTTCAGCAGGCAGTTCAGGATTTGCGCTGCCGCTTCAGGGTTCTTCGAGTTTTTCGAGATAGAAAAGACCATGGAAGGCTTGCGATAAACGCCTTCCGTTACGGCATCGGCAAGCTTCAGCATCGGCACGGGTTTCAGCACCTGCCCATCCTTCAGGGGATCGGCATATTTCGAATAGGTGGAATCCCATTCATAGGAACCAGCGATACGGCCTTCGGACCACGACGGCTTTTCATAAAGATTGACGTTGCCATCGGCCGCTTCCTCTTTCTGGGAGCGAATGGAGCCGGTTTCCACCAGCTTGCCGACGAACGAGATACCTTCCGCCAGTTCCTCCGGCGTCCAGGCGACACGGTTGGTCTTGGGGTCGACCAGATCGTTTCCGGTTTTCTGCACCACGGCGAGTGTCACGAGAAGCTGGGCAGTCTCCTTTACGGCATTGAAGGTGTAATGATCCTTGCCGAGCTTTTCCTTGATGGTTTTTGTTGCCGCGAAGAATTCATCCCATGTCTTGGGGATTTCAACGCCAGCCTTCTCGAAGGTGGTGGCGTTGAAAAAAAACACGCGGCCGGTGGTGGAGACTGAAAGGCCCTGAAGCACCCCGTTCATAGAACCCGCTTCCAGATCCGTCTCGGCCCATTGCGAAAGATCGAGAGGTTTCAGCTGACGCAGATCAGCAAAACCTTCACCATTCTTGGAAAACAGCGGCATCCATGGCCAGTTCACCTGAACGATATCAGCCTCCGTCTTGCCTGCCATTTGCGTGGTCAGTTTTTCCAGATATCCATCGAAGCCGGTAAATTCACCTTTGACCGTGTGGCTGTATTTTTCACCGCAGGCGGCAATCGCCTTCTGAGTGGCGACATGACGGCTTTCGCCGCCCCACCACGACATACGCAGTTCCGCGGCACCCGCCGCAGGCGCAGCCACCGTGGCCAGATAGGCAGCGCCGGCCAGCATCGCCATTGTTCTCGTCATCGTCGTCATCTTCATTGTTCTTCTCCTCCTCGAAAAATCAGGCACGCTCGTCCCCTCCTCACAGCGAGACATTGCGGCCATCGGCCTTGTCGAAAATATGCAGCTTCTCGGGGTCCGGCTTCAGTCGCAGAATGCCGTCGCGCCCAAGCGCCTCGAATTCGGCTGCTCCCACCACGCTCACGAGCTTCTGTCCGCCCAGATCGGCATGCAGATAGACCTCGTGCCCCATGAATTCGGCGTTGGTCAGTTTAGCCTGCAGCGCAGGCCCATCGGCCTCACCGGCTAACGAAAGATGCTGCGGACGGATGCCGATGACGGCGTCCGCCGGTCTGGCTGAAAGCCGCTTTTCCAGATGGTCCCCTATCGGAAGACGTTGCCCACCGATGACGAACTCCGCCCCGTCGATCGCCACATCCACAAGGTTCATTTCCGGCATGCCAATGAAACCGGCGACGAACAGATTGGCGGGCCGGTTGTAGAGTTCCTTCGGCGTGGCGACCTGCATGATGCGCCCGGCCTGCATGACGCAGATACGGTCGCCCATGGTCATGGCTTCCGTCTGATCGTGCGTCACGTAGACGACGGTCGAAGACAGGCCCTCCGCCTTCAGCTGGCGATGCAGATCGGTAATGCGCACACGCATGGAAGCGCGCAGCTTCGCATCGAGATTCGAAAGGGGCTCATCGAACAGGAACACGCCCGGTTTCTTGATGAGGGCACGGCCCAAAGCAACACGTTGCGCCTGCCCGCCGGAAAGCTGTTTCGGCAGGCGATCCAGCAAGGGCTCGATTTCGAGAATGCGCGCGACATTGTCGATTGCCTTCTCGATCTCGGGCTTGGCAACACCGGCAATCTTGAGACCGAAAGCAAGATTGCCGCGCACCTTCATATGCGGATAGAGCGCATAGTTCTGGAACACCATGGCAATGGAGCGCTTGCCGGGCGGCAGGTCGTTGACGCGCTGATCTCCGATGAGGATTTCACCGCCGGTGATTTCCTCCAGCCCCGCCACCATGCGCAGCGTGGTGGATTTGGCGCAGCCGGACGGGCCGACGAAGACCATGAACTCGCCGTCCTCGATTTCGAGATTGATGCCGTGCACGGCCTTGAAGCTGCCGCCATAGACTTTTTCGAGATTTTTAAGTTGAACGCTTGCCATTTTCAGCCCTTGATCCCGCCAGACGAGATCCCTTCAATGAAATACCGTTGCGCCGCGAAAAACACGACGAGCGCAGGCGCGATCGTCAGCACCGACATCGCCAGGATGCGGTTCCATTCGAAGGCTTCGGTGGTGTCGATGGAGAGTTTGAGCGCCAGGCTCACCGGATATTTATCGACCGAGGACAGGTAGATCAGCGGTCCCAGAAAGTCGTTCATCGTCCACATGAACTGGAAAAGGCAGACCGAGATCAGCGCCGGCGCCAGCATCGGCACGACGATGTAGACCAGCGTCTGCAGACTGTTGGCGCCATCCACACGGGCGGCTTCCTCCATATCCGAGGGCAGCGAGCGCAGGAACTGCACAAGCATAAAGACGAAAAAGGCGTCACCGGCTAGTGCCGAGGGAACCCATAGCGGCAGGAAACTATCCAGCCAGCCGAGGTCACGGAACAGGATATATTGCGGAATGCGGGTTACGACATTGGGCAAAAGCAGGATGGCGATGACCGAGCCAAACAGGATTTTCTTCAGCGGAAAATCGAAGCGCGCGAAGGCATAGGCCGCCATGGTGCAGGAAATCGCCGTTCCGATGACCTTCGGCAGGATGATCAGGAACGAATTCCAGAAAAACCGGCCGAACGTGTAGGGCGTGGAGGTCTCCCAGCCGCGGATGTAACCGTCCAGCGTTGGCGTCTCAGGAATGAAACCTGCACCGGAAAAGATCTCGGAGTTGGTCTTGAAGCTTGCGCCGACCAGCCAGATCAGCGGATAGAGCATGATGAAGCCGACCGCGAACAGCAGCGTGTACCGGACAGAGGTTGATAACAGCCGGAGCCTTGCCCGGCGGGCGGCCTGCATGTCGTTTAAGGTTGCGATATCGGTCATGGCATCAATTCCGCTTGTCGCCGGCGTAATAGACCCATTTTTTCGAGGACCAGAAGGCCACGAGGGTCAGCACGGTGATGATGGTGAAAAGAACCCAGGCGATGGCGGAGGCATAGCCCATGTTGAACTTCTTGAAAGCCTCATCGTAAATATAGAGAGGCAGCAGATAGGTAGACTTCAACGGCCCGCCCTGGGTGATGATGTAAGGCCCGTTAAACTCCTGGAATGCCTGCACCATCTGCATGATCAGGTTGAAAAAGATGACCGGCGTCAGAAGCGGCAGGGTGATGAAGAAGAACGTCTTTACCTTGCCTGCGCCGTCGATTGCCGCTGCCTCATAAAGCGACTTGTCGATGGATTGCAGCGCGGCGAGAAAGATCACCATGGCCGAACCGAACTGCCAGCAGCGCAGCAGCGTAATTGTAAAAAGCGCATTGGCGGGATCGCCAAACCAGTCCACCGGCGACAGGCCGATTGCCGCCAGCGCCATGTTGGCCAGCCCTTCGCTTGCGAAGATGTAGCGCCACAGCACCGCAATCGCGATCGAACCGCCGAGGATGGACGGAACGTAAAAGGCGGTGCGGAAAAAATTGATGAATTGCAGCTTGTAATTGAGTATTGCCGCGATGAACAGCGCGAAGGCAAGCTTCAACGGCACCGTCAGAAACACATAAAACAGGGTGACGTTCAGGGATTTCATGAACGTGCGATCACGGGTGAAGAGCCGCTCGTAATTGGCCAGTCCCGCCCATGTGGGGTCACTCATCAGGTCGTAGCGGGTGAAGCTGAGATACAGGGAACCTAGAAACGGGATCGCCGTGAAAACCAGAAGTCCGATGATGTAGGGCGTCAGATATCCCAGCCCGAGGAAGCGATTAGATTTCATGACGCTCCTCCCCCACCCCGGAAAGGCGCGGATAACAGAATACAATTTCGTGCAAGTGATTCTCCCGGAACGGCTGACGGCGGGCGCATGATGGCGCAATTTCTCGCCGAAGCCGATCTCCTCCCTCATTGATACGGCGCGCATTAGCAGTTTGTGAGGTGACAAAACCAAATTTCCGAGCCAAGGTGAATTAACAAAGACGAGGAAAAAGATGGACGAAATCGAAGGTGGCATTCTCTCGTCCGTTCCGCCTGCGGCGCTCACGCTTAATCTCACGCGCGCCACGATCAAGATGGAGCACTCCCGCACCTGGCAGATCGACAAATCCAATCAGGTGGACGATCTCATTATCTGCCTGGAGGGTCGCGGGCATTATCTCGTGGACGGTGAAGCACGGGTGCTGGAGCCTGGCGACGCCATGCTGATTTTCAGGGGGCAGCATTTTATCGGCTGGAATGAACAGGCCGTCACCTATCGGGGAGTGGCACAGCATTTCACGCTGGATATTTACGGTCGCCACAACCTTGTCGCGCAGATGGACCTCAAGCCGAAACTTTCGCTGAGCCGCTGGCCGCTGCTGGAGCCGCTGGTGCGCCACTATCGGCAGAGCGCTCCGCCCTCCTCTGTCACGCTTGGCCAGCATCACCTGTTCATGGTGTTGCTGATCGCATTTATCGATGATGCACTTCTCGGATGGGTCGACCGTCCAAGTTTCCAGCCGGAAGGTGCCGAAGCCCTGGATCTGGCTGTCATGAAAGCGATCACGATGATTTCCGCCAATCCGCTCGACCCTGAAATCGCCGCAAGGGCGACCGACGCAGCCCCCTATAATCGCGACTATTTCCTGCGTGAGTTCCAGAAACGGGTGGGGCGCACGCCGAGGAAATATCAGGAATTCAAACGCATGGAACGTGCCATGCATTTTCTTGAAGCCGGGCTTTCAGTTGCGGCTGCGGCGGCAGAAGTAGGTTATGGAGATCCCTATTATTTTTCACGGATGTTCAAGCGCACATTGGGGTTGAGCCCGCGCGACCACATGAACAGGATACGCCGCAGCCGGCACGGCAATCTGATGGCGTTTGACGAGCACGAACAGCAGAGGCTGCTTGCCACCGAAATGCAAAAGGCCCCGGCATAGCGGGGCCTTCTTGCGATAAAGCTTTGGAACTACCGGAAAAGTGACGGCAACCAAAGTGAAAGCGACGGAATGTAGGTGACGGCGAGCAGCACGGCTATGCTGGCGCCGAAGAACGGCCAGATCGTTCGCATCGCTTCCCGTATCGTTATGCCGCCAACCGCACATCCCACGAAGAGCACCGTTCCGACCGGCGGCGTATTGAGACCGATACCGGCGTTCAGGATCATCACGACGCCGAAATGCACGGGATCGATGCCGAAGGCCTTCACGACAGGCAGAAGCACCGGCGTGGAAATGATGACCATCGGTGCCATATCCATGAAAGTGCCGAGCAAGAGCAGAATGACGTTGATGACCAGAAGCACGATAATCGGATTGTCCGAAATCGCGCTGATTGTCGCGATCATCAGTGTCTGTACCTGCAGAAACGCCATCAA
This sequence comes from Rhizobium sp. TBD182, assembly GCF_001950375.1. Classification (NCBI taxonomy): domain Bacteria; kingdom Pseudomonadati; phylum Pseudomonadota; class Alphaproteobacteria; order Hyphomicrobiales; family Rhizobiaceae; genus Rhizobium; species Rhizobium sp. TBD182. The sequence goes on along the minus strand of NZ_BDLN01000006.1, from coordinate 34,631 downwards.
CCAGCCGAACGACGCAGCCGTGCCGATGACGAGCAGAACCATCGCTGTCGTGCGAACCGCCCCCATCACCGCCTCCACGAAACCGCTCCAGTCCAGCTCACGATAGACAAGCATGGCGACAAGGAAGGCATAGAGAACGGCAATGCAGGAACTCTCCGTCGCGGTGAAGATACCCGAACGAACGCCGCCGAAGATGATGCCGATCAACAGAATGCCGGGAAAGGACGCCAGAAGATAATACATCAGCTTCGAAAAGCCGGGAAACGGCTCGGACGGGTAACCCTTGCGCCGCGCGACGATATAGGCGGTGACCATCAGGGCCGCAGCAAGCAGCAGGCCTGGAATGATGCCGGCGGTGAAGAGATCGGCCACCGAAACATTGCCACCCGCCGCGATCGAATAAAGGATCATATTGTGCGAAGGCGGGATCATCAGCGCGATGATGGCGGCGTTGACAGTGACGTTGACGGCGTAATCCCGGTCATAACCGCGCTTGGCCATTTGCGGGATCATCAGGCCACCAACGGCCGAGGCGTCGGCGACAGCCGAGCCGGAAATGCCGCCGAACAATGTCGAAGCGACGATGTTGACCTGCCCCAGACCGCCGCGCAGATGACCGACAAGACCGGCCGCAAAACGGATCAGACGATGGGCTATACCGCCGCGGACCATGAGGTCACCCGCGAAGATGAAGAACGGGATCGCCATCATCGCAAACACGTTCATGCCGGAGTTCATCTGCTGGAAGACCACTATGGGCGGCAGGCCGAGATAAAGAACGGTGGCGAAGGAGGCAATGCCGAGGCAGAACGCAATCGGCGTACCGATCAGCATCAGAAGGGTGAAGACACCGAAGAGGATTGTGTAAGCCATTTACGCGGCCTCCTGCACAAACACATCCGCCGCGATTTCCTCGCCGATGGCAAGATCGATAAAGCGTTCGGCTGCAAACAGCGCGATCAGAAAACCGCCACCGATCAGCGGGAAGAAATCCATGCCGCCCGGCCATCCAAGAACAGGGATCGTCGCCGTCCATGTTCCGGCAGAGAGGACGGTTCCGTACCAGCACATGCCAACCCCGAAAAAGAAGATCAGTGCCAGACTGGTCAGGTCCATCGCCGCCTGTATGCGCGGCGGCATCATATAGCGCAGAATATCCAGCCCCAGATGCACGCTTTCACGCACGCCCACCGCCGCCCCCAGCATGATGAACCATGACATAAGGTGAAGCGACAGCGGCTCGGACCAACTTGGTGAATCATTCAGGATATAACGGGCAAACACCTGCCAGCCGACGATAAGGGTCATGGCGACCATGCCGACGCCGGCGATGTAAAGTGACGCACGGCTGAGCGCGCCGAGAAATGGGCGGATCGCCCGCATGAAGTTTCGCATTTGCCTTCCTCCTCCAACCTCAGACCAATGACGACAAAAGAAAACCGGCCCTGTTGCCAGAGCCGGTTTTCCCTATGTCACTTGACGGCTTTTACCCGCTCAAGAAGGTCTTTCATTTTCGGATCGGTGACGAACTTGTCGTAGACCGGCCCCATCGCGGCGGCGAACTCTTCCTTGTTGACCTTGATGACGTTGGCGCCACCGGCGCGTACTTTTTCTTCCGAGGCCTTTTCGCGCGCACTCCACAATTCACGCATCTTGCCAACGGAATCCTTGGCTGCCTGACGCAGCAGCTTCTGATCTTCCGGCGACAGCTTGTCATAGGAAATCTTGGAGATGACGAGGATTTCCGGATTGAGGGAATGTTCCGTCAGCGAATAGTTCTTCGCCACTTCATAGTGACGGGCGGATTCGTAGGACGGCCAGTTGTTTTCCGCACCATCGACAACGCCTGTTTCAAGCGAGGAGTAAACCTCGCCCATCGGCATCGGCGTAGGGTTGGCGCCAAACGCCTGCATCATCGAAATCCACAGATCCGATTGCTGCACGCGGATTTTGAGGCCCTTCAGGTCCGCCAGTTTTTCGATGGGCTTCTTGGTTGTGTAGAAGGAACGCGCACCGGAATCGTAAAAGGCAAGACCGATCAGGCCGTGCGGTTCGAAAGCTGCCAGAACCTCATCGCCGATCGGGCCGTCTACGGTATTGTGCATGTGTTCCGTCGAACGGAACAGGAAAGGCAGGCCGAGAACGGTGGTTTCCTTGACGAGATTGTTGAAAGGCGCAGCGTTGACGCGGTTCATGTCGATGACGCCGAAGCGGGTCTGCTCGATGGTATCCTTCTCACCGCCGAGAACCGAATTGTTCATGACCTGCACCTTGATGCGGCCATTGGAGCGTTCCGACAGAAGTTCGCCCATATATTTCACGGCTTCAACCGTCGGATAACCGTCGGGATGAATATCGGCCGAGCGCAGGGTGATTTCCTGCGCCTTGGCGGAAACGCCTGACAGCGCGATCCCCATCGCGATGCACATCATGCTTGCAATCTTTTTCATTTCTTCCTCCTCCGTTGTAACAACGGCCCCACCCCTCCAAGGCTAACGGACCGAATTTTTCACGCCCATCCGGGCCGGCATGCAAAGACCTTTCATCTGCAAAGGATGATGGGGACCTCCCTTTCCCCAACTATCCCGAATTGAAACTACACCGCCTTGAGTGGCGGCAGCTTGAACAGGGCTTCTGGATTTTCCACCAGCGCTCGGTGACGGGCCGCATCGTCCGGCAGCCAGCCGAGTGTGAGCTCCGCAAGGCGGGCATCATCCGGATAGGCAGCCGTCTCACGGACCGAATTGTGCGGCCAGTTCGTCCCCCAGACGATCCGCTCCGGAGCATGGGCAGCGATACGGCGCGAAAAGGCTGCAACATCTTCATAGGGCCAGGCGTCGCGCGAACTTTCATAAACACCGGCAAACTTGAACCAGAGATTGCCGCGATCGATGAGCTTCAAAAGTGCCGCCATTTCCGGGCCATCCGTGTCGATACCCCTGAAGAATTTTCCATGGTGGTCGAAGACCCAGCGCGAACGGATTTTTTCAAGGCGCGGCAAATGATCGAGAAGCCCATTGCCGTCGAACTGAACCGCCACCATCCAGTCGGCCGCATGGGCACGCTGATCCACCGCTTCCAGTTCCGATAGGTTCACCGCGCCGCCAGGCAAATCCATGATACGGGCGCCCACGGCACCGGCAGCGGCAAGTCGTTCCATGTCCTTTTCAGTCGTCTTCTCATCGATAATCACCACCGCGCGGGCTGCCTCGCCCATTTCTGCCACGCAGGCCAGCGTGTTGCCGTTATCTCGCTGTTGGGCGTTGCCCTGGGTGATGATGACGCGGTCGATGCCGAGCCATTGCATGAGCTGGCGATAATCCTCAGGCCCCGGCAGCGCACCCGGAGGCAGGCCGGGCCCACCCGGCAAGGCTGGATATCCGGGCAGATACATATGCATCTGAGTATCGACCGCCCCTTTCGGAAACGCTGGCTGCGGCGGTGTCCCGCTTAGTTTTCTGACAAGTTCGCTCATGGCTGTGGCATCCTGAATTCAACGAGTGCGTCGCGGTTGATCTCGATGCCGAGACCGGGACCCTCGGGAATGGCGACGACACCGTTCACCGCCTCTACCGGCTGTTGCAGCACGGCCTGACGGAACGGATTATGCGTCCGATCGAATTCCATGATCGGCTCGACGGGGTTTACCCGCACCGGATCGGGCACCATCGCGGCCATGAACTGCAGGGCAGCGGCGATCTGCACGCCCGTGCCCCACACATGCGGCACAATGCGCACGCCGTGCAGCGTGGCAAGCGTGGCAATCTTCTGCGTTTCGGAAAAGCCGCCGCAACCGCAGAGGTCTGGTTGGAGAATATCCACGGCACCGGCGGAAAGCGCCTGCCACATGCCGTAACGCCCGTGCCAGGTCTCGCCTCCCGCAACCGGGATTGGTTGGCCTGCCCGCACGCGCGCATAGGCATCGAGCTGCTCGGGAACCACCGGCTCCTCGAACCAGTCGATGCCGTATTCAGCCGCACGATTGCCGAGCGCGATGGCTTCGGTAACGGTATAGCCGTGATTGGCGTCGATCATCAGCCGCATATCCGGCCCGATCGCTTCGCGCACGGCGGCAATGACCGCAAGATCCTCCTCGATGCCGAAACCGATCTTGATCTTGCAGGCGTGAAAACCCTCTGCACGGCGCTCAGCCATCTCATTGGCATTGTCGGAGATGCGGTCGACCCCATCACGCTTGAAGCTGCCGGTGGCGTAGGCGCGCACGCTTTCGCGCCAGCGCCCGCCGAGCAGCATGGAGATGGAGGTGCCGTAATGCTTTCCCTTGATATCCCACAGCGCTATATCGATGCCGGACAGGGCTGTAATGCTGAGGCCGCGCTGGCCCTGGTCGCGCAGGGCATTGTAAAGCACAGCCCAGATCTTTTCGGTCTGGCGGGGATCCTGGCCAATAAGCCAACCGGAATAGGCCTGAACCACGGCGGCGTTCGGTCGCGCCGGACCGAGGCATTCGCCCCAGCCGACGGTCCCGTCATCGCATTCGATTTCGACCAGAACGTGGGCACGCCGGTCAAAGCGCATGGATGCGCTTTCAAACGGCGTGGCCAGCCGATGTTCGAGCAGATGCGTGCGCACCGCTGTGATCTTCATCGTTCCCCTCCCGTTATACCTTGATCACACCTTGCGCTTGTGCGTGCCGATCAGGGCATCGAGCATGCCGATTTCCTCATTCGTCAGATCCTTCAGCGGCGCGCGCACCGGACCCGCATCAAAGCCCTGCAGGCGAACGCCAGCCTTGATGGCGGAGACAGCGTAACCCTTGGCGCGATTGCGGATCGCCATGAACGGATAGAAGAATTCCGTCAGGATGCGTTCGCAGGTGGCGCGCTCGCCGGCCCGCAGCGCCGCATAGAACTCGTTGGCAAGGCCCGGCACGAAGTTGAAGACGGCCGAGGAATAGGTCGTGAAACCGGCGCCGAGATAGGCTTCGGCAAACAGTTCCGCCGTCGGCATGCCGCCGAGATACATCAGGCGGTCACCCATCTTGGCGGTGATCTGGCGAACGAGACCGATATCACCGGTGCCGTCCTTGAAGCCGACGAGGTTCGGGCACTCATCGCAGAGACGCGCCAGCGTATCCGCCTGAAGCACCGAATTGTCGCGGTTATAAACCATGACGCCGATGCCGACCGACTGGCATATTTTCTTGATGTGCGCGTAAAGGCCTTCCTGCGGCGCATCGATGAGGTAATGCGGCAGAAGCAGGATGCCATCAGCACCGACTTTTTCCACCGAGCGTGCAATATCAACCGCAACCTCGGTGCCGTAGCCGCAGCCGGAAACGATTGCCGTTTCACCGGCCACTTCCTTGGCAGCCGAAACGATAGCAGGGATTTCATCCGGCTTCAGCGAGAAGAACTCGCCCGTACCGCCGGCGGCAAACAGCACCGGCGCCTTGTAACCGGCAAGCCATTCGACATGCGCCCTGTAGCTATCGGCCGCAAAACGACCCTCGGAATCAAAATGCGTTACCGGGAAGGAGAGCAGGCCGGAGCCAAGCGCCGCCTTGATTTGTTCAGGGTTCATAATCCGTATTCCTCTGCAAGTTCACTGACTGGAAGCCACCTAAACCGCTTGCCGCATATTTGTCAACAAGTCATCATACAAGTTATATGATGAATTTTGAAAACCGGCGCGCATTAGCGCGCCAGCCAGCCACCATCGACATTGAGGATGGCGCCATGCACATAGTCGGCCGCCGGCGAGGCGAGGAAAACCGCCGCCCCGGCGATGTCTTCAGAATGCCCCCAGCGGCCTGCCGGGATGCGCTCGAGAATGGCCTTGTTGCGGGCAGCATCCGCCCGCAACGCCTCGGTATTGTTGGTTTCGATGTAACCGGGCGCAATGGCATTGACGTTGATGCCCTTCGCGGCCCACTCATTTGCCAGAAGCTTGGTCAGACCCGCAACGCCATGCTTCGCCGCCGTATAAGCCGGCACGCGGATGCCGCCCTGAAACGACAGTAGCGAGGCGATATTGACTACCTTGCCCGGACGACCTTTCGCCAGCAATTCCTTGGCGAAGGCCTGCGTGGTGAAAAACAGCGCCTTGAGATTGACGTCCATCACCTCATCCCAGTCGAGCTCTGAAAACTCCACGGAATCGGCGCGGCGAATGATGCCGGCATTGTTGACGAGAATATCGAAACCGGCGTCGGCAAAGCTGTCCCTGGCGGCGAGTGGATCGGCAAAATCAATCGACAATGCGGCGGCCTTGCCGCCGTTCTTCGCGATCATGTCCAGCGTCTCGTCCGGCGCGCGGCGGGCGGCGCAGACAACTTCCGCGCCGGCCGCGGCGAGGCCGACGGCGATTGCTTGACCAAGCCCCGTATTGGCACCCGTCACCAGCGCCTTACGCCCTTGAAGCGAAAAGGGATTTTTCATTTCAGATCCCCCGGCTGAATGAAGTCCATGTCGGTATAATCGACATTGTCCCCAGCCATGGCCCAGATGAACGTGTAAGAGCCGATGCCAGCGCCGGAATGGATCGACCAGGGCGGAGAAATGGCACCCTCTTCGTTGGAAATGAAGAGATGCCGCGTTTCCTGCGGCTCACCCATCAGGTGCAGAACGCGCGACTTTTCATCCATGCCGAAATAGAGATAGGCCTCCATGCGGCGATCATGAATATGCGACGGAATGGTGTTCCAGACGGAGCCGTCCTCCAGCGTCGTATAGCCGAGCACCAGCTGGCAGCTTTCCATGACGAGTGGGTGGATGAACTGGTTGATTGTGCGCTTGTTGGAGGTCTCGGTCGCACCAAGCTTGACCTCCTTGCTGTCGGCAAGGCTGACGAGCTTTGCCGGCAGGCTGCGATGCGCCGGGCATGAGGTGATGTAGAACCGGCCCGCGCCATCGAAGGTCACCGCACCGCTGCCCGCACCGAGATACAGAACGTCGCCACGATTGAGCGTATACGTCTCGCCACCAGCGTTGACGGTGCCGGTGTCGCCGATATTGACGATGCCCATCTCGCGCCTGTCAAGGAACGACGGCGTCTTGGTTTCCTCGACCTTGTCCAGCATCAGCGGGGCACCATCAGGCACCGCGCCGCCCATGACGAAACGGTCGTAATGGGTATAGATCAGCCTGATTTCGCCGGAACGGAACATGTCGTTGGCGAGGAAATGCTTGCGAAGCCCTTCGGTATCGAGCGTTTTTGCATATTCCGGGTTGACGGCCTGCCTTGTTTCGACGGTCAGCATCAAACTCATCCTTCATGATTGTTGCGTATAGGACATAATATATGTTATCCGCTTTTTGTACGATCTGTATGACAAGGTCAAGAGGAACCTGGATATCTCGACCACGCCGGAGACGTTGAATGGGGTTTCCCGCAGCCTCGATGATCCGCAGTCCATTCGTTTAGGGAGAATTGCAATGAAACGGCTTCTTGTTACAGGTGCGGCTGGCCAGCTCGGCCGCGTCATGCGCAAGCGCCTCGCACCCATGGCCGAGATATTGCGTCTTGCCGATCTTTCGCCGCTCGATCCTGCCGGACCGAACGAGGAATGCGTGCAATGCGATCTGGCCGACGCCAGCGCCGTCGATGCGATGGTCGCCGATTGTGACGGCATCGTCCATCTTGGCGGCATATCGGTGGAGCGGCCTTTCGAGCAGATCCTTCACGGTAATATCATCGGGCTTTATAACCTCTATGAGGCGGCCCGCGCCCATGGGCAGCCGCGAATCGTCTTCGCCAGCTCCAATCACACGATCGGTTATTATTCCCAGACAGAGCGGCTTGGCCCCAACGTTCCCTTCCGGCCGGACGGTCTTTACGGCGTGTCCAAATGTTTCGGCGAAAGCCTCGCCCGCATGTATTTCGAAAAATTCGGCCAGGAAACGGCGCTGGTCCGCATCGGCTCCTGCACGCCGGAACCGCAAAATCACCGCATGTTGTCGACCTGGTTTTCGCAGGATGATTTCGTATTGCTGATCGAGGCGGTTTTCCGCGCGCCGGTGCTCGGCTGCCCGGTCATCTGGGGCGCATCGGCCAATGACGCGGGCTGGTGGGACAATTCCCACCTCGGCTGGCTTGGCTGGAAACCGAAGGACAACGCCGAGACTTTCCGGCAGCACATTGCCGAGACAACACCGCAACCAGACCCTAAAGATGCGGTGGCGCGTTTTCAGGGCGGCGTTTTCATCGACAATCCGATCTTCAAGGCGACTTGAAATGCCAATCGGGACCGACAGGCATGATAACCGGTCTTTCCTGCGCGTGCAGCGGGATTGCAAGCCGGACCGCGAATGACGTATCGAGGAATACCGGACGCTAACCTGCACCCTTTTTTAGAACGGCGATGACAATGACAAAAGCGATAACCTCCGAACCGGCAGCTCCGCAAGCCAAGACGCTTGTGATGAAGGTTTCTGAGGAGCTCCGCAGCCAGATCGCCAAGGGCCGTTACAAGACAGGCGAGCGCCTGCCTTCCGAAGCGCAGATGACGCAGGAATTCGGCGTAAGCCGCACCGTGGTGCGCGAGGCCATCGCCTCACTGAGGTCCGACGGGCTGGTCGAGCCGCGTCAGGGTGCGGGCGTCTTCGTGCTGGAGCCAGCGCCTGTCGAGCGACGGCCGTTCCATAATGTCGATCTTGCCCGCGTCTCGTCCCTGATCGAAATGCTCGAACTGCGCACCGCCGTGGAGGGTGATGCCGCCGGTCTTGCCGCCGTTCGCCGCTCCCCGGCGCAGGAGGAGAAAATCATCGAAGCATTCGATGCCTTCCGCGCCAGCGCCGCCAAGGGCATTCCGACAGCAGAGGCCGACTTCGCTTTTCACCTGGCCGTTGCCGACGCAACCAACAATCCGCGCTTCAGCGAGTTTCTACAGGTGCTTGGCCCCACGCTCATTCCGCGCCGCGCCGTTGCCGGAAACGGCAAGGAAACCGTGCTTTCACCCGCTGACCTCAACCGGCTTGTCGGTGAGCACGAAGCGATCCTGATTGCTATACAGAACGGCGACGAAGAGGCGGCAAGAAGCGCCATGCGCCACCACCTGAAAAGCAGCCAGACGCGTTACCGCGCCATGCTGCGCGCGCCGCGCTGAATTTCAAGCTTGAACGACATCGCATGACCGAGGAGAACGACATGCAGCAGCTTCCGACATTCCCCACCGTTTCACCCGACGATGGTGTTGAACGCACCGTGCTTTCCGAAGCGCCGGAGCTGATGGTGGTTTCGTTCCGCTTCAAGACCGGCGCCGAAGGCAAGCTGCACAACCATCCGCATGTGCAATCCACCTATGTCGCCAGCGGCAGCTTCCGCTTTTACCGGGATGGCGAAGCCTACGACCTGCAGAAAGGCGACAGCCTCATCATTCCCGGCCATGTCGAGCACGGCTGCCTCTGCCTGGAAGAGGGCGAGCTGATCGACTGCTTCACCCCGCGCCGCGACGACTTTCTCTGAACCTGGCCGGCCTCAGGCCCGGGACAAATCCCGCAGGGTGCGTGGCAGGCTGTTCATGCACTCTGCCCCTGCTGTGGTAACGAGAAACTGGTCCTCGATCATCAGCGCGCCCAGACCTTCGCCGTAAAACGGCGCTTCAAGTGCCACGACCATGCCGGGAAGAATGACCTCCTCATTGTCATGGGAAAAGAACGGCCATTCCTCGATGCCTACGCCGCCGCCGACGGAATGGCCGAAGTGACCGCGATAATATTCGCTGAATCCGTCTTTGCGCATCGAAGCCAGCATGGCGGCGTGCACCGCACCGAATGTATTGCCGGGACGAATCGCTTCCAGCCCTCTGGCAAAAGCTGCCTCCAGCGCCTTGAAAATATTGGCCGCGAGCGGAGAGACCAGACCCCATGAAAACGTCCGCGCGCCATCCGACGAATAACCATCGACCAACGTGCCAACATCGGCCTTGATCAGGGCACCGGGCGCGACGACCGCCGTCATATCCGACAGGACCGGACCGACCGATATATAGTCCCAATGACCGCTCAGCGAAAAACCCGACTTCACGGCATGCAACTGAGCGCCGACTTTCCACGCGTTGGAAAGCTGGCTGAGCGCCAAGCCCGGCCGCACGGCCGCCGCCATCTCGACCAGCCCGGCCTCAGCGGCCGCTGCGGCCCGCCTGAGAAGTTCAATCTCGCGCACGGATTTCACCGCACGCAGACGTTTCAGCACCGTCGAGCCATCAACCCAGGTCACAGCGGGCGTCGCCTCACGAAGAGCCGAAAAATCGGCGGCGGGCATGAATTCGAGATCGGCACCGATACGCGCCGCAGACAGCCCGCGTTCCTGCAGAAGGTCGGCCAGCAAAACAAAGCAGGCGGCGCGATCGAATGTCTCCGGCCTCTGTCCGCCGGAATTGTTTCGGCGATAGGCACCGTCTACCTGCGAGGCGTTTTCGACACCCGACATATCGACCATATCGATCCAGATGCGATGCCGGCGCAGATCGACATCAGGCGCGGCCTTCTCGACAAGAGGTGCGGCGTGATCGCTGACGACGGCGGCAAGCCCGGACGCAGCATCGGCTGGCACAAGCGCAATCGCCGACCCCGCCCTGCCCCACATCGTCGCAACGCCCGCATGTGCTCCTACCGCATAACGGAAGGCTTCGGGCTGGAAAAGCACCAGCGCATCCATGCCCGCCTCACCCATCAACTGCTGCGCACGGCCTCGATCGATATCGCCCATAAGAACCCCGGTAGATTGTTTCACCCGCCGTATTTTCAGGCGGGCGCAATTATATCAAGATTCCGATTTATCAGCGGCTGCTGAGAGAAAGAAGCAGGAAAACAAGATAAGATAGGAGGTTGGGGATAGTCCTCCTATAAAACAGTGCTTTAGCACAATCACAGCATCCGCATTCCGTCACCCTGACGAGATACGGGGTCCAGCACGGTCAATTCCTTGATTGCAAAAGGCTCCGGCCACGGCGCTGGCACACCGTGGCCGGATGCCGGGTCAAGCCCGGCATGACGCAGGAGAGGTAGCCAACTTTATCATCCATCCGGAGACCGCGGAAAACCCGCCGCCTCGTGTCGCGTCACGCCTCCAGCCACTTAACCTGCTCAGCCGTCAGCTTGATATCCAGCGCAGAAAGGCTGTCCTCCAGTTCGGCAATGGTGCGCGGCCCGATCAGCGGAATGACCGGGAAAGGCTGGGCGATGACATAAGCGAGCGCGATGTGGATCGGATGGCGGCCGAGTTTCCGGGCAAGCTCGATCGCCCGGTCGCGGCGGTCGAAGTTGCGGTCGGAATACCAGACGCGGACGATTTCCTCGTCATCTAGCTTGTCCCGCCCCGCCCGGTCGGTGAAGAAGCCGCGCCCCTGGCTCGACCAGGCGAAATTCGGGATCTGGCGGGATTGGAGCCATGCCTTCCACTCATCATCCGATGCCGCCACACACCCCGCCCAGATGGGATCGAGCATTTCGGCAAGCGAGAAATTGTTGGAAAGTGCGCCCGGCGCCTGTTTGCCGTTCTCTTGCGCATAGGCGGTGGCCTCGTCCATACGCTCGCGCGTCCAGTTCGATCCGCCAAAAATGCCCCGAATGCGACCACGCCGAACTTCGGCATCCATCGCATCGACAAATTCGCCGACCGGCACGTCGGGATTGTCACGATGCATGAAATAGACATCGACATAATCCGTCTTCAGACGCTCCAGCGACTGGTTGAGCTGCTTGGCGATCATGTCCGGATAGCAGAGGGGCGAATGCGCGCCTTTGCCGATCAGCACGATTTCTTCGCGCGGCACGTTGCGGCTGGTGTGCCAGTCACCGAATATGGCTTCCGTCTTGCCGCCGCCATAGACATAAGCCGTATCGAACAGATTGCCGCCCGCCTCATAAAAGGCATCGAGCGTAAGGGACGCGGAGGCGAAATTGGGGAAGAACTCGAAACCGAGCGCAACCACCGAAGCGGGTTTGGTGAGGCCGGGTATCTGCCGCTTCGGAACCGCATTGCCTGCCACGACCTTGCCACCGGCAATATTCGTGATGCGAGAAGTTGCTTTTTCGACGCTGTATTCCAGGCCAACGGCGGCACGCCACTGGTCCATGACACGTAGATTGCCGAGACTGTCGGCCCAGCCCATGCCGGGCGCGCCGAATTCCTGCTTGCCCTGCCTTATCGCCTCACCTGCCGCATCGACTTCGAAGGAATAGAGCCAACGGTCTTCCGGCAATTCGATGGTTTCGACCTTGTCGCCCCTGAAAATATCGATCCGGCCGGTGCCACCCTTGTGGCCGGCGGCGAACCAGAAATCCTTGACTTCGATACGGCCTTCCGAACCGATGATGCGCAGCACATTGTCCTGGCCTGCCATGATCGAGCAGGAGACTTCGGCAACGATACCGTTCGAAAATTTCAGAACGGCCGAAGCCCATTCATCGACGCCCGACTGGCCGAGATGGGCCGCACCTACAATCTTTTCGGGTTCAGCAAAGGGTTTTTCATCGACTGCACCGGCAATCAGCCGCACCATGGATACGGGATAACCGCCGACATCGAGAATGCCGCCGCCTGCCGTCTCATTGGAAAACAGACGATGGTCGGCACGGAAAGACCCCATGTTAAAACCGAAACTGGAGCGGATGATGCGGATATCGCCAACGGCGCGGTTCCTGATCAACTCTACCAGTTTTGCCGTCTGCGGATGCAGGCGGTACATATAGGCCTCGCCCGCAAAGACATCAGCTTTTTTCGCTTCGTGGAAAATGGCGTCGGCGTCATAGGCGGAAAGCGCGATGGGCTTTTCCACCAGCACATTTTTGCCCGCACGGATCGCCTTGATCGCCCATTCCGCATGGCCGGTATGGGGCGTGGCGATATAGACGGCGTCGATATGGGGATCGGAAAGCAGCGCATCGTAACCGTGGATGATGCGCGCGCCGGGAAAGGCGTCAGCAAGGCCGGGCTTGTCCGGATTGCGGGTGGCGATAGCCTCGAGCTTACCCGTGCGGGAATGGGCAATGCCGTCCGCAAAGGTCTTGGCGATGGTGCCCGGGCCGATAATGCCCCAGCGGATCGGTTGGTCGGTCGTCATGAAATCCTCGTCTTGACTTGCGTGCTTGGGAAAGGGTTCAGCGCAGGCGATTGCCCTGACTGTCGAAAAGAAATGCCTTGCGGGCGGAAAGACCGACCGTCAGCCGGTCACGATTGGCGACGTCTCGCGATTCCGGCCGCTCGATGACGAGTTGCTCACCGCCTTCCGTACGGGCATAGACATAGCTGGTATTGCCGAGGTGCTCGGCGACATCGACGTGGACGGTGAGATCGGCATCGCCCTGCCCGACATCAGCAAAATGTTCGGGCCGGATGCCGAGCGAGACCTTGCTTCCCTCATCGAGCCGGTCCTTGATCGGCAGGGTCAGCCGCACGGCAGGATCGCTGTCGAGCGACAGCGTAACGCTTTGTCCACCCGTACCAATGACGGTCGCCTCCAGAAAATTCATCTTCGGCGAACCGACAAAACCGGCAACGAAACGGTTGGCGGGGTCGTCATAAAGATCGAGCGGGGCACCGACCTGTTCGATATTGCCCGCCCTCAAAACCACGATCTTGTCGGCCAGCGTCATCGCCTCGGTCTGGTCGTGGGTGACATAGATCATCGTGGTGCCAAGCTGCTTGTGCAGCCGCGAGATTTCCACCCGCATCTGCACCCGAAGTTCCGCATCGAGGTTCGACAAGGGCTCGTCGAACAGAAAGACCTGCGGTTCGCGCACGATGGCGCGGCCGATGGCGACACGCTGCCGCTGCCCGCCGGAGAGCTGCTTTGGCCGGCGTTCCATCAACTCGTTGATCTGCAGGATTTCGGCAGCGCGGCTGACACGCTTTTCCGTATCGGCCCTGGGATTGCCGTTCATCCTGAGGCCGAAGGACAGGTTTTCGGCAACCGTCATGTGCGGATAAAGCGCATAGGATTGAAACACCATGGCGATGCCGCGATCGGCCGGATCGGCATCGTTGACCGTTCTGCCGCCGATACTGATATCGCCGCCCGATATATCCTCCAGCCCCGCAATCATACGCAGAAGCGTTGATTTGCCACAGCCGGACGGGCCGACGAAGACCACGAACTCGCCATCGGCAATATCGAGATCTGCACCATGGATGACTTTCAGCGCACCGTAGCGCTTTACGACATTCTTGAGCGAAAGTTCCGCCATGCGGTCTCTCCCCTTACTTGACTGCCCCGGCGGAAATGCCGGCGATGAAGTGGCGCTGCAAAGCCACGAAAACGATGAGAATGGGTGCGGTGAGCAGAACTGCACCGGCCATGATGCCGCCCCATGACACTTTGGTGAGCCCGATGAGGGTGCCAAGTGCCACGGGTGCGGTCATCATTTCCGGGCGGGAGTTGATCAGCAGCGGCCAGAGATAATTATTCCAGGAAGCGAGGAAGAGGATGATGGACAGCGCCGCCATGGTGGGGCGCGCCAATGGCAGAGCAATGCGCAGGAATATCTGCCATTCCTTGACGCCCTCGACCCTTGCCGCATCGAAAAGCTCCGTTGGCATCATGGAAAAGGATTGCCGCATGAACAGCACGCCGAGCGAGTTAAACAGTGGAGGCACGATGAGTGCCACCCAGGTGTTGGCGAGCTTGAATTCGCGCGCCACCATGATGAACTGGGGAATGACGACAACTGCAAAAGGCAAGGTGATGGTGCCGAGAATGATGGCGATCACCACCGAGCGTCCGGCAAAACGATAGCGCGCCAGCGCCCAGCCCGCCATGGAGGTCAGAAACACCGAGAAAACCGTATAGATGACCGCAACGGTGATCGATATGAACATCGCCCGCAGGAAGTTGGTATCCGCCTGAAGGTTTTTGAAGTTCTCGATGAAATTGGTGGACGGGACGAGCACGATGTCGGGGCTGAAAATGCCAAAATCAGGCATAGTCGAGAACACGAACATCATCCACAGCGGAAATAGCCAGATGAGGGCAAGCGGCGTCAGCGTCGCATGCAGCGCGATCTTCTGCCAGAGAAGCGATCTGGATTTCGATCTCATTTCGGCTCCCTCCCGACCCAGAGATTAAGAAGCGAAATGGCGATGGCGAGCGCCGCCATGGTGTAGGCGATGGCTGAGGCGTAGCCGAAATTGAGCGAAGTGAAGCCCTGCCGGTAAAGGAACAACCCCAGCGTTTCCGTACCGCCGCCCGGCCCACCCCTGTTGGTGATGAGGAAAGGCTCGGCAAAAAGCTGCATGGTGCCGATGACGGACAGGACCACGCAGAAAAGGATGATGGGTTTCAACAGCGGCAGTGTGATGTGGAAGAACTGCTGCCGCTTGTTCACCTTGTCCAGTGTCGCCGCCTCATAGACATCGCCGGGGATGGATTGCAGGCCGGCCAGAATGATGATGGCGTTATACCCCGCCCAGCGCCATGTGACGGCGATGATGACCAGCGCCATGGCCGCATTGGCATTGTCGAACCACGAGATGGGCGAAAGGCCAACGGAAGTGATGAGCTTGTTGATGATGCCGAAATCGGCACTGAACATCAGCCGGAAAACTGCCGCATAAGCGACTTCTCCGACGACGACGGGTGCGAAGAAGGCAAAACGGTAAAGCGGGCGTACCTTCAACAGTGGCGAGTTCAGAAGTACCGCCATGACGGTCGCAAGCGCGATCATGACAGGCACCTGAATGACCAGAATGATGAGCGTATTGTAGAGCGCGTTATAAAACGCCGGATCGGAGACCAGCCTCCCCCAGTTCATGGAGGGCGCAAACCGCCAGGGATTGATGCGGGTGTTCTGAAACGACAGCATGAACGAGCTGACGATCGGCCAGACCCAGAACGACGCGAAAATCAGAAGATAGGGCGCAAGGAACGCATAAGCGATCCTGTTCCTTGACGGCATGACGACCTCCAGATGCGATGGTTGGAAAGCTTGGAGAGGCCGGTCATGCTAAACCGCAAGGCCGGCCATCCGAGAGCTTCATTCCGCGACCGGCAGCCCCGTGGCCGTTTCGATCTGCTTTGCGGCATCGTCGAGAGCTGCTTTCGCATCGGTATAACCACCCGCGAAATATTTGGTCTGCGTCGCCTTGTAGATCGCATCTGCATCCGACTGGAACGCGGTGCCACGGCTGGGCACGATTTTCGGCAGGGTCGCCAGAATATCGGTCCAGACCGCCTGCCCACCCCAATAGGGCTGCTTTTCCTTGACGAAAGGATCATCGATGGCGGAGAGAAGCGAGGGAACGAGGCCGAAGGACTTCAGCATCGTCACCTGCCCCTCATTGGTGGTCAGCGCGTAGTCAATGTACTTCCAGGCGGCTTCCTTGTGCTTGGACGCCGAACTTATTGCCAGCGAAGAGCCACCTAGATTGGCTGCATGCGGGCCGTCGGGCGTAAGGCTCGGCATCATATAGACACCCCACTTGCCCGAAAGACCGGGAGAGCCGGAGCGAACCGTGCCTTCATACCAGGCGCCATACATCTGGCTCGCGGCCTTGCCGGCAGTATTGGCCTGAATCTTCTCATCCCAGATCGCAGCCGTGATGATGCCGGCATCCTTCATCTGCTTGATCTTTTCAAGCGTCGCGACACAGGCAGGTTTGTTGATGGTGATGTTCTGGCCGTCGGTCGAAAAGTAACCGCATCCCTGCTCGTTGGCGATCATGCGGAACCACTCGCTGTCGCCGTTGAAATCGGCCTGCGCCATCACGGTGCCGGGATTGGCGGCCATGACCTTCTTGCCAGCCGCGATGAAATCATCCCAGCTTTTGATGGTGGCCGGATCGACAGCAGCCTTTTCGTAGAAATCGCGCCGGTAAAAAACGGCCACCGGACCCGAATCCCAAGGCACCGCATAAGCTACGCCATCGACCTCCAGTTCCGTGCGCTTAAAGTCAGGAAAAAGCGCCTGTTTTTCAGGCGTATAGCCAAGTGCAGTCAAATCCGTGAAACAATCCGGGAACCGGCTCCAGAACAGTTCCGCCTCGAAATTTTCGACCGTTACAATATCCGGGAGGCCGTCGCCACCCGCTGCGCAAGCCGCCAGCGTCTTGTCGAAAACCTGATCGTTTCCAAGGTCTTCAACAACAATCTTGATGTCAGGATTTTGCTTGTTGAACCCTTCGACAGTGGATTTAAGCGCCGATGCGGCGACATTCCAGCTCCAGATGGTTAAGGTCTCGGATTGCGCCATTACCGGTGCCGCAAGGAGCACCAGAGCCGTCGACGCGCCAAGAAATTTAAAGCACATTGAAAACCTCCCTTTTTTCAATTGCCGTTCTTTAGCGAACATGGGCACATTACCGGCGGCAGGAAATCTGTCTCGTACAAAGGGAACATCGATTTGGCGGAAAGTAAGATTGCCGAAAGAGCCTTCTACCAGCCGGGTGCAAGCAGCATCGAAGGCATGCCGACCACGCTCCAGCTTTTTTACAACCACCCGCCCATCATGCTCAGGCCGCACTGGCATGCGCAGGTGGAGGTGAACTATGTGATGTCGGGATCCGTACATTACCGGATGGGCGACCACGACCTTTCGCTCGATGCCGGCCAGATGTGCATTTTCTGGGGCGGCCAGCCGCACCAGATGGACCGTTCCTCCGATGATTCGATTTATGCGGGCGCGCATCTGCCGCTCGTCCATTTTTTCCGCATGCGGCTGCCGGCTGCGGTTTCCAGCCTGCTGATGGGCGGCGCAACGATGGTGAGTGCGCAGACGGACCGGGCCGACGAGGAAAATTTCGGCCGCTGGTTCCGTTACGTCACTTCGGGTGATCCGGCCAAGGCGCAGCATGCGGTGGAGGAATTGCTGCTGCGGGTGGAGCGCATGTTCCTCGAGCCCTATACCGTCATATCCTCCGCCGTCAGCGGCAAACGGGAAGAGAACGACGAGAGCATGGCGCCCTCAATCGGCGTGGTGCGCATGTGCGATTTCATTGCCGCCAATTTTCTAGACGACATCGACGCGACCGAAATTGCCCGCGCCGCCTCGCTTCATCCGAAATATGCGATGAACCTGTTTCGCAAATCCACCGGCATGACGCTGATCAAATACCTGACCTTGCTCAGGCTTTCTCGCGCCCAGGCGATGCTGATGAACGGCAAGGACAATATTCTGCAGATTGCCATGGAAAGCGGCTTCGGCTCCGTCAGCGCCTTCAACAAGGCGTTTCGTCAGATCGCCGGCATGTCGCCTTCTGATTTCCGCCGCGATATGCGCGCGACGGCGGCTTAATTTTCCGCCTCTTCAAAATCGGAGTAGCCGGCACTGCGCTGACCTGCCGCCTTGCGATAGGCGCGGGGCGAATTGCCGAGCATTCGCCGGAACATGGTGGTGAAAGCCGGAATATTTTCATAACCGGCATCCAGCGCCACATTGGTCACCGCCTCGCCCGCGGCAAGCCTCGGCAGAGACGCAAAAATGCAGGCCTGCTGACGCCAGGTGACAAAACTCACCCCCAACTCTTTACGAAATAACCGCGTAAAGGAGCGCCGGCTCATGCCCATGGCGGCGGCCCAGTCATCGATTTCCACTCTGGCCACAGGCTTTTTCAGGAACTCGCGGCAAAGACCGGCAAGACGCTGATTATCGGGAAAGGGTAATCCCAGCGGGCGTTCAGGCAGACGGTTGACCTCATCAAGCAGAAGCGCCCGCACCAGTCCCTGCCGGTGAAAAGCGGCAGGTTGCAACTCCTCGCCCAGCAATTCCGAAATCAGGCTGGAGGCAAGGGCGGTAATTTCCACCACCCTTGGCGTCCCGGCTTGAAACAGATCGGGGTGAACGTAGATCGAATGCATCTCCACCGTTGAGATGATCTCGGCCTCATGTTTCAGCCCGGCTGGAATGATAAGCCCGTGACCGGGCGGTATCATCCAGCGCCCTGCGGCGGTGCTGACCAGCACGACGCCCTGGCGTGCGCACCATATCTGCACCCGGCCATGGCTGTGGACCGGGGTACGGTGTCCTGTCGGATAGGCACGGTGAAGCGCCAGCACCGGCTCGTTGGTGCCGTCGATCAATTTCAGGCTGCGCTCATGGTCGTCATCCGCCAGACGGGCGGGTTTTAGCGATTTGATTTTTGCCATTTGGCCCATTCACAAAGAAACTCGTCCAGAACACGAAAGCAGGCCAGAAGCAATATGAATAAAAGCGGGAAGAAATAAAGACACGTTTCCCGTCTCTCGCGGGGAATCTGGAGAGGATACATCATGGCCACCGTCACCAGCACCGGGTTCAGCCCGCAACGCACGGCGTTTTCAATCATCGCAGCAGCCAGCTTCTGCCACATGCTCAACGACATCATGCAATCGCTGCTGACGTCGCTTTATCCGCTGCTGAAGGCCAATTATGCGCTCGACTTCATGCAGATCGGGCTGCTCACCTTCGCCTTTCAGGTCACGGCATCGCTGTTGCAGCCGGTCGTCGGCATGGTGACCGATCGCTGGCCCATGCCTTTCTCCCTGCCAGTCGCCATGCTCTCGACCTGTGCCGGCCTCATCACGCTCGCATTCGCTCACAGCTTCGAGGTGCTCGTGATCGGCGCCTGCCTGATCGGTGTCGGCTCGGCGATCTTCCATCCGGAGGCGTCACGCGTTGCCCGTCTGGCATCCGGTGGTCGCCACGGTCTGGCACAGTCCTTCTTCCAGGTTGGTGGTAATACAGGCACGGCCATCGGCCCGCTGCTGGCCGCCTTCATCGTCATCCCGTTCGGTCAAGCCAGCCTCAGCTGGTTCTCACTGATCGCGCTGATGGGCTTTGCCGTCTTGTCCTGGGTCGGCGTCTGGTATACCCGCCACCGCCGCGCGAATGTCGGCAAGGCTCCGGCCAGCCGCGCACTTCCGCTGGCGCGCGGCACCGTGATGATGACGCTTGCCGTGCTGGTGGTTTTGACCGCCACCAAGAACGCCTATCTCGCCAGCCTTTCCAGCTATTTCACCTTCTACACCATCGAGAAGTTCGGGCTGGGCGTGCAGGATGCGCAGGTTCTGCTGTTCCTCTTCCTTGGCGCTTCTGCGGCGGGCGTTTTCTTCGGTGGCCCGATCGGCGACCGCTTCGGCTCGCGCGTCGTCATCTGGTTCTCTATCCTCGGCGTCATTCCCTTCGCGCTGATGCTGCCCTATGCGAACCTGTTCTGGACGACCGTTCTCGTCGTCGTCATCGGCTTCGTCTTCTCCTCCGCCTTCTCGGCAATCGTCGTGTTCGCGCAGGAACTGGTACCCGGGCGCGTTGGTCTCATCGCCGGCATGTTCTTCGGTTTCGCCTTTGGCTTCGGTGGCATCGGAGCCGCGGTTCTCGGGATCTATGCGGATAAGGAAGGCATCGAGTTCGTCTATCGCATCTGCTCCTACCTGCCGCTGCTCGGCCTGTTGACCGTGCTTTTGCCAAAGTTGCCGAGCCACCGGTAAAGACCCTACGCTCTCAAGCGTTTCGTCACGGCAGTCACCTGTGATAATCACGGTGACTGCCGTAATTCGTTGAGCGAAGACCAGCCACATGCAGATACCGATAAAATCGATCCTCGTCTTTCATGCTGCGGCAAGGGCGGGCAGCATTTCGCGGGCGGCGGAAGAGCTGAGCGTTACGCCTTCAGCCGTTTCCCAGCAGATCCAGTTGCTCGAAGGCCAGCTTGGCACGACGCTGATGGCGCGGACCGGCCGCAAGGTGACGCTGACGGAGGCGGGCGAGCGGTACTTCTCGATGATCACCGCACAGATCGAGCAGATCACCGATGCCACCGACAGTATTCGCGGCTTCCGCTCGGTGACCACGCTGACAATCAGGGCAACCCCGACCATTTCCAACAAATGGCTGCTGCCGCGTCTCGGCTCCTTTCTGGAGGAGCATCCCGAACTGGAAGTGCGCCTCGACGGCACCAACGAGCCGACCGATTTTTCGCAGGAGCTTGTCGACATAGAGCTGCGCCATGGCGATGGCCGCTGGCCGGGCCTGTTTGTGGAAGGGCTCGTGGAAGAGGAGTTCCTGCCGGTCTGTTCACCGGATATGCCCGGTGCCGGTACATTCCTGCCCGAAGATTTGCAGAACCAGCGGCTTATCCACTCGGTCAAGGCGCAGGCGCAATGGAACCACTGGTTCCCGCTTTCCGGCGTGACGGCTGAAAAGCGCTGGCGTCGCGTTCTGTTCGATCGCAGCCACATGGCCATCGACGCCGCCGTTCTCGGCATCGGCGTGGCGCTGGAAAGCACGTTGATGATGGAGCGGGAACTGCAACGCGGAATGCTGATCCCGGCCGTGGCCGATGCGCCCCGCATCAAGCTCGTCACGCAATGGATCGTTTGCCCGCATTCCCACCTGCGTCAGAGAAAAGTGACGCTGTTTCTGGAGTGGATGCGAAAACAACGCGACGAGTGGCGTGCCCGTCGCGTTGTCTGATGTTTCAGGCTTCCTGTTTCAGTCTCAATAAAGACCCATCAACCGTATCGGCCCGAGCGTCAGCACCGGGAAAAGCACGAGTGCGAATATGGCGAGCGTCAGCACCGTCATCGGCGCCAGCGAACCACGAATGACGTCTTCGATCTTCATGTTCGCCACCTGTGCTGCCGCGAACAGGCAGACCCCGACCGGCGGCGTCACAAGGCCAAGTGTCAGCGTCATGACAGTCACGATCAGGAAGTGGATCGGATCGATGCCCAGCGCCTCCACCGGCGGCATCAGCACCGGAATGAGGATGAACATGGCAGGGATAGCCTCCATGAAGATGCCGATGATCAGCAGAAACACGAAGATCACCAGCATGCCCGACATCGGCCCAAGGTTCATCGCCTTCAAAAGCTCGGCCACCTGTTCCGGCAGGCCGTCGAAGGTGAAGACCCAGGCGGCAAGCTGCGAGGTGGCGGCGATGAACAGGATGGTGCCGGAAATGCGCGCCGTGGATATCAGTATTTCCGGCAATTCGCGAACCGGCAGCGTGCGATAGACCAGCACACCCAATACGGCCACATAAACAACCGCGATGGCCGCGGCTTCCGTCGGCGTGAACAGGCCGCTGGCGATACCGATGATGAGGATCAGCGGCGTGAGCATCGGCAGGATGGCGCGAAGGCCGGTGACGATAACCAGACGGAAATTGAAGGGCGTCGGTGGATTGTAGCCGTAATGCACCGAATAGAAGTGGTTAAAGACAAGAAAAGCGAAGGCGATGAAGAGGCCAGGCACCAGACCCGCAATGAGCAGCGTGCCGATCGACACATTGGCGATGGAACCGGCAATCACGATCAGGATCGACGGCGGGATGATGGAAGAGAGCGTGGAGGTGCAGAGCGTCATGCCGACGGCATAACCCTTTGGAAATCCGTGTCGCTCCATGGCCTTGATTTCGATTGCGCCCACAGAGGCGATATCGGCGACAGAGGAGCCGGAGACGCCGGAAAAGATGACCGACGAAATGACGTTGACGTGACCAAGCCCACCGGGAAGCCAGCCGACCATCGCCTCGGCGAAATCGAAGATGCGCTCCGCCACACGCCCGCGCTCCATCACCGTACCGACCAGAATAAAGAGTGGCACGGCGACGAGAAGGAAAGAGTTCATCGACGAGAACATCGTCTGCGACAGAAGGTCCATGGGCATGGAGGTGAAGAGCCACAGCGTGCCGACACTGGCGAGCGCCAAAGCGATGGCGAGCGGCACACCCAGCATGCTGAGACCGAAAAAGGCGATGAGAAGAAAGACCGACATGGCTCAATGTCCTGCTGAAATAGAGATATCGGCGTGGGCGATCTCGTCCGCGGGGATACCGATCTCGGGGAGCGCGATCAGGTCCCGCCTGCTGCGCAGCGATTCGATGATGGCCAGCACGGCGATGACGGCCGAGACAGGCAGAACCATGCCGATGGTCCACATGGGGATGGGCAAGGTCGCGGCGGTCTCGTTCATCATGATCTGCTGGCGTACCAGGGTGAAGCCCGTCCAGCCCATCATGCCGAAGAAGAACACCGAAGAACCGACATAGATCGGCACCGCCAACCGCCTGAACAGGCGGTGGAACAGCACCAGAAACACCACGACCCGCGCGCTTTCAACAGTGCGGAAACCGGCGGCAAGGCCGAGGAACACCATCCAGATGAAGAGAAAGCGTGTCGCCTCCTCGGTCCAGGGGAGCGGGCTGCCGATGAGACGGCCAATGACCTGGAGAAGAACGACGACAAGAATACCGAAACAGGCCGCCCCGGCGGCGACATCAGCGATGACTTTGACGATGGTGCCGAGCACCGACGGTTTCGTATCGCGCATGACAATACCCTTCCACTGCTGAAACCGGATATCCGGTAAAACGAATGCCACCCTGCCGCTACGGCAAGGCAACCCTTGCTGACGATGGGAGCGGCCGGGTTGCTAATCGGTGCAACCCCGG
>NZ_BDLN01000006.1:233-11293 GCF_001950375.1 Rhizobium sp. TBD182 | reverse complement strand
CTTTCACTGGCGGCGTCAGTTCGTCTTGAGGAAAGCCTGCGTCTTGTCGAAAAACGCCTGATCTTTCACGAGGGCGGAGAATTTTGACGAAAGACCAGTCGCGACAGCCACGAAAGCCTTGCGCTCGTCATCGGTCAGCGTGTTGACCTCCATGCCGTTCTTCTTCAGCGTTGCGAGCGACTTGTCGATATCGGCAGCATCGTTCTGAGCTTTCCACGCCTCGGTTTCCGTGGCCGCGTCCCTCAACGCCGTTTTGAAGCCTTCGTCGAGGCCTTCGAAACGGGCCGGGTTCATGCCCAGCACCCAGGCGTCAGCGATGTGGTTGCTGATCGTCAGGTATTTCTGCACTTCATAAAGCTTGGCGCTGACAGGCACGTTGACCGGATTTTCCTGCCCGTCGACGACTTTCAGCTGGAGCGCGTTATAGACTTCCGCAAAGGCCATCGGCGTCGGGGCAGCACCCATGGCGCCGAAGAATTCGACCCAGAGCGGATTGTTCGGCACACGCAGCTTCATGCCCTTGAGATCGGCAGGCGATTTGATCGGCGCCTTGGAGTTGGTGATCTGGCGCAACGGCCGAGACCAGAGATCGAGCCCGAGAATGCCGATCTTGCTCAGATCGCCGGAAAGCTCCTTGCCAAGATCGCTGTCGAGATAGACGCGCAACTGGTCGATATCGCGGAACTGATAGGGAATGGCGATGGCCGTGAATTTCGGATTGAACACTGCGTAAAGCGATGTCGAGTTCAAGAGCATGTCGAGCGAACCGCCGGCCAGCTGCTTGACGCCCGCCGAAGGATCGCCGCCATAAAGCGTGCCGTTCGGAAACACCTTGATCTTGAGCTTGCCATCGGTCTTTTTCGAAACAATCTCGGCGAACTTGTGGGCCGCGAGCGTAATTTCCGACGTATCGGAGTCCGGCGTCGAAAGCGTGAGCGTTTCCGCCTGCGCGATCGATGCAACAAGCATGGTGGCGGCAAGAGCCAGCCCGTAAAGTTTTGAAATTTTCATGTGTTCCTCCCGTTGTTGTCTCTAAACAGTTTCGAGCGTTCCTCCGAACGCATTCATGCGTTTAACTTCAAGGATCACACCGCTGTGATCAAGCTCGCCCGCACCATGCTCGACCATGGAGCGGAACAGCCGGTCAACCTCCTCGCCGACCGGTAATTTCAGGCCACGGCTCTTGGCGAAAGCAAGCGCCGTGGACGTATCCTTCAGCTGATATTTCGCCGGCCCGCCGGGGCGGAAATCGCCTTCCACCATGCGTTTGCCGTGCTGGCGGAAGACGGTGGACTCGGCAAAACCGCCAAGCAAAGCCTGGCGCACCTGCGCCGGGTCGGCTCCCCCCGCTTCAACCAGCGTCAAAGCTTCCGCTACGGCGCAGATCGTCGAGGCGACGATCAGCTGGTTGGCCAGCTTGGCCAATGAACCGCAGCCCACCGGACCGACATGGGTGACGCGGCCGAGGCAATTGAGGAGTGGCCGCAATGCGTCCACATCCCGCTGCTCACCGCCGGCCATGATGGCGAGCGTTCCCTCAGTCGCCCCCTTTTCACCGCCGGAAACCGGTGCGTCGACATAAGCGACGCCATGAGCCTTTGCCGCCTCCGCCTGTTCCCGTGCGCTGTCGACCGGAATCGAACTCATCACCAGCAGAAATGCACCGGGCTTCATGGTGGAAACGACACCCGAGGCGCCGAGCAGAACCTCGTCGCAGACCGGCCCGGAACTCAGCATACAGAGCACGACATCGGCTTCGGCTACAGCTTCGGCAGCCGTGGCCGTCGGCTGCACGCCCTTTGCCGCCAGAACCGCAGCTTTTTCAGCACTGCGGTTCCAGGCCTTGACGGAAAAATCGGCCTCCGCCAGACGCGCCGCCATGGGTGCACCCATGATGCCCGTTCCGATGACAGCGATTTCGCGGATGTCCTGCATTTTTTCCACCCTTCAAAGCCATTGCCGGTTGAGGAAACGAACCGGCAACTCTTCTTCGATGAGGGCGGGAAACGCCTCGCGAAACCGGTCGAGATGGGGTGTTTTCAGATGGTCGTCGAAAGCTTCGCGGCTGTCATAGACCTCATAGAACACCACGTTGTTTCCGGATTCCGGCCGCACCACATCGAATTGCCGGCAACCCGGTTCATCCTGAACCGAATGCTTGGCATCATCTTGCGCTGCGTTAAGAAAGGCATCCATCGCGTCAGGCTTGACCCGGAATTCCGCGATTACCACGAAAGCTCCATTCGGCATGTCCCGTTCTCCGTCCATCACGCCGCAGCGTCTTTTTGCGGACGGAACTGGTTTTCCATGTCCTGGCGAAGCTTCACCACATCCAGGTCGCTCACCAGTTCCACATCATCGAAGCTGACGATCTGATCCTTCTTGATGGCGCGCTTCAGCTTGACATTATGGGCAAGACCGATCGGGAGCGCCTTGATGTCGAGGCTTCGGGTGGCAGGAATCGCATTGGCCCAAACCGCGTAACCGCCCTCGCCATCAAGCATTTCGCCGGGCTGCATGTCCTTCTTGGCCGTCGCAACCGCATCGCCGCGGAACTCCTTCGAGCAACCGGTGGCCTCGTTGCGCAGCACCGCGGACAGCACACTGATCGAGGTTTCCAGACCGATGATATGGAACGGACGCCACATGGAGGCGTACCAGCCCGAAGGATCGGTCAGCAGTCCATATTGCTTGAAGCAGGCGCGGGCATATTCGTTATGCGCCTTGAAGGTGACGAAAACGCCGTAACGGATGTTATTAAACACCTCGCGACCATCCGGCTCCTGGCTTGCGGCAATATCCACGAGACCCGAACGCGACATGCGGCCACCATCGGCAGCAGGGCGAAAGACGCGGGCGAGATCGTGCAGGCCTGCGGGCGGGAAGGCCAGACCGTCATCCGGGCAATCCAGCCCTGTGCCGTTTGCGACGGCCGCCATTTCGATGGCCGCCTTGGTGCCGTCGGTAAATGAATTGTACATTTTCGGATTGAAGTCGCCCTTGGCCACTTCCTCGTCAGTCCAGCCGAAGTAGCTCCAGACCGTATCAGGCGTCGAATACCGGTAACGCGGCTCGAAATTCATCCCCTTGCCGGCGGAAACGACCTCGAAGCCGGTGGCGCGTGCCCAATCGACCAATTCGCAGATCAGGGCCGGCTGGTCACCGTAAGCCATGGAGTAGATAAGGCCCTTGGCCCTCGCCTTTTCGGCCAGGATCGGCCCGACCATCACATCGGCTTCCACATTGACCATGACGACATGTTTGTTGTGGTCGATGGCTCCGAGCGCATGGCGCGCGCCAGCCAGCGGATGGCCGGTCGCCTCGATCACGCATTCAATCTCGCCGCAGGCGAACAGTTCGTTCACATCGTCAGTCACATAGGTCTTGCCGCTCTTCAGCGCATCGGCGCAGCTCGTCGCGTCATAACGCTCCTTCGGCCAGCCGACGCGGTCAAACGATTCCCGCGCCTTGCCGACATTGAGATCAGCGACGGCGACCATGTGGAAACCGGCGATGCGCTGCGCCTGCGCCAGAACCATGGAACCGAACTTGCCGGCACCGATGAGACCCACCCTGACGGGCTTGCCACCGGCTGCGCGCTGCGACAGAAGAGAATAGAGATTCATGTTTTGACATCCTTCGCTGGGGAAATTGCTGGCGAGAGTGCCCAGTCAGCCCGGCGAAGGCCATGCGATACCGCGGCTACGAAGGGTTAACCCTCGCGGCACCGAAGACATGACGTTTCTGCGTTCCTCCCGGATCCCGGCACACACTTGCGCCGGCTCCCGCGGTCGCCTCCCAAAGCAACCCTGGGAAGAGAGTAGGAGCGTTCAAATATTAGTTCTATTTAGAAAAACAGATTTTTCTTTTAATTTTTCTAACAAACTATCAAGCCGATTTGCGCAGCATCAGATCGGCACTGAGGAGAATGCGCTCGCGCATCCGTGTCGTGTCATCCGCCTCCTCGTTCAACTTCTGCAGCAGAAGTTCGATCGATAGTCTGCCGATCTCGTTGTAATTCTGCGCCACCGTAGTAATCGGCGGGCAGGCATAACGCGAAAGCGGATGATCGTCATGGCCGGCGACCCTGAGATCGTAATCCGTGCCATGGCCGACCCTGATGCCCTTCTGGAAAGCGGCGGCGATGACCCCGAAGGCGATACGGTCATTGGCGCATAAAATAGTGCGCGAGGGCAAATGCCCTGCCCCATCCAGCAACCGGGTCGCTTCATCAAAAGCGAAACGCTCGAAATCCCAGGTTACGGTGCCGGGAACACCGATGACATGCGGCTCGAAACCAAGACGCTGCATCGCCTCCTCATAGGCCGTGCGGCGCGTTGCGGCGTTGGTATTGACCTGCGGCATGTCGAAGAAACAGGGCGGCTCGCCCGAACGGCAGAGATAATCCACCATCAGCCCGACGCTCTGGCGGTTGTCGGTGCCGACGAAGGCCGAGGTCTCGTCGAGTGGAGAATCGACATAGACGATCGGTATGCTGGCTGCCAGCTGCTCTAGCGTGGCGCGATGGGACTTGACGCCGAGCGGAGCGATGATGGCGCCCGCGACATTCATCGACTTGAAGGTGCGGATAGCCCGATCCTCGATTTCCGCCTTGCCGTCGGACGACAGCACGAAGGCAAGGAACCCCGCCTCGTTGGCGATGAGTTCGATACGGCTCGTGAGCGCCATGTAGAACGGGTCGGTTGAGTTGGGAATAATGATGCCGATGATATTGGAGCGGCGGCGGTTGAGGTTGACGGCGAAGATATTCGGTCGGAAGCCCGATTTCTTCAGCGCATCCTCGATGGCATCCCGCGTCTTCTTGCGGACCGAGGCCGGATCATTGAAGTATTTCGAAACAGTCGGGCGGGAAAGGCCGACGAATTCCGAGAACTCTTCCATCGTCCTGATAGATTTGGCCAAAGTGCTTGCCCCCATGAAATATTACATGTGGTACTCTATATCGACCGGCCTTCGCACGAAAAGCCGGTCGAATACGGTTATCAACGGCCAAACGATCATTCGGCTGCAAATTGCACTTTCATCGTGGCCGGATCGGACGGCTTTTTCATAAAGAACGGCAGCATATCCGAAAGCGGCAGCCGGTGCGACACCAGCCGCGCCATGACATCGCCATCCGTTTCCAGAATGGCAAGCGCCTGCGGTATGTTGCGGTTCAGCGAATGTGAGCCGACAAGCTTCAGCTGCCGCCGGAAGATTTCGAAAGGCGCAACCGAGATACGGGCATCGGGCGCGCAGACACCGAAAAACAGCGCCGTGCCGCCATCCGCGACCAGCGGGATCATTGCTTCCGCAACAGCTGCGATGCCGGTCGCATCCGCCACGAAATCGAACGCCTTCTGTTGCCGCAGCAGCGCCTCAGACCCGGAAACCGCCGTCTGAAGTCCAAGACTTTCAGCGAAGTCCAGCCTGCTTTCGTTGATGTCCGCAATCGTCACCGTCGCAATGCCTCGTGATTTCAGCGACAGGGCGAGCAGCAGGCCGATGGGGCCGGCGCCAAAAACAAGCGCATTGCCCGGCACCGACCCACTCTCGCCAATGCCCGCGCTCTGCATGCCGTTGACGACGCAGGCGAGCGGTTCGGCAAGTGCTGCCACGTGATAGGGCATGGAACCTATGCCATGCAGTTGGTCGGCGCGCACCACGCTGAATTCCGCAAAACCGCCATTATGGGAAACGCCATAGGCCTTCAGCGTGCTGCAAAGGTTGGTAAGCCCTTTCCTGCAACTGGGGCAGGTGCCGCAGGGCAGATTGGGATCGACGACAACCCTGTCGCCGACCTTGATGCCTGTGACATCTGCCGCCACCGCCGCAACTTCGCCGGCATATTCATGGCCGGGAATGACGGGAAAGGCACCGTCACCGTAACGCGCATGCAGCACGTCTATATCGGTATGGCACAGCCCCGAAGCCTTGACCCGGACAAGGGCATGCCCCGGCGGCAGATCGGCGACGGGCACGTCCGTAAGCACGGCTCGTCCCTTCTCGACGAATTGAATCGCACGCATGGTCATCTCCGGCTTTTCAGCTCATCCAGTTGCCGCCGTCGACATTATATGTCTGGGCGAGAATATAGTCGCTGTCGGAAGAGGCGAGGAAAACTGCAAGGCCCTTGATGTCATCAGGCGTGGCGAAACGGCCGATCGGCACGGATTTGGCCACCGCCGCCTTCTTCTCACCCGGCTTCAAGCCTTCCCATTTGGCGAAATGCGCATCGACCACTTCCCAATGCTCGCCATCCACGACACCCGGCGCAATCGCATTGACGTTGATGCCGTGTTTGACGAGCGCCAGCGCCGCCGACTGCGTGGCGGAAATGATCGCCGCTTTGGAAGCGCAATAAAGCGTGACGAGCGCCTCACCGCGCCGACCGGCCTGGCTCGCCATATTGATGATCTTGCCGCCGCGCGCACGCGCGATCATGACATTGGAGACGGCCTTCATCATGAAAAGCGGCCCCTTGAGATTGATGTCAAAAACCCGCTCATAGCTCTCTTCGGTAATGCCGTTGATCGGCGCCATATCGAAGATCGCGGCATTGTTGACGAGAATATCGATGCCGCCGAATTCCTCATCGACCGCCTTTACAACCGCATCGATCTGACCAAGGTCAGTCACGTCCAGACGGATGGCCTTGGCGGATGGGCCTATAGCGGCTGCAGAAGCGGTCGCCCTGGCAATATCGATATCGGCGATGATGACCTTTGCACCCTCATCGGCGAAAGCCTGTGCAAAACCAAGGCCGATGCCGCGGGCGGCGCCGGTAATCAGCGCGACCTTGTTCTTCAATCTCATGTCGATCTCCGTGATGCATGGCGGGTAATGGGTGACCTCGGCCATGCGCGTTTGTGTTAGATGCGATTTTCTCACTCCCCTCATTCCTGTGCCTGTCACAGGAATCCAGCTGACGCGCGTCTGCGTGGCGAGAGAGTCCTTTTCAGCCCAAGGACTTGGGCTGACTGGATTCCTGTGACAAGCACACGAATGAGGGCGGCGGGTGCGCCAGCCCCACCCATGCCGCCCGCCGCCAAAGTGACGAACGGGCGGCACGCCGGGAGGACGCGGCTACTTGATGTAGCCCGCGCGGGTCATGTCACGCTCGACCTGTTTCTGGGCGCCTTCGAGCGCCGTATCGACGGTCTGCTGGCCGGAGAGTGCTGCCGCAATCTGCTGGCCGACAACCGTGCCGATCGACTGGAATTCCGGTATGGCGACGAACTGCACGCCAGTATAGGGGACCGGATCCTTTGTCGGCTTCGACGGATCGGCGGACATGATGGCTTTCAGCACCGTATCCGCAAAGGGTGCGGCCTTCTTGTATTCTGGCAGCTCATAGGTGGATTTGCGCGTACCGGGCGGCACGGCGACCCAGCCTTCGCTTTCACCGACCGTCTTCACATAGTTCTTCGAGGTCGCCCATTTAACGAATGACTTGGCGGTTTCGAGCTTCTTCGTGGTGTTCGGAATTGCAAGGTTCCATGACCACGACCAGCTCGATCCGTTCGGCGTTGCCTCTACCGGAGCACGCGTGAAAGCGGTCTTGTCGGCAACCTGGCTCTGTTTGGGATCGTAGATACGTCCCGCAGCCGAGGTGGCGTCGATCCACATGGCGCAATGGCCTGATGCGAACAGCGTCTGGTTCTCGTTAAAGCCGTTGGTCGCTGCACCGGGCGGGCCGTAGGAGGTCATCAGCGCAACATAATCCGAGATCGCCTTTTTCCACGGCTCGCTCGTCAGCTGCGGCTTCCAGTCCATGTCGAACCAGCGTCCACCATAGGTATTGATCATGGTACCGAGGAAAGCCATGTTCTCGCCCCAGCCCGGCTTGCCGCGCAGGCAAATGCCATATTGCTGTTTCGACTTGTCCGTCAGCTTGGCCGCGAAGTCCTTGATCTGGTCGTAGCTCGGATTATCGGGCATTTTCAGGCCGGCCGCGTCGAACAGGTCCTTGCGGTAAAGGGTGAACGAGCTTTCGGTATAAAACGGCACGGCATAGAGCTTGCCGTCCACCGTCAGGCCTTTTTTGATCGGATCGAGCAGATCGGCGTAATCGTAATCGTCGCCGAGATCATCGACCGGAGCCAGCCAGCCCTGCTTGCCCCAGATCGGCGCTTCGTAACCGCCGATGGTCATGATGTCGAACTGGCCGCCATTGGTGGCGATATCGGTGGTGACGCGTTCGCGCAGAACATTCTCTTCCAGCACGATCCAGTTGATCTTGTTTCCTGTTTCCTTCTCCCAGGCGCTGGAAAGCTTCTGCATGATGATCATGTCGCCATTGTTGACGGTGGCGATGTTGATTTCTTCCGCCTGCGCAAGTCCGGCCAAAAGGCCCGCTCCAACCACAGACGACGACAGAATTCCAATGAATTTGCTCATGAGACCCGCTCCTCCTTTACGGATGTCCACGCATAACAATACATGCGTAAATTTTTATCTCGCAAAATCGCGCCATTTGTCAACATCCAAAAATAGACTGTGACGTGAGCACTCTTGGATATATTGCTATAACTAGCTGTTTTAAAGTCGATAATGTCATCAAAAATAATTACATGATCCGCTTTACTTGCTGCATCGCAACAAAAATATCATCAAAAAATATCTTGACGCGCGTAAATTTTAACTGATATCCGAAAAATAACAGAGCCGGAACGTCGGGGTTTGCACCCATCGGAAAGGTGGAGCCGAATGCATATGGAGGAGACGATGAGGCAGGTATCCGCACTGGCGCCGCACGCGAAAGGCCCGACCATTACGGCGGGTGAAATCCTCGTGGAAATCATGGCGACGACAGTGGGCGACGGCTTTCTCGAGCCGCAAACGCTGATCGGCCCCTTTCCAAGCGGCGCGCCCGCCATTTTCATCGATCAGGTCGCGCGTTGCGGCGGCAGCGCCGGCATTATCGCGGCGGTTGGCGATGACGATTTCGGCCGCCTCAACATCGAGCGGCTGCGCCGTGACGGCGTGGACATATCGGCCATCGCCACCGTTGCGGACCGGCCGACCGGAAGCGCTTTTGTCCGCTATAGGGAAAACGGTGCACGGGATTTCGTTTTCAACATCGCCCATTCCGCAGCGCGCGAAACGCACATGACTGATAAGGCGCAGGCCCTCATCGAACAGGCCGGCCATGTGCACGTCATGGGATCGGCGTTTGCGATTGCCGGTATCGGCGAGATCATTCTGGAGGCGATCAAAAGCGTCAAGGCGCGCGGCGGCTCGGTGTCTTTCGATCCGAACATCCGCAAGGAACTGGTGCAGGGTAACGAGGGCCGCAAGCTGATCGACGATCTCCTTGATGTCACCGACCTTCTGCTGCCTTCCGGCGAAGAACTTCAAGCTGCCTCCGGTCTGGATGACGAGGACGCAGCGATAGAAAAGCTCCTTGCCTCAGGTATCGGCGAGATCGTGCTGAAGCGCGGCGCGCAAGGCGCCAGCCACTTCAGCCGCGCCTATGGCCGCATCGACGCCCCCGGACTGACGGTCTCCGAAATTGATCCGACCGGCGCCGGCGACTGTTTCGGCGCAACATACCTCACCTGCCGCCGCCTCGGCATGCATCCCGAAAGAGCGCTCGCCTATGCCAATGCATCCGGCGCGCACAACGTCATAAAGCGCGGTCCCATGGAGGGCGCTGCCAGCCTTGCCGAACTTGACGCCTTCATGACCGCGCTATTGTCGGAGGAAGTCCTATGACCGCCATTCTGGAAAATCTCGCCGCCGCGCGCCGTGCCGGCAAGCCGGCAGGTATCACTTCAGTCTGCTCTGCCCACCCCGTTGTCCTGCGCGCCGCAATCCGCCGCGCCGCTGCCGGTCAAACAGCCGTGCTGATCGAGGCCACCTGCAACCAGGTCAATCATCTCGGCGGTTATACCGGCATGACGCCGCGCGACTTCGTTACCTTCGTCAACAGCATTGCGCAGGAAGAAGGACTGCCCGGCGAGCTCCTGATTTTCGGCGGTGATCATCTCGGTCCCAATCCCTGGCGCAAGGAAAAAGCCGAGGACGCGCTGACAAAAGCAGCCACCATGGTCGAAGCCTATGTCACAGCCGGTTTTCGCAAGATTCATCTGGATGCGTCGATGGGCTGCGCCGGTGAGCCGGCCGCACTGGATGACGTGATCATTGCCAATCGCGCGGCAAAACTCGCGGCTGTCGCCGAAAAGGCAGCCGCCGAGGCGGGCCTGCCAAAACCGCTTTACATTCTCGGCACCGAAGTGCCGGTGCCGGGCGGCGCCGATCACGTGCTCGACACGGTGGCACCCACCGAGCCGCAGGCGGCGCGCACGACCATTGACCTGCACCGTGAGATATTCGCGCAGCACGGTCTTTCCGATGCGTTCGAACGGGTCATCGCCTTTGTCGTGCAGCCCGGCGTGGAATTCGGCAGCGACAATGTCGTCGCTTACAATCCGGATGCGGCCACGGCGCTCAGCGCCGTACTCGACGGCGAACCGCAACTGGTCTTTGAAGCACACTCGACGGATTATCAAACGAGAGCAGCGCTTGGCGCCCTTGTGCGCGACGGATATCCGATCCTGAAAGTCGGTCCGGGGCTGACCTTCGCTTACCGCGAAGCACTCTACGCTCTCGATATGATCGCATCCGAGATGGTCGGCGACTATGGCGACCGGCCGCTGGCGCGGACCATGGAACAGCTGATGCTCGGCGCGCCCGGCGACTGGCAGGGTCATTACCATGGTGATGACATCACGCTCAGATTGCAGCGTCACTACAGCTACAGCGACCGCATTCGCTATTACTGGACAAGGCCCGAGGCGCTCGCAGCCGTTTCCGCCTTGCATAAGGCGCTTGACGGGAAGACAATTCCCGAAACCCTGCTGCGCCAATACCTCGGCGAGCTGCCGCTCGCCACGGTTGCAGGCAAGGATATGGAGGAGGTTCTGATCGCCGCGGTGGATCAGGTGCTGGCAACCTACCATGCGGCGACGGGCGAAGGTCGCGGCTAAGACAATCGTCAAGTTAAATTCGGATGCCCCGGCGGAGACGTTGCGGGTATCGGTCATGGAGGGGACTAC
>NZ_BDLN01000006.1:0-201 GCF_001950375.1 Rhizobium sp. TBD182 | reverse complement strand
TGCTGCTTTTGCTGGTGTGGATGATCGTGCCCCTGGCGATGACGCTGTGGTTTTCGTTCCAGAACTACAATCTCCTCAACCCTGCCAATGTCAGCTTCGCGGGCCTGTTCAATTACCAGTATTTCTACACCGATCCGGCCTTCTTCCAGTCGATCTTCAACACGCTTGCCATCGTCGGCGGCGTGCTTCTGATCACCGTCA
>NZ_BDLN01000005.1:378021-378224 GCF_001950375.1 Rhizobium sp. TBD182 | reverse complement strand
GTGGCATCGGCGCGGGCGCAAACGAGATCAAATCGGCCGCCGACGATCTGGCCAAGCGTACCGAACAGCAGGCCGCAGCCGTTGAGGAAACCGCTGCCGCTCTGGAAGAGATCACCACGACAGTGAAGGATTCCACCAAGCGAGCGCAGGAGGCCGGCCTGATCGTCAGCCGCGCCAAGGCAGGTGCCGAACAATCCGGCGAG
>NZ_BDLN01000005.1:377432-377658 GCF_001950375.1 Rhizobium sp. TBD182 | reverse complement strand
AGGAGCAATCCTCCGGCCTCCAGCAGATCAATACCGCGGTCAACCAGATGGACCAGGACACGCAGAAAAATGCTGCCATGGTGGAAGAGACCAACGCTGCCAGCCACAATCTGGCCAAGGAGGTCGCTTCGCTCAACCAGCTTCTCGCGCAGTTCAAGCTCGCCGATACCGCCTATCAGCAGAAGAGCCAGCCCGCTCCGGTTCGCAATGCCGGCGGCAACGACAA
>NZ_BDLN01000005.1:248798-377359 GCF_001950375.1 Rhizobium sp. TBD182 | reverse complement strand
CAAGCTTGCATCCGCATTCTCCGGTAACGCTGCTGTCGATACGTCAAAGGACGACTGGCAGGAGTTTTGATCGCCATACGATTGGCATCATGCCGATCCACGCCCGGAGATGACGCAAGGCTTGCGGGCCTGACATCCGGGCCGTGATTTAAAAACATGCCGCGCAGGGTCCGATTGCTTGCGCGGCATGGCTGAAGGAGGCGCGTGCCGCCGCGTCGGTAAATCAGTCTGGCATCAAATCGGAAATCTGCCCATGTGAGACCAGCAGGCGCGGGTTTGTCATGCTGCCGCTTTCCTCGTCGACGGTAACAGCATAAGCCGCAACGCCGATGTGGCGCGATGCCATGGCGCTCGCTATCTTTTCGGCGGACGCCGCATTGGAAGCCTGCCGCATTTCGCCCGGCACAATGCCCCCGCGTCCCTTTTTGAACTGCACTACAATAATCTTTTCAGCGTCTGACATATCTCGTGCACTCTCGTTTGTTCTTTAAATGTTCTAGTTATATAAGAGATTCAACATGGTGTTACGCCCCGTTTTTGGGGCCGCCAAAGTTCTACAGTACTATTGGAAGCATTGGGTGAATTTCGACGCGAACGGGAGAGTTTTACGCGTAACAGGTTGAAGTCGTTACGATGGGCCGAGCTTCCCAATTACACGCTTACGAACTCAACGTTTTCTGACGCTGAGCGTCCGTTATATTCGGCTCAGTGTTTTCGAGGTCGTTCTTTATTCCGTACTCTGCAATAAAATGGCGCACCCGACAGGATTCGAACCTGTGACCTTTGGAATCGGAATCCAACACTCTATCCAGCTGAGCTACGGGTGCAGCGGTCACGCTTGAATCGCGTGCAGCGGTTGGTTCATACCCCAGCTTTCTTTCCGCATCAATGTCTAAAAATCAAAGATTTACGAAATGGGGCCTGTTTTCCGGTGTGGGGGAGAGCGTGGGTTGCTGCGAGGGCTGCTGTCTGCATGTTTGCGATAGCAGGGCGGTATGTTGTTTGCAGTATTGCGTTTCTTCCTGATAAGGCGTTTCCCTTTTAAGTAGTATTTTACGGCTGCATCCAGCGGCTGTCCTGGCACTTTTGTACACAGGCGGGTTGATTGTCGTATCGCCTTTCAAACAAGGTGGGGGAGGCGGTATTCGACCCTAAAAATCGGTGGGTAAATAATCATACTTTTCTTTTGCGCACGATGGTGATTACGAGACAGGGGTTGTCGCAATGGGTATTAACTGTCAAATTATTATACAATATTAGTATCATCTACATTTATTTGGGATACAGTTTAGTCCTGTTGTCGGTTATCATTCCGGCAGGGTTAAGGAACGAATCAGGCGGGGGATCGGATGGCTTTGCAATTGGCACATAGCAACGGGCCACGGGCGGAAAAGGCCGAAAGCGGCGGCACGCAGGCGGAACATTTAAACGCTATCGACTATGGATTGTTGACGACCGCGATCGGTTATCATTTGAGGCACTCGCAACTTGCCGTGGCAAACGGCTTTTCCGACGTGCTGGCGGAGATGGGATTGCGGCCGGCCGATTTTTCCGTTCTCGTCATCGTCGGCGGCAATCCGGGCCTCAAGCAGAGCGATGTGGCCGAGGCGCTTGGCATACAGCGCGCCAATTTCGTCGCGATCGTCGATAGCATGGAAGGCAAGGGATTGCTTGTCCGCCGCAGGTCGGAAGAGGACAGGCGCGTTCATTTCCTCGACATGACGGATGAGGGCAGCAGCCTTCTTGAGCGCCTTTCCGATGCATGGCGTGACCGCGAGGAAAAGCTGATCGACCGGATCGGCGGCAAAAAAGCCCGTGACCAGCTGCTGGCCCTGCTTGGACGCCTGCGGGACTGAGCGGTATCGGTCAAGCCGGTCGGCAATCCCCCTGCCTCTCCCTTTCACGAGGGTCTGATTGGTAGCGGGTGGATTTGCGTTGCAATTTTCCTGCGAAACGGCCAAGACGCCTTGGACGTGCCAACGCCTTTCGCGTCGCGTCATGCCGCAACTGCGCAATGTTCTGGAAAGGCTCGAAACGGGAACGCCATGCTGATTATCGATACGAGCCATCCGCTTTATCGCCGCTTGTGGGTCAGATTGCTCATCGTCGGCTTTTGCGCCGCCTGGTCCGTCATCGAATTCGTCAATCGCGAATTTTTCTGGGGAACGGTTGTCGGCGGCGTAGCGGTCTATGCGGCTTATGAG
Source organism: Rhizobium sp. TBD182 (assembly GCF_001950375.1). Classification (NCBI taxonomy): domain Bacteria; kingdom Pseudomonadati; phylum Pseudomonadota; class Alphaproteobacteria; order Hyphomicrobiales; family Rhizobiaceae; genus Rhizobium; species Rhizobium sp. TBD182. The sequence continues at coordinate 375,155 of NZ_BDLN01000005.1, read as the reverse complement.
TTGTTGCTGAAGTTCAAGCCCGCCAGCGAGGAGAACGCTGGAGGCAAGGCTGACGCGGCCAGGGACGAATCAGACGAGCCAGTGGAAAGCGCACCCACGGATAGAAACGACGCCGGCTGAGGCGAGCTTTCCGGGCGTAAAACCGCTACCTGCCTCTACTGGAAATGTTCACGGGTTCGCAGCATCCGGATCGCCTGGTCAATCAGGAGATTTGCCGCTGTCATGCGCAGCGTCGCATTGTGCCGGAATTCCGGTCTCACTCCGTCGGGATGATTGAGCCTTGCGAAGGCGCGGCGCTTTTCCGCAAGCGTTGCGGCGGTGTCGGTTTCATGGATGGCCAGTTCTTCTGAAACATCCGCGAGCGAGGTCTTTTCGAGATGGGCCGGCATGGGTTCGGGTTGGGGTTCCGGCTGGGGCTCGGCAAGCGCAACGGGCTCCGGCAGAAAGGCCAGATAGGCGTCGAGACTGGCGTTTCCCGGTTGCGGTGCATCCGGATCGGTATCCACGACGAAGCCAGAGCTGAAACCCACAATACGATGACCGGTGGGCGGCGTCGGCTCCGCGCTCTCGTCTTCTTTTTCCTGTCTCAGTCTTTCAACGACCGACTCGAAGACGGATTGTCCGAAAAGCATGCGGCTATTCCCTGGGCAAGTCCCGATAAATCCGGCCTGTATATACAATGAAGTTGGCGTCTGGCTTGCCTTCCTCAAAAGCCCGTCAGTTTGCGGCTTTCATCCAGAACCAGATCGTAGAGAAGCCGGGCGCTGGGCGGCAAAACGCGGCCTTTGGTGGTGATGATGCTGTAGGGCTTGACGACAAGCTCGAAATCCGTCGGCAGGATGCGGGTGCGGCCGATATCGGCCTGCTGACCGGCCACGAACTCGGCCATGTCCTGCGCGATTGGCGCAATTGCATCCGTGTTGCAGATAAGGGCAAGCGTCAGCACCACGGATGGCGTGTTGATGACGTTGCGCGGCATGGCGACGCCTTGAGTGAGGAATACGTCTTCCATCGTTCTGCGCAAAAGCGCGCCGGGCGGCTGGAAAACCCAGTCGTAACCGGACAGATCCTGCAATGTCACGGGCTCGCCGTGGAGCAGGGGGTGGCCCTCGCGAACCACCAGGCAGGCGCGCTCGATGCCAATTTCATGGATGGAGAACAGGCCGGGGTCGAAATCATCGGGGATGCGGCCGATGATGAAATCGTGACGTGCGGCCAGAAGTTCCCGCGCCAGCACGTTGCTACTTTCCACCTGCACGTTGATCTCGATACCGGGATAGGTGTCCATCGCCCGTCTTATGGCGGGCACGACCAGGCTGATTGCCGGCGCGGTGACAGCGCCGATATAAACCGATCCGCCGCTGCCGGATTTCATCTGGTTGAGTTCGCGGCTCGCCTCACGCAGCTCCAGCAATATGGTGCGGGCGCGCCGCGCCAGCGCCTCGCCGAACTTGGTCAGCACCACACCACGCGACGCTCTCTGACAGAGCGGGCTTTTGACGATTGCTTCCATTTCCGAGAGCATGCGCGATGCCGCCGGCTGCGTCATGTTCATGGCGGCGGCGGCAGCGCTGACCTGCCCGTGCTCCTCGATCATGACCAGCATGCGCAGGTGGCTCATCTTCAAGCCGGCGCGCAGCAAAGGGTTGTCTTCGAAGACGAAGAGCGCATCCGCTGTTTGCGTCTGCTCATACACTTTTTGGTTGCTCATTCGCCGGTTTATACCCCTCAATGGTTATTGTATCGATTTAATATATCATAATTGATATACGTAAACTGATTTATTCTATTTGACAGTTATATGGATTCAGAACAATTTGCGGAATGCCGGGGAGGAGCGGCATCTGTTCCATTTCGCAGTTGCGAGATCGGAACGGGCGCAATGCGGCTTCTTCCTCTGATGGCATGAATTTTATGGTGCAACGCAACAAGCGGGTACCAAAGAGGGTTCAAGGGAGAGAGTTAATGAAGTCCATTATTTCGCTGATGGCGGCTTGTGCCATCGGTGCTGCTTCCTTTGCAGCGCCGGCTTTCGCGCAGGACAAGGGTTCTGTCGGTATCGCCATGCCGACAAAGTCTTCCGCGCGCTGGATCGATGACGGCAACAATATCGTCAAGCAGCTGCAGGAAGCCGGTTACACGACCGATCTGCAATACGCCGACGACGATATTCCGAATCAGCTTTCCCAGATCGAAAACATGGTCACCAAGGGCGTTAAGGTCCTCGTGATTGCTTCGATCGACGGCACGACCCTGTCGGACGTTCTGAAGCAGGCTGGTCAGCAGGGCATCAAGGTCATCGCTTATGACCGTCTCATCCGCAACAGCGGCGACGTCAGCTACTACGCCACTTTCGACAACTTCCAGGTTGGCGTTCTGCAGGCAACTTCGATCGTCGACAAGCTTGGCCTGAAGGACGGCAAGGGCCCGTTCAACATCGAGCTGTTCGGCGGTTCTCCTGACGACAACAACGCCTTCTTCTTCTACGATGGCGCGATGTCGGTTCTGAAGCCTTACATCGACAGCGGCAAGCTGGTCGTAAAGTCGGGCCAGATGGGCATGGACAAGGTCGGTACGCTGCGTTGGGATCCGGCAACGGCCCAGGCTCGCATGGATAACCTCCTGTCGGCTTATTACACGGACGCAAAGGTTGACGCTGTTCTGTCGCCCTATGACGGTCTGTCCATCGGCATCATCTCCTCGCTGAAGGGCGTTGGTTATGGCACGAAGGACCAGCCGCTGCCGGTCGTTTCCGGTCAGGACGCTGAAGTTCCGTCGGTCAAGTCGATCATTGCTGGCGAACAGTATTCGACCATCTTCAAGGACACTCGCGAACTCGCGAAGGTTACTGTTGGCATGGTCAACGCCGTTCTGCAGGGCAAAGAGCCTGAGGTGAACGACACCAAGACCTATGAAAATGGCGTCAAGGTTGTTCCGTCCTACCTGCTCAAGCCGGTTGCCGTGACCAAGGACAACTACAAGCAGGTTCTCGTCGACGGTGGTTACTACACCGCAGACCAGCTGAAATAAGCCTGCAACACATGCGGGGATGGCTTGGCGCCGTCCCCGTTTTTCCATAAAAATAAAAACGCCTGAATTAATCGGGCGCTGGATTGCGATATGGCCAATACCATTCTCGAAATGCGGAACATCACCAAGACGTTTCCGGGCGTAAAAGCGCTTGAGAACGTCAACCTTAAGGTAAAGGAAGGTGAGATCCACGCGCTCGTTGGCGAGAACGGCGCTGGAAAGTCGACCTTGATGAAGGTCCTTTCCGGTGTTTATCCCGCTGGCACCTATGAGGGCGAGATCCACTACGAAGGTGCTGTGCGAAATTTTCGCGCCATCAACGACAGCGAAGATATTGGTATCATCATCATTCACCAGGAGCTTGCGCTTGTACCGCTCCTGTCGATTGCCGAAAATATTTTCCTTGGCAACGAGGTCGCTTCGGGCGGCGTCATCAACTGGCAGCAGACCTTCAACCGTACCCGCGAACTTCTGAAGAAGGTGGGCCTGAAGGAATCGCCGGAGACGCTGATTACGGATATCGGCGTCGGCAAGCAGCAGCTGGTCGAAATCGCCAAGGCGTTGTCGAAGAGCGTGAAGCTTCTCATCCTTGATGAGCCGACCGCCTCGCTCAACGAGAGCGATTCCGAGGCTCTGCTCAACCTTTTGATCGAGTTCCGCAAGCAGGGCATGACGTCGATCATCATCACCCACAAGCTCAACGAAGTGCGCAAGGTGGCCGACCAGATCACCGTGCTGCGCGACGGCATGACGGTGAAGACGCTCGACTGTCATCAGGAAGAAATCAGCGAGGACGTCATCATTCGCAACATGGTGGGACGCGATCTAGAAGATCGTTATCCGCCGCGCGACGTGCCGATCGGCGAGACCATTCTCGAAGTGAAGAACTGGAACGTCTATCACCAGCAGCACCGCGACCGGAAGGTCCTGCACGACATCAACGTCACCGTGCGCAAGGGCGAAGTCGTCGGCATTGCCGGGCTGATGGGGGCAGGGCGCACGGAATTCGCCATGAGCGTGTTCGGCAAGTCCTACGGTCACAAGATCACCGGTGACGTTCTGATCGACGGCAGGCCCGTGGATGTCAGCACCGTGCGCAAGGCAATCGATGCCGGTCTTGCCTATGTGACCGAAGACCGCAAACATCTCGGTCTGGTGCTCAACGACAACATTCTGCACAACACCACGCTTGCCAATCTGGCAGGCGTGTCGAAGGCCAGCGTCATCGACGACATCAAGGAAATGAAGGTGGCGAGCGATTTCCGCACACGCCTTCGCATCCGCTCTTCAGGCATCTTTCAGGAAACGGTCAATCTTTCGGGCGGCAACCAGCAGAAGGTCGTGCTCTCCAAGTGGCTCTTCTCCAATCCTGATGTCCTGATCCTCGACGAGCCGACACGCGGTATCGACGTTGGCGCGAAATACGAAATCTACACCATCATCAACCAGCTCGCTGCCGACGGCAAAGGCGTTCTGATGATCTCATCGGAAATGCCTGAATTGCTCGGCAATTGCGACCGCATCTACGTCATGAACGAAGGCCGCATCGTCGCTGAATTGCCGAAGGGAGAGGCGAGCCAGGAAAGCATCATGCGCGCTATCATGCGCTCAGGGGAGAAGAACTCATGAGTTCGGCAAACACCACAAACGAAGAAAGCAACGTCATCTCGGTCGGGTCGTATATTCGCTCCAATATCCGCGAATACGGCATGCTGATCGCGCTCGTCGCTATCATGGTTTTCTTCCAGTTCTATACCGGCGGTATTCTGTTCCGGCCCGTTAACCTGACCAACCTCATCCTGCAGAACTCGTTCATCGTCATCATGGCGCTTGGCATGCTGCTGGTCATCGTGGCCGGACATATCGACCTTTCGGTCGGTTCCATCGTCGCCTTCGTCGGCGCGATTGCGGCCATATTGACCGTGCAGTGGGGCATGAACCCGTTTCTCGCGGCGCTGATTTGTCTTGTCATCGGCGGCATCATCGGTGCTGCCCAGGGTTACTGGATCGCCTATCACCGCATCCCGTCGTTCATCGTGACGCTGGCGGGCATGCTTGTGTTCCGCGGCCTCACGCTTTTTGTGCTCGGCGGCAAGAACATCGGCCCGTTCCCGACGGATTTCCAGATCATCAGCACCGGCTTCCTGCCTGATATCGGTGGCATCGAAGGTCTGAACACCACGTCGATGATCCTGACATTGGTGATTACGGTCGTGCTGTTCTATCTGGCGTGGCGCCGTCGCGTGGTGAACGTGAAGCACGGCATCGACGTGGAGCCGTTCGGTTTCTTCATTGTGCAGAACCTGCTCATCTCAGGCGCTATTCTGTTCCTTGGCTACCAGCTGTCCACCTATCGTGGCCTGCCGAACGTCCTGATCGTGATGCTGGTTCTGATTGCGCTTTACAGCTTCGTGACGCGTCGCACGACCATTGGCCGCCGCGTTTACGCCATGGGCGGCAACGAGAAGGCGACCAAGCTTTCCGGTATCAACACCGAACGCCTGAGCTTCCTAACCTTCGTCAACATGGGTGTACTGGCCGGTCTGGCCGGCATGATCATCGCGACACGCCTCAACTCGGCAACGCCGAAGGCAGGCGTTGGCTTCGAGCTTGATGTGATCGCGGCCTGCTTCATTGGCGGTGCTTCGGCCTCCGGCGGCGTTGGCAAGATCACCGGTGCTGTTATCGGTGCCTTCATCATGGGCGTCATGAACAACGGCATGTCGATCGTCGGCCTCGGCATCGACTTCCAGCAGATGGTCAAGGGCCTCGTGCTGCTCGCTGCCGTGTTCTTCGACGTCTACAACAAGAACAAGGGCTGATTGCCCAGCCAATATAGCAAGTCAAAAAAGTGGCCGGTTTCCGGCCACTTTCATAAGGTGAAGGCGCAACGCGCCGAAGAAGATAAGGCGCGTTGCGCCGCAGGAAGGAAATCCCGTGCTCATTTCACAGATCAAGGATGCCAGTGGCAAAATCACCGTCGCCGTTCGCGAAGAAGGCGGACAGGCGCACGCCGTCAACGGCGCTCAATCGGTTTACGCGCTGGCCATGGAAGCTGCCAATGGTGGCAAGAGCCTTGCCGATGTTGTGTCCGCCCATGGTCTCGGCGATGCCGTCGATCTTGAAAAGGCTTACGCTGAAGGTCGCTTTCTGCCGCCGATCACGCATCCCGATCCGGCGCATCTGCATCTGACAGGCACGGGCCTGACCCATCTCGGCTCTGCTGCTACCCGCGACAGCATGCACAAGAAGACCACGGAAGCCGCCGAGGAAAGCCTGACGGATTCTATGAAGATGTTCCGCATGGGTCTGGAAAATGGCAAGCCGAAGGCTGGCGAAAAGGGCGTTCAACCCGAGTGGTTCTACAAGGGCAACGGCTATGTCGCAGCGGCACCCGGTGCTGCTCTCACCTCTCCGTCCTTTGCGCTTGATGGCGGCGAAGAGCCGGAAATGGCCGGCATCTACGTGATCTCCGACAAGGGCGAACCCGTGCGCATCGGCTTTGCCGTGTCGAACGAATTTTCCGATCACGTCACCGAGCGGATCAACTATCTCTACCTCGCCCATTCGAAGTTGCGCCCGGCAAGCTTCGGCCCGGAAATCCGCGTCGGCGTTGCACCGTCGGATATTCGCGGCACCTCGCGCATCCGTCGTGGCGACAAGGTCATTTTCGAAAAGCCGTTTGTTTCGGGTGAGGACAACATGTCCCACACCTTCGCGAACCTCGAATATCACCACTTCAAATACGGCCTGTTCCGCGCACCTGGTGACGTCCATGTGCACATGTTCGGTACCGCGACGCTCTCTTTTGCGGAGGGCATCAAGCCGGAAGCGGGTGACGTGTTCGAGATCGAGGCCGCCGGTTTCGGCCTGCCGCTGAGAAACCCGCTTGCGGTTAATGCGGAAGAAGAAATCACGGTTCGGCAGATCTGATCTACCGGGGCTGCACGTTAAACGGTTGAGGGAGGGGGTCGCTCAGCGTCCCCCTCTCGACGTCATCCCCGGCTTGTCTTCAGGTGGGACACATCCGCCAAAGCGATAACGCCGCGGTTTTGCCAGTAATCGTCTTGTCTTAGGTGCGTAATGCTGCCGGAAGACGCGGGAAAGCTGACATAACCGGCGCTGTCGATCGGCATTTTGATCCATGCCGCGATGACGAAGGTAAGAGCGAAGCCATGGGTAACGATGATCTGCGTGGGGCAAGGACGCGATATAATCGTGTCCACGGCGCGGTACACTCTTTCGGCCAACTCTCGTCTCGTTTCGCCATCAGCAATTCCGCCACGATGATCCATGCGGTCGTGATGGGGGGCCGGTATCTGACGGGCGTCGAGCCATCGCTGCGGCATACCACCCGCCGAACCGTAGCTGATTTCCCGCAGGCCATCCGTGGTTTCAAAAGGGGACTTGAGGTGTTCAGCAATGATTGCCGCAGTCTGGGAGGCCCGCAGAAGATCGGAACTGAAGATTTCGACTGATGCGTTGCCGATCAAGGCCACAAGTTTCTCGGCCGTCGCCTGCGCATCGGCTTTTCCCTTGGGTGTCAGTTCGGTATCATACCAGCCACCAACCTTGTTCTCGACATGATGGACGGACTGGGTGTGCGTGACGACAAAAATGTTCTTCATAGTGTTCTTCCGGGTATCTGGGGCTTACTCGAACCCCCACAGCCTGCCTTCGCCCACCTCCACGGAATTGCCGGCCGGGTCGCGGATGTAGACGGAATAGCTGTCATTCGGCCAGCGGTGATAGTGTTCGATGGGAATTCCAAGCTCCTCGAAGCGGGCTTTCCAGTCGTCCACTTCCGACTTGTCTTTCGCATAAAAACAGAAATGGCCTTGTCCGGTGGCGCCGTGGCGCGGGATCGGATTGTCGGGGGTGGCCGTGCGCGATTGTTGCGGATCGAAGACCAGCAGCATCTGCCGGCCACATTTGAAGAACACGAACTGGCCCGGCAGCCTGCGCACCACCTCCAGCCCGAAGACATCGCGATAAAAGGCCTCGGCGGCGTCGAGATCGTTGGCGTAGATCGCCGTTTCCATAAGGGCGGCTGGCGGTTTCATGGTTCCTCCCCGATGTCTGGCAACGGATATAGCGGACAGTCTATGTTTTCGTGCTGTAGGTCAGCACCGTCAGGTCGTGCTTGCCAACACCACGTTCCAGAACGGTCCAGCCGCAGTTCGTATAATAGGTTTCGAGACGGCGCTGGCAGCACAGGTAGCTGGTGTCGTGACCAAGTTCGGCGGCCCGTTGTGTTGCGGCCTGCATCAGCGCCCGGGCGACACCTGAACGTCTGCTGTTTTCCTCCACCCAGAGTGCGGCAACCCATGGCAGATATTGTGGCCGCTCCTCCAGATCGCAATGGATAAGAAAGGCGGAGCCGACGTAGCCCTTGTCGTCATGGGCGACGAAGCCGGTCGGCAGGGCATGGGGGTTCACCATATCCTTCAGATGTTCAGCCACATCGCCGACCTGGAGGCCACTATCCTGCCACCATGCCGTCCAGACCCGTTCCGCAATGATGGGTCCATGGGACTGGCAGTCGTGATAGTCGGAAATACTGTACAAAAAGCCCTCTCCCTGATCGGTTGCTGCGGCGATTTAACCGGTCACGGCGGGCTTTCGCAACCCACAGGTTGTTGAAAGCGGATCAGGGTTTCGTTGCCGTCACATGCAGCCAGTCGGTTGGCAGCTTGTCGTAACCGCTGCCGTGCCGTGCTTCTATCGCCATGCCTGCCCAGGCGAAATGCCTGTACAGGTCCTCAAGCCAGGTTTTCGAAGGATAGTTGTAATAGCGGCCGAACGTGTCGCGGCCTTCCGCTTCTCCGGCCTTGAAGCTGGCGTAAAAAACACCGCCCTGTTTCAGCGCCGCATGGATGCGGCGAATGATGCCGGAAAGAGCGGGGCGGGGGACATGCAACAGGCAGGCATTGGCCCACACGCCGTCATAAGTCTCCACCTCGCAGATATCTTCGAACAGCAATGTCGCGACGGGAATGCCGAGCCGCGTTTCGGCCGCCTTGGCGATTTCGGGTGTGCCGTCCGTCGGGCGCACATCGAAGCCTGCAGCGAGCATGAATTCACTGTCCTGCCCGCCACCGCACCCCAGTTCGAGGATGGTCGCGCCTTTGGGCAGGCGCGACAGGAATTTTTCCAGATGGGGAAGGTCCGCCGTTTGCCCTCTCGACGTATAGACTCCGGCATTATCCGTATAAAAGCCGATCGTTTCGTCGTCTCTGCCGGCCATTGTCTCAGCTTTGCGATTGGCTCTGCGATTGCTGCACGGTCACCGAAACGTTCAGCGTTTCGCCGGCCGGGCCGATCCGCATGCCCGATATCGGCGCGCAGTCGCGGTAGCAGAGGCCAAGGGCAATGCGCACGTAGCGATCGTCAGGGCAGATATTGTTGGCGGCGTCAAAGCCAACCCAGCCGAGCCCCTGCAGATGCACCTCGGCCCAGGCATGGGTTGCCGTCTGCTCCGCCACGTCTTCCATCATCAGATAACCGGAAACATAGCGGGCGGGCAGGCCCATCAGCCGGGCGGCGGAAATGAGGATATGGGCATGGTCCTGGCAGACGCCCTTGCCGGCTTCGAGTGCCAGTTCGGCGGTGGTTTCGGTGTCGGTCGAACCCGGCACATATTCCACCTTGCTGTTGATCTTCTCCATCAGGTCGTGCAGGCGCTCTAGCTCGCTGTTGCCGGTGCTGGCCTTCGCCAGTTCGCGCACGAGTTTGCCGGGCTTCGTCAGCGGCGTCTCGCGCAGGAACAGCCATAGCGGCGCACTGCCGGTGTGGGGGCCGACCATGCCGGCCCTGTCTTCGGTTATGACGAGGCCACCAGCCACGACCTTGACCCTGCGTTGCGGGCCTTCGGTCTCGACCAGTGCGACACGGTTGCCGAAATGGTCGTCATAGCTCACTTCGACGGTGGCGCCGTCGACCGATACATCCCAGTCCTCCACCGTCTGGCACGGGCCGGTCTGTGGCGTCAGGCGCAGCCGCTGCAATGCATAGGGCATCGGCTCGTCATAGACATATTCGGTTGTATGGGTGATTTTCAGACGCATAAGCTGTCCCCGTCCACGCGCTTACAGATAAAAGCGGTAGCCTTCCATGATTTCCTGCCCCAGCTGCCCGTTCCGGTTGACAAATCTCTCCAGAAACTCGTGCAGGCCTTCATCCATGACGCGATCGATCGTCGTCTTGCGCAGACTGTCGCGAATGCTTTCCGCCGTTTCATGCGCCTTGTGCTTTTCACCGTAATCCTCAGCTATGTAATTGAGGTTGCTGGTGATCTTCTCATAGCAATAGGCGAGCGAGCGCGGCATGCGGCCGTTGAGAATGAGGAAGTCGGCAATGTTGGCGGGCTTGTATTCCGCATCATAGACCCAGCCATAGGAGCGGTGCGCCGAGACCGAGCGCAGGATGGATTCCCATTGGGCATTGTCGAGCGAGGAGCCAACATGCGCCACGGCCGGCAGCAGCACGTAATATTTTACGTCGAGAATGCGGGCGGTGTTGTCGGCGCGCTCGATGAAGGTGCCGATGCGGGAGAAATTATAGAGATCGTTGCGCAGCATCGAGCCGTGGAAGGCGCCGCGCACCAGACCGGCGCGATGCTTGATGACATCGATGGTCTGCGGCAGTTCGGCATGGCTGAGCTTGCGGCCGAGGATGTTCTTCAGCTCGATCCAGAATTCGTTGGTGGCTTCCCATGTCTCGCGCGTCAGCGCGGTGCGCACCATGCGGGCATTGTTGCGGCCTGCCTCGATGCAGGACATGACGCTGGAAGGGTTTGCCTTGTCCCGCAGGAGATAATCGATCGCATTGGCCGCCGTCACCTTCTCGCGCGTTTCGAGAAAGGCTTCGTGCACGCCGGCACTCTGCAACACGCCGTCCCAGTCCTCATCGCCGCTGCCGCTGCGCGTCAGGGAAACGCGCAGGCCCGCATCGATAAGCCGGGCGATATTTTCAGCGCGCTCAATATACCGGAACATCCAGTAGAGCCCGTTTGCCGTTCTGCCCAGCATGGCTTAGTCCTCCAGTACCCATGTATCCTTGGTGCCGCCGCCCTGGCTGGAATTGACCACCAGGGAGCCCTGCTTGAGGGCAACACGGGTCAGTCCGCCGGGAATGATCTTCACCTTGTCTGAAACCAGCACATAAGGACGCAGATCGACATGGCGCGGCGCGATGCCGTTTTTCACCATGATCGGCACGGTGGAAAGCGACAGCGTGGGCTGCGCGATGTAATTGGAGGGGCGGGCTTTCAGCTTTTCGGCAAAAAGCGCCCGTTCCTTTTTCGACGCGGTGGGGCCGACCAGCATGCCGTAACCGCCCGAACCGTGAACTTCCTTGACGACCAGTTCGGCAAGGTTGTCGAGAACGTATTTCAGGCTGTCCGGCTCCGAACAGCGCCATGTCGGCACGTTTTCCAGAAGCGGCTTGCGGCCGGTGTAGAACTCGACGATCTCAGGCATGTAGGAATAGATTGCCTTGTCGTCGGAAATGCCGGTGCCCGGCGCATTGGCGATGGTGATGTTGCCGGCGCGGTAGACATCCATGATGCCGGGTACGCCGAGCGCCGAATCCGGCCGGAAGGTGAGCGGATCAAGGAAATCGTCGTCGACGCGGCGGTAAAGCACGTCGATGGCCTCGTAGCCACGGGTAGTGCGCATCTTGACCTTGCCGTCCATGACGCGCAGGTCGGACCCTTCCACCAGCTCCACGCCCATCATGTCGGCCAGGAAGGAATGTTCGTAATAGGCGGAATTGTAGATGCCAGGGGTCAGCACCGCGACGCGCGGCTTGCCGGTGCAGCCGGGGGGTGCAAGCGAGGCGAGCGATTGGCGCAGCTGATAGGGGTAATCCTCCACCCGCTGCACCCGGTTTTCATGGAACAGTTCCGGGAACATCTGCATCATCGTTTCACGGTTTTCCAGCATGTAGCTGACACCTGAAGGCGTGCGGGCGTTGTCTTCCAGAACATAGAACTGGTCTTCGCCGGTGCGGACGATATCCGTGCCGACAATGTGGGTATAAACGCCGCCGGGTGGCGTGAAACCGATCATTTCCGGGAGAAATGCGACGTTCTTCTCAATGATTTCGCGAGGAATGCGCCCGGCGCGAATGATTTCCTGCTTGTGGTAGATATCGTCGAGGAAAGCGTTGAGAGCGAGAACGCGCTGTTCGATACCCTGGGCCAGTTTGCGCCACTCGCGCCCGGAAATGATGCGCGGAATGATATCGAAGGGGATCAGTTTTTCTGAACTGTCGGCGTGGCCGTAGACTGCGAAAGTAATGCCGGTTTTTCGAAAGATGTTTTCCGCGTCTTTAGACTTCTGGATCAGGTGTGCCCTGTCCTGCCGGCTGTACCACTCGTTATAGTTTTCATATGGGCTTCGCGGCGCGTTGTCCGCATTTATCATTTCGTCAAATGCCAACTTCGATGTCCCCTTTTTTGCCATATGAATACAACGACAAATGCAATGCAAGAACTATGCGGAGGCCTCCGTGAAGATTTTTTACCGCCCTAGAGTTTTAAAAAAGAAGCGTTTTTTCGCTTTCAGCCTATAAATGCGGCATTGGCAAATTGGTTGCAGGGCAAGGTGGGGTGGAACGGGGTGGTGGCACTGTGTGCGCCGTGGGCGAATGCACAAATTTTGTTCGTTCGCTTTCGGTTGATGGGTTTTGGGTGTGGCATCAGAAAATCTGAAAGATGCGATCACCAAAACACTTTTGACCTTTTGCGGGGATGGGGATACCGGCTAGCTTGGACGGCTGTGTTTCGCCAAGGGGTGCGCGCCGAGATCCGGCCGGGTCATTGATCGGTTGCTTCAAGTCGTAAAAATGTCAATTCGCCGCATGCCTTATGTCCCGGGCCCATGTCCGGTTACGGGGCATCACGCGGCACAGGGGAAGTTCCCATGTCGCTCGACCGTCTGGCTCCGGCCATCTTCGTCTTTCTCTGGTCGACCGGCTGGGTCACCGCGAAATATGCCGTTTATTATACTGGTCCGCTGACCTTCCTCTGTCTGCGTTACCTGTTGGCGGGTGCGATATTGTGGGCGATCTGCCGGTTTTCCTCCATTCAATGGCCTGAACGGCGCATCGATGTTTTCCGGGCAATCTTGTCCGGCGTGTTCCTGCACGGCCTTTACCTTGGCATGATCTGGTGGGCGATAGGGCAGGGCGTGCCGGCGGCGATCGGCGGCATTATTGCCGGTTTGCAGCCGTTGATGACGGCGGTTGCCGCCCGTTACATGATCGGCGAAAAGATCTCTCCGGTGCAGCGTGCCGGCTTGCTTCTCGGCTTTGTCGGCATTGCCATCGCCGTGCTGCCGAAGGTCATGGCATCAGGCGCGCTCGGCCTTTCCGTGCCGCTTTATGCCGTGGCGGTGAATGTGCTGGGCATGACGTCCGTGACCTATGGCACCCTTTACCAGAAGAAATACGTCCATGGCGGAAACATCATGGCGGTCGCCACGCTGCAATATGTCGGCGCCCTCATCATCACGGTTCCCTTCGCGCTGTTGCTGGAGGATGGTCATGTGGACTGGAGCCTCGGGCTTGCCGCCACGCTCGTCTGGTCGGTAGGCGCGATCTCCATCGGTGCGGTGGTCCTGCTGCTCTATCTCATCCGGCGCGGGCAGGTCTCGCGCGCTGCCTCGCTGATCTATCTCGTGCCGCCGCTTGCCGCCGTGGAAGCGGCCCTGCTTTTCGGGGAAACGCTGACGCCGGCCATGATTGCCGGCACGGTCCTGGCGGTAACGGGGGTGTATCTGGCCAACCGCCGGCCCGCAGCGACGGTTGAGGCACGTTAATTCCTACAACCTCATATTAGAGATTTGTTAACCATAAAATTATACCTCTCGTTAATCTAGAGATTTGGCGGGGGTTACATGTCTATTTCACGTCGTGGTGTTCTGTTCGGATTGCCGCTGTTGCTGGCCGGCTGCGCAAGTTCCGGCATCGGGCAGCAAAGGCTTAATTATGCGGCGAAGCCGGACGAGAAGTTTCCGCTTCCGGAAATGCATCTCGACAAGGTGAAGCCCGAGCTGCGCCGGCAGGAAGTGGCATACGATACCGCGCATCCGGCCGGAACGGTGATTGTGGATACGCCCGCGCGGCGTCTTTACTACGTACTGGGCGATGGACGGGCAATGCGTTACGGCGTCGGCGTCGGTCGCCAGGGGCTTGCCCTGAACGGCGACGCCTATATCGGCCGGAAGTCGGAATGGCCTTCCTGGACGCCGACCGCAAACATGATGCGCCGTGATCCGCGCAATCTGAAATACGCCGGCGGCATGGAGGGGGGCCCGAACAACCCCCTCGGCGCACGGGCGCTCTACCTCTATCGCGGCGGCAACGACACCATGTTCCGTCTGCACGGCACCAACCAGCCGCAATCCATCGGCCACGCCATGTCAAGCGGCTGTATCCGGATGCTGAACCACGACATCATCGATCTTTACAGCCGCGTGCCGGTTGGCTCCAGGGTCGTGGTGCTTCAGGCCTGACGGAGAGGCGGATTTTTCCGCCTTTGCCACTCGAAAAAATGCCTGTATCCTTGGGTTGATTTTTTCCACATGGGCGCAGTTTTATGGTGGAAAATCAACCATGTGTAGAATGACTTCCTTTATGTATTTAAGGGAGTTCTGCTATATCGGAAATGTGATTTTCGGTGTTCGAGACGTGTATCCATAAAGGCATGATTGCGCTGTATCGAGCGTCGCACCACTTCAACGGGGACACATGAACATGGCAATTTTAGACAATCTCTCCCGCTATCGCCCGCAGGCACTCGGGGCGCTGCGCATCATGACGGCGCTGCTTTTCATTTCGCATGGAACACAGAAGCTGTTCGGTTTCCCGGCATCACAGATGGACGGCTCCCTGCCGACGATGCTGCTGGTGGCGGCGCTTCTGGAAGCCGTTGGCGGCATTCTCGTGCTGGTCGGCCTTTTCACGCGTCCGGTTGCCTTCATCCTGTCCGGCCAGATGGCTGTTGCCTATTTCATTGCGCACGGGCCTAAGAGCTTCTTCCCCGCTCTCAATGGGGGCGACGCCGCGATCCTGTTCTGCTTCATCTTCCTTTACCTCGTGTTTGCCGGTCCGGGCGCTTTCTCGGTGGATGAACGCCGGGCCTGATCGGCCGCTGCAATCACCGGTCTGTCATTGAAGCCCCGCATGGCTGGTACCGTGCGGGGCTTCATGCTTTTGAAGCGTTGGAAACTTCGGCCGTCACCGAAGCATAGATGCTTGTTTTCGGGTTAGGAACGGTTCATCCTGAACGCAGTTGGAAAATTGATCCGTGACCAGTCAAAACCCTATCGCCCGCGAATTGCTGCTGCTTGCCCTGTTGTCCACTCTGTGGGCCGCATCCTACACTTTCATCAAGATCGGGGTGGAGACCATACCACCGCTGACCTTCATTGCCGCAAGAACCCTGATTGCCGGTCTGTTGCTGCTGGCGGTCATTCGCCTGCGCGGGCTGCGGTTGCCGCGGGATTTCGCCACATGGCGGCTCTTCTTCGTTCAGGCGTGCATCAACAGCGTATTGCCTTTCACGCTGATCGCGTGGGCGGAGCAGAGCATCGATGCCGGTCTCGCCGTCATCCTCAATGCGACGACGCCGATCTTCACCTTTCTTCTCACCGCACTGATCATCCGGCATGAGCAGGTCAGCGGGCGCAAGCTGTTCGGCACTGTTGCGGGCATGACAGGTGTCTGTCTCATCATCGGTCTGGATGCGTTGAACGGGGCGGGTGAGGCGCTGTGGAGCCAGATTGCCGTGCTGACTGCGGCCTTTTCCTACGCCTGTGCCGCCATCTTCAGCAAAAACTTCAGGGGTCTCGATCCCGTTATGCCTGCCGCCGGCTCGCTGATCTGCGGCGCCGTGCTTCTGCTGCCGGTGAGCGTGATCGTTGACCGGCCCTGGACATTGTCGCCATCTTCGGCGTCGCTCACCGCACTTGTGTGCCTCAGCGTCTTTTCAACGGCGCTCGCCTTCATGGTCTATTTCCGGCTGATGCAGACGCTCGGTTCGGTCGGTACCACGTCGCAGGCGTACCTGCGGGTTCCGATCGGTGTCGCCATTGGCATGGTGTTTCTTGGAGAAGTGCCGACGCCTGCCATGTGGGTGGGTCTTGTCTGCGTGATTGCCGGGGTGCTGGCCATGACCCTGCCGTCGCGGCGCCGGTCGTTGGCGCAGGGCGGTTGAGAGCAAAAAGAAAACCCCGCAAGCCTGCGCTTGCGGGGTTTGAAGGTAGACACGCGATACCGAGTAATCGGCTCGCGCAGAGTTACTTAGCGGTTACGGCCGCGATTGCCGTTTCCGTTGCCGGAAGCGCGCTTTTCCTGGCCGTTGCCGCCAGCAGGTGCGTGACGGTTGCCACCGCTGCCGCCGGGCTTGCGGGCAGGGCGGCGCTGCTTGCGAGGGCCGGCCGGGCGACCTGCGTCACCTTCCGCCGTCTTCACGCGCTTAAAGTCTGACGTGACTTCCAGATCGTTGTCCGCATCACGCGGGGCGTGGTGACGCGAGGGACGGGGCTCGCCATTGTGGCGTCCGCCTTCGCGGGGGCCACGCGGCTGGCCGCCATTGTTGTTGCGACCACGGTTGTTGTTGTTCGGGCGCGTCGGGCTGGCAAGACCGGCCGGACGTTCACCGGATGCAACCGGGATATCGATCTTCATCAGCTTTTCGATATCGTGCAGCAAACGCGTTTCGTCCGGTGCGCAGAACGCGATGGCAATGCCGTCGCGGCCGGCACGGGCGGTACGGCCGATGCGGTGGACATAGGCGTCGGGCACTTCCGGCAGGTCGTAGTTGAAGACGTGCGTCACGGCCGGAATATCGATGCCGCGGGCAGCGACGTCGGTTGCGACCAGAACCTTGATCTCACCGTCCTTGAAGCCCTTCAGTGCCCGCTCGCGCTGGCCCTGGCTCTTGTTGCCGTGGATGGAGGCGACCTTGAAGCCGATATGTTCCAGATGCTTGTAGAGCTTTTCCGCGCCGTGCTTGGTGCGCAGGAAAACGATCGAGCGGCCATCCGGGTTTTCGTTGAGCGACTTCTTCAGAAGGTCGGTCTTGTCGTTCTTGCCGGCGACGAAATGCACGTACTGCTCGACCTTGTCGGCGGCCTTGCCCGGAGGTGTTACCTCGACCTTGATCGGGTCCGTCAGGAAGTTGCTGGCAAGCTCGGAAATCGCCTTCGGCATCGTTGCCGAAAACAGCAGGGTCTGGCGCTTGGCCGGAACCATCTTGGAAATCTTGCGCAGATCGTGAATGAAGCCCAGATCGAGCATCTGGTCGGCTTCATCAAGCACCAGATAGGTGACCTTGGAAAGCGAGATCGCGTTGCGGGCGATGAGGTCCAGCAGGCGGCCGGGTGTCGCCACCAGGACGTCCGTGCCTTTTTCGAGCTGAAGCTGCTGCTTGTTGATCGACGCGCCGCCGACAACCTGGTTGATGCGCAGCGGCGTCTTCTTCACGAAGGAGCGCAGGTTTTCGCCGATCTGGTTCACCAGTTCGCGGGTCGGTGCGAGGATGAGGGTGCGGGTGGTGCGGTTTGCCGGGCGGTCGGCTTGCTTCATCAGCATTTCGATGATGGGCAGGCCGAATGCTGCCGTTTTGCCCGTGCCGGTCTGTGCGAGGCCGATGAGATCACGGCCTTCAAGCAGCAGCGGAATGGCCTTTGCCTGAATGGGGGTGGGGGTTGTGTAGCCGAGCTGGGTAACGCTGGCCACAATCTTTTCAGAGAGGCCGAGTTCGCTAAAACTGGTCAATAGTAATGCCTTTCGGGGCGCCAAAAACCAATCGTCCGGAGCAGTTGCTGCTGTCCGGCGGTTTCGGCGTCAAGAACCCCGCGTGAATTGGGAACTTGTGGGTTGGAATAACTTTCTGCGCATCAGTGCGGCAAAACGCCGTCTTCTGTATTCGTTGCGCTTTTCCTTCATGCGGGCCAAGTCATCTTGGTCATGTGCTGCAGCTCACGCGGCTGCCGAAGGTGAAAGCTTGACCGGCATGTGGGCGTTTTATGGCGTAAAGTCAAGCAATAGTTTTGTAACGCTGCCGTCTCGCGGCGCATGGCTGCCATGGAGAAGGCAGGCTGGCGATTGCCGGCGAGGCGAGGAGGCTTGCGAATAATTATGGTTAAAAAAGGGTAAAGCGACCATTCCGCACATAGCAAATAGCGGTTTTCTCACATAACGTTTTTGCAACGACGTCTGGAAATATTTGATTCGACAAGGATGGAACTGCACGGTGTGGAGTATCGCTTGACCCAAGGATGCGGGTTGCTGGAAAAAGCTTACGGGGCAATCGCCGCCCTGGATTTGCCCGCGTGCATCAAGGACAGCGAGCTTCGCTACCTCATGGTCAATGCAGCCTATGGCCGGGTCATGGGGCGTCCGCCCGCCGCGTTCACGGGCCACACCAGCCTTGCCCTTTCCGCCGATATTCGCGATGCCGAGCGCGAGGACAGGGAGCGCCGCTCGCTGGTCTTTGCCACAGACGAAGTGATTTCATGCCATGGAGCAGCGTCTTCAGGGCCTTACAAGCTGCGTTGCGAACGCTTCACCGGCGATGACGGCAGTCTGTTCCTGTTCGAGGTGTTCGAAGAGGCGCCCTCTGTCGTCGTGAAGGGTGTTTCGGACGGCGGCAGCGCCGACCTGCTGTTCGACAGCGGCGTTATCGACCTCATCGATGCCGGCATCGTGATTTATGACCGTGAAAACCGGCTCGTCTATTGCAATGCGCGTTTCGTGGAATTCTACAGTGATTTCAACCTCCAGCTAAAGCCCGGCACCCGGCTTGAGACGCTGATGGAGGCGGTCTATTTCTCGAGCGGCTACCGCAGCGTGAAATCGGACGATCCGGATTACCAGGCATGGCTGCAGAAGCAGTTGCGGGATTTTTCCCTGCCCTATCTCGAAAGGGTGGAGCAGTTTGCCGATGGCCGGTGGGTGCGTATGGTCAACAAGCGGCTGGAAAACGGCATGCTGGTGGGGCTTCGCGTCGATGTGACGGAGTTCAAGGCGCATGAGACCCTGCTTAGCAAGCAGATCCGCGAGACCTGGCTGCTGCGCGCCGCGCTTGAGCAATTGCCCGTGGGCGTGTTCCTGCGGGATCAGGACAGGCGACTGACCTTTGCCAATGCGGCCTTTGAGAAGTTCCGGGGCGGCAGCCTCGCCGACTATTTGGGCAAGACCGAATGCGAGATGTTTCCGGAGGAGGGCGCAGAGTTCCAGCGGGAAAACGAGCATATCCTGCAAACCGGAGAGGCGATTGAAAAGACGGGAACCATTCCGCTTTCGGATGGCGGCGCCGTTCCGGTCATAACCCGGCTCGGCCGGGTCACGACGCCCGATGACGAATATTATCTGGTGGGTTCAGTCACAGATGTCAGCCTGCTGAAGGAGCGGGAAAATGCGCTGATCGCGGCGCAGGCGCAGGCCGAAGCGCTGCATCGCCAGTTCGAAACGGTTCTTCATGCCCTGCCGGTTGGCGTACTACTCCTCAACGCGGATCTCGTCATCGAATATGTCAATCCGTGCTTCGACACGTTATGGGGCGAAATCGGCGGCGAGAAGTCGCTTGTCGGCAAAAGCTATCGCGAATTCATGGAGGCGAATTTCGAAAGCGGCCTTTATGACTATGGCGATATACCCTTCGAGGAGCTCTACAACCAGCGCGCAGAACGGCTGCTCAACGACAAGGTCTTCACGCCGCGCGAGGTGCGCAGCAAAAGCGGCAAGGTCACCGTCATTTCCAAGACCCGCCTCGACGGCGGAAAAATCCTCAGCACCTATGCCGATGTGACCGACGTGCGCATGCGCGACGCCGAGATCAGTGAGGCAAAGGCCGAACTTGAGCGTGTCGGCGAATATATGCAGGGCGCCACGCGCGCCATGGCGCAGGGGCTGGTGCTGGTCGAGCAGGGAACCATCATCATGTCCAACGAGGCTGTGGCGCGAATGTTCGACGTGCCGCCGCAGCTGTTGGAAAAGGGCTGCAACTGGTCGGGGTTCTTTGCCCATTGCGCCGGGCGCGGAGATTTTGGCACCAAAGAGGAGGCGGCCGCGACGCTGACCGCCTGGAGAGAGCACATAGCCGCCAACAGGCCGTTCTCCTGGCTGATCCATATTGCCGGAAAGACGTGGCTCAATCTGGAAGCGACCAACAGCTCCGGCAATTACTGGCTCATCATCGTCACCGACGTCACCGAGATGAAGATGCGCGAGGAGGAGTTGCAGCGGCTGCTTTCCCGCGCGGAAGCGGCAGATCGCGCCAAATCTGAATTCCTTGCCAATATGAGCCATGAAATCCGCACGCCGATGAATGGCGTGCTCGGCATGGCGGAACTTCTGGCCAAATCCAATCTGGATACACGCCAGAAAACCTTCACCGATATCATCGTCAAATCCGGCAATGCGCTCCTGACGATCATCAACGACATTCTCGACTTCTCCAAGATCGAGGCCGGGCAGATGAAGCTGCGCAGCGTGCCTTTCGATCCGGCGGAAGCGGTGGAGGATGTGGTTTCCCTCCTGTCCTCAGCGGCGCTGGAAAAGAACATAGAGCTGGTCGTCCGGATCGATCCGTCGGTTTTCGGCAAGGTCATGGGGGACGCCGGGCGGTTCCGCCAGATCGTCACCAATCTTGTTGGAAACGCCGTCAAGTTCACGGAAATGGGGCATGTGCTGATCGAACTTTCGGCGCAGTCGGCGGAAGCGTCGGAGACCATTCTGTCGCTGCGCGTCGAAGATAGCGGCATCGGCATTCCTGCAGACAAGCTCGAAACCATCTTCGACAAATTCAGCCAGGTCGACGGCTCAGCGACGCGGCGGCACGAGGGAACGGGATTGGGACTGGCGATCACGGTCGGTCTTGTCGGTCTTTTCGACGGTACGATCAATGTGGTGAGCGAAGTCGGCAAGGGATCGACCTTCGAGGTCAATATTCCGTTTCACGTTACGGAAAAGCGGCGCGACGCTCCGCTTCTTGCCATGGCGATCGAGGATATACGCGTACTCGTCATCGACGATAACGACGTCAATCGCCGCATATTGACGGAGCAACTGAAGACATGGGGAATCGACGGCCATGCTGTGCAGGACGGGCCATCAGGCATTGCCGTGCTGCAGGAGGCTGCATCCCTCGGTTTTGCCATCGACGCCATCATTCTCGATTATCACATGCCTGTTATGAACGGGCTGGATGTGGTCGAGCGGATCAGGGCGGATAGCCGTTTCGACGATATCGCCATCGTGTTCCTGACGTCTATGGATGTCGTAGGTGACGAGAGCCTTTTCACCGATCTCAGCGTGCAGGCGCATCTGATGAAGCCGGCGCGGGCGCGTCTGTTGCGTTCCACCCTGTTCGATGTGGTGCGGGATGTGCGGCAGAAGCGCGCCCGGCAGGATCCGCAGGGGCTGGGGTCAGGCGGCAGCGATGCGCCGGTGCGGCCAGACAATGGCCCCACGGACAAGAAGCGGCGGGTTGTGTCACCTCCGACGATGGTTCCAGACCGACGCCGACCCTGCCTTGTGGATGTGCTGGTGGCCGAGGACAACGACGTCAATCAGATCGTCTTCACCCAGATATTGCAGCAGGCGGGTTTGCGGTTCCTGATCGTCGGCAATGGCAAGAAGGCCGTTCAGGCGTGGGAGGAGCACAACCCCGCCGTCATCCTTATGGATGTGTCGATGCCGGTGATGAACGGGCATCAGGCGACAATGGCAATCCGCGCCGCCGAACAGGCGGCTGCCGACGGCCGGCATGTTCCGATCATCGGCGTTACCGCGCATACACAGGACGCGGACCGCGAGCTTTGCGTCGCAGCAGGCATGGATGATTATCTGTCGAAGCCCATCAGCCCCGAAATTCTCGAGGACAAGATCGCGCAATGGCTGGGAGACGCGATGCCACGCCGCGACGTGCCGACCGCCTGACAGTGAAGGCCGGTTGCTGCTGTGGGAGCCGTCTCAGCGGGATGGCTTGGTGCCGCACAGCATCTCACGCTTTCCGGCAAACCCTTTGCGGCGCTCCAGTTCAAAACCGGCGGCGATGAGGTTGCGGCGGACGAAGCCTGCGGCGGCATAGGTGGCGAATGTGCCCCCCGGTACCGTTTTGCCGAACAGCGTCTGCATGATTTCCAGCGACCACATGTCGGGATTGCGGGCAGGGGCGAAACCGTCCAGAAACCAGGCGTCGAAGCCTTCGCTTCTGCCGGAAATGCCGGTGAGCGCTTCGCCGCACACCACTGTCAGGCGCGTCTGGTCGTCCAGTTCGATATCGACCTCGCCTTTCGGGTCCGCCGGCCAGCGGGCGACCAGTGCCTTGCGTTCGGTATCAACTTCCGGCCAGCGGGAAAGCGCCCGGTCGATCTCGTCCGCCTTCATCGGGTAGAGTTCGAAGGACATGAAATGCAGCTTGGAGTGACCGTTGCGCACCTCTTTCCATTGACGCCAGGTCTCGCAGAGATTGAGACCGGTGCCGAAGCCAAGTTCGCCGATGCGGAAGATGTTCTCTCGCTCAAGCCAGCGCTGCGGCAGGCCGTTTCCGGACAGAAAGACATGGCCGCATTCCAGCCTGCCATCCGTCTGGCAATAAAAATGATCGTCAAAGGCTAGCGAATAGGGCATATCCCCCTCACGCCAGTCGAGCGCGGCGGGCGGATTGTCGGCTGCCGAACCGATATCTGCGGTGTTTTCCTTGGAATGTGTCATGACTAATGCCGATAGTCCCGCTTTCGAATCTGGTCAATCACCAAGATTGCGGGCACCAAGATTGCCTGGCTCGGTGCCGCTCCTCATCGTCGGTGGCGGCATTATGGGGCTGTGGGCTGCCGTCAAGGCAGAGAGGATGGGCATAAACGCCCTGCTGCTGGAAGCGGGCCGTCTTGGAGATGGTGCAAGCGGCGGGCTGTTGGGCGCACTGATGCCGCATATGCCGGACCGCTGGTCGGACAAGAAGCAATTCCAGTTCGACGCTCTCGTTGCGCTGGAAAAACAGATCGCCGAGTTGGAAGCCGAGACCGGGCTTTCCGCCGGTTACCGGCGCTGCGGCCGGATCATTCCCCTGCCGAAACCACATTTGCGCAGCATTGCCGCACGGCACGAGCGGGATGCCGGGGAAAACTGGGTTTCAGACGGGCGCCGGTTCCACTGGCATGTCGGTGACAGCCCTTCCGTTGCCGGATGGGTGGACGATGCGGCGGGACAAGCGGGCTTCGTGCTGGATACGCTGGCTGCAAGGGTTTCTCCCCGGGCGATGATCGCCCTTCTGTCGGCTTTCCTCCGCAACGCCCGGCATGTGCGGGTGGCGGAACAGTGCCGCGTCGTCTCGCTCGATCCGGATAAGGGGCGGGCGGTGCTGTCGTCGGGCGACGAGGTCGCCTTTGATCATGTGATCGTCGCGAACGGCCATGGTTCCTTCGCGCTGATCCGCGATGCCATCGGTCTGGAACCCGGCATTGTGCTTGGACAGGCGGTGAAGGGGCAGGCCGCCCTTCTGGATGCTGCGGCCGATCCGGCCATGCCGGTCGTGTTTCTGAACGGTCTCTACATCGTGCCGCATGAGGATGGCACCGTCGCCATCGGCAGTACCAGCGAAGATTGTTTTTCCGATCCATTCAGCACCGACGAAAAGCTGGAAAAATTGCTCGCGGATGCATGCGCCGTGGTGCCGTCGCTTGGCCGTGCGCCGGTGATCGAACGCTGGGCCGGGTTGCGGCCGAAGGCGGTTGGAAGGGACCCGATGGTGGGTACACTTTCCGAATATCCGCGGCTCGTGGCGTTATCGGGCGGCTTCAAGGTCAGCTTCGGCCTTGCCCACTATCTTGCAGATGCTGCGTTGCAGGCCGTGTGTGGCCACACGCCGGACGTGCCTTCCGGTTTTCGCCTTCAAGAACACGTGAGTATTGCCGTCCGGACTTTAGAAACTTCTGATTAGTTTGGTCCACGTCGTTAATCTGTCACGCAAATCGCTTACTTGCTGGCCTGCAAAGAGCCCCGTTTGGCCGCATTTGCGGCGAGGTGATAGCGCATGCGATACGCCATCCATTTCACGCCTTCCCCCAACGACCCGCTGACGCAGGCGGCTGCCGCGTGGCTGGGACGCGATGCCTATTCAGGCCATGCGGTGGAGCCGCCGGGCATGATCGATCTCGGCATGCAGGAGATTTCCTACCATACCGCCCTGCCGCGCCGTTATGGTTTCCACGGCACCATAAAGGCCCCGTTCCGTCTTGCCGAAGGGCATTCCGAGGCCGCCTTGTTGCGCGACCTGATGTATTTTTCCGGCAGGCAGGACCCCTTCACGCTGCCACAACTTATAGTAGCGCGACATGACAATGTCTTCAGCCTCGTTCCCGAGCGCCCCTGCGAAGTGCTGAATTTTTTCGCAGCCCGTGTGGTGCAGGAATTCGACCGCTACCGCGCGCCGCTTTCCGAGGCGGAAATCGAGCGGGCGGATCCCGACCGGCTTTCGGCTTCGCAGCTGACCAATCTGCATCGCTGGGGCAGTCCGCATGTGATGGACGAGTTCCGTTTTCAGATGTCGCTGACGGGCGGTGTCGAGCCTTCCAGCAGCCAGAGGATCGAGCGTGCCGTGCGCAAGGTTTTCGAGCCGCTGCTCACTCGGCCTCTGTCATTTTCCAGCCTTGCGCTTTTCATCGAGGATGAACCCGGTGCGCCTTTCCGGGTGCACTCGCTGCACCCCATGGGTCGTGTTTCCGCCCGAAAGATCGCCTGAGAAGCGCCCCGCAGAAATCGTACACAAAAAAGCATCGGAATGTCGGCAAAATTGCTCTCGACATTCCGAATGCGGATGCTACCGTCCGTGCATCGCATGTCTGAAGCGTGTCGTGTTTACCCGTGTCGGGCGGACACCTTCGGATGGTTGTTTTGCTCATGTCTTCCAGAAGCGGGTTCCGCGTCGGGAGAGGTGTTTTGGGTGGCTGAATGATTTCCGAGAATTACTCCCGCAATCTGGTGGGCTACGGCCGCAATAGTCCCGATCCGAAATGGCCGGGCGGCGCACGCATCGCCGTGCAATTCGTCATCAATTACGAAGAGGGCGGCGAAAGCTGCATTCTCGACAATGACAAGGCGTCGGAATCGCTGCTGTCGGAAATCGTCGGCGCGCAGCCCTGGCCCGGCCAGCGCAACCTGAACATGGAATCGATCTACGAATATGGCTCACGCGCCGGTTTCTGGCGGCTGTGGCGCATGTTTACCGATCTCGGCGTCACCACAACTGTTTATGGCGTGACCGCTGCCATGGCGCGCAACCCGCAAGCCGTTGCGGCAATGAAGGAAGCGGGCTGGGAAATCGCCAGCCACGGTTATCGCTGGCTGGAATACAAGGATTTTTCCGAGGAGGAAGAGCGCAAGCATATTGCCGAAGCCGTGCGCCTGCATACGGAGCTGACGGGCGAGCGCCCCTTTGGCATGTATCAGGGCAAGCCTTCCGACAATACGTTGCGTCTCGTCATGGAAGAGGGCGGTTTTCTCTATTCGTCCGATTCCTATGCCGACGATCTGCCCTATTGGGTGAAGGGATTGCAGGATAAACCGTTCCTGATCATTCCCTACACGCTCGACACCAATGATATGCGTTTCGCCACGCCGCAGGGTTTCAATTCCGGCGACCAGTTCTTCGCCTATCTGAAAGACGCTTTCGACGTTCTTTATCAGGAAGGGCTTGAAGGCGCGCCGAAGATGATGAGCGTCGGCCTGCATTGCCGTCTCGTCGGCCGTCCCGGCCGCGCCGCAGCCCTTCGCCGTTTCATCGAATATGTGCTGGGCCATGAAAAGGTGTGGATCCCGCAGCGTATCGAGATCGCTCGTCACTGGCATGAAAACCACAAGCCGGGAACGCTCTGATGCTGACGCGGGATGAATTTGTCAGCCGTTTCGGTGGTGTGTTCGAACATTCGCCTTTTATCGCCGAACGGGCCTATGATGTCGGAGGCGCAGGTCTGGAGTTAACGGCGAAGGCGATTCATGGCGGATTATGCGCGCAGTTTCGTGCCGCCTCCGAAGCGGAACGGCTGGGTGTTTTGCGCGCGCATCCTGATCTTGCAGGCAAGCTCGCAATAGCAGGTGAGTTGACCGCCGATAGCCGCAATGAACAGGCAGGCGCAGGGCTCGACCGGCTTTCGCCCGAGGAGCATGCGCGCTTCACCGAGCTGAACTCCGCCTATACGCAAAAATTCGGCTTTCCATTCATCATTGCAGTCAAGGGGCTGAACAGGCACGATATTCTCTCCGCCTTCGAGACGCGTATCGGCAATGATGCGGCGACAGAATTTGCGACGGCGACGGCGCAGGTGGAAAAGATCGCCTGGCTACGCCTTTCCTCGATGCTGCCCGAGGGTTGAATTGGCGAGCGGCGGTCGTTCCGCTATACTCGTGCTATCTGGAGATTGAGGCCATGAGACCCTCCGAGGTGCTGGAAAAGAACAGGGAAGCGATCCGCGAAGCAACGAAGCGCTTCAACGCGGCAAACCCGCGCGTGTTCGGTTCCGTCGCCCGTGGCGAAGACAGGCCGGACAGCGAT
Organism: Rhizobium sp. TBD182; assembly: GCF_001950375.1. Lineage (NCBI taxonomy): Bacteria > Pseudomonadati > Pseudomonadota > Alphaproteobacteria > Hyphomicrobiales > Rhizobiaceae > Rhizobium > Rhizobium sp. TBD182. Next base: position 348,559 of record NZ_BDLN01000005.1, on the reverse strand, counting down.
CTGGATATTCTGGTGGATGCGTTGCCGGGCACGACGCTGTTTGATCTTGGCGGATTGCTGGAGGAACTGAAGACTATCCTCGGTGTCGAGGTTGACGTCGTCACCTCAGGCGGCCTGCACTCGGATATCCGGGCGCGTGTTCTGATGGAAGCCCAGGCAGTATGAGTACGGATCGACTTCTGCTCTACCTGAAGGAGATGGATGTTGCCGCCTCCCAAATACGGGATTTCATTCAGGATATGGATGAGGCCACTTTTTCTTCCGATACGCGAACCCAGATGGCCGTGATGATGGGCCTTGCCCTGATTGGCGAGGCGGTCGCAAAACTGGACAAACATTACCCCGCGTTTTTACAGCAGCACCCGGAAATCCCCTGGATAAAGATGAAGGGTATGAGCAATTTGATCGTGCATGATTATTTCCGGGCGGAACTCTCGGTCGTCTGGAAAACGATAACGCAGAGCATTCCGGATTTGCAGGCGCGTCTCTCACTCCTCCGAAACTGGCATGCCCAAGGTGAATGACATTTGACTGATTTTCTCGAGATCAAGCCTCTCACCAAAGAGGCGTTCGCATCCTTCGGTGATGTGATCGAAATTACACCCTCTTCCATGCGCCACATCAATGGCGGCCAGACCGAGCGGCATCATGCGCTTGCGGCACCCGAGGCAGCGGGCGAGGGTGCGCGCATCATCCTCAATATTTTCCGAGGACAGCCGCGTACCTTTCCCCATACAATCGAGATGATGGAGCGGCATCCGCTCGGCAGCCAGAGTTTCTCGCCGCTGTCCGGCAGGCCTTTCCTTGTCGTCGTTGCCGAGGACGAGGGCGGCAAGCCTGGTCGGCCGCAGGCTTTTCTGGCGGGCGGCGATCAGGGCGTGAATTACCGCCGCAATGTCTGGCATTATCCGTTGATGCCGCTGCAGGCGATTTCGGATTTTCTGGTTGCCGATCGCGAGGGGCCGGGCAACAATCTGGAAGAGCATTTTTTCGATGCGCCCTACATGATCGCGGAGCCCAGCCTATGACCGGTTTGACCACCCACGTCCTCGATGCCGCCCATGGCACGCCCGCCGAAGGGCTGACGATCGAACTTTACCGGCTCTCGGGTGATCGTCGCGAGAAGATTAAGACGGTTAAGACCAATAGCGATGGCCGCGTTGATGGCGGGCCGCTACTTGTGGGCGACAGTTTCAAGGCCGGGGAATACGAGCTGGTTTTCCATGCGGGCGATTATCTGCGTGGCAAGGGCGTCACCCTGGCGGAACCCGCCTTTCTCGACATCATCCCCATCCGTTTCGGCATTGCCGACGAGAGCGGCCATTACCATGTGCCGCTTCTGCTTTCGCCCTATAGTTACTCCACCTATCGAGGAAGCTGACCGCCATGATCTTTGCCGCCATTGCCGATATTCATGGAAACTGCGCCGCACTGGAGGCCGTGCTTGAGGATATCGCGAGGCTTGGCATCAAGGACATCGTCAATCTCGGCGATTGCTTCAGTGGTCCGCTGGAAGCGGGTTTTACCGGCGATGTGCTGGTTGGCAACTGGATACCCAGCGTTCTCGGCAATCATGATCGCGAATTGATCGAGCGCGCGCCGGAAGAGATGGGCAGCTGGGAGAGGCCGGCGCATGCGCAGCTGACCGCCGCGCATCTGGACTGGCTGCACACCCTGCCGTTCAGCATGGTGTTCAAGGACGTCGCCTATTGCTGCCACGGCTCGCCGCGCGGTGATCTGGAATACTGGTTGGAGACGCTTTCGCCGGAAGGGGTGCTGAAATTGCGACCGCTTTCCGAAATCGAGGCCATGGCTGATGGCATCACCCAGCCGCTGATGTTGTGCGGCCACACACATATCGCCCGCACCGTGCAGCTCTCCGATGGCCGCCTGATCGTCAATCCCGGCAGCGTCGGCTGCCCCGGCTGGAAGGATGACACGCCGTTTCACCATCATGTCGAGGTTGGTCATCCGCTTGCCAGCTACGCCGTGCTCGAAGAAACCGCACGCGGCTGGCAGGTCTATTTCCGGCAGATACGCTACGATAATCTTGCCATGGCCGAGATGGCGAAGGTCAACGGCATTCCGTATCTGGCCGATGCGTTGGAAAACGGTTGGCTCAAGCGGTAGAACTCACCCTTCGCTGTTCATGACAACGCAGGCATAAGACTGCGCCTTCAACTCCTTGCAGGCGGAAACCGCCGAAGACTGGTCTTCAAAGCCGGTAAAGCGGGCGCGGTAGAGCGTTGCCGATCCGCTTTGCACCGCTTCGGTATAGGGCGCGATGCCGGAGTAGCTGCCGGCGATGTTGGAGCGCGCATTGGCGAGCAGCGAGCGGGCGGCAGCTTCGCTGTCGGTGGCGGCGATCTGCACTTCCCAGCGGCTGCGTTGGCCGGTCATTTGTGCAGCGGGTGCGGGTTTCGGAATGGCAGAGACCTGGATCATATCCGCCATCTGGCTGTTCGCCGTGGCGATCTGCATGGCGATCGGATCGGCGCGACGCTCGGCAAACATCGGTAGTGGTACGGCTGCCGGAGGGACGGCTGCGGGCGGCACATCGAAGGTGCGGCTGACATTGGCGCTTGCCACGAGCTGTTCGGTATTACGGCTTCTCGAGGCCTGCGGCATCGCCTTGTCCAGCAGAGCGGCCATCTGCGCATCGCGGCTGCGCGCGGTCTTGCCCCCCAGCACGACGCCAACGACACGGCGGCCATTGTGATTGATGGCGCTGACGAGGTTGAAGCCCGACGCATTGGTGTAACCGGTCTTGATGCCGTCCATGCCCTGATAGCGATACATCAGATTATTGTGGCCACGGATGCGCTTGCCCCGGAAGCTGAAGGATTCCATGGCAAAGAGGCCGTATTCTTTCGGAAAGTCGCGCTGCAACGCAAGGCCGAGTTTCGCCATGTCGCGCGCCGTCGTCACCTGCGATTTGCTGGGCAGGCCGGAGGCGTTGCGGAAAACCGTCTTGGTCATGCCAAGCTGGCGGGCCTTACGGGTCATCATCTGCGCAAATTGTGCCTCGGACCCACCGAGATGGTCACCCATGCCTTCCGCCATGTCATTGGCGGATTTGACGATCATGCCGTAGACGGCTTCGCGCACCGTAAACGTCTGGCCCTCACGCACATAAAGCTTCGAGGGGATGACGGCTGCGCCGTTCCTGGACATCCTTATCTTCTGGTCCCAGCGAATTCGGCCGGCGTGCAACGCCTCGAAGGTCATATAGAGCGTCATCATCTTGGTCAGCGATGCCGGGTGGTTCAGCACATCGGCGTTCTGCGCGGCGAGGACCTTGCCGGTATTGGCATCCATGATGAAATGGGCATAACCGGCCTGCGCAGGCGATGCCTGCAATGAGAGGATCGCGCAAAAGAAGGCGAGTGCGAATACCCATGCGCCCGCCATTCCCCGTTTGATCGTTCCCGACATGGTCCACCCCTTTTTGTTCGATCGCCGCGATGGGCGAAGTTTTACTGACACTTTCCGGCAACAAAACCGCTAAAACTTTAGAGATCGCTTTCATGCTTAATTAAGTATGAAATTCAAGTCGGCCGTCGCCCTCACAATTTCCTTGCAAAGAAACCAACCATCCGGTATGTTTATCGTCATGACAAATGCACATGAACGCAAAAAGCAGCCTGAGATCGTGCGCCGCAATCTTCTCGATTGCGCGGCGAAACTCGCTGCCGAGCAGGGGGTTGCGGCGCTTTCCGTGCAGGCAGTGGCCGATGCCGCCGGGGTGACGAAGGGTGGGTTGTTTCATCATTTTCCTTCCAAGCAGGTGCTGCTGGAAGCGGTGATGACTGACCTTCTGGCGGCTCTGGACACTGAGATCGACGACCTCATCTCACAGGATTGTGAAGCTTTTGGGAGCTTCACAAGGGCCTATGTGAACGCGGTTTTCTCGGATCGGGGCAGGGATTCGGGCAGGCAATGGGCAGCGATCTCGGTTTCCATGGTCGGTGAACCGTCGCTTCGGCGCATGTGGAACAGCTGGATTGAGGGGCGCCTTGCCCGTCATAAGGAAACGGATGACGGGGTGGTCCTAGAGATGGTGCGGCTTGCGGCTGACGGCATCTGGTTTGCCGATCTACTGGCCGACGACGGTAAAGCGGGTGGCGACAGGGCGGCTCTGAGGGCCCGGATGATCGCCCAGACGAAAAAGGAAGTGGAACGATGAACGCGGCTGTTTTGACTTATGGGGCGCTTGTCGCGGCTATCGTCTGCGAGGTCATCGCAACTTCCTTTCTGCAGCAATCGCAGCAATTCACCAAGCTGTTGCCGACGGTGCTGATGGCGCTGTTTTACGGTGCGGCCTTTTATCTCCTGTCGTTCACGCTCCGGGCGCTGCCGGTCGGCGTTGCCTATGCGATCTGGAGCGGGCTTGGCATCGTGCTCATTTCCGGCATTGGCTATTTCGTGTTCCGCCAGACGCTCGATATTGCTGCGGTGGTTGGTCTTGGGTTCATCGTGACCGGGGTGGTGATCGTCAATGTGTTTTCGAAGACGATTGGGCATTGAGCGGACTTCTCCACCTCATTCCTGTTCTTGTCAGAGGAATCCAGCCTGCGCGCGTCTGCGCGACGAGAATAGTCCTTTCAGCCCAAGGGCTTGGGCTCGCTGGATCCCTGTGACAAGCACAGAAATGAGGGAGGCGACGTAAAGGCGATATTCTTACCGAAGCATCGGCTTCGATCTTTACGTTGTATGCTGTGTCGTCACCATCACGCCAGAATGCTGCGGTCGACGTCCGTAATCAGCCGCTTCCCGCAAAGCGCCATGCTGATATCCATTTCCTTGCGGATGATCTCGAGCGCCGTCGTCACGCCCTGCTTGCCATCCGCGCCGAGGCCGTAGAGGAACGGGCGGCCGATGTAGGTGCCCTTGGCGCCGAGTGCTACCGCCTTCAGCACGTCCTGGCCGGAGCGAATGCCGCCGTCCATATGCACCTCCACCCCGTCGCCAACGGCATCGACGATCCTCGGCAGCATGGCGATCGAGGAATGCGCGCCGTCGAGCTGGCGACCGCCATGGTTGGAGACGATGATGGCGTCCGCGCCGGTATCGAGCGAGGCGCGCGCATCTTCCTCGTCAAGGATGCCCTTGAGTATGAGCTTGCCGCCCCAACGCTCCTTGATCCATTCGACATCCTTCCACGACAGGCGCGGATCGAATTGCTCGGCCGTCCAGGAGGAGAGCGACGAGAGGTCGGAGACGTTCTTGGCGTGGCCGACGATATTGCCGAAGCTGCGGCGCTGGGTGCGCAGCATGTCGAGGCACCATTTCGGCCGTGTCGCCATCTGCCAGATGTGTTTCGGGGTGAATTTCGGCGGGGCGGAGAGGCCGTTGCGCAGGTCCTTGTGGCGCTGGCCGAGAATTTGCAGGTCGAGCGTCAGCACCAGCGCCGAGCATCCGGCGGCTTTGGCGCGATCGATGAGATTATTGACGAAGTCGCGGTCCTTCATCACGTAAAGCTGGAACCAGAAAGGTTTGGAGGTGACGGAGGCGACATCCTCGATGGAGCAGATGCTCATGGTGGAAAGCGTGAAAGGCACGCCGAATTCTTCCGCCGCTTTTGCCGCCAGCATCTCGCCATCGGCATGCTGCATGCCGGTGAGGCCAGTGGGGGAGAGCGCCACCGGCATCGAAACCTTCTGGCCGATCATTTCGGTGGCGAGCGACCGGTCGGTCATATCCACCAGCACACGCTGGCGTAGCTTTATCTTGGAAAAATCCTCCTCATTGGCGCGGTAGGTGCCTTCCGTCCAGGCGCCGCTATCGGCATAGTCGAAAAACATCTTCGGCACACGGCGCTGAGCCTGTTTCTTCAGGTCCGCTATGGTGAGGATTTTGCCCATGGATAAAGCCTTCACATTTGAATGATGGCTTCATATAACATGGTAATCGCGTTTACGCGATGGCAATCGTCTTTGCAGCAGTGCTTTTTGCATTCGCAAATGGCTAGGAATTATGCTTGAAATATACTGTATTTCGATAATAATTCAGATGGTTTCTCAAATAATAGCGTATTTTAATATGTTAAATTATTTACTCAGATTATTTATCGCAGTTCTTATTTCGCCCGCGATTGTTTTCGCCGCCGAGTGCCCCTCCGGTAAAAATGATGGAGATGAGTTTGTTCTTGCCCACGGTCAGGTGCGCAGCGAATTCAGGCGATCCGGACCGATCGTCTTGGTGGAGAATGATTTTCAAGGCGCAGGCAAACAGAGGCTTTTTCTCTTTCGGGGGTTAATCGAGCTGGCGCGTTCGGGCGATGACGGCAATTACAGCCAGCACTTTACGTCAAATCTGGAAGCGTTCTGGCCTCTGAAAGTTGGCGCTCGACGCACTTTTGAATTTCTGCCGCTCGAAACTACCAAAATCGAGGATAAGTGGTCACTGACCCTTGCAGTTACGAAGCGGCGCGCCTTTCCGATTAAATTCTGCAATTATGAGGTGTTTTATGTGACCTACGACATTCGTAAAAACGGCAAAGAGGAAGAACGATGGACAGCGGTTTATTCGCCGGATCTGCGCGCCACGGTGGCGAAGATTTACGATGAGGGGACGGAAGACGAGGAAATTGTCGCCTATAATCTGATTGCGCCTCTGAAGCGGTGACGGTTCGACTGCGCTTGAATCAGCTCCAGAATGCTCGCAAAAACAGCTCAGCCCCAAGCAATAGCAGGCAGATTAGGAACCAGCGCCTGAATGTCGCGGGAGTGACGATGCGGCGGATATTCTGGCCAAGCCACATGCCGAGAAGCGCTGGCAGGACGGCGAGTGCGGAAAGCGACATGTGCTCAACGCGGAAGGCGTCCTGAGAGGCAAGGCCGGCGGCAAGCGCAACGGTGGAAACGGTGAAGGACAGGCCAAGCGCCTGCACGAGATCGTCGCGGCTGAAGCCAAGCGACTGGATATAGGGCACGGCGGGGACCACGAAAATTCCGGTGCCGCCGGTCAGAAGGCCGGTCGCCAGCCCGACGGCCGGGGAGAGTTTCGGTTCCAGCCTTGCGGGAACGGCGAAGGGCTTTGCAAGAAGGCTGTAGGCTGCGTAGGCCGCGAGGCACAATCCGAGCGCCGAGGTGGTCCAGACGCCGGTGCCTGATGTCATCAGCCGGATGCCGAGAAGCGTGCCGACGGCAATGGCGATCATCATCGGCCATAGTCGCGAGACGACCGTCTTGAAATCGGGTCCGGCCAGCAATTGCCAGATATTGGTGATGAAGGAGGGCAGAATGAGCAGGCCAGCGGCAACGACCGGCGGCATGAAAAGGCCGAGAACGCCCATGGCAACGGTAGGCAGGCCCATGCCGGTGACGCCCTTGACGACGCCCGCGACGATGAATGTCGCGACAATCATGAGCGTTGTAGTTGTCTCAAAATCCGGCACGGCGCACTCCAGAGGTCATTCGCATTTCGGCTGACTTGGGCTGTCAGGCGATCATATGAAACGGGCGAGTGCGGCCTGTTTCTTTTCCCGGCGGCGAGAGAAAAACAGGCGACGCCCGCTCGTTTCAATATGTACTGATATAGATGAGGCCACGACCTGATGTTTCGGCCTAAACCGAACTATGCAAGCGCGCTTTTCATCGCCTTGCCGGCCACGTAGGTCTCGACGACTGTGCGGTCGTCGCCCATGGTCAGCATCAGGAACAGTTCTTCGGTCAGGCTTTTCACCACTTCCATCTTCAGCGCCATGGCGGGCGTGGAAGAGGCGTTGAGAACCGTGATGTCGGCATCCGTGCCGGCGTCCAGCGTGCCGATGCGGTCGACCATGGAAAGCGCTTCGGCGTTGCCGCGCGTCATCAGATACCAGCTTTCCAGCGGGTTCAGTCGTTCGCCCAGCAATTGCTGGATCTTGTAGGCCTCATCCATGGTGCGCAGCATGGAATAGCTCGATCCGCCGCCGATATCGGTCGCGACTGCGATGCGCACCGGCTTTTCGCGCCGTTGCAGCTTTTTCATCGGGAAGAGGCCGGAGCCGATGAAGAGGTTCGATGTGGGGCAATGCACGGCGACTGCACCGGTTTCCGACAGCACGTCCGCCTCACGTTCCGAGAGGTGGATGGCATGGCCGAGCAGGGTCTTGTTGCCCATCAGGCCGTAACGCACATAGATGTCGGTGTAATCGGTCGCTTCCGGGTAGAGCTCGCAGGTATATTTGATCTCGTCCAGATTTTCGGAAAGATGCGTCTGGATGAAGAGATCGGGAAATTCCTGCGCCAGCGCCTGGGCTGCTTCCATCTGTTTAGGCGTAGAGGTGATGGCGAAGCGGGGCGTGATGGCGACGTGGTTGCGGCCCTTGCCGTGCCAGTCGGCGATGACGGCCCGGGTCTCGTCATAGGAGGTTTCCGGCGTGTCCAGCAGGCCCTGCGGGGCGTTGCGGTCCATCATCACCTTGCCGCCCACCATCAGCATGCCGCGCTTCAGGGCCTCAGTGAAAAACGCATCGGCTGAGGTCTTGTGCACGGAGCAATAGGCGACAGCCGTGGTGGTGCCGTGGCGCAGAAGCTCATCGTAAAAATGTGTGGCGATGCGCTGGGCATGCGCGCTTTCGACGAAACGGCATTCTTCCGGGAAAGTATAGGTATTCAGCCATTCCAGAAGGTTGGCGGCATAGGAGCCGATGACCTGCATCTGCGGGAAATGCAGGTGCATGTCGATCAAGCCCGGCACGATGAGATGAGGGCGGTGGTCCTTCTCCTCAATGTCATCAGGTGCCTGCTTGCGAATATCGGGATAGTCGCCAATGGCGGCGATCTTGCCGTTTTCGATAAGCAGGCCGCCATCCTCGATGTAGAGATAGCTTTGCGTATCGTCGATTGCGAGCGGCGCGCGGCGGAAGCTTAACAGGCGGCCACGCAGCAGAACCATGCTCATTCGGTTTTTTCCTTGGCGTCTTTGCCCGCGGAAACAGCGCTTTCGTACCATGCGGTCAGCACTTTGCGCTCCTGCGGGGTGATGGCGGTGATGTTGCCGGGAGGCATGGCATGGCTGCGGCCGGCTTGCAAATAGATTTCGCGGGCGTGTGCGGCGATCTGCGCGTCGGTTTCGAGCTTCACAGATTTCGGCGTGAAGGGCACGCCTTCCCACACCGGCTCGGCGGCGTGGCACATGGAACAGCGGCCCTGAACGACATCGCGGGCGCTCGCGAAATGGGCGTCGCTGACGAATTGCTGCTGCATCGGCGAAAGCGTTGCCGCCTTCTGTTCTTCTTCGCCGGTCAGCACCTTCGGCACGGTGGAAAGCCACATGATGACGATGAAGATGAGCGCGGTCAGCAGCCAGGTCCATGTCGGCTTGCCCTTGCGGGCATGGGTGGTGTTGAACCAGTGGCGGATGGTGACGCCCATCAGGAAGACGAGTGCTGCGATGATCCAGTTGAACTCGGTCGCAAAGGCCAGCGGATAGTGGTTCGACAGCATGAAGAAGATGACGGGCAGCGTCAGGTAGTTGTTGTGCAATGAGCGCTGTTTGGCGATGCGGCCATATTTCGGGTCCGGCGTGCGCCCGGCGATCAGGTCGGCAACGACGATCTTCTGATTGGGAATGATGATGAAGAACACATTCGCCGACATGATGGTGGCGGTAAAAGCGCCGAGATGCAGGAAGGCGGCGCGGCCGGTGAAGACCTGCGTATAGCCCCACGCCATCGCCACCAGCGCGACGTAAAGCACCACCATCAGGCCCCAGGTGTTGTTGCCAAGCGGCGATTTGCAGAGGAAATCGTAAAACAGCCAGCCGACAGCAAGCGATGCCAGCGACAGACAGATGGCCTGGAACTGGGTGAGCGCCAGCACCGAATGGTCGATGAGGAAAAGGTCGGCGCCGCCGTAATAAACGATGCACAGCATGGCGAAGCCGGACAGCCAGGTGATGTAGCTTTCCCATTTGAACCATGTCAGGTGTTCGGGCATCTGGGCCGGGGCGACCAGATATTTCTGGATGTGGTAAAAGCCGCCGCCATGCACCTGCCACTCCTCGCCATAGGCCCCCGGCGGCAGATGCGGCCGTTTGACCAGCCCAAGATCGAGCGCGATGAAATAGAAGGACGAGCCGATCCAGGCGATGGCGGTGATGACGTGGAGCCAGCGGACGGCAAAGGCCATCCATTCCCACGCAATGGCATATTCGTACATTCGGTTCCCCTGATCCTTGTGCAGCGCACCTTGCGAGAAATTTGACCGTTAGGAAAGGGAAAAGCAAACACCGCACGATGATTGTTCACAATCCCGTACGCTCGTGTCCACAACTTTGGCGCAGGCGCGGCGACGCCCCGCTTCCGCCCCCGCCCAATCGTCAAGGAGCCGTCCTGCCGCTGAGTTTGTGCTTAGCTGGCTAACGCGACTCAGCTATTATCCGCTGAGCAGTCTGCTGATGTGCAAAACGATTGGGCTGCGGGGCCTTGGAGCGACCTGCGTCCGAAAGGACGCTTCGAAGGGCACTCTGACACATTTATGTTGCGCATGTTCTTTCCGGTTTTCGGTCAGAGGCGCAGGGCTTCAATGACATGTTTTCGCTGGCGGTTCATTCCGAAAGCGGGTGCTGCGAACCCTGGGGGCGGGGCAGATCAGGGGCAGGTGTTGCAGTTCCCGGTGCCGTTGCGTCCGGGTATGCGTTGATGCTTGGATTTTGAATGAAGTGACGCAATGACCTTCCGGCAGCCGCCGTTGTTTTCAACGGAGACCGTGCCGATGCGCCTTGTTCTGACAGTTCTTTTCCTGCTGATGGCGTTCAACGCCACGGCGCTTGCGCATGAATCCCACAAGGGGTTCAAATATGAAAGCTACTGCTGCAATGGCGACGCCGAAACCGGCGATTGCCAGATGATCCCTACGCGAAGTGTTCGTGTCACGCAGGATGGTTACGAGGTCTCGCTTGCGCCCGGCGATCATCGTCTGGTGACGCGGCGCCATGTCTTCAGCTGGTCGCAGCGTGAGGCAAGACGATCCGAGGATGGAGAATATCATCTCTGTCTGTTTCCGGACGAGGACACGCCGCGCTGCTTTTATGCGCCTGATATGGGGTATTGAGATGTTTGCGGCCGGTTTTCGTCGATCCGCTTCAGTATCCAGTCGCGAAACAGCCTTATCTTGCGAATGTTCCTGCGGTTTTCAGGGTAGACGAGCCAGTAGTTCTTACCTTCGTTGCTGAGGTGCTCGAAGGGCTGATAAAGGCGGCCGAGGGCAATCTCGTCCGCATAAAGTTCAGGGGTGAGCATGGCTACCCCCTGGCTGGCAATTGCCGCTGCGGCTTCGAAAGCCTGCACGCTGAGGCGGCTGCGCGGATAACGGTCGAGGCCCGGATTTTCGATGCCGACTTCCCGGAACCATTGGCTCCACCAGATGTCACCCGGATCGATGATGCGCAGGCGCAGAAGATCCTCCGGCTTTTTCAATCCGCCGATGCTTTCGGCAAGGTTCGGATGCAGCATCGGCGTGTAAACGCCCCGCAGCAACTGATGATAGATCAGTCCTTTGCCATCGTCGCTGCTCCAGCGGATGGCGACATCGCAATCGGACTGCGTAAAATCGATCAATGCGCTTGATGTGTCGAGCCGCACGGCGATCGAGGGATGTTCAAGCTGGAAAGCTCCCAGATGCCGCGAAAGCCAGCGCGATGCGAAAGTCGCGGTGGAGTGAATGGTCAGGGTGGTGTCAGAGGTGTCACGGACATTGTCGACGGCCTCCCGTAAAGTGTTGAAGGCTTCCGCAACTTTCGGCGCCAGTCTCTGCCCGGCCTCGGTCAGCACAACCTGCCGCGCCTTTCTGATGAAGAGCGGCTCGCCAACATTCTCTTCCAGCAGTTTCACCTGATAGCTGACCGCCGTCTGCGTCATGCCCAGTTCCTCACCGGCCTTGGTGAAGCTGAGATGCCGGGCGGCGGCTTCGAACACGCGCAGGGCGTTCAGGGGGAACTGGCGAGACATTTTCATGGATAAGTTCTCTTTATGCCAACTGCCAAAGGTTTCATTGGTTTTTATCCGGAAAACAGAGCATTTTTAGCTCAATTCATCAACTGAGCTTCTGACATTTTTTAAATGGAGACGAACATGCGCACAGCACTCTTGCGCGCGTGGTCCCGCCTGCGCGCGGGTCTGCGGACCGCGGAACGGTTTTCCCTTGAAAGCCTTCGACCGGATAATCTGGTAGATGAAAGCCTGCCCGACGGGATCAGGCGTGATCTTGGTCTTGAGGATGGCCGCGCTGATTTTCGGTGCGACGGGTTTCGGCAGCGGAAAATGCTTGCAGCAACTCGGCTGCCACAAGGGCCGCTATGACGGCGGGGCGCTTGTCCTTGACGCTACTTCCACCGATCGGCAGGATGAGTTTTTGAAGGCGGGAAGGGGGTTCTCCCTCCCGCTCCAGCCAATGGGCGAAGGTGGCGCGTTTGGTTTTCGAGCCGATCATGCCGACATAAGCGAGATCGTCGCGGGCAAGCGCTTCCTTTGCAATCAGGAAATCGAGTGCGTGATCGTGGGTGACGATGATCGCAGCGCCGTTTGCGGGAATTTTCGCGATCAGCGCTTCCGGCATGGGGGTCAGCACGGATACGACACCGGCTGAAAGATCGCGCAACTCGTTTTCACGGGTTTCCACCACGGTCAGTGTCAAAGGCAGAAGCGACAGAGCATCTGTCAGCGCCTTGCCGACATGGCCCGCCCCGAAAATGAAGACGGCCTGCTGCTGCTCGGTTTCAGCCTTAAGCCTTGCCTCGAGTGCTGCCGCGATGTCCGGCGTTACCAGCCGGAAGCGGAGTAGGGTGCGGCCGCCGCAGCACTGGCCGATTTCGGGGCCGAGCGGAATATCCATGCCGTCTTCGGTCGTACCGTTCTTCAACATGGCACGGGCATGGTCTATCGCCATATATTCGAACTGCCCGCCGCCGATGGTCTCCCACAGCGCCTTCCGGCTTACCAGCATGAAGGTTCCCGCCTCGCGCGGCGATGACCCTTTCACGGCCTCGATTTCCACGAGGATTGCAGGTCCGGAGCTGGCGAGGAAGCGGGAGAGGGACGTCATTATGTCTCCCCTCACACCTTCTTCAACCGTTCCACCGCCATCAGCACCCGCTCGGGCGTTGCCGGCGCATCGAGGCGTGGGCAGACCTTATAGTCGGCGATGGACGCGACGGCCATTGAGAGTGCTTCGAGAACCGAGATCGCCAGCATGAAAGGCGGTTCGCCCACGGCCTTGGAGCGGCCGATGGTGGGCTCGGCGTTTTCCGACCATTCCGCCAGTTGAACGTTGAAAATCTTCGGCCGGTCGGAGGCAAGCGGGATCTTGTAGGTGGAGGGAGCGTGGGTGCGCAGCCGCCCCTTGCCGTCCCACCATAATTCCTCCGTCGTCAGCCAGCCCATGCCCTGGACGAAGGCGCCTTCCACCTGGCCGATATCAATGGCCGGGTTCAGCGACTTGCCGACATCGTGGAGAATATCGGTGCGCTCCATCATGTATTCGCCGGTCAGTGTATCGATCGACACCTCCGAACAGGCCGCGCCATAGGCGAAATAATAAAACGGCGTGCCGCGGCCGGCGGCGCGATCCCAATGGATTTTCGGCGTCTTGTAAAAACCGGCGGCGGAAAGCTGGACGCGGGCGAAATAGGCTCGTTTGATGAAATCGTTGAAGGCGATTTCCTCAAGCCCGATGCGCACCCGGTTTGGCAGGAAGACAACCTCTTCTTCCGGCACGTTCCAGTTCTCGGCAGCGAATTTGATGAGCCTTTCACGGATCTGGCGGGCAGCGTCATAGGCCGCCATGCCATTGAGGTCCGTACCGGACGAGGCGGCCGTGGCCGACGTATTGGGCACCTTGCCCGTGGTCGTGGCGGTGATTTTCACCCGGCCAATATCCACCTGGAAGGCATCGGCCACCACCTGCGCCACCTTGGTGTAGAGGCCCTGGCCCATTTCGGTGCCGCCATGGTTCAGGTGGATCGAACCGTCATTATAGATATGCACCAGCGCGCCCGCCTGATTGAAGGCCGTCATGGTGAAGGAGATGCCGAATTTTACCGGGGTGAGCGCAATGCCCTTGCGGATGATCGGGCTGGTCTTGTTGAACTCGACAATTGCCTGCCTGCGCGCGCGGTATTCGCTGGAGGCTTCCAATTCCTCGACGACGCGGGCGATGATGTTGTCCTCGACCTCCTGATGATAGGGGGTTGTGGTGCGGCCCGAACCGGTCTCGCCATAGAAATTGAGCTTGCGGACATCGAGCGGGTCCTTGCCGACGGCATAGGCGATTTCCTCGATGAAACGCTCAGCCCCGAGCATGCCCTGCGGGCCGCCGAAACCGCGAAAAGCGGTGTTGGAGACGGTGTGGGTTTTCAACGGCCGCGAGGTGAGGTGCACATGCGGGTAGAAATAGCTGGAATCCGCATGGAAGAGCGCGCGGTCGGTGACCGGGCCGGAAAGGTCAGAGGAAAAACCGCAGCGGGCGGCATAGGTGGCGTCAACGGCGTGGATGCGGCCTTCCTCATCAAAGCCTAGCTCGTAATCGACGCGGAAATCGTGGCGTTTGCCGGTGGCGGTCATGTCTTCGTCGCGGTCGGGGCGGATTTTCACGGCCCGGTTCAGCTTCTTGGCGGCAATGGCGCAAAGAGCTGCGAACTGGTTGCCTTGCGTTTCCTTGCCGCCGAAACCGCCGCCCATGCGGCGCACCTGAACCGTCACGGCATTGGACGGTATTTGCAATATGTGGCTGACAATGTGCTGGATTTCGCTTGGATGCTGGGTGGAGCTCCACAGCGTCACCTCATCGTCCTCGCCCGGTACGGCCATGGCGATGTGGCTTTCGAGATAAAAATGCTCCTGCCCGCCGATCCGCATCGTGCCGGTCAGGCGGCGGGGTGCCACGTCCATTTCGAGCTTCGCATCGCCACGCTTCAGCGTCATCGGATCGATGACGAGCGCGCCGCCATTTTCAATCGCCGTGTCGATATCGGTGAAATGCGGCAGGTCCTTGTAGACGATTTTCGCCTTGCGGGCGGCCTTGCGGGCAATATCGCGGCTTTCAGCGAAGACCGCGAAGATCGGCTGGCCGTGAAATTCAACCTTCGTTTCGGCCAGTAGCGGCTCGTCATGACGCCCGCCGGAGGAGACGTCGTTTTCGCCGGGCACGTCTTTACCTGTCATCACCCATAACACGCCCGGCGCAGCTTCCACTTCCGAAAGGTTCATCGAGACGATTTCGGCATGGGCCCGGTCGGAAAGGCCAAGCGCACCGTGAACGAGGCCGGCGGGTTCGGGAATATCGTCGATATATTCGGCGCTGCCCGTCACATGTTTATGAGCAGAATCGTGCCTGAGCGAGGCGTGTACAGGGCCGTCGATTTCGGTCTTGGTCTTATCGAAGCTTGTCGTGTCCATGGTTCAAGCCTCCTCCAGCGAGAAGCGGGCAAGTTCCTGCTTTTCCCCTGATGTCTCGAGGAAAAACCGTGTCAGCAAATTCTTGGCTGTGAGTTGCCGATATTCGGCGGTCGCGCGCCAGTCGGTCAGCGGTGTGAAATCCTCGTCCAGCACATCGCGCGCCGCGTCGATGGTATCCTGCGACCACGCCTTACCGAGAAGCGCTGCCTCGAGATGTGCAGCGCGTTTCGGCGTGCCGGCCATGCCGCCGAAGGCGATGCGGATGTTTTCGACTGCGCCATCGGCATCGAGCGTCAGATTGAAGGCGGCGCAGAGCGCGGAGATATCCGCGTCCCGGCGCTTGGAAATCTTGTAGACGGCGTAGTGACTTCCCGGCGTCTGGAACGGAATGAAAAGCTTTTCGACGAATTCGCCGCTCAGCCGGTCCTGTTTGCCATAGTCGATGAAGTAGCTTTCCAGCGGCAAGGTGCGGCTGCCGGAAGACGAGCGCAAGGTGAGCGTGGCGCCGAGCGCGATCAGGGCCGGGGGCGTGTCGCCGATGGGCGAACCGTTGGCGATGTTGCCGCCGATGGTTCCCATATTGCGCACCTGTTCGCCGCCAAGACGATCGAACAGCCGGGCAAGCGGCGGGAAATGTTCTGCAATGGTCTTGAAGGCCTGGCTGTAAGTGACACCGGCACCGAGCGTCACGCCGTTCTCATCCACGGCAATACCCTGCAGATCGCCGAGGTTGTTGATGAAGATGACAGGGTTAAGCGCCCGCATCTGCTTTGTCACCCACAGGCCGACATCGGTGGAACCGGCAACGATGGTAGCCTTCGGCTCGGCGGCATAGATATCGGTCAATTCAGCAAGCGTTGCCGGGATGATGGTCCGGTCCTCGCCGCGGGTGACCGTAATGGTCTCATTGGCGCGGATCGCCCAGAGCCTTGCCATGATATCGGTGCGGTCGCGTTGCAGCGGGTCGAACAGCGCACTCGGGCGGGCGGCTGCAATCTTTTCGGCAGCCCGCACAATCGGCTCGTAACCCGTGCATCGACAGAGATTGCCTTGCAGTGCCTTTTCAATATCGGCGCGGCCGGGGTTTTCGCTGGCAAGCCACAGGCCGTAGAGCGACATGATGAAGCCCGGCGTGCAGAAACCGCATTGGGAACCGTGGAAATCCACCATTGCCTGCTGCACGGGGTGAAGCGTGCCATCGCGGCCGGCCAGATGCTCTACCGTCACGATATGGGTTGCATGCAGCGAGCCCAAAAAGCGGATGCAGGCATTGACGCCTTCATAACGCAGCGAGCCATCAACAAGCCGCCCGACCAGCACCGTGCAGGCGCCGCAGTCACCTTCAGCACAGCCTTCTTTCGTCCCGGTCAGCCGTCTTTGAAGGCGGAGATAATCGAGAAGCGTGTCTGTCGGTCCGAAACCCTTAAGCGAAATGGTTTCGCTGTTGAGGATGAAGCTGATCGCGTCGTTCATGCACTGCCTTGCTTTTTGTCCGGTTGAGCCGGTTCCCAATCTGCTATCTATGCACGCCCGCGCGCGCATATCGATTTCCGTTTTGGCAATTCATTGTTTCCAAAACGGAAAGAGATGTCATCGATTATTGCGCTGTCCAGCCGCCATCGACGGAAATATGCGTGCCGGTAATGTTGCTGGCGGCATCGCTTGCCAGAAACAGCGCCGCTGCCGCCACGTCATCGATGGTGACGAATTGCTTTGTCGCCTGCAATTCCAGCATCACGTCGTTCTTCACCGCCTCTTCGCTGATTCCGCGCACCTTGGCCATTTCCGGTATCTGCTTTTCGACGAGCGGCGTCAGCACATAACCGGGACAGATGGCGTTGACGGTGACGCCCGTCTGCGCAAGCTCGAGCGCCGCCGTCTTCGTCAGGCCCATGATGCCGTGCTTGGCTGCGACATAGGCCGATTTGAACGGCGAGGCGACGAGACCGTGGGCAGAGGCAATGTTGATGATACGGCCTTTGCCGGCCTTCTTCATCAGCGGTATCGCAACGCGCATCGTATGGAAGGAACTGGTCAGATTGATGGCGATGATCCAGTCCCACTTTTCCGTTGGAAACTCCTCGATCGGAGCGATGTGCTGAATGCCGGCATTGTTGACGAGCACATCGACCGAACCAAGCTTTTCATGCGCGGAATTGATGAGATCGGCAATCTCGTCCGGTTTCGTCATATCTGCCGGGTGGTAGAGCACACGCCCGCCACTTTCGGCTTCCAGCAAGAGGCGGAGTTTTTCAATTTCGTCTTCGTCGCCGAAGCCATTCAGCACGATATTCGCGCCCTCCCTCGCAAATCTCTGTGCGATGCCAAGGCCGATGCCACTTGTGGAGCCTGTCACGATAACTGTCCGATGCATGCTTTCCCCTTTTTGCATTACTTCGCACATATTTAAGCAGGTTATGCCCAAAGGGGGCGGGCTGGCAATCGCGATTTCGGGCGCGATTTCGGGGGAGGCCGGCATGGGGCATAATGCGCCGGCGCCCATCCACTTTTTCGAAGCTAAGCATCCAGATTTTACGACAGATTTTGCATTTGTCTGAAGGGCCGTCCGTGCCTATCTCTCAGACAATCAAACAGAGGTATCGTCTATGGAACTCGGTCTTTACACTTTTGCGGATGTCAATCCCAACCCCGCCGATGGCCGTGGGCCGGAAGGTGCGCGCCGGCTGCGCGAACTGCTTGAGGAAATCGAGCTTGCCGATCAGGTTGGACTGGATGTGTTTGGGCTGGGTGAACATCACCGCCCGGACTATGTCGCGTCCTCACCCTCCACCGTGCTTGCGGCGGCGGCGGTGAAGACGAAGAACATCCGCCTGACGAGCGCTGTCTCGGTTCTGAGTTCGGATGATCCGGTCCGGGTCTTCCAGCAATTCTCCACCGTCGATCTCCTGTCGAACGGCCGTGCCGAAATCATGGCCGGGCGCGGTTCCTTCATCGAATCTTACCCCCTGTTCGGTTACGACCTCGAAGACTATGACGTGCTGTTTGCGGAAAAGCTCGACCTGCTCTTGGCGCTGCGCGAGAACGAAATCGTCACCTGGTCCGGCACCAAACATCCGGCCATCAATGGGCGCGGGGTCTATCCGCGTCCTCTTCAGGAGCGTCTGCCGGTCTGGATCGCGGTTGGCGGCACGCCGCAATCGGTGGCGCGGGCCGGCGCCATGGGGCTGCCGGTGGCGCTTGCCATCATCGGCGGCGAATATCGCCGTTTCGCGCCGCTGTTCGATCTCTATCACGAAGCTGCACGCCGGGCGGGGCAGGAAAAGACCAGGCTGCGCACCAGCATCAACGTGCACGGCTTCATTGCCGACACCACCGACAAGGCAGCGAACCAGTTTTACGGACCGCAGGCAGAGGTGATGAATCGCATCGGCCGCGAGCGCGGCTGGGGTCCGACAAACCGCGCGCATTTCGATGCGGCGCGTGGGCCGGAGGGCAACCTCTTCCTTGGAGAACCTGAGCTGGTGGCGGAAAAGATCATCAAGGCGCATGGCGTTTTCAAGAACGACCGTTTCCTGTTGCAGATGGCAATCGGCCTGATGCCGCATGACCAGATCATGCGCGGCATCGAGCTTTATGGTACGAAAGTCGCGCCTGTTGTCAGAAAAGAATTGACGGGGAGTGCCGATCCGGTGAAAGCCACGGCCTGATTATTACCAAGGCGGGCGTCTTCAGACCCGCCATTTAGAACGACGGACAGAAACATGGTCATCTCCACCGACGAAGAACTGGTTTTGCTAAAGGATATCGGTCGCATCTGCGCCGTAGCCATGCAGACCATGGCGGATGCGCTGGAACCCGGTATCACCACGGCCGAACTGGATGCGATCGGCCGAAAGGTACTGGAGGATAACGACGCGCAATCGGCGCCGGAGTTCTGCTACCAGTTTCCCGGCGCGACCTGCATCAGCGTCAACGAAGAGGTTGCGCATGGTATTCCTGGCCCGCGCATCATCAAGGCGGGCGATCTCGTCAATATCGATGTCTCGGCGGTGAAGAGCGGTTTCTTCGGCGATACGGGCTCGTCTTTCGCCGTGCCGCCGGTGAAAAAGGAGATCGAGCGGCTGTGCCGCGATGGCAAGCGCGCCATGTGGACGGGCTTGCAGCAGGTGAAAACCGGTCGGCCCTTTGCCGATATCGGCAATGCCATCGGCTCCTTTGCAAAAAAGAACCGCTACACGCTGATCACCAATCTGGCGAGCCACGGCATTGGCCGCTCCCTGCATGAGGAGCCGAAGGAACTGGCGACCTGGCCGGACAAGGGTGAGCGGCGCATCATGCAGGAGGGCATGGTCTTCACCGTTGAACCCTTCCTGTCGACGGGTGCCTATTGGGCCGAAGATGGCGACGACGATCCGTGGACGCTCTATAGCGATCCGAGCGCGCCGACCGTGCAGTATGAACATACCGTGGTTGCTACGAAGAACGGCCCGCTGGTGCTGACGCTGGTTGAGTGAGGGGATGCGCAGGCGACGGGATCTTGCATCTCGTACCGATAAAGACGGCTTATGCTGCCGATCAAAATAACTCGCTTGTTCCGTGGCAGTGCGGTTGCGATAAGCCGTACATGAGCATCGACAAGCCACTTTCCCCCAAACATCTGACTGCACTCGGTTTCGCCGGCGCCTTGATGATGGCGTCCGCCATGGGCTTCGGCCGTTTTTCCTTCACCCCCATTCTTCCTGGCATGATGGCGGATGTTCCGCTTTCCGCGGGGGATGCGGGTATCGTCGCGGCTGGAAATTTCGCCGGTTATCTCGCGGGGGCGGTTCTCGCCGCCTATTCATGGGGCTCGGGGCGCGAACGGCTGGTCGCCCTTTGCGGCTTGTTTTCCACGGGCGCGTTGCTGCTTGCCATGGCCGCCTTCAACTCCGTTGCGGCCTTCACCCTGATCCGGTTTTTCGCCGGCGTTGCCAGTGCGATGACCATGATCTTCACGTCGCAGATCGTCATCGGCCACGCCATGAAAGCCGGCAAGGACCATATTCAGGCGCTGCATTATGGCGGCGTCGGTGCCGGCATCGCGATTTCCTCGCTTGTGGTCTATCTTATCGGCGTCGTTTTTGATGGCGGCGGTGCCTCCTGGCGGGAGGAGTGGATTGCCGGTGCCGTCTTTTCCTTCGCTACGTTTCTTCTCGTCTGGCGGGTGCTGCCTGCCGGGCCACCCCGGCATGCCTCTGCGCTGTCGGAGCCGCCGCTCAAATGGACGAAGCCGCTCTTTCTGACGACGCTCGCCTATGGGCTATTCGGCTTCGGTTACGTCATCACCGCCACCTTCATTGTTGCGATTGCCCGCATGGCTGCTGCTGGCGCTTTCGTGGAGTTTCTGGCCTGGTTCGTGACGGGATGTGCCGCCGCCATTTCGCTTTTCCTCTGGAAGCCAGTCTTGAAATCGCAGGGGCTGAAACGCGCTTTCGTGATCGTGCTTGCTGTGGAAGCCGTCGGCGTCTTCGCTTCCGTCATGCTGCCACCCGTTCCGGGCGTGCTTGCCGGCGGTCTGCTTCTGGGGCTGACCTTCATGGTCATCACCGCCTATGGCCTTCAGCTCGGCCGGGAATTCGCAGGCCCAAGCCCACGCCGCGCCTTTGCCCTGATGACGGCAGCCTTCGGTACTGGACAGATCGTCGGACCACTCGCCGCCGGCTGGATTGCCGAGGTGACGGGAAGTTTTACTGCACCAAGTATTCTCGCCTCTGCCGTGCTTGTCGCCAGCATTCTCCTGATGCTGCCGGTTCTCGCCACGGAGCGGCGGCGCTAAATCCGCCCGGGCATATTGCGCCTCACAAGGGGCGATTTCAGGGGTTCCTTGCGGGATCGATCCGCCGTTTGCGCCTTACATCTTGTTAAGGTCGTCGCTTCTTCGTTGCTGTGCACAAATTTCTGCCCTAGGTTCGGGCCATCTAGTGCTTCGCCAATAATGGCTGACTTCAAACGCGCGTGAGTTCGAAACGTGTTTCATTCTTTCTTTCCCAAACCGAAATTGTTCTTCACCTCCGCCATCGTCTGGGCTTTTGTCGCCATTCTTGGATGGTACTTCATCGTTGAAGGGCTAGGCAGGTCTTGGGGCTACGTGATGCCCGAGCAAGAACCTTACGATCTCAGCTATTTTCTGGTTCCCGCCAATCTGTTCTTCTACGCCTATCTGGCATTGTGCCTGGTGTTGTTCGGGGCTGTCTGGACCGTTCTCGCCAAGGATCACCCCTGGAAGTTCTGGTCCATATGGGGATCGCTGCTGATTATCGCGGTGACCTATTTCGGCGTTCAGATTTCCGTCGTCATCAACAATTTCCGGCGGCCTTTCGGCGATCTCCTGCAAAATGCGCTGTCAAAACAGCCGGGTATCGAAGTCTGGGATTTTTACAGTCTTCAGATTGTCTTCGCCAAGATCGCCTTTCTCAGCATGGCTGTGTCGATCCTCACGGATTTCTTCACCAGCCATTATATCTTCCGCTGGCGCACCGCGATGAACGACTTCTACATGTCAAAATGGGAAAAGCTGCGCCACATCGAAGGTGCCTCGCAGCGCGTTCAGGAAGATACGATGCGGTTCTCCTCCACGCTGGAGGGGTTGGGTATTACCCTGATCAATTCGGTCATGACGCTTGTTGTGTTTCTGCCGATCCTGTTTGCGCTGTCGTCCTACGTCTCCGAATTGCCGATCCTTGGCGAAGTGCCGCACGCGCTGTTCTGGCTGGCGATTGTCTGGTCCGTGTTCGGCACCGTGCTTCTGGCGACGGTCGGCATCAAGCTGCCCGGCCTGAATTTCCGCAACCAGCGTGTGGAAGCGGCCTATCGCAAGGAACTGGTCTACGGTGAGGATCACGCCGACCGCGCCCAGCCGCCGACTGTCAAGGAGCTTTACTCCAATGTGCGGAAAAACTATTTCCGCATGTATTGGCACTACCTCTACTTCAACGTCGCGCGGTATTTCTACATTCAGGCCGATGCCGTGTTCCTGCTCCTGATGCTTGTTCCCACCATCGTGGCGGGCAAGATCACCTATGGTATCTACCAGCAGATCGCCACGGCCTTCGGTCAGGTCAGTAATTCGTTCCAGTATCTGGTCAATTCCTGGACCACGATCATCGAGCTGCTGTCCATCCACAAACGTCTTGTGGCTTTCGAGGCCGCGATCGATGACAAGCCACTGCCTGAAATCGACGAGCGTTATCTTCAGCGGGAAGCGGAAGCCGGAGAGCTGGCGGCCAACAAGCCCTGACGGAAAACAAAAAGGGCGGCCGATTGGCCGCCCTTTTGCATTGTATCCGGGGACCTTAGCCCTCTGTCTTCTGCTTCCTGCGCGCCTTGATGATCGGCATGGCCTCGGCGTAACTCACGCAAGCAACATCGTCGCTGCGGCAGACTTCGCGCAGCAGCCGCTCATAGGCGTTCCAATAGGCGCCGCCATTCATCTTCACGAAATGGAAGCCCATCTGCAGGGGGATGCGTTCGCCATTATACTGCTTGTCGAAAGCGGTGCGGAACGCCGCATAGGCGCGGTCCTCGAATTCCTGCGCGCGGTCCGGCGTCTCGACGCCGATGGAGTGGCGGATGAAGAGGTTGTAGTCCATGGCGATGATCGGGCGATTGCCGGGGCCTTCCGGAACCAGCGGCAGGCCGAAATGTTCGATGCCGTCGCGCTCCACCGGCCATTCCGGCCCCTTGGTGATGCTGGTGGCGTCATAAACGAAGCCGTGTTTCTTCTGGGCTGCGGTCAGCGCCGGCCCCTGCGAAAGATAGGGCGCGCGGAAACCGTTGATGTTTTTCACCATGTCGCGCCAGCCTTCGGGTTCCTCACCCTTCTTGCCAATCATCTGCCAGGCATTTTCCAGCGTGCTGGTGAAGGTGGTGAACTCGCCGTCCCATTGCTCGGCGGTCCATTGGCCGCCATCGAAATGCCCGCAGGTGTGATTGCCGATTTCGTGGCCTTCGCGATAGGCCGACCAGATGTTGCGCAGCCGCGTCTCCACCTCTTCCGGCGACTGGCCAAAGCCGACATTGGAGCGCCCGGCCTTCTGGCCGGGGCCCTGATAGGTCTTGGCGCTGGTCTTGCGGTCCATCACCAGCGTGCAGGCAAGGAAATAGGTGAAATGCGCGCCGACCTCCTTCGCCGTCGCCCGACTTCTTTCCCACAGCGAATTGTCGCCCGCACCGTCGAAAGAAACGATGACGAGCTGCTTCGGCTTCTCTGCATTTTCGGCAAAAGCGGGAAGGGCAAGGCATAGCGACAGGGAAAAAGCAGTCAATGGGCGAAACATCAGGCATCCGTCATGTGAAACACCGCTGCCTTTTGCGGGTGGAATAAGGCGAAGCTTTGAATAAACTGGCTTTTTTACGTCTTTCAGCCTAATTCCTTTTCTGCGTCGCGGTAATGAGGCCGCATTCCGTTCCACCGGGGACCGTGTTCCATGCTTTTTCTCGTACTCTGTCTTGCCTTGTTTTTCCTGACGCATCTTTTGAAGGTGTTTGCGCCGCGATTTCGCGCGCAGATGATCGCGAAGATGGGAGAAGGACCGTTCAAGGGCGTCTATTCTCTCGCAAGCCTCATAACGCTCGGTCTCGTCATCTATGCGTTTGGCGAGGCGCGACAGGAAACCGGCTTTCTGTGGAACCCGCCGGTCTGGACGAGCCACCTCGCCGTGACCCTGATGCTGCCCGCGATGATCTGTCTTATTGCCAGCCTCATCCCGGCTGGCCACATCGCAACCAGAACAAAACATCCGCTCATTCTGGCGGTCAAGATCTGGGCGCTCGCCCATCTTCTGGCGAATGGAGAGACCTCTTCGATTCTTCTCTTTGCATCGTTCCTCGCCTGGGGTGTGGTGATGCGGATTTCGCTGAAGCGCCGGGAAAGAGCGGGTGAAAAAGTGGTCCGTCCCTTCGTCTCGGGCCGTTACGATCTGGTGGCCATCGTCGGCGGCATCGTTCTCTGGGGCGCTTTCATCCTGAAACTGCACGAATGGTTGATCGGCGTTCAGCCCATCGCCATGTAGGAAATCAACGTTTCCCCCTTACATATCAGGCAAAATAGGCTAGAAGGCCGACCATGACCCGTCGGCCGGACTTTTGCTGACCCGGGTAAGCGGCTTGGTATGTCTGCGAACGGATGGATCGGCGACGATCTCCGCGCGGGTAACGGAGAATTTGATGGCAAACGAAAATGATACCTTTATCCGCGAAGTGAACGAGCAGATCCGTTCCGAGCAGCTTTCCCGTTTCTGGGGCCGCTACGGTATCGTGGTCGTTGGCGCCGCCGTTCTCGTGGTTGTGGGCGCCGCCGGTGCTGGCATCTACGAATACTGGAACACCAGCCGCGCTTCCAATTCCGGCGACCAGTTCATTGCGGCGCTGAAGCTTGCTTCCGACAACAAGACGGACGAAGCGCTGAAGGCCTTTGCCGATCTTGAAACCTCCGGTCATGGCAATTATCCGGTGCTGGCGAAGTTCCGTTCTGCGACGCTGCTTTCGCAGAAGGGCGATGCGGCCGGCGCCATCGCTGCCTTCACCGCGATCGGCAACGACACGTCTGCCCCGCAGGTCTTCCGCGATACGGCGAAGGTGCGCGCGGCGTGGCTGCTGGTTGACAACGGCACGTATGATCAGGTCGTTGCACTTGCGGAGCCGTTGAGCGGCGAAGGCCAGACCATGCGTGCATCGGCTCGCGAAGCCCTTGGTCTTGCCGCCTACAAGGCTGGCGATTTCGCCAAGGCCAAACAATGGTTCGAGCAGATCGTCAGCGACGCGCAGGCGCCACGCAATGTGACGAACCGCGCGCAGATCATGCTCGACAATATCACTGCTTCGGGCAAAGCTGTCTAACACGGCTTTCCCACCTCCAAGGATTAACGATCAATGAGCTTCACCGTCGCCATAGTCGGGCGCCCCAATGTCGGCAAGTCCACGCTTTTCAACCGTCTGGTCGGAAAGAAGCTGGCGCTTGTCGACGATACGCCGGGCGTGACCCGTGACCGCCGCCCCGGCGACGCGAAGCTTGTCGACCTTCGTTTCACCATCATCGATACCGCCGGTCTGGAGCAATCCGGGCCGGAGACGCTTCAGGGCCGCATGTGGGCGCAGACTGAAGCGGCGATCGACGAAGCCGATGTGACGCTTTTTGTCGTTGACGCCAAGGCAGGCCTGACGCCCGCCGATGAAACGCTGGCCGAAATGCTGCGCCGTCGTGGCAAGCCGGTGGTTCTGGTGGCCAACAAGTCCGAGGCGCGCGGTTCCGATGCGGGCTTCTACGATGCCTTTACGCTTGGTCTTGGCGATCCGTGCGCCATCTCTGCCGAACATGGCCAGGGCATGATCGACCTGCGCGACGCCATCGTCGAGGCGATTGGCGAAGACGTTGCCTTCCCGCCTGAAGTGGATGAGGCGGAGACCGATATCGTTCTTCCGCGCACTGAGCCCGGCAGCGAGGAAGAGGAAGAAGAAGAGCCTGTTTATGACGAGACCAAGCCGCTGCGTGTCGCCATCATCGGCCGACCGAATGCGGGCAAGTCCACCCTCATCAACCGTTTCCTTGGTGAAGACCGCCTGCTAACCGGCCCGGAAGCGGGCATTACCCGCGACAGTATTTCCGTCGAGTGGGACTGGCGCGGCCGCACCATCAAGATGTTCGACACGGCCGGAATGCGCCGCAAGGCCAGGGTGACGGAGAAGCTGGAGAAGCTCTCGGTCGCGGATTCCCTGCGCTCCATTCGTTTCGCCGAAACGGTGGTGATCGTGTTCGACAGCACCATTCCGTTCGAAAAGCAGGACCTGCAGCTGGTCGATCTCGTTATCCGCGAAGGCCGCGCCGCCGTGCTTGCCTTCAACAAATGGGATCTGGTTGAAGATCCGCAGGCGTTTCTGGCCGATCTGCGTGAAAAGACCGAGCGGCTTCTGCCGCAGGCCCGCGGCATTCGCGCCGTGCCGATGTCCGGCCAGACGGGCTATGGCCTTGACCGGTTGATGCAGAACATCATCGATACCGACAAGATCTGGAACCGCCGCATCTCGACCGCCAAGCTCAACCGCTGGCTCGATGCGCAGACCACGCAGCATCCGCCGCCAGCCGTTTCCGGCCGCCGCCTCAAGCTGAAATACATGACGCAGGTAAAGGCGCGCCCGCCGGCCTTCATGATTTCCTGCACCCGACCGGAAGCAATTCCGGAGAGCTACACGCGCTACCTCGTGAACGGTCTGCGCAAGGATTTCGACATGCCGGGCGTGCCGATCCGCGTGCATTATCGTGGCTCGGACAATCCATTCGAGAGCAAGGCGAAGAAGAGGCGGTAATCGGCTGCTGAAAACCTCTCCTCCATTATTCTCGCGCTAGTCCCGAGAATCTGCAAACTTTCGATTTTGCGACTCGGGAGGTAGATCCTCGGGACAAGCCCGAGGATGACGTCGCGTGGGGCCGAGGTCTCACCAATATCGAGATCGACGGTGAACCGGTCTCTCCCGTTGCCTTCCGATAATCATAAAACTGGCGAGTAGAAAACCATGTTGATCAAGCAGACCGACTATCACCGGATTTACCGCGTCATCAACAGCCTGCTCGTCAACGACAATGCCGACCCGGCTACGGCCTGCATGTATTTCAGCACCTTCGGCGCCTTCATCCTTCAGCAGCATTACAAGGTGAAAGCTGTGCCGAAGGGCGGGCTTGCCGCTTATAATCTGGGCGGAACAATCATGCTTTTCGCGGACCATCGTGACGATGGTTACGTGACGGGCGCTGGCGATAATTTCCATTGCTGGGTCGAAGCGGACGGATGGGCTATCGATTTCATGGCGCCCGCTTTTTCGCAGAGCGCACGCGAACTTTCCGTGCCCCCGAAGATGTTTCAGCGTCCGCTATCGGCCATGGCGGCTTCCATCAACGATCTCGATCATTCCGGCGATTTCTTCTACCGCTCCGAGCCGGAAGCCACCGCGCGGCGTTTTGCCGACTGGCACAAACAGGCGATGATCGGCGATCTGGCGAGCGTCGCCGCAAACTGGTTCCGCAAGTCGCCGAAACAGATGTCCCCGTCGCTTTCGGTCACGGAGCGGAACGGCAAGGCGCGGACGGTGCCGCTTTCCGGCCAGGCGCTCGTCGGCGCGTGGTGATCTGAGACGGGATAAGTCTTTGTGAAATTAGGACGGCCAGCGTGATCTCGCGGCAGCCGCCTGACGTCAATCAGCAGCCCGACCCCGTTCTAAAGATAACGGCGGTCGCGTCCAGATCGTCTTGTGACACTCCTGCTTTGTTTCGTCCACCGTTCCCCGATAAAATGTGGGGGATGAATGTGTCTCCACGTCAGGCAAGTCGTGAGCGGGACAAAAGCGGCAGGGATTTTCCGGCGGCGTGTATGACGTTGTCAAGGAATTGCCGCGATGCCTTTTCCCAGCTGTAGCTTTTGGAAAGCGCCAGAGCCTCCTGTGATGAACAATGGAGCGCTGCAAGACACGCGTCGCGAAGATTGTCATTCAGCGCGCCTGCCCCGGGATTGCCGCCGAGAATGTCGATCGGCCCGGTAACGGGGAAGGCGGCCACCGGCACACCGCTCGCCAGCGCTTCCAGAATGGTGTTGCCGAATGTGTCGGTCTTGGACGGGAAAACGAAGACATCGGCCTGCGCATAGGCAGCCGCGAGTTCTTCCCCGGTCTTGATGCCGGTAAACAGCACGTCCGGATATTTTTCCTGCAATTCATGGCGGGCCGGGCCATCGCCGATCACGACCTTCGATCCGGGCAGCTCGAGGTCGAGGAATTCAGGCAGGTTCTTTTCCACCGCCACACGACCGACCGTCATGAAGATCGGTCTTGGCAGATCGAAAGGCAGCGACGTTTTCGGACGTGGATGGAACAGTTCGGCATCGATGCCGCGGCTCCAGCGCTTCAAGTTGCGAACCCCGCGGGCCTCAAGCTCGGTCTCCAGGCTTGGCGTCGCCACCATGCAGGTGTTGCCGCCATTGTGAAACCAGCGCACGAAAGCGTAAAGCCAGCTTTCTGGGATCGGGAAGCGCGCCGCGACATATTCGGGAAAGCGGGTGTGATAGCTGGTGGAAAAACGCATCCTGTTCTTCACGCACCAGCGCCGCGCCATGAAACCCAGCGGACCCTCGGTGGCGATGTGGACGAAGGAGGGCTGGCTTTTTTCAATCTCCGCCGCGACACGGCGATAGCCGGCGACTGACAGGCGAATTTCCGGATAGGTCGGGCAGGGGATGCTGTAGAAACTCTGTGGTGTCACCATGTGCACATCCACGCCCAGCCGCGCGAGTTCCGTATTGGTATTTTCGATGGAACGAACCACGCCGTTGACCTGCGGGTGCCAGGCATCTGTGACAATCGTGATTCTCGTCATGAAACACCGATCCTGCTCGACTGCGCGCGGGCGATTCCCCACCACCCGGCTTCCGCCCGTATATGCGGCGTGCGTGTTACAGGATCATGTCAGGGCGGATAAGGGTAGAGAAGTGTCCTTTGCGCACACAAGCTTGCTCTTGTCCGTAATGCGCTCTCCTGGTCATCCCTGTGACAAGCACAGGTATCAGGAAGCCGGTTCCGTCTGGCATCATCCGACCAGCGGAAGAAGCTCGGGGCTGATCAGCGCGCCGTGATGGCCGATGACGGTTGCCGCTGCCCGTGCGGCAAAGACGGCGGCGTCATGCGACGAACTGCCGGTTACATATCGGGCGAGAAACGCGCCGTTGAAACTGTCGCCTGCACTTGTCGTATCCACCACATCCACGGCTTCTACCGCCGGAGCGTGGCTGCGTGCGCCGCTGAAATCGAGTGTCGCACCCTTTGCGCCATCCTTGACGACGATGTTGGCGACGCCGAGCGCACGGTAACGCTCGATTGTGGCCTCGACGGATGTGTCACCAAAATGGCTGGCTTCGTCATCGAAACTTGGCATTACCAGCGTTGCGGCGCGTGCGCCGTTGGTAATCGTCTCCAGCATCGTGTCCTTGTCGGACCAGAGGCGCGGGCGGATGTTCGGGTCGAAGACCACGGGCTTGCCCGCTGCCTTGGCGCGGCGCAGTTCCGCAAGGAAAGTATCGACATCGTGCGGCGAGGCGAGAATGGCGAGCGTGATACCGGAAAAATAGATGACGTCGGCGCTTTCCACCGTCTTGCGCAGGTGGTCCGCATCTGCTGCGAGTTGCCTTGCTGCGGCGGCGTTGCGCCAATAGCTGAAGGTGCGCTCACCATCCTTGAGGTTGATGAGGTAAAGGCCGGGTGTGCCGCCCTTGATGCGGCGGATTTTTTCCGTGCCGATACCGGCATCTGCAATGAAGGCCAGCATGTCCTGCGAAAGAGGATCGTCGCCGAGTGCCGTGAAATAATCGACGGACCAGTCTTCTGGCAGGCAGGCACGTGCATACCATGCTGTATTGAAGGTATCACCGGCAAAACCCTTGCGCAGCAGCCCGTTTCCGGCCTGCGACAGTTCCACCATACATTCGCCAATCGACAGAAACCGTCCGCCCACGCCGTCATCCTCCACTTACTTTACCTTCGGGATTACGACGACAGGAGGTGCCTGACAAGCCCGCTTCGAGGTGATTTTGGGCATTTGCGAAGTTCCGGTTTACGCAGGGACAGCTGCTTTATATTCTCGGACCAACCCTCATCAGGAGATCGCTCATGCCGACAACCCATGCCCCGGTCCACAAATCCCAAGCGCAATCGGACTGGTGGAAGGGGGCGGTGATCTATCAGGTATATCCGCGATCCTTTCAGGATACGACCGGGGACGGTTACGGCGATCTTGCCGGGGTGACGAAGCGGCTGTCCTACATCGCCTCGCTCGGCGTCGATGCCATCTGGCTCTCGCCTTTCTTCACCTCCCCCATGGCCGATATGGGCTATGACGTTTCCGATTATTGCAATGTCGATCCGATGTTCGGCACGCTTGCCGATTTCGATGCATTGACGGCCGAGGCGCACCGGCTGGGGCTGAAAGTTATCATCGACCAGGTGATTTCGCATACATCCGATAAGCATCCCTGGTTCGTGGACAGCCGTGCAAGCCGCATCAACAGCAAGGCGGACTGGTATGTCTGGGCCAATCCCAAACCGGATGGCACGGCGCCCACCAACTGGCTTTCCGTGTTCGGCGGGCCGGCATGGGAATGGGATGGCGTGCGCAAGCAATATTACATGCACAGCTTTCTCGCCTCGCAGCCGGATCTCAATTTTCACAATCCGGATGTTCAGGATGCGCTTCTGGAAACCGTACGGTTCTGGCTCGATCGCGGCGTGGACGGTTTTCGTCTCGATACCGTCAATCACTATTTCCACGACAAGCTGTTGCGCGACAACCCGCCGCTTTTGGACGACGAAAGCTTTGGCCTCGATGCGTCCGACGTCAATCCTTACGGCATGCAGGATCATCTCTACGACAAGACGCGGCCAGAAAACGTGGCCTTCCTCCAGCGCCTCCGCGCGCTTCTCGATGAATATGAGGGCCGCGCCACCGTGGGCGAGGTGGGGGACGGCGCACGCTCGCTGAAGACGGTCGCGGCCTACACATCCGGCAATGATAAACTCAACATGTGCTATACCTTCGATCTGCTTGGCCCGGATTTCAGCGCAAAACACCTGCGGGGCTCGGTCGAGACCTTTGGCAAGGTGGTGACGGATGGCTGGGTGTGCTGGGCTTTTTCCAACCACGATGTGGTGCGCCATCTGAGCCGGTTTTCCGAAGGCTCTGAGGAGCAGACGCGGGTTGCGAAGCTCGCCATCTGCGTTCTCGCCAGCCTGCGCGGCTCGATATGTCTGTATCAGGGTGAGGAGCTGGGCCTGACCGAGGCCGAACTGGCCTTCGAGGATTTGCGTGACCCCTACGGCATTCGCTTCTGGCCCGCCTTCAAGGGGCGTGACGGGTGCCGCACGCCGATGGTGTGGGAAACCGGCAAACCGAATGCGGGTTTTTCAAGCGCGGAAAAGCCGTGGCTGCCGGTGCCCTATGCCCACGCCATGCAGGCGGCGGATGCGCAGGAGCGCAAGCCGGACTCGGTTCTTAACCACTACCGCGCGGTCTTGTCCTTCCGCAAAACCCATGGAGCATTGCGCGACGGCGATATGGACTTCATCAAGACCAATCTCGACGTGCTGGCCTTCACGCGCCACAAGGGTGACGAAAAGCTGCTGTTCGTTTTCAACCTGACCCGTGAGGCGGTGGAATTCCCTGTCCCGAAGGGTATGGAGGTCACGGATATCCTGCCGATGCCGGGTTTTGAGCCGCTGTTCGACGCCGGAATTGTGAAGCTTGAGGGGTTGGACGTGTTTTGCGGGGTCGTCGCTTGAGCCTGCAATTTTCCATCAGGCACGCCTCAGCATCTCTGGATGACTGGTGCCTTTTGCGCCACCGTTTATGGCCCGATGCCTCTGTTGCCGAACACAGGGCGGAATTGCAGAACCTCTCCGACAACGACGCCGGTTTCATTGCCCATGATCTGGTCGGAATGGCCATCGGTTTCGCCGACGTCAGCCTCCGGCGGGATTATGTCAACGGATGCGATACATCGCCTGTTGCGTTTCTCGAAGGCGTTTATGTGGAAGAAGAATTCCGCGGTCAGTGCGTTGCCGCGGCATTGATCGCCGAGGTCACCCGCTGGGCGATCAGCAAGGGTGTGAGTGAGCTTGCCTCCGATGCCGATATTGCCAATGTCGATTCACACCGCATGCACGCGGCGCTGGGGTTTGAGGAGACCGAACGGGTAGTTTATTTCCGCAAGCTGCTGCCATCGCATTCATGACTTGCCGATGCTGTAAGTCAGCCGATTTAGCAATCCGTCCGTTTCGCCTTGTCTGAACCGGCATTTTCATGCGGACGTCGCTCGGCTCTCTTATGCTTATTCCGGGAACTTGCGCCGCGTTGGACTTGGTGACGCGATGCAAATTGCCCATAGACGATAGTACTTATTTTCATACTAATTTATGTATTAATTTATCTAAAAGTATGAAAATTTGAATTGATTGATGTAATTTATCATTTTTAATCTAAAAAACGAAATATTATGTTCATTTTTTATTTATTTCTTATGAATTTGGCGAGCTTTGCGCAAGTTTGGATTATTATTAAATGAACAATTATATATTTTCGGATAATAACTATAAAGCGAAGTAGGGATTTTCATGTCCGTTTCGATCAAGAATTCGAGTCAACTTACCACCGCTAGTTCCGCATCCTCACGTACCAAGGTTCAGACTGCCCCCGCGACATCCATCAGAAGCGTTTTCGCTTCCGGACAATCGTCAGTCAGCGCATCCACAACGAATGCACCGCCAAAAATGTCGTCAATCGAATATCTCGCGTCATCAGGCTTTATGCGAAATCTGAAGGTCAAGCTTTCGACAGCGGGGGACGATCCGGCGCAATACCTGCGTTCCCAATCGATGATGAGTGCTCTTGCGGGCGGGCGCTTGCAGATCTCGGACCCCACGCAGGGCAAATCTATCAGCGCATGGGATCCGAGTCAGAAAAACGCCAGGTCGACAACCGCTACGGATATCGCCAAGACCAACTGGGCGGATTTCCTGAACTCGCAGCTCAAACGTAACGAAAGCGGCCTTCTTTCCAAGGATGTAAGTGGCAGCTATGTCGACAAGACGACGGGCAACCACGCCTATTTTGGCAGGGTCGCGGGCAAATATTACTACGTGACCTGGCCTGCAGAAACGAAAACCTGAGACGGCTCGCGCCATCTCAGAAACGCGGCATAAGCAGATTACGCTGTTTCCGGCCGATAAACTCCATCGTCAGATCAGTGCAAACCGATCCACATCCACCATGCCCATGTCGGAAATCTTCAGGTGCGGGATGACGGGTAGCGGCAGGAAAGCCACCTGCAGGAAGGGCTCCTCGAGCGTCGTGCCGAGCGCATAGGCTGCCTTTCGCAGGGTGTGGAGCGTGTCTCGCACCGTTTCGTAAGGTTCGAGGCTCATCAACCCGGCCACCGGGAGCGCAATCTCGCCCGTCACCTTGCCGTCTTCGACCACCACGAAACCGCCCTTGATTTCGCCGAGCCGGTTGGCGGCCAGCGCCATGTCGTCCTCGTTAACGCCGACAACGCAGATATTGTGGCTGTCATGACCGACAGTGGAGGCGATGGCGCCCTTCTTCAGCCCGAAGCCCTGCACGAAGCCGTTGGCGTGGTTGCCGTTCTTGCCATGGCGCTCGATGACGGCGACCTTGATGATGTCGTTTGCGAGATCGACAGTCGTCTGGTTGCCGTCCGTCGGCAGCGTGTAGCGGCGATGTTCGGTGATGATCTTGCCGGGGAGCACGCCCATCACCGGGGTCTCGCCTTGCGCGACCGGCACGCCGAAATGGGCGGCGAGCACGGGTCTTGCCTTGACGCTGTCAAGACCGACGGGCGCGACCGGCTTGCGGGTGGCAAACAGCGCGTCATCGACGATACGGCCGCCGGAGAAGACCATGCCAGCTTTGCAGTTCTGCAAGGTGTCGATCACCACGAGGTCGGCGCGCCAGCCCGGTGCGATAAGACCGCGATCGCGCAGGCCGAAGGCCTTTGCGGCGGAAATCGAGGCGGCGCGGTAGATGGCGAGCGGTTCCACGCCGTTGGCGATTGCAGTGCGGATCATATAATCGAGATGACCCTGTTCGGCGATGTCGAGTGGGTTGCGGTCATCGGTGCAAAGCGCAAGATAAGGCGACAGACGCTCGGTGATAACAGGCATCAGGGCGTGCAGGTCTTTTGAGACCGAGCCTTCGCGCACGAGAATATGCATGCCCTTGCGGATCTTTTCCAAAGCCTCGGCAGCGCTGGTGCACTCATGTTCGGTGCGGATGCCGGCTGCCAGATATCCGTTCAGCGCCGTTCCCGACAGAAGCGGCGCGTGTCCGTCGATATGCTGTCCCTGAAAGGCTTCGAGTTTTGCCATGCATACCGGGTCTTTGTGGATGACACCCGGAAAATTCATGAATTCGGCAAGGCCGATAACCTTCGGATGATCACGGAACGGCAGCAGTTTTTCGATCGGCAGATCGGCGCCCGAGGTTTCCAGATGGGTTGCGGGCACGCAGGACGAGAGCTGCACGCGGATGTCCATGATGGTTTCCATGGAACTGTCCAGGAAGAACCGAAGCCCCTCCGCGCCCAGAACATTGGCGATCTCATGCGGGTCGCAGATGGCGGTGGTAACGCCGTAGGGCAGAACGCAGCGGTCGAATTCGTGCGGCGTCACCAGCGATGATTCGATGTGGAGATGGGTATCGATGAAACCTGGAACGACGATTTTCCCCGAAATGTCGATTTCCCGGCGACCCTTGTAGCTTTCGCAAGTTCCAACGATGGTATCGCCGCAGATGGCGATGTCGGAGGCAACAAGTTCTCCAGTTACGAGGTCGAAGAATCGTCCGCCCTTGAGAACTATATCTGCCGGTTCACGGCCCGTACCCTGATCGATGCGCGTTTCAAGTTTCGAATTCATGCGGCTTTTCTTCGGCTCCTGGTTTACGTCGTTCGCGAGAATTTTCAGTATTTACATTCTTAGGTTGTTTCTTGACTTAATCGAATTGATTCTTTGCGTTTTAAATATATCCAGAGTAAAAAATTTTCATATTCGTGCTATCTTATGTTTAAGTTCCAAAATTGAACAATGTTAGGAATACGTAACTTACCCTTGGAGGAATACCGGTTGGTTCCGGTCTTTTCAGCAATTGCCAGCGGAGGTTACCATTCCCGGGAAGGAAAATAAAAGCGTCTGATGCTCAAACGAATTTCTACCCAGCAATTGACGGTTGGCATGTTTATCGAAGCGGTCGAGGGAGCGCTTTCGAACAGCGAATTTTTGCAGCGATATCGATTTCTTCTGCGCCATGAAGAGTTGATGCGTCAATTGAAATTGAGCGGCGCTGAAAGCATCATCATAAATACGGCCAAGGGAAACGATATCGAGGGTAGGCCGTACTCTGGAACCGTCCCGCCGCGATTAAACAATGGCCCCGAAACCATGGCTGCCATTACCCATGCCGTGCGCTCTGCCGCCGATGCCATTGCCGAGACATTTGCCGTTGCCGAAGCCGGTGGCTGCGTGTCCCTCAAGGGCATGACAGCGGCGGCCGGCAAGATTTCCGATGCGGTCCAGTCGAACCCGGCGATTTTCATCGGGGTTACCCGGTTGAAGTCGAAGGACGAGACGACCTTCGTGCATTCGGTTTCGGTCAGCGGGTTGATGATCCATTTTGGCAATTATCTCGGGCTGGACAAGGAAACGGTCGATCTGCTCGGCATCAGCGGCCTGCTGCACGATATCGGCAAGGTGGAAATTCCTTCATCGATCCTCAACAAGGCGGAAGGGTTAAGCGCCACCGAGCGGGAAATCATCAATCTTCATCCAACGTTCGGTCGGGATATCTTGTCTCGCAACGAGCAGATGCCGGCCATGGTTCTGGATGTCTGCTTCAATCATCACGAGCGCATTGATGGCGGCGGTTATCCCAGCGGCTGCGCCGGAAACGAGATCAGTCTTTACGCGCGCATTGCGGCGATCTGCGATGTCTATGACGCCGTAACCTCGGTTCGGCCCTACAAGAAGCCGTGGACGGCAAACGAAGCGCTGACGTGGATGTTGCGCCGGGAAGGCCACTTCGACATGCAACTTTTGAAGAAATTCGCGCTGTGCATTTCCACATCGCTGCCGCGTAGCTAGGCAGCAGGCGATCTCGAAGTCGCGCTGTTTGAGGCTTGCCCGGCGGCGCCGAAGTGACGCCGCCGATGCAGGATGTTTACGCTGCCTTGGTTTTCGCCTTGCGGGTGAGATGCACCACGACGTTCTCGATCATGCGCATGCCGGCATCCTGGCCGAGGGTCATGATCGATTCCGGGTGGAACTGAACGGCGGCTACCGGTTCCTTGGCGTGTTCGATGCCCATGATCGTGCCGTCTTCACTTTCCGCGGTGATGATGAAATCACGCGGAAGGGTGGAAGGGTCGGCGAAGATCGAGTGGTAGCGACCCACGGTCACTTCCTTGCCGAGACCGGAGAAGACCAGGCCTGGCTCCAGCACGCGGATGCGTGAGGGCTTGCCGTGCATTGGTACCGCAAGTTGGCGAAGTTCGCCGCCATAGGCTTCCGCCAGCGCCTGAAGACCGAGGCACACGCCAAAGATCGGCAACTCGCGGGCGCGGGCGGCCTTGATCGTCGCCTTGCAGTCGAAATCCGTCGGGCTGCCCGGTCCGGGTGAAAGCACGACGAGATCGGGCTGGAAGCGGTCGAAGACCTCCGCTGCAACCGGCGTTCTGACGGTGGAAACCGTGGCGCCCGTCTGGCGGAAATAATTCGCCAGCGTGTGCACGAAACTGTCTTCGTGATCGACCAGCAGGATCTTGACGCCGGTGCCTACCTTGGCGGCATCGCGCTTCGTGGCGGCCGAGTTTGTAGCTTTTGCATCGCGAATGGCCGCGATCATGGCGGATGCCTTCAGTTCGGTTTCGGCTTCTTCTTCCTGCGGATTGGAATCATTGAGAAGCGTCGCACCCGCGCGGACTTCCGCGATGCCATCCTTGATACGGATGGTGCGCAGCGTAAGCCCGGTATTCATGTCGCCGTTGAAACCGACCATGCCGATTGCACCGCCATACCAGGCGCGTGGGCTCTTTTCATGGCTTTCAATGAAGCGCATGGCCCAGAGCTTCGGTGCGCCGGTGACGGTGACGGCCCAGGCGTGGCTGAGGAAGCCATCGAAGGCATCCATGTCATCGCGCAGACGGCCCTCGATGTGGTCGACCGTGTGGATAAGGCGCGAATACATCTCGATCTGGCGGCGGCCGATGACCTTCACCGAACCCGGCTCGCAGACGCGGCTCTTGTCGTTGCGGTCCACGTCCGAGCACATGGTCAGTTCGGACTCGTCCTTTTTCGAATTCAGCAGCTTCAGGATCTGCTCGCTGTCGGCAATCGGGTCGTCGCCACGCTTGATGGTGCCTGAAATCGGGCAGGTCTCAATGCGACGGCCGGAGACTCGCACGAACATTTCCGGCGAAGCACCGACCAGATATTCCTGATGACCGAGATTGATGAAGAAGGAATAGGGCGAGGGGTTGATCGCCTTCAGGCGGCGGGAGATCGCCGATGGATTGCTTTCGCAGCGCTCCATGAACTTCTGGCCGGGAACGACCTCGAACAGATCGCCGCGTCGGAAGCTTTCCTTGGCTTTCACCACCAGCTCGGAATATTCGCCGGGACGGTGATCGCCCTTGGGCGGGATCGTGTCGGTGGTCTTGAAGGGATCGGGCGCGATCTCTGAGGACTTGCCGTCCGTCGTTACTCCGTCCTTCTCGAAATCGTAACGGTCGATCCAGGCCTTGGCGGAATAATGGTCCACGACGAGAATTTCGTCGGGCAGATACAGCACCATGTCGCGCTGGTCTTCCGGGCGCGCGAGCGAAAGCTTGATCGCGTCGAACTGGAAAGCGAGATCGTAACCGAAGGCGCCGAACAGGCCGATGGCCGAATCCGCATTCGAATAGAACAGGTCGACGATGGCGCGCAGCGCCGTGAAGACGGTCGGGATTTTCGAGCGTTCTTCTTCTGTAAAGACGCGGTCCGGCTCGTTGACCGTGAGGTCGAGACGGCGGACGGAGGATGCGCCAAGCGTCAGATCGGGCGTCGCCTTCAGCTTTTCGGTGATGAAGTCGAGCAGTACTTCGCCGCGACCGTTATAGGCTTCGATCCACATCTGGCGACCGAAGCAGGAAATGCCGAGCGGCGGATCGATGATGGCCGTATCCCAGCGCGTGTAGCGGCCCGGATATTCGTAGTTGGACGAGAAAACCGCGCCGCGATGGGCATCGAGCTTTTCGATGTAGTTGTCGATGGCGCTGGCATATTCGGCGGCGCGACGCTTTCGGCTGACCTTTATGCCGCCTTTCGTCTCGTAGGTTTCCGCTCCGTCATCCTGAATGATCGTTACCATTTCTTTCGCACTTCCCGTTTTTCAGGCCCGATGACAGGCGGCAGAATAACAAAAAAGCCGCCTGAAAATTCGGGCGGCTTGGACTTTGTCTGAAGACATGACTGGTCAAGGCCGCGTAAAGCTGCTCCACCACCAGTTAGCAATGTTCATAGACACGATGTTCATGGGAAAATTGTTAGCCTGCACAATTCGCCTTGGCAAGCGGATTCCGGCGACGGAATGAACCTTACCGGCGCGAGTTGCGTTCCTGTCCTGCCGAAACAGTCAGGAGTGCCCCGGAAAATGCTTCATCGCCTGTGTCTTCTGATGACGAGTCTCGCTCTTATTTCCGCTTCCGAACCGCCGCCACAGGTGCCGGTGCCACAGCCGAAGCCTGGCGAACAGCAAGCACCTGCCACAACGGAAAAGCCGGCCGATAAGGGCGCGCAAACGCCCGAAGACACACCGAAACCGACCCCTAAGC
Organism: Rhizobium sp. TBD182; assembly: GCF_001950375.1. NCBI lineage: Bacteria > Pseudomonadati > Pseudomonadota > Alphaproteobacteria > Hyphomicrobiales > Rhizobiaceae > Rhizobium > Rhizobium sp. TBD182. The sequence continues at coordinate 309,769 of NZ_BDLN01000005.1, read as the reverse complement.
CGCAACCGCCTGAAGAAGGAAAATCCGACGCGGAAGGGAAGGGTGCCGAGGACAAGAAGAAAGACGACAAGGGGCAAAACGGCGGTGAGACGGTAGCTCCGGCTGTCGAAGCAACGAAACCCGAGGAAAAACCGCCGGAGCCTGTGAAGCCGGAAGACCCGGCAGAGCTTCAGGCCTGCCTTGGCGCATTGAAGGAAATCGGCGCGGAATTCAAAGAGCTCGAGCCGATCCGCGACGAAGAGCAGGGGTGCGGTATCGAAGCGCCGATCGAGCTTTCCGTGGTGCTGCCGGGCATCAAGCTTGAACCATCTGGCACCATGCGCTGCGAAACGGCCCTTGCGCTATCGCGCTGGACAAAGGAGATGATGCTGCCGGCTGCGGCTCTCGCCCTGCCGGACAAAAAGGTAACGGCGATTGCCAATGCCTCGACCTATATTTGCCGCAACCGCAACAGTGCCGAAACCGGCAAGATTTCCGAACATGCCAAGGGCAATGCTGTCGATATTTCCACCATCGCCTTTGACAAGGGCGATCCGCTGGTGATGAAGCCGCGCGGCGAGGATGGAACGGTGGAAGGTGCCTTCCAGCGGACGATTACAGCCGCCGCCTGCCTGTTCTTCCGCACCGTTCTTTCCCCCGGCAGTGACGCGACCCATCAGGATCACCTGCATCTCGACGTGCTGGAGCGAAAGGGAGGTTATCTCTACTGCCGCTGATAAAAAGGGGGCGACCCGAAGGCCGCCCCGACTGGAGATGACGTTCCGACCGGGTTTAGAATTTCTGGGTCAGAGAGATTTTGAAGGTGCGTCCCGCTTCCGTATAGAAGTCGACAGGCTGGTTGACGGTACTGACGGCATTGGGGTTGACGTCACGAACGCCGACGGCGTTCCAGTATTGCTTGTCGAACAGGTTGTAGACGCCGGCCTGAATACGCAGGCCCTTGGTCTGTTCCGGTTCCCACCAGCCGGTCAGGTTGAATATGCCGTAACCGGGTGCGTCGTATGTTGTGGCCACCTTGTCGTCACGCATATGCGAGGAGAAGATGCCCGTGAATTCCGTGCCCCATGTCTCCTGTGCGTAGCCGACGCCGAGGACGGACTTGAACGGCGCCACCGTGCGGATGAATTCGTTGCTGTCTGTGTCTTTGCCATAAGCATAAGCAAGCGACGCATGGGCGAAGAAGCCGTTTGCGAGTTCCTTGCGGACCTTGGCTTCCACGCCGGAGATTTCAACATTGTTGCGGTTGCGATAGGTGAAGAGCGATCCGTTGCCCCTGCCGCCGAAGCCGGGGAACAGCGTCGTCGAGGTCGTGTATTGCTCGATGAAGTTTTTGTACTTGTTGTGGAACAGCGTCAGGCTCCCCGTCAGATCGCCGGATGCGTAATTGGCGCCGATTTCAAAGCCGTTGCTGGTTTCGGGGTTGAGTGCGGAGTTGCCGACCACGGCATAACCGGAGCTGATATTCGAGAAGTTCAGATAAAGCTCGTTGATGGTCGGAGCGCGATAGGCCATCGACCATTGTGCGAAGAGCTGCAATTCCGGCGTCACGTCGTATGTCGCGAGCAGCTTGGGCGAGAAGCGCGAACCGCTATTGCCGCTTGGCAGGCCGAAGGTGTTGTAACCGCTGTTGCTAGATACCGAGCCATCCGGATCGTAATCGTAGGAATCGAAGCGCAGTCCGGGGGTCAGCCTGAAACCGTTTCCAAACGCGATTTCGTCATCGAGATAGAGGCCAAGGCTCTTGCCGCTCACGTCAGGCATGTCCGACTGTGACGATGAGGTCACTCCGCCTGTGTTGGCATAAAGCGCTTGGCTGAAATCGGTTGTCATGGCGTTGCCGCCGAAGCGCACGGTGTGCTGCACGCCGCCAAGTTCGAAGCCGGATTCAAGGCCGCCGACGATGCCGAAAGCGCTGTTGCGCATGCTGTCTTCGCGGATATAGAGCGAGTTGTTGGTCAGCCGGTTGCCAGCGCCGGATTCCTTGGAGAGGCGCGTCCAGTAGAGCGACAGATTGGCTGCATCGATCAGGCTGTCTGTCGACGGCGCTTCATATTCGTAATCAAGCGATACGCGGTCGCGCTCCGTATCCTCGTAGCCGCTGTAGTCGCCAATACGGTAAGTCGATCCCGATACGCTGACGCCTTGCAGGGTTCGCATGTCGCTGCGATCTCTCAATGAATAACGCTCGGCCGTAAGTCCGATGCGGTGGCCGCCTTCCAGATCCTGGCGGATCTTGAACATCAGGTTGCTTTCGTAGGTATCTGCCGGGTTGGGCTTGGTGCGGCGGGTTCCGTAGATATCGGCGAAGCCCTTATTGTCCGTTTCGTTGCCGCGCTTGTAGGAGCCCTGGAACAGAACCGAGGTGTTTTCGATCTTCTTTGCAACGGCGAGCGATCCGCCGACGCTTCTGTCCTCGCTGTCATAGGTGGTCTTGGCAACGCCGCCCCAGTCCTTGCCTTCACCGATCAGGTCTTCCGGCTCAAGCGTGCGCAGAACGAGTGCGCCGCCAAGGGCGCCGGAACCGATGCGGCTGGAATCGGCGCCGCGTACAACGTCAACCGTGGAAAGCGATGAAAAATCAAAGCTCGAACTGGTATCACTCAGGGTCGTCGTGGCCTGTCCCTGACGGGCGAAATTGTTGAAGAAGGGAACGGGAATATTGTCGATCAGGGTCACGACACGGGCGCCGCCCAGACCGCGAATGAACAGGCCGCCGGGCCTGCCGGGCTTGGCATCCACATAATCGACGCCCGGCTCGGTGGAGTTTCCGAGGTCCTTGATGCTGCCGATGTCTTTCTTCCTGATGTCTTCCGCCGTCGTCTGGCTTGCAAGCGGTGTGTCGGCGGCTGCATTCGCGCTTTTGACGCGCTTGCCCTTGACCACGATCTTCTCCAGCGTGGTGGTGTCGTTCGTCTGCGACGCGGCATCCTGCGATTGCGCAGGTCCGGTAAAGGGCAGAAGAGACATGGCAGTGCACAAAAACAGCGCCGAATGTGTGCGCGAGATGGACATTAAATACCCCCGGATAGGCGCGCGCAGAAGCTATGGCGCGCAAAAACGCGCCGCGCTTGCTGTCGCGGCTGAAACTGTTTTGATTTGTTACGGGCAAGCCGATTGCTGAGGACTAAAAAATGTGATCATAACTGTCAACATATTATATATGACTTTTATCATCATGTTTTAAAGCATAACGGTGCGTGGCAAAAATGTGACGCCCCGTGAGACTGCATCCGGACCGGTGGAGAGGCCCGAAAATGCCGGGTTCCGGCCAAAGTCCCGACATTGACGCTTGCTAGGATATTCGCAGCCAGTTTAGATGGCGGAAGAATGCATGCTCCAACAATATACAAAAAAGTAATCGGATACGGAAATGAAGTCACTTGAACTGCTCGTCGAGCGGATCATTCTCTCCAGCCGCTGGCTGCTTGTCGTGTTTTATCTCGGGCTCGTCGCGGCGCTGGCGGTTTATGCATTTTCCTTCGTGCTGAAATTCCTGAAGGTCGCCAAAAACGTTTTCACTTACGACGAATCGGACATGATCCTCGCCATGCTCGGGCTGATCGATGCGGCGCTGGTCGCGAGCCTTATCGTCATGGTGATGATCTCCGGCTATGAGAATTTCGTTAGCCGTTTCGATGAGGCGGATGACGAGGTTTCATTTCTGGGCAAGCTTGATGCCGGCAGCCTGAAAATCAAGGTCGCATCGTCGATTGTGGCGATTTCGTCGATCCACCTGCTACAGATATTCCTCAACGCCAGTCAGTATACGGACAGCCAGTTGATGTGGTTCACCATCATCCATCTGGCCTTTGTCGTATCGGCGGTCATGCTCGGTTTCCTGGAGAAATTGATGGCCAAGCCGAAGGATAAACCCGAAAAACCGGCACTTTAGTCAAGGTGGTCCGCCCGATATGAAGGTTGCAACACTGTTTGCCCATGCCGCCTGGTCGTCGCTTCTGGGTGTCCTGCGCCCACCGCCGGGTGGCGCCTGAATGCCGAAGACGGAGCGCCAGGCCAGACTTTGCCGCGACCTTTCGGCTGCCATTGACAGACCCCAATGGCTGGCGGCGCTGCAGCAGGTGATGCAGGCGTTCAGTTATTCCTACGTGACGTTGCTGAAGCTGCCGAGCATTCGCAATGCCTATGCCCTGCCGATAGTGGTGGAAAGCAGCCTGCCGGTGTGGGTGGTGAATGCGATGACCCGGGACGGTGAACTTGCAGATTGCCCCGTCATAAAGCGCGGCGCTTCATCGATGATGCCGCAATACTGGTCTCTTGATGATAAGGACATCAACTCCGGCTCGCTGCTGGAAGTCTCAACCCTGCTGCGCGGCATGGGCATCACCTCCGGTCTTCTGGTGCCGGTGAACGGCATGGACGGAAACCGGCATCTGATGAATTTCGCAGGCGATTGCGATGTCCTGTCGCAGGGTTCGCTGAACGAGCTGTGCATGATCGCCCTTCACGCCCTGGAGGCCTATGATCGGCTTTGTCGTGCAGGCTCAAAACTCCCCTCCCCACTGACGAAGCGGGAACTCGACGTGGTTCGCTGGACTGCGCAGGGCAAGACCTCCGTGGAGATTGCCGAGCTTCTGTCCATCTCGGAGCACACCGTCAATACCTATATGAACAACGCCATTCGCAAGCTCGATTGCGTCAACCGCGCGCAGCTGGTGGCCAAGACAATACGCCTTGGCCTGATAAGCTGATTTTCATGCCGGTCCGAGCCGTTGACTTACCTGTCGAGAACGGAGCGGAGCTCGACGAGGTTGGAGCGAACGCGCAGAACATAAAATCCCATGGTGGCAAGGTGCGAGGGCATGATCCAACCGCTTTCGTCGCCGTTGGAAATGATTGCCGGCTGGATGCGTAGCGCGGCACGGGTCTGTCCCAGGGTGTCGTTCCACAGATTGGTCAGATTGCGTTCGCGAATAACCTGCGCGAAGTCCGATCCGGCTGCCGACAGCACGCCGTAATATCCATAGAGCTGGCCATAGGCGAACCAGAAACGGTCGTCGGCGCGAGTGTCGAACCAGCCGCCATTATAGTTTTCCGAACGCTCGCGCAGAATGGCCGATGTCGAGCCGATATCGCCGGCAATGCGGTCGATGAACTGGATGAGGTTATCGGCGCGTGTATCGAAGACGGCCTTGCAGGCGGTGAGTTCACCGTTAAATGCCTGGAAGCTGCGGATGGCGGCGCGATAGTAGCTCGGTGTCGGTGTTTTGGGGCCAAACGGATCGAGGCCGAAATACCAGGAATATTCGCTGAACTGCATGTTCCCGCGCGCTTCCTGGAGATTGTTGTTAATACCGGATGTTCCACGAACGCGACCGAGCGTATCCACCAGTTCCACCGCGGTGCGGCGCACCGCCTGGTTCACGCCGCGCTGGAAGGACGCCTTGTTGTCCAGGAATGGCGTGCTGTCCCAGTCCATGCCGAAAAGGCCGAGACGATAGAGCAGCATGGAGGAAATCCATGCATTCTGATTGACGTTGAAATCGGTAAGATCGGCGGCGGCATCGACGATGGCTGAGCGCTGGCATACCGGTGCGGAGGTGTTTGCGGCAGCACCGGTGGCGCCGGCGGCGGCCGTGGGTGTTGCAGCCGGCAATTCCTGCCCGGGCGGCACCGTGCGTTCTGCAAGCTTGTAACGGGAAATATAATCCGGGTCGAAATTCGTCCAGACCTGCGTTTGCCAGAAGAAGTATCCGTAAAAGCCGGCCAGAAGGATGAGCACCAAAGCGATCGGACCCTTGATGATCCAGTTGCGGTCGCGATACCAGCCGTGGGCGGCCATGAAAGGCCACAAAAGCCAGGCGACGACGAGACCGGCGGCCTTGCCGATGGCGTTGAAGGCTGCCTGAATCAAAGCGGTTATCCGGTCGATCATGTCGTCATAGTCTCCTCTGCCCGTGGGGCTGAACGCCGGAAGGAACAACCGCGGTTCGGCCATGCGCCTTTTGGCGCTTCGCAACAACCGCGGTCGTTTACTGTCTTCCAGATATGTCCCTACCCACCGGGATACAACATGATTGCGAAACTTTTCTCAACCTGCGGTCCGCGCGGCTCGTTCCCGAGTTCCTGGACTACGCGCGGAGCATGTATCGCCTGGACAAGGTGACAGGCGGTTACAGACCGAGCTTGGCAATTTCGGCGTCCAGCCGCTCCCGCGCCTTTTTCGGCAGCTTGCCGGTCTTTATGGCATCGAGATTGGCCGGTGCGGCATCGCCGACCACAACGAGGGCGACCATGCCCATGCCGAGATGCGGCGTGCATTTGACGACGTATGCGCCGTCCTTCTCGACAGTCAGTTTCACCGTCTCGTTCATCTTGCCCTTGAAGTCCGCAACGCCCTCGGGAAGCATTTCCTTGACGGCAGCCGCATCATGACCCTTGTCGACTGGCACGAAGGAAATGACGTCGCCGACAGCTGCCTTGACGGTTGCCGGTTCAAAGACCATCGCCTGGCCATCGCTGCCCTTGTTGAGCATCTTCACCTCGATTTCGGCCGACAGGGCGGGAAAGGCAAGGAGGGCAGCAGCGATGGCAAGGCTGGCGACGGTGGCAGTTTTGTTGTGCATATCTTTTACTCCTGAGAGAAAGCACATCCACGCGAATGTGTCCGCATGGTCTTAGCGCAGGAGCAGGGGAGCCATCCTTGCGAAAAATCAAATGCGGCAACCGGCCGCAGACGGTCAGTCGCCCTTGACCGTTTCGACCCAGTGGCGGCGGCAGAAGGAGACGTATTTTTCGTTGCCGCCGACATCGATCTGCGCGCCTTCCTTGACCACATTTCCTTCATTGTCGAAACGGGCGACCATCGTCGCCTTGCGGCCGCAATGGCAGATGGTGCGGATTTCGCGAAGCTCGTCGGCAATGGCGAGCAGTTCCCTGGAGGCCGGGAAAAGCTTGCCCTGAAAATCCGTGCGCAGGCCGTAGGCCATCACCGGAATGTTCAACCGGTCGGCAATACCGGCAAGCTGCCAGACATGGTGTTCGGACAGGAAGTTGGCTTCATCGATGAAAACGCAGGCAACGGGCGCTTCGGCATGCAGGGCCTCCACTTCGGAGAAGATATCGGTGTTTGCGTCGAAGGTCCGTGCGTCGGACGACAGGCCGATGCGCGACGCGACCCGGCCGAAGCCGGCCCGGTCGTCAAAGGCGGCCGTGAAAATCAACGTGCGCATGCCGCGCTCGTGATAATTATAGGATGCCTGTAACAACATGGTCGACTTGCCGGCGTTCATCGCCGCATAATTGAAATAGAGTTTTGCCATCGTCCACTCCCTGTACACCTTCGCGTCTTTTGACGGCGAAGGGTCGGGTTGAAAAGTGCCGCAACGGGAAAAACACAGATTTCCGCATGCCGCAGCTGTCCGTATCGCGGACTAAAAAGCCGGAGATTTTCATCGTCGTGTCGCAAACGGCGGGCCAAAGCACGCAAATGCACGCGAGTTGATTGTGTCCGGCAGATATTGATAATGGCAAGGGAACGAAAAAAGGGAGCAAGCGATGTTTGCAAATAGAAGTCGCTGTCTGGCTTTGGCCGCAGCAATCTCCGTCATGACGTTCAATGCGGCCGGCGCTGCGGAGCCGGCAAGTTGTGGCAAGGTTCGTTTTTCCGATGTGGGCTGGACCGACATCACTGCCACCACAGCGACTGCCACGGTGCTGCTGAAGAGCCTCGGTTATGAAACCGACGTCAAGCTTCTCTCGGTGCCCGTTACCTATACATCCCTGAAAAACAAGGACATCGACGTCTTCCTCGGCAACTGGATGCCGACCATGGAAGGCGATATCGCGCCTTACCGCGACGACAAGTCGGTTGAAACGCTGCGTGAAAACCTGACCGGCGCCAAATACACGCTCGCGACCAATGCCAAGGGTGCTGAACTCGGCATCAAGGATTTCAAGGATATAGCGGCCCATAGCGGCGATCTCGGCGGCAAGATCTACGGCATCGAGCCCGGCAATGACGGCAACCGCCTGATCCTCGACATGGTCGCCAAGGACACCTTCGGGCTGAAGAGTTTCGAGGTGGTCGAATCCTCCGAACAGGGCATGCTGTCGCAGGTTGCCCGCGCGGGGAAATCCGGCGAACCGATCGTGTTCCTCGGCTGGGAACCGCATCCCATGAATACGAATTTCAAGCTGACCTATCTGACCGGCGGTGACGAGGTTTTCGGCCCCAATCTCGGCGGCGCGACGATCTACACCAATGTCCGCAAGGGTTACACCGAGGAATGCCCGAATGTTGGCGTCTTTCTCAAGAACCTGGAATTCTCCCTGCCCATGGAAAACGAGATCATGGGCAAGATCCTGAATGATGGCCTCGAGGGCGAAGCGGCGGCGACTGCCTGGCTGAAGGCCAACCCGGCCGCGATCGAACCCTGGCTTGCCAACGTCAAGACCAAGGATGGCAGCGCTGACGCCTTGCCCGCCGTCAAGAAGGCCTTGGGCCTCTAGGTTGCAGACAACGCATGTATCCGGCCTAACCTTGTAAACAGGCCGGATACTGCAGGAAATTACGATGTCCTTTGCATGATCTCGGTCCGCGAATTTTTCTCGCATCCGGGGTCACGCGCGATCCCGGTGTCCGGCAATGCTGTTGCCGGCCGTCGTTTCTGCATTAGCGGCATTTCCGGTGAAACGGGATCACCTTCAATGCCTGTTCTTCTTATTTTTTTGCAATTCCGGGCCCAAAACCGTTACGCATTTTTACTGGAATTGCTCTGGTTCACGAAAGGTCTTGTCTTACCGTGGAATGGCTCAGCGCTCCTGAAAACCGCCTGCCCGTCGGCCGATATGCCAAGGAGGCCATTGACTGGCTGACCGGCAATCTCGCTTTTTTCTTCGATTGGCTTTCTTTCATTTTCCAAAGCGTCATTAACGCCCTGCTTTACGTTTTGCAGGCGCCGCATCCGCTGGTCATCGTCGCGATTGTGACGGCTCTTTCAGCCTGGACGAGGCGGTCGGTCGGCATGCCGGTCTTTACGGCGCTTGGTCTGCTGTTCATCATCAATCTGGGGTACTGGAAGGCGACGACGGAAACGCTGGCGCTCGTTCTCGCCTCCAGCGCGGTCTGCATGATCATCGGCATACCGCTTGGAATACTGGCGGCGCGGCGCAAGTGGATCTATGCCGGCATGCGCCCGGTGCTGGATTTGATGCAGACCATTCCGACCTTCGTCTATCTCATTCCGGCGCTAGTGCTGTTCGGCCTCGGCATGGTTCCCGGGCTTATCGCCACGGTCATCTTCGCCATTCCCGCGCCCGTGCGCCTGACCCGTCTCGGCATCGTTTCGACGCCGCCGGCGCTGGTGGAAGCGGCCATCGCCTTCGGTGCCACGCCATCGCAGGTTCTGCGCAAGGTAGAGCTTCCCTTCGCTGCGCCGCAGATCATGGCGGGTCTTACCCAGACGATCATGCTTTCGCTTTCGATGGTGGTCATCTCCGCCCTCGTCGGAGCCAACGGCCTGGGGGTGCCGGTGGTACGCGCATTGAACACCGTCAACATCGCCATGGGTTTCGAAGCTGGGTTGTGCATCGTCATATTGGCGATCGTTCTCGACCGACTTTTCCGCCTTCCCGGTACGGAGCATGATCTATGAGTGACGCAATCATCTTCGGAAATGTCGATATCGTCTTCGGCGACCGGCCCGAGGCGGCGCTTGCGCTGATCGACAAGGGCAGCACGCGTGACGAGATCAACGAGCAGACCGGACTGGTCCTCGGCGTTGCGAATGCCTCGCTTTCGGTAAATGAGGGCGAAATACTCGTGCTCATGGGGCTTTCGGGCTCCGGTAAATCGACGCTGCTCAGGGCCGTTAACGGCCTTGCGCCTGTGGTGCGCGGCAATGTCAGCGTGAAGACGGCGTCCGGTTTTGTCGATCCCTATCGGGCGACGGCGAAGGCGCTGCGCGATCTGCGCATGCATACGGTTTCGATGGTCTTCCAGCAATTCGGCCTGCTGCCCTGGCGAAACGTTGCCGACAATGTCGGTTTCGGGCTGGAGCTTTCCGGGACGCCGGAAGCCGAGCGCAAGCGCATGGTGGCCGAGCAGCTTGAGCTGGTGAACCTGTCCGCCTGGGCTGACCGCAAGGTGGGGGAGCTTTCCGGCGGCATGCAGCAGCGCGTGGGACTGGCGCGCGCCTTCGCGACCGGAGCGCCCATTCTCTTGATGGACGAGCCGTTCTCGGCGCTCGACCCGCTCATCAGAAGCCGCCTTCAGGACGAACTTCTGGAGTTCCAGAGCCGGTTGAAGAAAACCATCCTCTTCGTCAGTCACGATCTGGACGAGGCATTCCGCATCGGCAACCGCATCGCCATGATGGAGGGCGGGCGTATCATCCAGTGCGGCACGCCGCAGCAGATCGTCAAGCAACCGGCTACGCAATATGTCGCGGATTTCGTGCAGAACATGAACCCGATCTCCATGCTGACCGCCGCGGACGTGATGAAGCCAGGCGTGGATGAACAAACCGGCCGGTTGAACGTGGCCGCTACCGCCCGTCCGACATCGCCGCTGATCGATATCCTCGATGCGCTCTCGAAACATTCCGGCGCGATCGGTGTTGTCGATAATGGCGCGATTATAGGCACGATTTCCGCAGACGAAATTGTGACAGGCCTCACTCGCCACCGCAAGAAATGAGAAACACTCGCATTGGTCGAGAAAACGAAAGGCCTTCCTCACCGGAAGGCCTTTTTGTATTACCTAATGCTGGTATAAAGAAAAAGAATACCCAAGACATTATAAGTTATGCATTAAAATAATTACGAATAAAAAGCATATTGCAAACTTTGAGAAAATTGCGCAAAGTAAAACTAGATTCTGTACCTCCTTGCTAAATTTAAGGTGGTGTAAGGTAGTGGTCACGAAGCCAGACATTGGAAGACAAGATTTGTGTGCTCAATTTTTGATTGTTTTTTCCTCCAAATACTACTGAGAATGTAGCAGTTTGTTGCTAAAATGACGAAAAACAGGCGAAAGTCTGAAAATTTGATCAAGATGTCCAGGTAAATGATCAATGAAGAATAGTCTTGGAGGGGGACACGATATAAGCAAGATTTAGGTATATACAACGTATCGACTGAATTATAAAAAACACCTTTTGGACCACCTATAATAGCCACCATGACGGTCTTTCCGACTGTCATCAGGAGACTTGAGCGTATGGATAACCAATCTCTGTCGGAACATAGCATCGCCGCTGCAGACTTGCTCTCAGCGATGGCAAATCCCAAGCGCCTGATGATCTTGTGCACGCTGGTGGATACGGAAGTGCCGGTCGGTGTTCTCGCCTCCCAAGTTGGTCTCAGCCAGTCCGCGCTCTCGCAACATCTTTCGAAATTGCGTGCCCAGCGGCTGGTGAAAACAAGACGGGATGCTCAGACCATCTATTATTCCAGCAATTCCGAATCCGTCAAAAAAATCCTCGCTTCCCTCGAGGAGATTTATTGCCAGGTGCAGAAGAGCAGCAAGACTGCTGCCGCTTGATCTAACGGCCATCCCACGGCCCGGCGGTGCCATTCCGTTGAAACCGGCGCATGACGCCGGTTTTTTCTTTTTTTTGGCGTGTGGCTCGCATGTAATGCGGTAAAAAGTCGCCCGCGCCACTCAGGGCGAAGACGCAGCCTGTATCTGTTGCTTTAGGTGGCTTGCCGCAGCCGCATATCCACCGTCGGCACCATCGACGAAATGCATATGGTCCTTCGAAAGCGGGGAGGGCACGATACAGGTCATCAATGCGGCGTCCTGCTCGTGCAGGCCGAAATAGCAGGTGCCGGAGAGGCGCCCCTGCTCCAGCCGCGCGCGGATCTTTTCGAGCCTCTCGGCGTCGATATCAACCGTCATTTTCAGGCCATCGTCGAATTTCCGGAAATCGGTGTTGCTGGCAACCGAGCGCCGATAGCGATCCGCATTAAATCGTCCGAGCGACAATCCCGTCATGCCTAGGAAATTCACGAGGAAGCTCTCGCCGAGAATGCGCAGCGAACGGCGCACCTTGCCCCAGCTATCGTGATAGGCCGCACCTGCCCTGGCTTCCAGACCGAGGCCTTCCCGAACGAAGCCCAGTTTCGGCCCATCCTCCGGCACGGGGTGGCCTTGTCTTGCGTCCTGCGTGGCCAGATCGACGAGATCGATGACCAACTGGCGGAATGCCGGCATATCCAGTGAGGGTCCCGGCATGGCGATGATCGACACCACCTTGCCATGGGTTGCCGGAATGGGGTTCCAGCGGCACGAAAGGCCGGTCAGGTCCGGCCGACCGCCTGTCGCAACCGTAGGCAGGGCATATTGCCCCTCCTTCATCCGCGCCTCGGCCCAGCTGTTGCCGCCGCCCGAAAACATGGCGTAGGAAACATCCTCGCTTGCCTGAAAGCGCGCGACGCGCACATCGAAGCCGTTGTTGCGTATGTCCTCCACCGGAACAAGCGCCACACGCATCGAAAGGTCGAGATCGTCCTTCACCCAGCGCTGCACGTTCGAAAGGGCGGTGCGCGCAAGGGGTATCCCGTTCGGTGGCACCGCAACGGCGGCTCCATCGCCACCGAACACGAAGGGCAGGTCGTGACGCCCGAGGCTGTTCGATATGCCTGAGATGACCGCAGCGCCCGCCATGTTGACGGACTTATATCTGCCGGTGCCGATCGCCCCTGTCGAATCGATGATATCGGCAATGGCCAGCGCCCATCCCGGCGGCAGGGCGCGATAAAGCGCCGGGTCGGCCACGTCTTCGAAATGTCGGAAGACGGGCAGACCCGTCAGAAATTCGTCATCTGCTGTTATCATGCCGCCATTATCCTCCTGCGGCGACCAAACGCCAAGCGTTTACGCCGTTGCGCTCGCCCGTTTCGATGACACGATCGAGGCTGGCCTGACGATAGATTTACCGCGAATAGACCTTATCCAGCAAAGGTGACTTGCATAAGCCATCAAACCTTCCGTATGAGTTGAAATGAAGGCTCGGAATTCAAAAATGGAACGGGTTTTCGCCGGGAGGCGTCCGCGAAGTTTCATTCGGTCGGCGCCCAAGGCGCTCATCGGGGCTGAGACCCCATTTCCAAGGAGACACCAGGATGAAACTGAAGACATTGACCAGCGTGACGCTTGCAGCGTCCTTCGCATTCGCACCGCTTGCCCATGCCGAAATCGTCATCGGCCTGATTGCGCCGCTTACCGGTCCCGTCGCCGCCTATGGCGACCAGGTCAAGAACGGCGCCCAGACGGCAGTCAATGAAATCAACAAGAAGGGCGGCATTCTCGGAGAGCAGGTCGTTCTGAAGCTTGCAGACGATGGCGGCGAGCCGAAGCAGGGTGTGTCGGCCGCAAACCAGCTGGTTGCCGAAGGCATCCATTTCGTCGTCGGTCCAGTGACCTCCGGCGTTGCCATTCCGGCATCGGACGTGTTTGCTGAAAACGGTGTCCTGATGATCACCCCCACGGCGACCTCGCCGGGCCTGACGAACCGTGGCCTTGCCAATGTTTTCCGCACTTGCGGTCGGGACGACCAGCAGGCAGAAGTTGCGGCGAAATACGTTCTTGCCAAGCTTAAGGACAAGAAGGTCGCCATCATTCACGACAAGGGCGCTTACGGTAAGGGTCTGGCGGATGCCTTCAAGACCACGCTGAATGCCGGTGGCGTTACCGAAGTTCTCTATGACGCGCTGACACCAGGCGAAAAGGATCTCGGCGCGCTGACGGCCCGCCTCAAGTCTGAAAATGTCGATATCGTCTATTTCGGCGGTTACCATCCGGAAGCCGGTCTTCTGGTGCGTCAGTTGAACGATATCGGCGCCAAGGCTGCCGTTATCGGCGGCGACGGCCTGTCGAACAGCGAGTTCTGGAACATCGGTGCCAAGGCTGGTGAAGGCACGATCTTCACCAACGCCTCCGACGCCCTGAAGAACGCGGATTCCAAGGCTGCTGCCGAAGCTCTAAAGGCCGCCAACATTCCTGCGGAAGCCTTCACCCTTAACGCTTACGCTGCCGTCGAAGTGCTGAAGGCCGGCATCGAAAAGGCTGGAAGCGCAAAGGATTCCGAAGCGGTCATCACGGCTCTGAAGAGCGGTGACGCTTTTGCCACGGCGATCGGCAAGGTCACCTATGGCGAGAGTGGCGACCTGTCATCGCAGGCTTTCTCGCTCTACAAGTGGCAGGACGGCAAGATCGTCGCAGCCGAATAAGGATCAGGCGTACCGGCCGCATCTGTTGCGGCCGGTACCATCTCCGTCGCCTGACAAGGGGCAAGCAGAATGGGCAATGACCGGGACGCCCGGGATGCAAGCGCGGCGGGTGGGGAAAACCTTCCTCACATTGGCTTTGCGCGGATATTCCCGATTCTCAGAATTTTCGATGAGGCCAAGGCGCGGGAATTCTATGTTGATTTTCTCGGTTTCAAGGTCGACTGGGAACACCGCTTCGGCGAAAACTTCCCGCTCTACATGCAGGTTTCGCGGGCCGGAATGGGGCTTCACCTCAGCGGCCATCATGGCGACGCGACGCCGGGCTCCAATATCTTCGCCACCATGCACGGCGTGCATGCCTTCCAAAAAGAGCTGGCGGGCAAAGACTACCGCTTCCTGAAGCCTGGTGTCGAAGAATTGCCCTGGGGCGATGTCATGGAAGTCATCGATCCATTCGGCAACCGTATCCGTTTCTGTGAGCAGAAAAGCGAGGGGTGACGTCTTCGACGTGACCTCATGGGTCTTGACCTCGGCTGCGGTTTGAACGATAGGAAACGCAAATAGCGAGCCGCGTGCACGGAGACCCCGTGCGCGCGGTTCGTGCGTTTTGGCGGTCAGTTCTGCAATTCGTTCGCATCCGCACGGGGGCAAAAAATGAACACTGAAGGCAATGCACTGGTAAGGAAGCTCGCATTCTGGGGCATTCCACTTTCTTTCGGCGTGCTTGGCCTCAAGCTCGTGGCCTGGTGGGTCACAGGGTCGGTAGCGCTGCTGTCGGACGGTCTGGAATCGACCGTCAACGTTGTTGCGGCCTTCATTGCCTATTTCGTCATCCGTTATGCGCAGAAGCCCGCAGATGATGATCACCAGTTCGGCCATCACAAGGCGGAATATATCTCGGCTGTCGTCGAGGGCGTGCTGATCGTCGTCGCCGCACTTCTCATCGTGCAGGAAGCCTGGGGTGGTCTCTTCAACCCGAAGCTGCCAGAAGCGCCGGTTCTCGGTCTTGCCATCAACGCGTCAGCGGGCGTCATCAACGCCGTCTGGGCAACAATCCTCATCCGCGTCGGCCGGAAATACGCTTCACCAGCCCTCAAGGCTGATGGTCATCATATCATGTCGGATGTCGTAACGTCCGCAGGGGTTCTGGTCGGTCTGGTTCTGGCGCTTCTGACGGGTTACGCCATTCTCGATCCGCTGCTCGCCATTCTGGTGGCCATCAACATCCTGTTCCAGGGATCGAAGGTCATTTTGCATTCGCTCGGCGGGTTGATGGACCGGGCGGTGGAACCGGAAGAAGACGAGGCGATCAAGAAGGCGATCGCCGAAAATTCCGTCGGCATCATCGGCGTGCATGATCTTAGAACCCGCCGCGCCGGTTCGGCCGCCTTCATCGATTTCCACGTCGTTGTTCCCGCCCCGATGACGGTGCGGGAGGCGCATGATATTTGCGACCGCCTTGAAGATGCCATAAGGGAAGTCATACCGGGTGCCAGCCTTGCCATTCATGTCGAGCCGGAAGGCGAAAAGGCGCATGGCGTCAAAGTGATCGTTTGAATAAGCAGGAGTTTTCCATGTCCGTGACGGATGTTTCCAGCCTGTCGCAGCTGGGCGCGAAGGTCGATACGCCCGAGAGCCCGGAAAAGGCAATTCTCGAAAAGGTGCCGAACGGCAATGCCGGTACCGATTACGTGGTGCGGTTCACAGCACCCGAATTCACCTCGCTTTGCCCGATGACCGGACAGCCGGATTTCGCCCATATCGTCATCGACTATATTGCCGGTGATTTTCTGGTGGAATCGAAGTCGCTGAAGCTGTTCCTGCAATCCTTCCGCAACCACGGCGCATTTCACGAGGATTGCTCGGTCTATATCGCCAGGCGGCTGGTGGAGCTGTTGCAGCCGAAATGGCTGCGCATCGGCGCTTACTGGTATCCGCGCGGCGGTATTCCGATTGACGTTTTCTGGCAGACCGGACCGGTGCCTGAGGGCGTGTGGTTGCCGGATCAGGGTGTGCCGACCTATCGCGGCCGCGGCTGATCCGGCTTTTCACGGTTGAAAACGTTCAGGCGAACGACCCGTCGTCGCCTTGATCGAAATCGTCATCGGCGCTGTCGTCGTAGTCGGCCTGCTGGACATCGTTACTATTGTCCGGCTGGGAGGAACTGTCGCCGTAGTAGTTGTTGATGACGGTTTCTTCGACCGGTGCGTTGTTGCCCAGCGGATTGCCGCCGCCGAATGGCGAGCCAATGCCGAGCGACGATGCGTGGTTGCCGAAAATACCGCTCAGCGAATTGGCGAGCAGCATGCCGCCGGCAACACCTGCAGCAGCGCCGAGCGCACCTTGCAGGAAACCGCCGCCGGACCGTCCTGCTGCTGCGGGTTGCTGGCTCCAGAGGCCACCGGGCTGCTGATCAGGTGCGCGGCCGGCTGGTGAGCCCCAGGGACCGGCTGTCTGGCCTGCGGTATCGTTGCGCCATGATGTCTGGGGCGGTGGCGAGACGGGCGCCGGAGCAGTTGATTGCTGTTGGCCGGTGCCGAAGATCGAACTCAGAAAACCACCCTGTGCGGCTGCTTGCGGGGCCGCATTACCGCTTTCCAGCGCATGGATGCGGTCTTCGAGCTGTTGGATGTGTGCTGCTGCCGCTTCCAGACCCTTTTCCTGAACGATCACCGCCTGGGCGAGATAATAGGGGGCTGCGGGCTGATCGCGCACGGCATCTGCGATCAATATTTCCGCCTCGCGGTCGCGCGGGGTGGCGGATGCGGCTTTTGTCCTGTCGAACAGGGCCTTGAGAAGTTGGCTTTCTTCCGGTGACATATGATGCCTCCTTACCGTGAAGCGGAAATCAACGATAAGGAGGTAGGTCCAAATTCAGGCTTTTCAAAGCGGCCGAAACTTTAAATTTCGGTAATGATCGTCACCCGCCGAAGGCAAGCGAAATGCCCGCTATCGCCGTCAGTGCGCCGGCGGTACGGCTTGCGGCCGAGCCGAAACGGGCAATGCGCAGGCCAAGCACGATGCCTGCGAGATGCAGGATCGCGGTTGCTATCATGAAACCGATGCCGAATTGCAGGGCGCCGGCGCTCCCGAGTTCACCGCCATGGGCATGGCCGTGGAAAAGGGCAAAAGCGCCGACCACGGCCGCAGCGGCTGCCGTCGGCAGCTTTGCCGCAATCGTGACCAGCAGGCCGAGGCCGATGACGGAGGCCAGGATGGCCGGTTCGACAAACGGAAGGCCGATGCCATAAACGGCCATCAGGAAACCAATGGCCATGGTGCCGACGAAGGCGGCAGGCACGATCCACAGCGCCTTGCGGTCATTCTGCGCCATGGCGATCTGCGATGCCCAGAGACCGACGGCAACCATTGCCAGAATATGATCCGCACCGAAGAAGGGGTGGGAGACGCCAGCCATGAAGGAGCCGTGTTCTTCCGGGTTCAAATGGGCGAAAGCGGGCAGGGCGGTGGCGCCGAGCGCTGCGGCAGCAAGGCTTAGTCTTTTCAGCATGATTCCCTCTTTTGATTATCGCCGCCAGCAAGGGGATCTTGGGGTTCCCGCAATCGGCGGCACTGCAATGAGGACCTGACGATACCGCGAACCCGGAGAGGCTGTCCATGCGTCATCTGCCGGGGGCGCTGTTTATTGTTGGGGCGCAAACCTTGCCTTTTTTGCTCATTGCCTTACGTAACAAGTCGCACTATGTCCGAAGGGCATGCATGAATTACGCTGGAGAGCCGCTGATGAACGAAGACGAAGACGACAAGAGCAAGGAACTGCCTATCGGCAAGGAAACGGAAGCGAATCTTTTCAAGTCGCGTTCGATCTTCATCTATGGTGGCATCACGCAGGAACTGGCGCAGAAGGTCTGCACGCAGCTCGTCGCACTTGCCGCCGCCAGCGACGACGACATTCGCGTTTACGTCAATTCGCCGGGCGGCCATGTCGAATCGGGTGATTCGATCCATGACATGATCAAGTTCATCAAGCCGAAGGTTTATATCATCGGTACGGGCTGGGTCGCTTCCGCTGGCGCGCTGATCTATGTTTCGGTGCCGAAGGAACGTCGCCTTTGCCTGCCGAACACCCGCTTCCTGCTGCACCAGCCCTCCGGCGGCACGCGCGGCATGGCATCCGACATCGAAATCCAGGCCCGCGAAATCATCAAGATGAACCAGCGCCTGATCAAGATCTTCGCCAAGGCCACCGGCCAGAGCGAAGAAAAGATCGCCAAGGACATCGATCGCGATTACTGGCTCGGCGCTGAAGAAGCCAAGGGCTACGGCCTCGTCGGCAAGATCGTCGAGAGCCAGTCGGAAGTTTAAGGTTTTGATTTTTAGTTGAGAGAGCCCGTGCCGGTGGAAACCGGCACGGGCTTTTTTCATTCAGGCCGGATGATACGTGCCGCTCCCGGTTATGTGCATTGAATGTTCGGCCGGCATCACTTCATCGTGTTGCAGGCCTTCATCATGTCGGCTTTTTTCATCTTGTTCATTTCCATGTCAGCCTTGTGCATGCAGTCCTTTTTGGATGCCATGGACATGTCGCTTTTTTTCATCGTCTGCGTCTTCATGGTGTCGTTGTGCATTTTCGTCATATCGGTTTTCATGCCGTCGGCATGGGCGATGCCTGCGAAAGAAAGAACAGACAGCATGGAAGCGGTGGCGATGGCGGTAAAAATGCGGGTCATGAAAGATCTCCTCTGGACGTCATTAAATGTCCGCCGGCGTTGCACCGGGGCTCACGATTGTCCATTCGGTGGGGGCCCGTGTGTCGTTACACGCTCACGCGTTTGTGACATCATATTCGGGCGAGATTCTTTTCACGCCATTATGTAACAATATCCCGCCGATTGCGAATAACCCGATAGTGACGATGACAGGCAGCCTTTCGGAAGAGACATTAAAAATGCTGATGCTGCGTTCCCTCGATGGGGACGAGGGCGCTTACAGGCATTTGCTCCATGCCCTACGCAGGCTGCTGACAGCCTATTTCGACCGGCGCATGAGGGCCGCTTCACGGGGGGATGTGGAAGATCTCGTTCAGGAAACCCTGTTGTCGCTTCACGCCAAACGCGAGACCTATGATCGAGCAAGGCCGTTTACCGCCTGGTTCTTTTCGATAGCGCGCTACAAACTCATCGATCACTACAGGGGCAGGGGTGCGCGCCAGCTTTCGGAAGTGGAACTTGATGAGACGCTGGAAGCGGGATCGTCCGTCGATCAGGTCACGGCACGTATGGATGTGGAACGGTTGCTCGACGAGTTGCCGCAGCGGCAACGCGACCTCATTCGCAGGGTGAAACTCGAGGGTCAGTCAATCGCCGAAGCGGCCCAAAAATCCGGCCAGACCGAGCTTGCGGCGAGGGTCGGCATTCACAGGACGCTTAAAATGCTGGCGGCAAAGTTGCGAGGCGAAACGTGAGGAAGACGGAAGACATCATTGAACAACTGGCAAGCGGCCTCAAGCCCGTGCCTGCCTTGTCACTGGAGCGTCGGCTGGCGCTGGCCGTCCTGCCCGGCCTTGGCGTTTCGCTGTTGCTGATGCTTGCCATTCTCGGGCCGCGGGTCGACATGCACGACGCTTTGACCGAGCTGGGTTTCTGGATCAAGTCCGCCTATAACGCCCTGCTGGCCCTGACTGCGTTTTTCGCGGTCGGCCGCCTTACCCGCCCCGAGGGGAACAGCGGCTGCCTTTTCGTTTGGCTTGCGGTGATTTTCGTTGTGATGGCGGCGATAGCGCTCGTACAGCTGGGGTTTGCCTTTCCGGACAATTACAGGACGCTTGTTCTGGGGTCGTCCGCGCTGCATTGCCCGTTTTTGATCGTCGCTTTCGCGCTTCCGGTATTCGTGGCGAATTTTTCAGTTCTCAAACGCTCAGCCCCGGCTGATCCAGCCCTGGCAGGTTTTGTGGCGGGCATTGCGGCGGGTGCAGCCGGAGCCTGGGTTTATTCCTGGTTCTGCACCGAAAACGGCATGGCTTTCGTGCTGATCTGGTATTCACTTGGCATTTTCATCACCGGCCTGATCGGCGCTTTTGCCGGTTCGCGTTTTCTGCGCTGGTAAAAGGCGTACCTGTTCAGCCTGCGGGCATCTTGCCAGCGGTTGGGTTTTTTGATCTTCAAGGGAAACAGAAGATCCGGGAACCGCCATGTTGATGAAAGACCTTTCCGTACAGAGCCTGTTCATGGGGTGCCTGACCGCCTTTGTCGGCTTTGCCAGTTCTTTCGCCGTGGTGTTGCAGGGCCTGAAGGCTGTCGGTGCGACGGATTTCGAGGCGGCGTCTGGGTTGATGGCACTTTCGGTGGCGATGGGGGTTTGCGCGATAGCGCTTTCAGTCGCGACGCGGATGCCTGTCAGCATCGCATGGTCGACACCTGGTGCAGCCTTGCTGGCGACCACGGGCGTGATCGAGGGCGGTTTTCCGGCCGCCGTGGGTGGGTTCATCATCTGCGCCATATTGATCATCATTGCCGGCCTGTTCCGGCCGCTCGGAAAGGCGGTGGCCTCCATTCCAGCGCCACTTGCCAACGCCATGCTTTCCGGGGTCATCATCGGCCTGTGTTTTGCGCCGATCAAGGCGATCGGCTTTAACCCGGCGCTCGGATTGCCGATCATTCTTGCCTGGATCGTGGTGGGAGCCTTTAAACGACTTTTCGCCGTGCCTGCGGCACTTGCCGCTTTCGTGCTGGTGATGATCTTCGGTGTCGATATTCCGGCGGGGGCGCTTGACCGTGTGGCGCAATCGCTGACGCCTCCGATGGAGTGGGTGACGCCCGTCTTCAGCCTGCACGCCGTCATTTCCATCGCGCTGCCGCTCTTCATAGTCACCATGGCGTCGCAGAATATTCCCGGTATCGCAGTGCTGAAGGTCAATCACTACGATCCGCAGCCCGGACCGCTTTTCGCGGCGACCGGCTTCTTCTCACTGCTTTCCGCACCCTTCGGCGGCCATGCGGTCAATCTTGCCGCGATTACGGCGGCGATGTGCGCTGGCGAGGACGCCCATCCTGATCCGAAACGGCGCTATTGGGCGGCGATGATAGGCGGTGTCGGCTACATCGTCTTCGGCCTGCTGGCGGGCGCGGTCACGGCTTTTGTGGCACTGGCGCCGCCTGTCCTCATTCAGGCGGTGGCGGGGCTCGCACTGGTGGGCGCCTTTTCCGGCTCTGCCGTTGCGGCTTTCAAGGATCCGGAAACACGCGAGGCAGCGGCGATCACCTTCCTCATCACCGCCTCCGGCCTTTCCTTCGCCGGTGTCTCCGGTGCCTTCTGGGGGCTGATCGGTGGCGGGTTGATGATGGCGTTGACTGGTTTCGTAAAAGGATTGAAGAGACAATAGCCCTTGCATCCAAATATTTCGCCGATTATAAGCTTGCCCATGAGCAACAGCATCGCAACCATTTCCGGCATGAGCGCGCAGATTTCTGCGATTGCCTCTCCGTGCGGTGCACTCTCGCTTCTTAGCCTCGACCTTACACGCGGTTGCCGGGTCCAGTGAGGAGCGCCCGGCGGCCGAAAGCCCGCTGGCGCAAACGCTCCTCATCTCGAAATCTCATTTTATACTGGATTTAGGCCCTTGAGGGCCGCGCATCCGCCGATGGCTCGAGAAGCCCGCGGAATGCGCAAGGAGGAAGCGAAATGGACGGCAAGATCACCAATATTTCCAAAGGCATGTCGGACGCGAACGTCAAGTATCGCCCTTACCCGACCATCAATATTCCTGACCGCACGTGGCCGGGCAAGACCATCACCAAGGCGCCGATCTGGTGTTCGGTGGACCTGCGTGACGGCAACCAGTCGCTGGTCAACCCCATGGGCCATGACCGCAAGGCCCGCATGTTCAAGCTGCTGCTCGAAATGGGCTTCAAGGAAATCGAGATCGGTTTCCCTTCCGCTTCGCAGACGGACTTCGATTTTGCCCGCTGGTGCGTGGAGCAGGGCAATGTGCCTGAGGATGTTTCCCTGCAGGTGCTGGTGCAGTGCCGTCCTGAACTGATCACCCGCACCTTCGAAGCGCTGGAAGGCGCCAACAAGCCGATCATCCACTTCTACAACTCCACCTCGGAATTGCAGCGCCGCGTGGTATTCGGCAAGGACGTGCACGGCATCAAGCAGATTGCCGTCGATGCCGCCAAGATGATCACCGACATGGCGGCCAAGGCCGGCGGCGGTTTCCGCTTCGAATATTCTCCGGAAAGCTTTACCGGCACCGAGCTGGAAGTGGCGCTGGAAATCTGCAATGCCGTGGTCGAGGTGGTGAAGCCGACGGCGGATAACAAGCTGATCCTGAACCTGCCTTCCACAGTCGAAATGGCGACACCGAACATCTATGCCGACCAGATCGAATGGATGTGCCGCAATATCGACAATCGCGAAAACGTCATCATTTCGCTGCATCCGCACAACGACCGCGGCACTGGCATCGCTGCGACGGAGCTGGCTCTGATGGCCGGTGCGGACCGCGTCGAGGGCACGCTGTTCGGCAATGGCGAGCGCACCGGCAATGTCGACGTCGTGACGCTGGCGCTGAACATGTATACGCAGGGCGTCGATCCTGAGCTGGATTGCCGCGATATTGAGCGCATCAAGGCGGTCTACGAATATTCGAACGAGATGACGATCCCCGAGCGCCACCCTTATGTCGGCGAACTGGTCTATACGGCGTTTTCCGGCTCGCATCAGGATGCGATCAACAAGGGTATGAAGGCGATCAAGGTTGCCAATCACCCGGTATGGGAAGTGCCCTATCTGCCGATCGATCCGAAGGATGTCGGCCGCTCCTACGAAGCGATCATCCGCATCAATTCGCAGTCCGGCAAGGGCGGAATCGCCTATATTCTCCAGCAGGATTACGGCATCAACCTGCCGCGCAACCTGCAGGTGGAGTTCCGCGAAGACATCCAGCGCATCACCGATGAAGAAGGCGTGGAACTGCCGGCCAAGCGCATCTACGAGCGCTTCATGGAGCGTTACGTGACGCAGCCGAATGCGCGCATCAAGTTCGTCGATCACCACACCTATCCGGCGGGCGATTTCAAGGGCGTACGCATTGTCGCCGCCGAAATCACCGATAACGGTGAGGTGAAGCGTATCGAGGGCAAGGGCACCGGTCCTATCGACGGGTTCATCAATGCGCTGTCGGTCTATCTCGGCATCGATCTGTCGGTGAATGACTATTCCGAGCATTCGCTGCAACATGGGTCCAATGCTTCCGCCATTGCCTATGTTGAGATGGAGCATCCGGGCGGAAAATTGTTCGGCGCCGGGGTGAATACGAATATTGTTGGCGCTTCGCTTGAGGCGATTGTTTCGGCGGCCAATCGGGTGCTGGAAGAGCGGGTTAAGTAAAGTTGGCGTTTGGGGGTGGGGCTACCCCCTCTGCCCTGCCGGGCATCTCCCCCAAAAGGGGGGAGATCGACCTAGGCACGGTCTCGCCCATCTCAACGTTCAGAATGAATTGACGAAAGAGCGTCTTGCCGATCTCCCCCCTTGTGGGGGAGATGCCCGGCAGGGCGGAGGGGGTGAGCCACAGACTCTAACCTCAACACTCCGGAGTTTATCCCCCCAGCCGCGAAAACCCCAACGGCCTACCATTCTCATAAAATACCCTGATATCTTCAAGCCCGATACCCGTTCCGGTGTCGTTGAGGCTGTGGCGTTCGCAGGCGACGTTCCAGGTGCCGGGGCCACCGGAAATTTGGAAGAGATTATAGGCCGCGCGCGGTTTTTCGCCGCCCGGTCCCTGGCTGGCGGAGGCGATGCCGACGACCGGGATGTGCTCTTGCCCGTGGTGAGTGTTCAGCCAGTATACGGTGTTCAAATGGGTGTGGCCATGCAGCACGAGCTCGGCGCCGCCAACGCCAAGCGCTGCCGCGAAACGGCGAATGCCGAACATGCGCTTGTGCGCAGCCGCCGCACCGCGGATCGGTGGGTGATGGATCATCACCACGCGGAACAGCCCCTGTTCACCGGCTTTTTTTAAGAGTTCCGCGGTTGCGCGTGCTTGACGGTTGCCGAAATAGCCGGTGGCCGAGAAGGGTGGCGTTGCAATCGAGGTGGAGCAGCCGATCAGTGCGACGGGACCGCGCACGCGCATGTAGGGGAAAATCTTGCGGTCATCGTCCCATTCCGCCGGGTCGCCATCGCCACGCACATAAGGATACCAGGCGCGCATTGCCTTGTCGTGCGCGCCGGAAACATAGGCGTCATGATTACCGGGAACGACCGAGATCTTTTCAGGGTCGCCGACTTCTTCCAGCCAGTCGGCGGCGGCACGAATTTCAATGCCTGTCGCAAGATTGACGAGATCGCCGGTAATAGCCAGATGATCCGGCGATTTGGCTTCGAGATCATCGAGCAGCTTTTCCAGCGTGTCGGTGAAAAGGTGCTTGCGGCGGTTGCGGTGCCAGTTGACGAAACCGGTGATACGCTTGGATGCAAGTTCCCGGAAAGTAAGTTTTGGCAATGGCCCGAGATGGACGTCTGAAATATGCGCAAGTTTGAACATGGCGGCAGAGATAACCTATGATATGCGGCACGTCCAATAAAAGCCTGCCGGCAAGGAGAAACCAGGGTGAATGACGAGAGAACCGAGCGGCAGGCCCGTCCGTTCCACACGCGTATCCTTATCCGCCTGCTTCATTTCGTTTTTCTGTTCACACGCGGTGCCACCCTCGGTGTACGTGCGCTCTGCTTCGATGATGCGGGACGGATTTTTCTGGTGCGGCATACCTATCTGCCCGGCTGGTATCTGCCCGGCGGCGGGGTGGAACGCGGTGAAACGCTGCTGATGGCGCTCAACAAGGAAATCCGCGAGGAAGGCAATCTCGAGGCTGCGTCGACCCCCGAGCTTGTCCATGTCTACCTCAATCTGGAAGGCAGCAACCGCGATCATGTGGCGCTCTACCGGCTTCAGGTCACCCAGACCACGCCGAAAACACCGGATCATGAAATCACCGAAAGCGGTTTTTTCGATCTCTCGGACCTGCCGGAAAATGTGACGCCCGCCACCCGCCGCCGCCTTGCCGAACTTTCCGGCAAGGCGGCGATTGCCGACTACTGGTAGCGGCGGCGTCTCTGCCGTCAGGCAAGCGTCTCACGGCCATGGGCCATGGTAAGGTCCAGTTCCGGGCCAACGGGCACGATACCTGTCGGGTTGATGGTGAGGTGGCTGCGGTAATAATGTTCCTTGATGTGGCGGATATCGACTGTGTCCGGCACGCCTGGCGTCTGGTAGAGGTCGCGGAGGTAACCCGTGAGATGCGGGTAATCGTGAATGCGGCGGATGTTGCACTTGAAGTGGCCGACATAAACAGGGTCGAATCGCACCAGCGTGGTGAAGAGACGCCAGTCTGCTTCCGTCTGTTCTGCACCGAACAGGAAACGGCGGTCCCTCAGCCGGTCTTCCAGCATATCAAGCGTTTCAAACACCTTCACGGCATTTTGCTGATAAGCATCCTGGGTGGTGGCGAAACCGGCCTTGTAGACGCCGTTGTTGACGGTGTCGTAGATAACGTCGTTCAGCGCATCGATGTCGGCGCGCAGTGCTTCGGGATAATAATCCGCCGCCGATCCGGTGAGGTCGTTGAAGGCCACGTTGAACATGCGGATGATTTCGGCCGATTCATTGGAGACGATGGTGCCGCGTTCTTTGTCCCACAGTACCGGCACGGTCACCCGTCCTGAATAGTTGGCATCCGCTTTGGTATAGACCTGCCACAGTGTGGAGAAGCCGAAGAGGTGGTCCTCGGTTGCACCCGGAGTGCGTTCGCCTAGCGGTCTGAACTCCCAGCCGTTTTCCAGCATCAGCGGATCGACGACGGAAACGGAAATCAGGTCTTCCAGATTTTTCAGTTTACGGAAAATCAGGGTGCGATGCGCCCAGGGGCAGGCGAGCGACACATAGAGGTGGTAGCGATCCTTCTCGGCCTTGAAGCCACCTTCGCCGGAAGGCCCGGGCGCGCCATCCACCGTTACCCAGTTGCGAAATTGCGAGGCGCTGCGCTTGAAGTGCCCCTTGGTTTCCTTGGTGTCGTACCAGACGTCTTTCCATACGCCTTCCACCAGCATGCCCATGATGATCTCCTTGATTGTTTCCTTGACCGCAATCCTAACCGTTTAGCGCGGTGCCGCGAACCCGTGGCGCATTGAACAATGCGTTTCCGGTCTCGCATGGGCTGAATGGGATAGTGCCGAGATTTGTTCTGGACGGGTGGGAATTTTCCTGATAATTGCGATTTTCACAAATCTGAGGAAATCGTAGATTATGATCGAAACACGGATGCTCCGACGACGCTGACGCTCCTGAACGCCTTTACCGGCGCAGCCGTCATCTATTGTCGCATCCGCATTTTGGAAGTTTCGGTCTCTTCATGTCCAAGCACGATCTTGTCTACCTCACCGAGGACGCGTCGCACGACGCCATCATCGAAATCATCAACGAAGAAGCATTCGGCCCCGGTCGGCACACCCGTGCCGCCGCGCGCATTCGCGAGCAGGGTCCGCATGACCGGTCGCTGTCCTTCGTCTGCGCCGATGATGGCGAGACGATCGCTTCGGTGCGCATGACGCCGGTTTTGGCCGGTGGGGTGAAAGGCCATATGCTCGGCCCGCTTGCCGTGCGGCCTTCGCACAAGAACATGGGCATCGGCCGTGAACTCGTCCGGATTGCCATCGCTGCCGCCCGGCGGAAGGGTTCGGAGGCCGTCATTCTGATCGGCGATCCGCCCTATTACATGCCGCTTGGTTTCGAAAAGGTCGCCTACGCCGCGCTTGATTTTCCAGGCCCGGTGGATCCGAACCGGGTGCTGGTCGTGCCTGTTGGTGACGACGTGCACCAGCGGCTGAAGGGCAAGA
Organism: Rhizobium sp. TBD182; assembly: GCF_001950375.1. Taxonomy (NCBI): domain Bacteria; kingdom Pseudomonadati; phylum Pseudomonadota; class Alphaproteobacteria; order Hyphomicrobiales; family Rhizobiaceae; genus Rhizobium; species Rhizobium sp. TBD182. The sequence goes on along the minus strand of NZ_BDLN01000005.1, from coordinate 282,718 downwards.
TCGGCTGGCGCAAATGCGAGGCCGCCATGCCTGCAGCCCAGGCGGAAGACGACGGCTTCGAAGAGCCTCTTCGGGTTTACGGCTGACGGATTTCGTTACGTCGGATTTCCCGCCCCTCACCAGTGCGTCCTTTTCCCTCATTCCTGTGACAGGTACAGAAATGAGGGACGGAGCGTTGAGTCGCCCATACACTGGCCGGTTATTTCGCTAAAGATGACGGGATGGTGTTCTGCCTTGAAACCATGCATCGTACTTCGCAAAATTCAATTCCGTTTCTTTCCCCTATGCGATAGCACTCGATAGTCGATTTCGGCACGGGGGCGAGCATATGACGGCAATCACCATGAACGATGCGCTGGAACGCGCAGGTGCGGGCGCCTATCAACGGCGGTTGATGGGTATTTTCGGCCTCGTCTGGGCAGCGGATGCCATGCAGGTGCTGGCGGTCGGCTTCACTGCCGCCTCGATTGCCCTAACGTTTGGCCTGACTGTTCCGCAGGCCCTTCAAACCGGAACGGCCTTCTTTTTTGGCATGCTTTTAGGTGCTGCCGGTTTCGGGCGTTTGGCGGACCGTTACGGTCGCCGCCGAGTGTTGATCGTCACCGTGGCCTGTGATGCCGTGTTTGGTGTGCTTTCCGTCTTTGCGCCGAACTTTGCCATTCTTCTTGTCCTGCGTTTTCTAACGGGTGCGGCTGTCGGCGGCACCCTGCCGGTGGATTATGCGATGATGGCGGAATTCCTGCCCGCAAAGAACCGGGGCCGCTGGCTGGTCATGCTGGAAGGCTTCTGGGCCATCGGAACCCTGATCGTGGCGCTTGCAGCGTGGGGCGCCAGCCTTGCCGGTGTTGTCGATGCCTGGCGTTATATTTTCGCGGTTACGGCTTTCCCAGCCGTTGTGGGTCTGGGTTTACGGTTCATGGTGCCCGAATCGCCGCTTTACCTCGTGCGGAGAGGTCGATCGGACGAAGCCAAGGTCATCGTCAACCGTATGCTGGTGGTAAACGGCCGCGCGCCACTTGATGCCGGGACAGGGCTTTTTCAGCCCGAGGTTTCAAAAGGGCAGGGGATATTTTCGCCGGCGCTCAGACAGCGCAGCATCATGATCCTTGCCATCTGGTTCCTTGTCTCCGTTTCCTATTATGGGATCTTCACCTGGATGCCGGCAAAACTGGCGGGAGACGGTTTCGGCTTCGTGCGCGGTTATGGTTTCCTCGTGCTGGTGGCACTGGCGCAGATCCCCGGTTATGCGCTTGCCGCCTATGGCGTTGAAAAATGGGGCCGCAAGCCGACGCTGATCGGTTTCTGCCTGCTGTCCGCCCTCGGTTGCCTGCTCTTCACGCTCGCTACAGGCGGCGCAATGATCGCCACATCGCTTCTGATCATGAGCTTTGCGCTGCTCGGCACCTGGGGTGCGCTTTATGCCTTCACGCCCGAATTGTACCCGACGGAATCGCGTGCGACCGGCATGGGGGCTGCGGGCGCCATGGCAAGGCTGGGCGGCCTTCTGGCGCCGTCGTTGCTGGGTTATGCCATCGCGCAGGGCTTCGGTTTCGCCATCGGCATTTTCGCCGGGCTGCTGGTGCTGGCTGCGATTGCCGCAACGATGATCAACGCGGAAACGCGGCGGGTGGCGCTCTCCTGACACTGCTGCGCCAACCGCTTTCTCTCGAACAGATTAGAAACGCTTTTCAAGCCATGTGATCGCCTGGCCGCTGGAGAGCGGGGCAAGCGAGCCGATCTTGGTGAAACCGCAGCGCTCATAAAGCCTCAGCGCATCCGGGTTCATCGTGTCGATATAAGCGCCCATGCAGCCGCGCTTTTTCGCTTCCTCTTCCGCCATGCCGAGAAGCTTCGCGCCTGTGCCTTGACCGCGTAAGGTCTCGGGGATGAAGAGAAGCTGCACATAAAGCCAGCCGCGGCCGGTATAGCCGACAAGACCGCCGGTGACGGTGTTCTCATCGTCGCGGATTGTGATGATGAGTTCGCGTTTGTCGCTTTCGCCAAAACGGGCGAGATTATAGGCCACCAGGGGATCGCGGATGGCCTTTTCAGCTTCTGCATCCGCGATGTCGCTCAAAACGAAATTCATGATTATCTTTCCCAGGTCGCCGAGCGGCGGCCGTTTCTCGTTTCCACTGCGAGACGTGAAAGCGCCTGAGCTTCCACCGGAAAGTTCCTACCGGCCCTCACGCCACCAGAGCGCGGAGAAAGCAAGGAGCAGGGCGGCAAGCCCGGCAAAACCGGCAAACAGCGGTAGGGTATTGACACCTTTCAGCACAGTCTCGTCGGTCATGCGTATCAGCATGCGATCCTCATCGGCAACCCTGATATCGCCCCTGACAGGCAGGATATCGGGCAGTGCCACGCGGCCCGAATTGTCGGCGACACGGTGCACGCTGCCCTTGGTGGCGTCGGCAAGCGGCTTCAGCGTTTCGGTTGTCGAAATCATTGCCTTGAATTCCGGCGCATCCACCGCGCCGACATGGACAAGCGTAGTGAAATCGCCGTTCTTGATTTCGAACAGGCCGGTCTCGTCCATGCGACGCTCGATCTTGTAAAGACCGGGCTCGGTATTGTTGAAGGCCATGTTTTCGGTTTTGCCCGAGGGGAAATGCACGCTTGCCTGACCGGGGTCGTCGCCGATGGTCTGGCGGGTAATTTGCAATGTGCGGCCGTTGGCGCGCGCCGTCAGCGCCTCTTCCTCAAGCTCCGGTTCCTTCATCAGCCAGTGTGCGATGCGCCGGTAAAGTGCCACATGCGGGCCGCCGCCTTCGTAGCCACGCGCCCAAAGCCAGCCCTGATCGGAAAGCAGCATGGCGACACGGCCTTCACCCTGGCGGTTCAGCACCAGCAGCGGGTCCTGCCCGTCACCCAGCATCACGGTCTGGCCCTGCGGCGGCTCAACGCTGACGGTGCGGAACCAGCGGCCCCAATGCGGCGGCTCATCGCCCGACCCTTCCAGCCCGCGGGTAACGGGGTGTTTCTTGCCCGCTTCCGAGAGGCGAGGATAAAAGGCGGACTGATGCACCTGGCCTGTCGGCTGGGCCGGCAGCACGGATGCAAGCGGCGTCATGGCGATCGAATCCTGACCGGCATGTTCCGGGCCTGCGGCGATCAAGAGCGCGCCGCCCTTTTCGACATATTGCGCGATGTAGTCGTAATAGAGGATCGGCAGCACGCCGCGATGCTGGTAGCGGTCAAAGATAATGAGGTCGAAATCCTCGATCTTTTCCACGAACAATTCGCGTGTGGGGAAGGCGATCAGCGACAGTTCGTTGATCGGCGTACCGTCCTGTTTTTCCGGCGGGCGCAGAATGGTGAAATGCACCAGATCAACCGAGGCGTCGGATTTCAGGAGGTTGCGCCAGGCGCGCTCGCCGGCATGCGGCTCGCCGGAGACCAGCAGCACGCGCAGGTTCTGCCGGATACCTTCTATCAGGTGAACCGCACGGTTGTTCGCGGCCGTCACTTCGCCGGGAAGCTCGGCGACGGAGAATTCCATGACATTGTTGCCGCCGCGCGGAACCTTGAAAGTGAAGGGGGTCGGCTGGCCGGGTGTGGCCTGCAAGGTGGCGATTTCTTCGCCGTTCATCTTCACGGTTACTTCCGCCGAGCCACCGCCTGCGGCTGCACGGCCATCATCGAAGACGCGCAGCGTCAGTTGCTGTTCCTCGTTGACGATGCCAAAGCGCGGCGCGCGGACGATCTCGATACGGCGGTCGAATTCATCGGCCTTGCCGGTGATCAGCCCGTGGACGGGAGCGCGGAAACCAAGCGCCTGTTCGGCATTGGGCAGAGCATTCGGAATATCATGGATCTGGCCATCGCTGAGGAAAATCGCACCGCCGACGCGGGAGGGCGAAACATCGGAGACGGCGGAGGAGAGGGCCGAGAAAAGCTGCGTCGAAGGTGAATCGCTCTCACCATCATCACGCACTTCCACGATGCGCGGTTCGATGCGCGGGAAGCGCGACAGCCGGTCTTTCAGCGCGGCAAGCGCTGTATCCGTCATCTGCGGTCGGTCCTGCACGTCCTGGCTCTGCGATCGATCGACGACAACGGGGACGATTGTGGAGAGAGGCTCGCGTTCCTCCTGCGTCAAAAGCGGATTGGCGATGGCGGCAAGCAGGGCGACAAGCGCCAGCCCGCGCAGCCATGCGCCGCGCACGCCGCGCCACAGGCCGATGAAGGAGAGAATAAGGGCGGCGACGGCCAGAACGGCAATCACGATCCACGGCAGGAAGGGGGCGAATGTCAATGTCATGTCACTGCCCCAACCGTTCGAGAAGTGCGGGAACGTGTACCTGATCGGCCTTGTAGTTGCCGGTCAGCATATACATCATGATGTTGACGCCAGAGCGAAACGCATGTTCGCGCTGCAACTCGTCCGGCGGCACAGTGGGCAGCACCGGTGCGCCCTGCGCATCGACGGCCCATGCGCCGGCAAAATCATTGCCTGTTATCATGATCGGCGTCACGCCATCGCCGGAGGAAGAGAGGCCGGATGTCGTCTTCGCCGCTCCCTGGCGCGATTCCACCCAGAGCGGCGAGCCGTTGTAGCGGCCGGGGAAATTGGTGAGCAGGTAGAAAGACCGCGTCAGGACGTGGTCTTCCGGCACGGGCTCAAGCGGCGGAATATCGATATTGGCGAGGATCGCCTGCAAACGTTCGCCATTGGGGCTGGTCGCGCCAGTGTCGAGCGACGAAAACTGATCGCGCGTGTCGAACAGAACGGTGCCACCGGCGCGCATATAGGCATCGATGCGCGATATGGCAGCGCTCGACGGCATGGGCGCGGAGGCCGACACCGGCCAGTAGATGATCGGGTAAAAGGATAATTCGTCCTTGGATATATCGAGGCCGACCGGCTGGCCGGGCTCCAGCGTCGTGCGCCAGGTCAGGAATTCGCTCAATCCCTGCAAACCCTGTTCGGAAATGCGGTCGACATCGTCCTCGCCGGTGCGGACATAGGCGAGATGCGTCGTGTCCAGCCGCTCGAAAATCTGCTCGTCACCGGGTTTGGGGTCGTCGGCGCGCACATCGCTCGGGGACATCGCGGCGAAGGCGCCAATGGCCAGCAGCACGGTGGCAGCTGTGGCGCTGCGGGCTTTCGGCAGGCGTGCGAAGGCGCCGTTCATGAAGAGCACGATGAGACTGTCGGCAATCAACATCAGGAAGGCGGCGATGAACAAGGCCGGGCGCAGCGATTTCGCCGTTTCGCCGATCAGTGCCTCGCTGGTGGTGTTGACACCGGCGAGCGAGGTATCGAGCGGGCGAAGCGTGGCGCCAGCCGGTAGAAGATTGAGAGCCACGAAACCATCCTCTGTGCCATAAAGGCCGGGGGGATTGTCGAAACCGGTGCGGGGAGCCTGACCGGGGCGCATTTCCAACGGCCGGGCGGAGCCGACATCGGCTGACAAGGCACCTTCGGCCGTCAGTAGCCGGAAGGGCGGTAATGCTGCGGCCGGGGCATTCGCGGAGGTGGAAGCACCGCCTGCCTTGGACAATTGCACGATACGGCGCAACATATCGACGAAGTGGCCTGATATCGGCAGGTCGGACCAGCTTGCCTCGGCGCTGACATGGAACAGCACGATGCGGCCCGCTTCGACATTGCGTGTGGTGACGAGTGGCGTGCCGTCGGCAAGGCTCGCCCAGGTGCGCTCGGCGAGATCCGGTGTCGGTTCGGCAAGAACCTGCCGTTTTACGAGCACGCCATCGGCCTTCGGCATTCCGGCAAAGGCGCCGAAATTCGGGAAATCGGCAAGCGGCTGTGGCTCGGCCCATGAGAGCGCGCCGCCAAGCGCGCGTTCACCCTGCCGCAACGTCACCGGTACCAGCGGATCGTCGGCGGGGGCTGCGGCAAGGCGCGGTCCGGCAAAACGGATCAGCGTGCCGCCGGCGGCAAGCCAGCGCTGCATCGGCTCATAGGTCTCCTGCGGCAGACGTCCGATATCGGCCATGACGATGACGGAAGGATTGGATTGCAGGATTTCCGGGATCGCCTGCGCAAGATCTGCCTGTCGTTGCGGGATGAGATCGACAAAGGGCTGAAGGGCGCGGCTGATGTAATAAAGCGGCTGCAGCAGCGGCTGGAAATCATTGCCGGTTTCACCGGCCAGCAGCGCCACGCGGCGGCGGCGGAAACCGTCATCCAGAAGATGCACCGCGCCCGCCGTCGAAACTGCCTCGATGGAGAGGCGGGCGAAGTCGTTGCGCAATTCGAAAGGCGCTTCCACCGTCGCCGTCGTTTCCGCTTCGCCGGGAGCGAAACTGGCGATGCCAGTGGCAAGGATGCGGCCCTGGCTGTCCTGCGCATTGACGGTCAACCGGCTGGGGGAGGCCGTGTCGAGCCGCGATAGCGTGACGCTCATCGCATCGGCATTGTTGGCGGCGCCGGTAATGGCGGCGATGGATTTCCCATCACCCGTGACGATGCGGAACTCGGCAGCTGAGAGGCTGGCCAGCGTTTTGAGTGCGCTTTCATCCTGCGCGGTGGCAACGCCGTCGGCAATATAGGCGAGCGTGCCGGGGGAGGTGCCGTTCAGCGCCTCGGTAATGGCTTCCGCCGTGCGCACGCGGTCGGGCGCAAGCGGCTTCGGCTTGGCGGCGGCGAGCTTGTCCAGCGCCACCGCCGTGGTGGCTGGCACGGCGTCATGTTCGGCATCTGCGGTGAAGCTGATGGAAACGGGGCGATCGGCCCTTTCCGCATCGCCGATCAGGGCCTGAGAGGTTTCGACGCGTCTCTGCCAATCAGTTGCAGAGGCCCAGCTATTATCGACCACAAGCACCAGGGGACCAGTGCCGGCAATGCTGTTGTTGCGGGGGTTCACCACCGGATCGGCCAGCGCGAAAATCACGGCGGCGGCGAGCGCGATGCGCAGCAATGTCAGCCACCACGGGCTTTTCGAGGGCGTTTCCTCGCGCTTCAGCACGGTGGCCAGAATTTTCAGCGGCGGAAAAACCTCTGCCTTGGGGCGCGGCGGGGTGAGCCGCAGCAGCCACCAGATGGCTGGAAGCGCCAGAAGGCCGAAGAGAATATAGGGGCTGGTGAAGACGAAGGGCAATGCGCTCATCGGTTGCCACCGCCTTGCGCGGGCGCACCGGACAAATACATGTGAACAGCCACAAGCGCCTCGGAGGCTAGATGATCGGTGCGGTGAAACACGAAATTCCAGCCTAGACGGCGCAGCGAAGAAGACAGCGCTTCGCGGCGGGCGAGATAGGCGCGGGTATAATCCTCGCGAATCGTTTCCGCGCGGCCGGAGACGAGTTTTTCACCGGTTTCCGGGTCGGTAAATTCGGTGCGGCCCGAATAGGGGAAGGTTTCTTCGGCCGGATCGGCGATTTCCACCACATGGCCGCGCAAGCCGCGCCGCGCGAGTGGCGAAATCCGCTCCATGACGTTTTTCGCATCGTCGAGAAAATCGCCTATGAGGACGATGTCGCTTGCACCGCGGATCATGCCCGTTTCCGGCATGCCTGTGGTGAGCGGCGCGTGCATGATGGCGGCAGCCAGACGTTCGGCGGCGTTTCTGGCCGAGATGGGCTCCATGATACCGGGACAACCTATGCGCTCGCCCGAGCGCGCAAGGATTTCCGCCAGCGCCAGCATCAGCACCAAAGCGCGGCTTTCCTTGGAAACAGAGCCGAGTGTGGATTTGAACATCATCGACGGCGACATGTCGGCCCACAGCCAGATGGTGTGGGCAGCTTCCCATTCCCGATCGCGCACATAGGTGTGGTCGTCGCGGGCCGAGCGTCGCCAGTCGATACGCGACAGGCTCTCGCCTTCGGAATAGGGGCGGAACTGCCAGAAATTCTCGCCGATGCCGCGCTTGCGGCGGCCGTGCCAGCCGGCGGTGACGGTGTTGGCGATGCGCTTGGCTTCGACCATGCAGTCCGGCACCAGTGCGGCACGCTGGCGCGCGCGCGCCAGGACTTCGCTACCCGGTGTCTTATCTACGATCTGGCCGATGGATGCCACAGGCACTCCTTTCGAGAAAGCTTAGGCAGATGTCAGAGCGGCGGGCCGCTCCGAGTTTTTTGTCGAGCATCGGATTTTCCGAAAACAGCGTCACACTTTTCGGTCCGATGCCTTAGTTCTTCGCCTGCTCCACAAGGGCTGCGATGACATCGCGCACCGACATGCCTTCGGCGCGGGCAGCGAATGTCAGCGCCATGCGGTGCTCCAGCACCGGTTCGGCCAGCGCATAGACATCGTCCAGCGACGGCGCGAGCCTGCCTTCGTAAAGCGCACGGGCGCGTGCCGTCAGCATCAGGGACTGGCCGGCGCGGGGACCTGGGCCCCAGACAACGTGTTTGTCGGTCAATTTGTTGCCGTGGCCGGGGCGGGCAGAGCGGACAAGCGAAAGGATCGCGTCCACCACCTTGTCGCTGACCGGCATCTGGCGGATGAGCGCCTGGATTTCCATCATGCGTTCAGCGTCGATAACCTTGCGTGCCTCGCCCGATGCGGTGCCTGTCGTGTCGAGCAATATCTGGCGTTCGGCGGCAAGCTCGGGATAGCCGACATCCACCTGCAGCAGGAAGCGGTCGAGCTGCGCTTCAGGCAGTGGATAGGTGCCTTCCTGTTCCAGCGGGTTCTGGGTTGCGAGAACGTGGAAGGGTTTCGGCAGATCGTAACGCTGGCCGGCCATGGTGATGTGATATTCCTGCATGGCCTGCAGCAGCGCGGACTGCGTGCGCGGGCTGGCGCGGTTGATTTCATCCGCCATCAGCAATTGCGCAAACACCGGACCTTTTATGAAGCGGAAGGAGCGCCGCCCGTTTTCATCCTGATCCATGACTTCGGAGCCGAGAATATCCGACGGCATGAGGTCCGGTGTGAACTGGATGCGGTTGGCATCAAGCCCGAGAACCGTTCCGAGCGTGGTGACGAGCTTGGTCTTGGCAAGCCCGGGAACGCCGACGAGCAACGCGTGGCCGCCCGAGAGTATTGCGAGAAGCGTGTTCTGCACCACTTTTTCCTGGCCGAAGATGACCTTGGATACCTCCGCGCGGATCGCGGCAATATCCGAAAGCGCCTTTTCGGCCGAGGCGACGATGGCTTTTTCGTCGAGGGTTTCGCCGGTATTCATCACGCCCATGTCGCTCTCCTCATACCTTTGCCGCCGACCCATTCCTGCCCCGATCTTGATGGCCATTGGCCGGAGCGGATTTCGCGCTGCAACTAGCTTATTGCTCTCTTGGCCGCTGACAAGCGCCATTCGAATGACTATGTCGTGACTTAGTATTTCCTTATCGGCAAAGCGAGACTCGAATATGGCAGCGGAGACGATAAATTCGGCAAGCGATGCAGCAGGGCTGGCGGCGATGATTTCCCGCGCCGCCGAGCAGACCGGCGACGCCAAACGTGGACCTGCCCCGGTGGAGCGCTGGAATCCCCCCTTTTGCGGCGATCTCGACATGGAAATCCGCGCAGACGGCACCTGGTTCTATATGGGTACGCCCATTGGCCGGGCACCGCTAGTGCGGCTGTTTTCCACGGTCCTGCGCAAGGATGACGACGGCAAGACCTATCTTGTAACTCCTGTGGAAAAAGTCGGCATCCGCGTAGTGGATGCACCTTTCGTGGCCGTCGAGATGAAGGTGACGGCGGGCGAGAAGGATGGCGGGCCGCTGCTGACCTTCCGCACCAATGTCGGCGATGTGGTGGAGGCCGGGCCGGAGCATCCGCTACGCTTTACGATTTTCGGAGAAAACCGCGAATTGAAACCCTACATTCTGGTGCGCGGCAGGCTGGAGGCGCTCGTCTCGCGGGCGGTGATGTATGATCTCGTGGCGCTCGGCGAGGTGATCGACGTGGACGGCGTCGAGATGTTTGCCGTGCGCTCGGGCGGGGTTGTCTTTCCCGTGATGCCCGCCAATGAACTGGAACGGCTTTCACAATGACGATGACGACAACCCGCCTTGAAACTTTTACCGCCGCCGATTTCCGCCGCCGGGTGCTGGAGGAAGGCGAGGGCGTGGCGGAACGCGAGAATGGCGATCATCTGCTCAATCCGGGCGTGGTGCTTTCGGGAAACGGCATAAGGCTAAAGGACGCCGCCGTGCTGGTGCCTGTCATCGACGACGGCAACGAAGCGCGGGTGATCTTCACCCAGCGCACCGCAACCCTGCGCAAACATTCCGGCCAGATTTCCTTTCCGGGCGGTGGCATCGATGCCGGGGACCGCACACCGGAAGAGGCGGCCCTGCGCGAGACGGAAGAGGAGATCGGCCTCTCGCGATCTTTCGTGGAAACAGTCGGGCGTCTGCCGGATTATATTTCCGGTACCGGTTTTCGCATCAAGCCGGTGCTGTCGGTCGTTCGTCCCGGCTTTGACCTGACGCTCAATCCCACGGAAGTGGATGAGGTTTTCGAGGTGCCGCTGTCTTTCCTGATGGACCCAGCCAATCACGGGCGCGGCAGCCGCATCTTTCAGGGGAAGGAGCGGTTTTTCTACGAAATGCCCTATGGCGAGCGCTACATTTGGGGCATTACGGCGGGCATCGTGCGAACGATTTACGAGAGGTTTTATTCATGAGCAGCCTTGCCGGGCGGGATTGGTTTGAAAAGCCGGCGCTGAAGCGCATCTTCGCGCTGTTGAACGCCGATGGCGGCGAGGTGCGGATCGTCGGCGGCGCCGTGCGCAATGCGCTGATGGAACAACCGGTCGTCGATGTCGATATGGCGACGACGCTTACCCCCGATGTGGTGGTTGAGCGCGCCAAGGCGGCGGGCATCAAGGCGGTACCGACCGGCATAGAACACGGTACGGTGACGCTGGTGATCGACGGCGAAGGTTTCGAGGTGACGACGCTGCGCCGCGATGTCGAGACCAATGGCCGCCATGCGCAGGTCGCTTTTGGCACAGACTGGCAGATCGATGCCGAGCGGCGCGATCTCACCATCAACGCACTTTACGCCGACGAGAAGGGCGAGATCATCGACCTCATCGATGGCCTTCCCGACATTGAAACCGGCACGGTGCGTTTCATCGGCGATGCGGCAATGCGGATTTCGGAAGATTATCTGCGGATTCTTCGGTTCTTCCGCTTTTTTGCCCATTATGGTTCCGGTCGTCCTGATGCCGATGGCTTGCGCGCCAGTGCGCGGGCCAAGGACAAGCTTGGGACGCTCTCGGCCGAGCGGGTGTGGAGCGAGCTGAAAAAGCTGCTTTCCGCGCGCGATCCCTCCCGCGCCTTGCTGTGGATGCGGCAATCCGGCGTGTTGGCGGAAATTCTTCCCGAAACGGAAAAATGGGGTATCGACGCCATTCACGGGCTGGTGGCAACCGAACAGGCGCTTGGCTGGACAGTTGACCCGATGCTGCGGCTTGCTGCGATAGTGCCGTCCGACAGGGAGAGGCTAACGGCGCTTGCTGCGCGGCTGCGGCTGTCGAAGGCTGAAGCTGCATATCTCGCCCACTGGGCTTCCGCGCCGGTGATCGATCCGGAGATGAAGGAGACGGCGCTCGACCGACTGCTTTACCGGCAGGGCGTTGACGGAGTGAAGACGCGGCTGAAACTGGCGCTTGCCTCGGCCCGCGCCGACCTTTCGGGCGGTGAGGCGGCGATGCAGAAAGTCGCGCGACTTTCGATGCTGCTGACGAGAGCGAACAAGTTCCACAAACCCGGCTTTCCGCTGAGCGGCGCTGATGTGATGGCCGCGGGCGTGGAGTCCGGTCCGAAGGTAGGCGAGGTGCTGAAAAGCCTCGAAGAAAAGTGGATCGAAGTCAATTTCTCGCTAGACCGGGCAGCGCTGACCGCCCGGCTGAAGGATATGCTGGAGAATTGAGATCGCAGTGCCGAAGGCGTTGCGGCTCAGGCCGCATTTGCCTCGTCGCGGATGCGGGATTTGATGTTTTCGATCATGTTTTCGCGGATGATGGTTTCGCCGTGGGCCGATCGCATATGTTCCACGGTGCGGCGCACGACTTCCGCGTCGTCGTCCGCGCGGGTGTGCCAGGCACAGCCGGGCACGAGCGTTCCACATTCAAACAGTCTCATGGTCTTGCCTCCCTGTTTTAGACAGAGGGACAGCCTGCAAATGCCTGCTGTCCCTCTGACAAGAAACGAACGGTCGCCGCTAATGTTCCAGAGCGGCGTCCGCTGACCCTGTTCAGGCCCTATTCGGGCATCGCCCAGCACTGGAAAACAGAGGATGTGCCGGCTGCCGGGATTTTTGTACGAGGCATTTCGTCATTGTCGGCCCGCGTCACCGCTTTTCCGGCAAGCGTGCGTTTTACCTGTTCGACATAAAAGGAATGCGGCAGTTCGCGATCGCCGGTGGCACGCATTTCCGCTGCCATGCGGTCGATCAAATCAGGGGTATCGATGGAATGCGAGGCTCCCTCAGCGGAAGCAGATATAGGCATGCTGTTCGAAGTAATCATGACGATAGCTCCTCCAGTACGTCTGCACGCAGGAGATTATCATTGCCTTTATTTTTCCATAAGTCCTAATTTGCGCGATTTGCGCCCAAATTCCTGACGGGCGTCAAATTTACGTGAGTATTTCAGGGCCAGCGGACCACGGGCGGCAGGGAAGACAGAATCGATTCGACATTGCCGCCGGTCTTGAGGCCGAAGATCGTGCCGCGGTCGTAAAGCAGGTTGAATTCCACATAGCGGCCACGGCGAATGAGCTGCTCGTCGCGGTCCTCTTCCGTCCAGGGCTGGTTGAAATTGGATCGCACGATTTTTGGGTAGACCAGGTTGAAGGCGCGGCCAACATCCTGCACGAAGGCGAAATTGGCGCCCCAGCCGCCCTTTTCCTCTTCCGGGTGCAGCCAGTCGAAAAAGATGCCGCCGGTGCCGCGCGGCTCGTTGCGGTGCTTGAGGAAGAAGTACTCGTCGCACCACGACTTGTAGCGCGGATAGTCGGCCACGGGATGGCGGTTACAGGTGATCTCGAAGCCGCGGTGGAAAAGCTGGGTGTCCGGGTCCTGTTCCGTCCGCCGGCGTCCAAGCACGGGCGTCAGGTCCGCGCCGCCGCCGAACCAGTGGCTGGTGGTGACGACCATGCGGGTATTCATATGAACAGCCGGCACATTGGGATTGACCGGATGGGCGATCAGCGAAATGCCCGAGGCCCAGAAGCTGGGGTCTTCTTCCGCGCCCGGTATCTGCTGGCGGAATTCCGGCGAGAACTCACCATAGACGGTGGAGGTGTGGACGCCGACCTTTTCGAAGACGCGGCCCTCCATCATCGACATCTTGCCGCCGCCGCCCGCGCCATTGTCGCGCAGCCAGTCCTTCTGCACGAAGCGTCCCGGTTCCTGATCGGCGAGCGGGCCGCTCAGCTCGTCTTCAAGGGTTTCGAAGGAGGTAACGATGGTGTCGCGCAGATGCTGGAACCAGGCCTGGGCGGCGGCCTTCTTGTCTTCTATGTCCTCGGGCAAGCCCTTCGGCAAAGATGGCCGTTCCATGCATGTTCTCCTTTGGTGAAGTCGATTCCCTGTCGCATCTAGCAGGTGCTGGCCTTGCGCACAAATTCGACTCGCCAAGTTCACATGCGGGCACTATCTTTAGCGATGTAGGTGCCAGAGGTGAATATCATGACGAAATTTGCCGGACCGCCGCCCCTGGACGGGCTGAAGCGCAGGATCGCCAATCACCGCAAGGCGCGTGAAAGTGACGGCGGCGATCCGATGCGCAACGGTATGTTCGTGCGGCAGACCTTTTGTCTCGACCGTGAAGAAGCCCGTGCCAAGGCGCGCGAGTGGTTCGACAGTTTTCCGAAGGCCGCCTATTGGACCGAAGTGGAAAGCTGGCGACAGCTGGAAGGCGACCGCATCGAATTCACGATGCGGCGGCTTCCTTCGGCAGACTAAGCTTTAAGCACGCGGTTCGGCGTAACGCAGGCGGCTTTCGATCAAAACGCCGCTTTCATCCAGAATGGGATGCGCCACAGACACGATATGGGCGTTTATGCGCTTCAGGTCGCGCAGCATGTCGAGATGCAGTGAACTCGTCTGCATGCTTTCCGTCAGCCCATCGCGCAGCCGCTCCAGATGGCGGTTGGACGACTGTTTTTCGAGGCGGCGTATATCCACCTTGCTTTCCATCAGCCGGCGGGCGAGTTCGAAATCGCCGGTCACCAGGATGCTCTGGGCAGCCCGCAGATTTTCGATTGTCATGTCGAACAGCGTCTTCAGCTCCTCATAACCGTCGTCGGAAAATTTGAAGCTGTTCAGCACCTTCTTGCGGATCTGCTCGCAAATGCCTTTTTCGATGATGTCGCCGATATGTTCGAGATTGATCGCGTAATCGATGATGGCGATCGAACGGCGCGCTTCGTCGTCTGCAAGCCCTTTGCGCCCCAGTTGGGAAAGATAGACCTTCACCTCCTGCTGACGGCGATCGACCTTCTTTTCGAGCAGGGACACTTCCTGAAGGGGTGCCAGATCATTATGCTTGAAGGCGTTTTCGGCGCGGATCAGCATGCGCTCGATAGCATCGCCGACGCTCAAGACCTCACGTGTGGCATTGGCGAGCGCCACAACAGGCGTATCCAGCGCCTGCTGATCGAGGAAATTCGGGCCATCTTCGGCTTTCGAATCGCCCGGCACCAGCTTTGCCATCAGGTCGGATATGAGGGCTGAGAACGGCCAGGCAACCGCTGCCAGAATGACATTGAAGATGAGATGCGCATCAACAGGCAATTTGGCGGGCGAAAGCGGCAATTGCTGCAAAAGCGTTGCGCCATAGGATGCGAGTGGCATGGCGATGAGGCAGCCGATGGTGCGCACCACAAGGTTGCCGATGGTGATGCGCCGCGCCGAGGCCGGGCCGGAGAGCGTGGCGATGACCGGCGGAATGGCGCCGCCGAGATTAGCGCCGAGAATGAGAACGATGATGAGACCGGCGGACAGCGTGCCGGTAGCAGCAAGCGACAGGATAAGCACCACGACAGCGAGGCTGGAGGAGGAGACGAAGGCCAGCACGGCGGAGAAGATCAACGCGACGGGCCACGCGCCATCAAGCAGACCGATGAAGACGCCAAGGGCTGGCGAGGCACGCATCGGTTCGGTCGCGCCGCTCAACAGATGCAATGACAGAAGCATCAGGCCGATGCCGATGACCGCGGTTCCGCCACCTTGTCGGGCGTTTGAGCTACCCTTTTTGAGCACGATACCGGAGAGGATCAGCAGTGGCGACAGCCACTCCACACCGGCCGCGACAATCCAGGCGGTGACGGCGGTGCCGACATTGGCGCCGAGCAGCACGACCTGCGCCATGCGCGGCTTGATGAGATCGCGTTCTGCGAAGGAGGCGACGGTAAGCGCGGTTGCCGTCGAGCTTTGCAGCGCGACAGTGGCGAAAAAGCCGGAAAAGAAGGAACGCGGGCCGCTCTGGGTGCCCGTCGCCAATACACTTCGCAATTTCATGCCGAAGGCTCGGGTAACCCCATCCTTGACCTGGGCAAGACCAAAGAGCAGCAGCGCGACTGCGCCGAGAAGGTTGACGATGACAATGGTGGATTGCATGCGACGTCTCCTCACACCCGCCGGCGGATGGCTGCGGCGAGGGCGATTTTTGTTGTCCGGCTAATAAGTATAGGAGCCTGAACGCCTTCGGTACAGGCCGGGTTGCGACAGTTTTGAAGCAAAAACGGTCAATTTTTGTATTTGCACGAAAAAATGGCGCTAAAAAAGGCGCTTACGACCATGCGGTCTGGCGCAAAGCCTCGCCGGTGATCATCGCGGCGGACATTGCGACGTTGATGGAGCGCTGCCCCTCGACCATCGGGATGATGATTCGCTCCTGCGCCTTTTCATGAACGTGGTCCGGCACACCAGCACTTTCACGGCCGAAAAGCAGGATATCGTCTTGGTGATAGGCGATTTTCGTATAGGGTAGGGCGGCCTTGGTGGAGGCGAGAACGAGGCGGCGTCCGGTGGTTGCGCGCCACTCCTCAAACCGGTCCCAGCTGACGTGGCGCGTCAGCGCCGCCGCTGCGATATAATCCATGCCTGCCCTTTTAAGGTTGCGGTCGGAAATATCGAAACCGGCCGGCTCGATGATATCGACGCCGAGGCCGAGACAGGCCGCCAGCCGCAGGATCGTGCCGGTATTGCCAGGAATATCCGGCTGGTAGAGGGCAATCCTGATTTCGGGTCTGATATCGCTCATGGTCTTCTCACCGCGTTTGGAATGCCGGACCGCTTATCACGGGCGGCGGGCTTGTGACAGATGCAGCCCGAGAAGACCGTTTCGAAGCGTGCCGTATTCATTCGCGTGACACACAGTCGGGCTAACCATTAACCAACGTGTCGTCAGGCCGATCCGGCACATCCGGTTGCGTCGGATCGCCGTTGTTTCGATCCGGATTCCGCGCAGCAAAAACAGGAAGATATCATGTCCGAACGGGCGAATTTCGTCCATTTGACCGATCTGCATGTGGGCAATCCGCAGGTGCAGGACGATGATCTTTATTCCGACACCTCGGCCACGCTGGCCGATACTCTGGCGCAGATCAAGGCGCTCGGGCAGGCGCAGGACGCCACCGAGTAAGCTGTGCATCCAGGCATCACGACGGGCGGAGACCTTCGCGGGTCATCTCCGCCCGTTCGGCAGAATTGGTCGCAATCGAGAGCTTTTCTGACGCGTTCGGCATCTTTGCGGCTGGTCAACGATTAATTTTTGCGCTACAAGGCGACATCTTCAACACCAGCTAGGGAGGTTCTGATGCAAAATGACATTCGTATTCGCCTCCCGGCCCCAGTAGTGCTGCTGCTGGCCTAGGTGTTACCCCCGCGGTTCGACCGCGTTTCCCATAGTCTGATTCGTCATGTGGCTGTTGCGGCCATATCCAATACTTTTCTGTTCCGTCGTGAGCCATATTTGCGTTTGCTCACGTTTCACGATGGGGCGATTGCTTGCCGGAGCTTGGCCTATGTTTGGCTGGTTTGAAAAACGCCTTGATCCTTTTCCCTCTTCGGCGCCGTCTGTGCCGCCGAAGAAGCTTTTGCCGTTCGTGTGGCATTATGTGCAGCCCGCATGGCCGTGGCTCCTGCTGCTCGGCCTGATGTCCATGGGCATCGCCGTTGCGGAGGCCATGCTCTACAAATTCCTCGGCAGCATCGTTGACTGGCTTTCCACGGCCAATCGCGAGACGTTTTTTGCCGATGAGGGCTGGCATCTGATGGTCATGGCTGGGCTGGTGCTCTTCCTGCTGCCACTGATGGGCGCGATCCACACCATGACGATGCACCAGACGCTTGCCGGCAATTTCGGCATGATCGCGCGCTGGAAGATGCATCGTTTCCTGCTGCGCCACTCCATGAACTTTTTCGCCAACGAATTTGCAGGCCGGGTTTCGACCAAGGTGATGCAGACGGCACTGGCGATCCGCGAAGTGGCGCTGAAGGTGATCGACGTGTTCGTCTACGCTATCAGCTTCGTCGTCTCGATGCTGTTCATGGTTGCGGCCGCAGACTGGCGGCTGGTCATTCCGCTGCTGGTGTGGCTCGGCATCTATATGGGTATCCTCACCTATTTTGTGCCGAAACTCGGCCGGCTCGCGCAGGAGCAGGCAGATGCGCGCTCGATGATGACGGGGCGTATTGTCGACAGCTATACAAACATCTCGACGATCAAGCTGTTTTCGCATGCGGGCCGCGAGGAAAGATATGCGCGTGAGGGCATGAACGTGTTTCTCGGAACCGTTCACCGCCAGATGCGCAAGATTTCCGGCTTCAACATCCTGATCGACCTCAACAATGCGGTCGTGCTGTTTTCCACGGCCTCGCTCGGTCTTTATTTCTGGATGCAGGGTTCGGTCACGGCCGGCTCGGTTGCCATTGCCATAAGCCTTGCCATGCGCGTCAACGGCATGTCGCAATGGATCATGTGGGAAGTCACCTCGCTGTTTGAAAACATCGGCACCGTCTATGACGGCATGTCGATGATGACGAAGCCGCACGATATCGTCGATGCTCCGAAGGCGCCGCAGCTTGCGGCACCGCAGGGCGCGATCCGTTATGATAACGTCCGCTTCCACTACGGCAAGAACAAGGGCGTGATCGACGGGCTGACGCTGGATATCAAGTCGGGCGAGAAGGTCGGTTTGGTCGGGCGTTCCGGTGCGGGCAAGACGACGCTGATGAACCTGCTTCTGCGTTTCTACGATCTGGAAGCGGGCAAGATCACCATCGACGGGCAGGACATCTCCAAGGTGTCGCAGGACAGCCTGCGCGAGTTGATTGGTGTGGTGACGCAGGATACTTCGCTGCTGCACCGTTCGATCCGCGACAACATCGCCTATGGCCATCCCGAGGCCACCGACGAGCAGGTGATCGCGGCGGCAAAGCGGGCGAATGCCTGGGACTTTGTGGAAACGCTTGTCGATATGCATGGCCGCCAGGGCCTTGATGCCCAGGTGGGCGAACGCGGTGTAAAGCTGTCCGGTGGCCAGCGTCAGCGTATCGCCATTGCTCGCGTGTTCCTCAAGAACGCGCCGATCCTGGTGCTTGATGAAGCGACCTCGGCGCTCGACTCGGAAGTCGAGGCGGCGATTCAGGAAAACCTGTTCTCGCTGATGGAAGGCAAGACGGTTATCGCGATCGCCCACCGTCTGTCGACGCTGACCGAAATGGACCGGCTCATCATCCTCGACAAGGGCCAGATCGTGGAATCGGGCAGCCATGCGGAACTGGCGGCGATGGGCGGTATCTATGCCGATCTATGGCGGCGCCAGTCCGGCGGCTTCATCGCCGACCACGAGGCGGAAGTGGCTGCCGAGTAAGGAGAGCTCGAAGGGCGGGAAGCATGGTTTCCCGCCCTTTCGTTTGCGGTTCGCGTTTATCTATGTAGGCGAGTTAAACCTCTCCTCCGTCATGCCGGCCTTGAGCCGGTTTCCATTCACGGCGCGTCTGCGCCGTGAATGGAGTCTCCCGCGATCAAAGACTGGAATCGCGCTTGACCCCGGATCTAGTCCTTGGTGACGGAGTGAGGATGCTGCGAGTGCGCAAAATCCAGGTGGATCTATCCAGAGCCCGGTGGAACATTCTTCGCCCTTTTTCATTTCCCGAACGTTACCGAAATATAATCTCTTCCCTAACGCTCTGCGGCTGTTCCCGCTCCGGGAATCCGCCTATATCCGGATCATGGTCATTACCCGCATCTTCGAGTTTTTCGAGAACTGGATAAAGCCCTTCGCCCGCAAGGACGATTTGCGGCCGCCGGAAAAGACGTCCGGTTTCATCTGGTTCTATATCTCGCAGGCCAAGGCGCCGTTTCTTGCCATGCTGGTGCTGGGCGGGTTGACGGCTGCCATTGAGGCTGCGCTTTTCTGGTTCGTCGGGCGGCTGGTCGACATTCTCTCGACCGTCAAGCCGGAAGAGGGCTGGGCTGGACTGCTGGCAGCCCATGGCGGCGAACTCGTCGGCATGCTGGTGTTGATCGGCATCGTGCGTTTTATCGTCACCATGGTGACCGCGCTGGTGGACCAACAGATCATCACGCCCGGCTTTTACAATCTGGTGCGCTGGCAATCCTATATGCATGTGGCGCGGCAATCGCTGACCTTTTTCCAGAATGATTTTTCCGGCCGCATCGTCACCAAGGTCTGGTCGGGCGGGCAGGCGGCAGGCGATCTTGTCACGTCGCTGATGGAAAGCGTCTGGTTCGTCGGCATCTACTCCGTCTCGATGCTGCTGCTGATCGGCGGGCTGGACTGGCGGCTTGCCGTCGTCGTCCTCGTCTGGGTGCTGATTTTCTCGCTGCTGGCGCGTTATTTCGTGCCGCGCATCCGCTCCCATTCGAAAGAAACGGCGGAGGCAGCCTCCATGCTTTCCGGCCGGATGGTGGATGCATACAGCAATATCCAGACGCTCAGGCTGTTCGGGCGCGACGATGCCAATGACCGCTACATGCGGCAGGGCTTCGATATCTTCCAGAACGCCACGATGACGTTCACGCGGTTCATCACCGGTGTGCGCGCCTCAATGGCGCTGCTGTCGGGTGTGATGATCACGTCGATGGCAGCGCTGTGTATCGACCTTTGGCTGTCCGGCAAGATCAGTTCCGGCGCTGTCGCCTTCACGCTGGCACTGGTTCTGCGCCTCAACTTCCTGCTCGGGCGATTGATGACGCAGTTCAACGGCATCATGCGCAATTTCGGCACGGTGCAGAATGCGGCGGAGCTGATTTCGCAGCCGATCGGCCTCGTGGACGCGCCGGATGCGACAGTGCTGGACGTGAAAAGTCCAAGTATCCGCTTCGAAAACGTCAGCTTCCATTATGGGCGGGCGAACGGGGTCATCGACAATCTTAATCTCGATATCAAGGCGGGGGAGAAGGTCGGCATCGTCGGACGCTCCGGCGCGGGCAAATCCACGCTCGTCAATCTGCTGTTGCGGTTTTACGATGTCGAGAAAGGCCGCATCCTCATTGATGGGCAGGATATCGCCAAGGTCACCCAGGAATCACTGCGCACCCATATCGGCATGGTCACGCAGGATACGTCGCTGCTGCACCGTTCTATCAGAGACAACATCATGTTCGGGCGCACGGATGCCACCGAAGCGCAATTGCTGGAGGCGACGCGCCGGGCCAAGGCGGATGAGTTCATTGCACGGCTGGAAGACCAGCGCGGCCGCACGGGTTTCGAAGCGCATGTCGGCGAACGCGGCGTGAAATTGTCGGGCGGCCAGCGCCAGCGCATCGCCATTGCCCGCGTGATGCTGAAGGATGCGCCGATCCTCGTCCTCGACGAGGCGACGTCTGCGCTTGATTCGGAAGTAGAAGCGGCGATCCAGAGCAATCTGGATGAGTTGATGCAGGGCAAGACAGTGCTGGCCATCGCCCACCGTCTTTCAACGATTGCTGCTCTTGACCGGCTGATCGTCATGGATCAGGGCCGTATCGTCGAGCAGGGCAGCCATTCAGATCTCGTCTCGCAGGGCAAACTTTATTCGGAACTCTGGGCGCGACAGTCGGGCGGCTTCCTTGCTGTGGAAGAGGCGGCCCAATAGGGTCTTTCGGCAGCTATTTCCCGATCATGAAATCCGCCATCAGGCCGAAATGATTGGAACCGAGGCTGTCGGGCAGACGGGTGGTTTTCAAGAGCGTGGCCGGTTCGCGGGCGAAGATATGGTCGATGGCGATACCGAAGCGACCTGCCTTCGTCGGCCATGTGGCGGGTTCCCATGGCGCTTTCTTCAGGTCGTTGGCGGCGAGGAAGTCGCGCATGTCGGGAGCGATGCTGGCCGAATTGAAATCTCCGGCCAGAATGAGCGGGCCGGTGACACGAAAGAGAATTTCGCTGACTTCGTCCAGCTCGTCCCGGTGATAGTCGTCGAAATAGGGTTTGGTGATGTGACCTGCGGCGAGCGTCAGCTTCGTGCCGTCGAACTCGATGCTGGCGATGGCGAAACGGTCGCGGCGTAGATCGCTGAGGCTATGGAAACGGCCCTCCAGCAGCGGCCGCTTCGACAGGATCAAAAGATCACAGGTCGGTGTTCCGGCATAACAACCGAGCCTGTGGGGGTAGGTTTGCTGCAGACGCGGCAGAACCGATTCCAGCGCAGCCGCCTCGAACAGATAGACAGCATCCGCGTCTGATTCGAGAATCCTTTCGGCAATCGCATCCGCATTGGCGGCGTTATCCATCAATACGTTGAAGGACAATAGCCGGAAGGGTCTGGCGCCAGGTGCCGCATTGGCGCTTGTCGAGAATTCCATGAGCATGGCGACGGCGTGGATGGCGAGTGCAAGCGACCAGATGATGAGGAAAGCGGAAATCGCGTCACGCGTCAGCCAAAATACCAAGCATGACAGCAGGATACAGACGAAGGCGATGTGAAGCTGGAAACTTGTGACGAAGGCTAAAAGCCAGAAATCCGTCACATAACGCAGGCTGGCGATGAAAAGTACGGCAGCCACGACCGTGGAGACCATGCACGAGAGCTTCGCCGTCATCCGAATCCCTGCTTTCCAAGCTCTCCCTTGATGTCTCGTAACATGCCGCAAGGGTGGGCACAATGTTGCCCGCTTGCCGGGGCTTAGGAAAAAATGAGAAACAAATCCGCCCCTTCTGGCAGAATTACGGCAGCTTTGTGTGCTTTGCTCTTGCCAAGTCAGTCAATATTTTGCGATCAAACAGAATGACGCGGTTTCTCAAACGCCGCGAGGATGACCGAGACGGTGGGACGGAGATTGTCTTGGATCAAATCATAGCGGGAGGACTCATGCGATTTACGGCAAAAACAGCGCAGAGGATGGTGTAGCGGTGAGCGAGCACGTAACCAATCACGACGCCTCGGGTGAACCGACCCGTCGCGATTTTCTTTATCTAGTAACCGGAATGACGGGCGCCGTTGGTGCCGCCGCAGTGGCATGGCCCTTTATCGACCAGATGCGTCCAGACGCATCGACGCTGGCGCTTGCCTCCATCGAGGTGAATGTCGCGGCGGTCGAGCCGGGCATGTCGCTGACCGTGAAGTGGCGCGGCAAGCCGATTTTCATCCGTAACCGCACGGAAAAGGAAATCGGCGAAGCCAATGCGGTCGCTCTTGCCGATCTCAAGGATCCGGTGGCGCGCAACGCCAACATTGCCCCCGACGCGCAGGCGACGGACATTGACCGTTCCGCCGGTCAGGGCAAGGAAAACTGGATCGTCATGATCGGTTCCTGCACCCATCTCGGTTGCGTTCCGCTCGGCCAGGCCGGCGATTTCGGCGGTTGGTTCTGTCCCTGCCATGGCTCGCATTACGATACGGCGGGTCGCATACGTAAGGGTCCGGCGCCGCAGAACCTCGCCATCCCGACATTTGCATTCACATCCGATACCGTGATCAAGATCGGATAAGGGGACAGATATTTATGAGTGGTCATTCCAGTTATCAGCCGTCCACCGGCATCGAGAGGTGGATCGATTCGCGGCTTCCCTTGCCGCGCATGATCTATGACAGCTTCGTTGCCTATCCTGTCCCGCGTAATCTGAACTACGCCTACACATTCGGCGCGATGCTGGCTGTCATGCTGATCGTGCAGATCCTCACCGGCGTCGTGCTTGCCATGCATTACGCCGCTGAAACGACGGTTGCCTTCAATTCCGTCGAAAAGATCATGCGCGACGTCAACCACGGCTGGCTGTTGCGCTACATGCACGCCAACGGTGCGTCGTTCTTCTTCATCGCGGTTTACCTGCACATCGCCCGTGGACTTTATTACGGCTCCTATAAGGCGCCACGCGAAATCCTCTGGATTCTCGGCTGCGTGATCTACCTCCTGATGATGGCGACAGGTTTCATGGGCTACGTGCTTCCCTGGGGCCAGATGTCCTTCTGGGGCGCCACGGTCATCACCGGCTTCTTCTCGGCGTTCCCGGGCATAGGTGAGTGGATTCAGCAGTTCCTGCTCGGCGGCTTTGCGGTGGACAATCCGACGCTCAACCGCTTCTTCGCGCTCCACTACCTGCTGCCGTTCATGATTGCGGGTGTCGTCATCCTGCATATCTGGGCGCTGCATGTGACCGGCCAGACCAATCCGACCGGTGTGGAAGTGAAGAGCAAGACCGATACGGTACCCTTCACGCCCTATGCGACGTTGAAGGATGCACTCGGCGTTTCGGTGTTCCTCATCGCTTACGCGTGGTTCGTCTTCTACATGCCGAACTTCCTCGGCCACCCTGATAACTACATCATGGCGGATCCGTTGAAGACACCGGCGCATATCGTGCCCGAATGGTATTATCTGCCGTTCTACGCGATGCTGCGCGCCATCACTTTCAATATCGGGCCGATCGATTCCAAGCTCGGTGGCGTTCTCGTCATGTTCGGCGCAATCATCGTGCTGTTCTTCCTGCCCTGGCTCGATACCTCGAAGGTTCGCTCCGCCGTCTATCGTCCCTGGTACAAGCTGTTCTTCTGGCTGTTCGTGGTCAACGCCATCCTGCTCGGCTGGCTGGGTTCGCGTCCGGCGGAAGGCCTTTATGTCATCATGTCGCAGATCGGCACGCTTTACTACTTCGGTTTCTTCCTCGTCATCATGCCGATCCTCGGTCTGGTCGAAACGCCGCGGCGTATTCCGAATTCGATTACCGAGGCCGTTCTGGAAAAGAACGCCGCCAAGAAGACTGCCGCGCCAGCGGCCGCCCAAGTCTGAGCGCGAAGGAAGGATGACGACAATGAAGAAGCTTGTAACGAGCATCGCGCTTATCGCTGCCATCGGCTGTTCCGCCGCCGCTTTTGCGGCGGAGGAGAGCCACGATCTCGCCACCAAGACCGAGCATGCGATCGCCGGCGGTCACTTCCCGGTCATCAAGCCCGAGGAGCAGAGCTGGTCTTTTGCTGGACCCTTCGGCAAATACGACAAGGGCCAGCTGCAGCGCGGCCTGAAGGTCTACAAGGAAGTCTGCTCTGCCTGCCATTCGATGAGCCTCGTTTCCTTCCGCACGCTGGGCGATCTCGGTTATTCGGAAGAGCAGGTGAAGGCCTTTGCTGCGGAATATGAAGTGCAGGACGGGCCGAACGCCGACGGCGAAATGTATAATCGCAAGGCTGTGCCTTCCGACCATTTCCCCTCGCCATTCCCGAACCACGAAGCGGCTGCTGCTGCCAATGGCGGAGCTGCACCACCGGACATGTCGCTGCTTGCCAAGGCGCGCGGCGTGGAGCGTGGCTTTCCGCAGTTCGTCATCGACATGATTCCGATCATCGGCGGTTATCAGGAAGGCGGCCCGGACTACATCCATGCGCTGCTGACCGGATACCAGGACGCGCCTGCCGGCGTTGAAGTGTCGGAAGGCACGCATTTCAACCCGTATTTCGCCAGTGCCGTGGCGCTGAAGATGGCGCCGCCGATCAGCGCCGATCAGGTGACTTACGACGACGGTGCGCCGCAGACGGTGGATCAATATTCCAAGGACGTGTCCGCTTTCCTGATGTGGGCCGCAGAACCGCATCTGGAAGCACGCAAGCGCACCGGCTTCATGGTCATGGTGTTCCTGTTCATCTTCACGGCGCTGATCTATCTCACCAAGAAATCGGTCTACGCCAACAAGGAACATTGAGCGGCTTCAAATGCCTGCAATCATTGGCCCCCATGGTCTTGCCCTGGGGGCCTTTTCATGTGTCGAAGGAGGATGAGAAATGGCGAAAGTCCGGAGCGGTGGCTGCCTGTGCGGTTCCGTCCGTTTCGAGGCCACGGGTGAACCCGGCAATCCGCACAGCTGCTCCTGCGATATCTGCCAGCGGCACTCCGGCGCTTCCAGCCTTGCCTGGGTGGAGTTTGCGAGCGATGCAGTGGTCTGGACGGGAGAGCGCGGTGCGCCCATGGTTTTCCGGTCTTCCGATTATTCCAGCCGTGCGTTTTGCGCAGTCTGCGGCAGCACGCTTGGCGCCATCGACGATGTACCGACTGTCGCCCTCGTTTCCGGCTCTTTTGACGACAGAAATGACGAGGCGCTACGGCCTCTGTCGCATTCCTTCGCGGATGTCTGCCCGGTCTGGGCGCGGATCGAGGGAATGTCGGGGCAGGAATGAGCGGCGGTCCTTTTTAGTTGGTCCGCAGCCACCAAGTTGATAGGGTGGCCCGAACATTCTGATCCATTTCCCAATCTAACTGGAAATACCATGACCGTTATCGCTTCGGAGCTTTCCGCTGCCATCCGCTCCATTCCCGACTATCCGAAGCCGGGCATCATCTTCAGGGACATCACGACTCTGCTTGGCAATCCGCGCGCTTTCCGCCGTGCCGTGGACGAGCTTGTGCAGCCCTATGCGGGGACGAAGATCGACAAGATCGCCGGCATGGAAGCGCGTGGCTTCATTCTGGGTGGAGCGGTGGCGCACCAGCTTTCCGCCGGTTTCGTGCCTATCCGCAAGAAAGGCAAGTTGCCGCACACCACCGTGCGCGTGGCCTACAGCCTTGAATATGGTGTCGACGAAATGGAAATGCATGTGGATGCCGTGCAGCCGGGCGAAAAGGTCATTCTGGTCGACGACCTGATCGCGACTGGCGGCACCGCCGAAGGTGCGGTGAAACTCTTGCGGCAGATGGGCGCGGAAATCGTTTCGGCCTGCTTCGTCATCGATCTGCCCGATCTCGGCGGCCGCAGGAAGCTGGAAGACCTCGGTGTGGAAGTGCGGACACTGGTGGAGTTTTCGGGGCATTGAGGCCGGTTTCCGGCTAGGAATGTTGCGACAGGCCGGTGTTTTTTCCGGTCTTTCGTAGTGCGATCCATGTCCAGTGGACGCCCATGGCGCGATTACCCGCCTGAATGGAAGCAACTTCTACCTGTCGTATCAACGCGAACCCCAGACGGGCTGCATTGCCCGTCGTTTCCGCTGGTGAAATGGAAAAAGCACGGCGGCCTTCGGGTGCAGGGCCGTGACGCAGGGACATGATCAGCAATCCGCCCTCTGCCGTCATCTCCGAGAGGCTTTCCATGGCGGTCTGCCGTGCCTCGTCATCGATATGGTGCCAGACGCCGCACAGCGTAACCAGATCGAACGGGCCGTGGCGGCGCGCTTTCATCAGATCGGGCAAACAGTCGTCAAGCCAGGTTATCTTGTGCGAGAGGTGCAATCTCTTTCCGGGTTCACGCAGTTCCTTGACCGGCTCTATCGCCAGAACATCATGGCCGCATTCGGCAAACCAGGCGGCATCGCGACCGGTGCCGCTGCCAATATCCGCGACGCGGGCCGGTGTGACCGGCAACAGATCGATGACCGGTGCGTAGATTTCCCGGCAATCCAGTCCATCGAACCTGGCAATCAGGTCCGGCGTTGCCGCTTCAGCATAACCCTGTAGGATATCGTTCATTCTTGCCTTCCCGCCGCGACGCCGATTCCGAGGGTATCGCGCGCGGGCTATCTCGGCCAGCCGCTATTCGAACTCCAGAACCCCGCTCTGGAAGGTCATTACGGTTTCTCCGGACTGGTTCACGCCCTCGTTGAAGGTGGTGTTCAGCCAAACCCCGGCTCTTGATTCCAGCGGTCGGGCATCGAGCAAGGTGACGAAATAGGTCACGTCGTCTCCGGCGAAAACCGGCTTTTTCCATTTGAGTTCACGAAAGCCGGGTGAGGGGCCGAGTTTCGGCGGCTCAAGGCCAAGTTGTTTCAGCCTCTTCACTTCCTTGCCCCAATGGGAAAGGAAACATTTCATCCAGCCAGCGCCGGTGTGCCAACCGGAAGCGCAGAGCGCTCCGAAGACGCTGTTTTTCGCCGCTTCGGCATCGAGATGAAAGGGCTGCGGATCGAAATCGCGGGCGAAACGGACAATATCTTCGGCGGAAAAATGCAATGTGTCGAGGGTGACCCGTTCGCCGATCGGGGAAAGTTCTGACAGTCTCATGCCGCAAGGCCTCCGTCCGCACGCATCAGGAACATCACGGTGTTTTCGCCGTGCGATACCAGAATGCCGCGCTGGTTATAAAGCTCGTGGCGAAACTTCACGAGGCCGATGCCGGGGCGTGAGCTGGAGGTGCGCTGTTCCAGAACAATGGATTTTCCCGAAAGCGTATCGCCAGCCAGAACCGGCTTTTTCCAGTCGACATAATCGATGCCGGGGCTGCCTTGCGATGTCGAATCGCTGATATAGCTCTCCGCCATCATTCGCATCAGCAGGGCGCAGGTGTGCCAGCCGGATGCCGCCAGCCCGCCGAGAATGCTCTGGCGGCCAGCCTCTTCGGATAGATGCATGGGCTGAGGGTCGAACTCGCTGGCGAATTCGATGATTTGTGCTGCAGAAATCGATTGCGGTCCCAGGGGAAATTCCCGTCCGACGGAAAAATCCTCATAGGCATATGTCGCGACCGGCGCCATGGCTTCCTCCCTTGCCTAGTCGATGTCACCGGCATCTAAAATGATTTTTCCCTTTACGTAAAGGTCAAATCGAGAGTGCGTTTGCGGCATAGGGAGATGCTGTTGAGAGAGCGAGTGCGGCATGCTGCCTTCTCCCAGAGGGGGAGAAGGTCGCGATAGCGGAATGAGGCAAGGGTCGTGTAATTCGCCAGCCTTGCCTCCTCATCCGATCCTCCGGGCTATCTTCCCCCGCCGGGGAGAAGAAACAAGCCACAGGTCTGTGTCACTTCGGTCAGCGAGTCAAAAGACGCGATGTGACCGCCGCCGCGCTCAAGACCAGATCAGGTATTAAAGCGGAAGTGGATGACGTCGCCGTCCTGGACGACATATTCCTTGCCTTCGTCGCGTCCCTTGCCGGCTTCCTTGGCACCAACTTCGCCCTTGTAGGCGATGTAGTCGTCATAGGCGATGGTAAAGGCGCGGATGAAGCCGCGTTCGAAATCGGTATGGATGACGCCGGCGGCAGCGGGCGCTTTGGTGCCGCGCACGATCGTCCAGGCGCGCGTTTCCTTCGGGCCGACGGTGAAATAGGTGATGAGGTCGAGCAGGTGGTAGCCGGCGCGGATCAACCGGTCGAGACCGGCTTCGGTGAGCCCGAGGGCCGAGAGGAATTCTTCGGCTTCATCGGCCGGAAGCTGCGCGACTTCGGCCTCGATCGCCGCCGAGATGATCACGCATTCGGCGCCCTGTTGCTTTGCCATCTCCGCGACAGCCGCGGTGTGCTCGTTGCCGGTGGATGCGTCGGCTTCCGACACGTTGCAGACATAAAGCACCGGGTGCGACGTCAGGAGATTGAGGCCCTTGAGGATTTCGATTTCCTCGTCCGCCAGTGTCTTCAAAAGCAGACGTGCCGGTTTTCCGTCGTTGAGCAGGGCAATTACGGCTTCCATCACCGGCAGTTGGGCCAAGGATTCCTTGTCCTTGCTGGTGGCGCGCTTGCGCGTCTGCTCGACACGGCGTTCCAGGCTTTCGAGGTCGGCGAGCATCAGTTCCGTCTCGATCGTGTCGGCATCGCCAACCGGATTGATGCGGCCTTCCACATGGGTGATGTCGTCGTCCTCGAAGCAGCGCAGCACATGCACGACGGCATCGACTTCGCGGATATTGGCGAGGAACTTGTTGCCGAGACCTTCACCCTTCGATGCGCCGCGCACCAGGCCGGCAATGTCCACGAAGGAAATGCGGGTCGGAATGATTTCCTTCGATCCGGCAATGGCCGCGAGCTGCTGCATGCGGGGGTCCGGCACGGCAACTTCGCCGGTGTTGGGCTCGATGGTGCAGAAGGGATAGTTGGCGGCCTGCGCGGCCGCCGTTTTCGTCAGCGCGTTGAAGAGGGTGGACTTGCCGACATTCGGCAGCCCGACGATACCGCATTTGAAGCCCATGGCTTGAAACCTGTCCGTTTGAAAGAATTCGTTGAGGAGCCTTTTGCGGAAAGGGCAGGGCAAGGTCAAGCCCGGGGGCCGATTTGGGCGGGCAAAGCCCCGCGAATGGCGCGGAATTTTGCGCGAGTGCGGGGCCGGGGTTGTCGATGCTGCGGTTGCGGCGCAATATGCGCCGGTCGAGCAACCGATCTTTCGTCATCAACGGGGATTTTCCCCATGGGCTACAATTGAGTGACAATCACGGGCGACAATGATGAGTGACAGTCCTGTTGATCTCAAACCGAAACCGAAAGTCAAACCGAAGCTGGAGCGGCCTAAGCTCTACAAGGTCATTCTGCTGAATGACGACTATACGCCGCGCGACTTCGTCACCCTGGTGTTGAAGGTCGTCTTCCACATGGGCGAGGACACCGGCCACCGGGTGATGATGACGGCGCATCGCTTCGGAAGCGCGGTCGTCGTTGTCTGCGAGCGCGACATTGCCGAGACCAAGGCCAAGGAGGCGAACGATCTTGGCAAGGAGGCCGGGTTTCCGCTGATGTTCACCACCGAGCCGGAGGAGTGACGGCTTTATGCTCAATCCCGCCGGATCTGAAAACCCGTCTTGTTCTGAATGAAACCGCAGCTTTCGTAGAAGGCATGCACCTCAGGACGCTGCCGGCCGGTCAGCAGCATCACCTTGTAGCAATTTGCGGCAAAGGCGGTCTCGATGGCGTGGCGCACGACTGCGCGGCCATATCCCCGGCCGCGACGGGTTTCAAGCGTCACCACATTTTCGATGAAGGCATAGGGACGGGCAGCGCGCGTCAGGTTCGGGATGACGAGAAGCGTGGCGGTTGCAACGGGTTCCTGGTCTTCCATGGCAAAGAACACGGTGAGGCCGGGTTGGCCGAGCATGGCGGCGAAAACCGTGCTTGCCTCTTGCGTCGTCAGTTGCGGGTCCGAAGGGTTCAGCGCCTGGTAAAGTTCGAGCAGTTTCGGCAGATCGTCCGGGCCAGCTTTGCGAAGGCTCATGGTCTCTGAAGACATCTGCGCTCAATCCTTCTTGCCGAACATCCGCTTCAGCATCTCCGCCATCGGCCCGGTTTCCGGCAGTTTTTTCGGTTGGGCGTTGTTGCGCGCCTGATGGATGTGGGATTGCGCGGCGGGCTTGGCCGCCTTGGCCGGTTTTTCCGTTTCCGGCTTGCTGCCAGTGGCAAGCGCCAGCTTGTTCATCAGCTGCGAATCCTCTGATTTCACCAGCATCGCGGCATTGTCGGCAATGGCGTCCAGCAGCGGATCGAGCCAGACCCGGTCGGTCTTGGCGAAATCACCGAGAACGTGGCCATGCACCCGCTCCTTGTCGCCGGGATGGCCGATGCCGAGGCGCAGGCGGCGGTATTCCTTGCCGCAATGGGCGTCGATCGATTTCAGGCCATTATGGCCGCCATGGCCGCCGCCGGTCTTGATGCGCGCGCGGCCTGCAAGCAAATCGAGTTCATCATGGATGACGATAATGTCTGCCGGTGCAAGCTTGAAGAAACGCATGGCCTCGCCGACGGATTCACCCGACAGGTTCATGTAGGTAAGGGGCTTCATCAGCAGAACCTTCTCACCGCCGATTTCGCCTTCGGAAATCTCCGCCTTGAATTTCCGCGCCCAGGGCGAGAAGGAAGGCAGGCGCTGCAGCGCATCCACGGCCATAAAGCCGATGTTGTGACGGTTTCCCGCATATTGGGCGCCGGGGTTACCAAGGCCTGCGATGATCTTCATGGGGCATGTCCGCTTTTTTGCCTGACGATGCTGTTGTCACCACCCCGAAATGTTCCGGCTGTCAATCTTTTTATGGATTTTTTGGATGTGGCGAGCGGGCGCTCAAGGGCTGACGAGTTTGTAGCGGTCGAATATGCTCTGTTGCGTTCCATCGGCGATCAGTCTGTCCAGGCGCGCCTGCAATTTTGCAATGACCTCGTCTGGAACGCTTTTGTTGCATGCAAGACCCAGCTGTTGCCGCGCCAGCGTTATCACTTCCCTGAATTTGCCTGGGGGTTGGCTTTTGAAAGTGCTTTCCGACATGGGCATCAGGTCGATGCGGCCTGCGTTCAGCTTGTGAAGCGTGATTTGGAAATCAGCGCCGACATCCACATGCTCGAAACCGAGGTTGCCAAGAAGGACCTCGGTGTAGTCGCCACGCTGGGTGCCGACCCGGTATTTCCTCGCGTCTTCCAGACTGGAGACGTTGATATCCGCATTCTGGCGCGCCACGAGGATGTTGCGGTCGCTATGGATCGGTGAGACCCATTTGAAAAGCTTTTCCCGTTCGGGCGTTCTCGCCGTGGCAAAGACGCAATGCATGGCCTTCGTTGTGGCCAATGCGATTGCCCGCGCCCAGGGCATGACGGCAACCTCGTAATCGGTGCCGGTATCCTCAAGTACGATCCTGAGCTGGTCGATATAAACGCCCGCCACGCTGCCGTCGTCGTTTTGCAGATTATAAGGCGGGTAAACCTCGGTGGTCAGGAAAAGCTTGGCTGCGCTGGCCGGGCCGGCAAGAGCAAGAAAGATCAGACAAAAGCGGATCAATCCCATGGCTGCTCCCACCCGTTTACGCCTGTCGCGCCGCGGCGCGGTCTGCGCCGTTATCCGCATTCAATGCAGCGATCAGCCGTTCGATGGGCTGCGGTCGCGCAAAATAATAGCCCTGTCCGTAATCCGCGCCTATCACTGTCAGAAGCTCCTTCTGCTCTTCCGTCTCGACGCCTTCGGCGATGACGGAGCAATTCATCTTGTGTGAGATTGCGGCGATACCCTCGACCAGCATGCGGCTGCGCTGCCTTATCTCCACCGTGTCGTCGCAGATCGAGCGCGTGAAGGACTGATCGATCTTGACGATGTCGACCGGAAAGCGGCTGAGATAGCTTAGCGACGAATAACCCGTGCCGAAATCGTCCAGCGCGATGCGGCAACCCAGCTGGTGAATGGCATTGAGGATCGCCCGGATTTGCGGATCGTCCTTCATGATGACCGCCTCGGTTATCTCGATAATCAGCCGCTTGGGAAGAATGCCGTAGCGGTGAAGGACGCCGGCGATACGGGTCGGCAATCCCGGTTCGAACTGCAGCGGCGAAAAATTCACCGCCACATAGGATTGCTCCATGCCGGGCAGGTGCGACAGTCTGGCCAGATTGGCGATTGACTGGTCGAGGATGACATTGCCGATGCGATGGATGGTGCCGTTTTCTTCGGCAAGGCTGATGATCGTGGCGGGAGAAAGCAATCCCTTTTCCGGATGGTTGAGACGCAACAGTGCCTCGAAACCCGCCGTCTGGCCCGTTGCAAGATCTTGAATCGGCTGGAAATAAGCCTCGAACCAATTGTCCGAAAGCGCTTGCGCGATATCCCGTTCCAGTTCCGCATGTTCGCGCGCCCGGTCCATGATCGAGCTGTCGAAGATCTGCGAGCCATTCTTGCCCGTTCTCTTGCGGGTATACATGGCCATGTCGGCATTCTGCAAAAGTTCGGATGCGCTTGCGGCATGCAACGGGTAGATCGCCATGCCGATGCTGGCGCTGAGACGGATGCTGTTGCCTTCGATCTCGAAGGGCGTGTCCAGCATGGTGCAGATCCGCTCGCAGAACAGCTGGGCGCGCTCCTCCACCTTGTCGCCGGCAAGCAGAATGGCGAATTCGTCGCCGCCCAGACGCGATGCGCTGTCCAGCGGTGTCAGCAGTGGTTCGATTTTCAGCGTGAATTCCCGCAGAACCGCATCGCCCGCCGCATGGCCGAGATTGTCGTTGATGGCCTTGAACCGGTCGAGGTCTATGAAAAGGCATGCCAGTTCGCTGCCGTTCCTGTCGGCGTCACGGATCTGCACGTCGAGAATGGCCTCGAAACCCTGGCGATTGAAGAGGCCGGTCAAATGGTCGGAAATAGCCTGCTGGCGGTTGCGCTTTTCCGACTGGCGCAACTCCGTCACGTCAGTCATGACGCAGAGATATGTGCCCTGATGTGCGTTGCCGGAATCAAGGGCTTTTTCAAGGATGAGGGCGTCCATAACGCTGCCATCCATGCAATGAAAACGCACCGTGATACCCGCATGTGCGGCGTCGGGCGAATGTTGCGCCGCCTTGCGCTGCAGGAAAAGGGACCGGTCATCCGGGTGGATGAGGTCGGCGAAATTCAGGCCGAGTATTCTGGCCCGATCATAACCGGTCGCCTGCACCCAATAGTCGCTGACCGCGGCAATCCTGTCGTATCTGTCAAGCGAGAACAGCATGGCGGGTGTGCGATTGTAGATTTCCGTCTTCCGCTCATGGGCATGCTTGATTTCCAGCTCTTCCTTTTCAAGCTGGGTCTGCATTTCGTTGAAGCTTTTTGCCAGCCTGCCGATCTCGTCCTTCGAGCGCCAGTCGACATGGTGGCGGGAGCCGACGCGGCGTGTCGCTTCTATCGCTGCCGCCAGCCGCATCAGCGGGCGGATGACCATGAAGCGGTTGCCGGCGATGGCCGCAAGAACGGTGGTGAGAATGGCGAGAATGAAAATTGTGATGAACGCTAGTTCGGTGCGGCTGAGAGAGGTCAGAAGACCGATATCGTCGTAATAGACTGTCAGTTGCCCGACGGTGACGACACCGTTTGTGGTTTTGTAGGTCACTTCGCGGGTCGTGGAGGCTGCATCCTGAATGATGTCGCTGCCGGCCGTCTGGATGATGTCCAGCTGGCCAGAGGTATCCTTG
>NZ_BDLN01000005.1:165962-248788 GCF_001950375.1 Rhizobium sp. TBD182 | reverse complement strand
TCGACCATGCGGATCACGGGGTCGGAAACGAGGGTGCCGGTAATCTGATTTATGGTGTCGTCGTCGAGATCCCATAGCGGGCGGGCAAGCGCCTGCGCATTGGTTGACAGCAGAATCTCAAGGTGATTGCGCTGGCTACGGATAGCCTCGTGATAGGAGAGGGTCAGCAAAAGGGTGAAAAGCGGGGCGACCACTGTGAGAAGTGCACCGGAAACAATCGCGATAAAGCGACTTTCGACGGAATGAGCCATGTTCTATTGCAGTACCCTCTACCCCAGATAACTGCGCCCCGTTTCCGCCCCGTCCGGAGAGACATCCTTGAGGTTTTCGGCAACGGCCTTGTATCCTCACTGTATTTCTTCAACCCGTCCGGTGTTTTCACGATAACGCAATGGGCATCGTTTCATGGAATTGTTAATTCACGCTGAAACGGGACCGGCATCCTGCACGCGGCGAGAGGTTTTTGCTTTTAAAGTTCATAAAAACTAAAAGGCCCGTACCGAAAAACGGAACGGGCCTTTTAGCTCAAATCTATCTGGCTTTATGGCCGCAGATTATTATTCAGAAGCTTCGCCGGCTTCTTCTTCTTCTTCAGCAACGCCGCCAGCCGGAGCAACGATCGTTGCGATCGTGAAGTCACGGTCGGCGATTACAGGCGAGATGTTCTTCGGCAGCTTCACATTCGAAATGTGAACGCTGTCGCCGATCTTCAGACCGGAGAGATCAACCGTGATGAATTCCGGAATGTCGTTGGCCGGGCAGTGGAATTCCACCGTGTGGCGAACGATGTTCAGAACGCCGCCGATCTTGATTTCCGACTTTTCTTCGTTTTCGAAGTGAACCGGAACTTCAACGTTGACGAGCGTGTTGCCCGAAACGCGCAGGAAGTCGACGTGCATGGTGAAGTCGCGGACCGGATCAAGCTGGTAGTCCTTCGGCAGGACCTTGATCTTCTTGCCGTCGACGTCGATTACCGCCACAGTCGTCATGAAGCCGCCAGCGTGGATACGCTTGGTTACTTCGTTGGTCGACAGAGCGATGGAAATGGGGGCCTGCTTGTCACCATAGATGACAGCGGGAATCAAACCGTTGCGGCGAAGTTCACGAGAGGACCCCTTACCAACTCGTTCGCGCGCCTCGGCCTTGAGCTCATACGATTCTTTGCTCATGGCAATTCCTTTCGAGGTTATATGGAGAGTTCATGCCCGCGGGCGCTGAACTGGAGAGGCTAAAAGCCATCTCGCCCGCGTTGCCTCCAAGGGTGTCTACACGGGTGCGGGCGCTATAATACAAACGGAAGACAAAGACAAGAGCGGCCGTTTTCCACGGATGCTATGCTGTGATTTTATTAGACTTGTCTAATTCACTCGTGCATTGCAACTTTTAATATATGCTTATCCATTCATATAAACCGGCTGCAAACTTGGCAAGTGATAAGGCTGCCTGGAATTCCAATTGCGTAGATGACAATGCTTAAAGTTCTCCAGTGCCTTACCGTCGATCATGACTTCCGATACACCACAGCAGCGGTCCTCGTCTGCATGCTGGGAAGCTTCGTCACGATGCGTCTTTTCTCGAGGGCGCGTCAGGCGAGGGGTTGGCAAAAGGTCAACTGGCTGTTTCTGGCTGGTGTCAATGGTGGGTCGGCGATATGGACCACCCATTTCGTGGCGATGCTGGGTTATGTCGCTGCCGGGGAGGTGGGGTACGATCCCTATCTGACCGGGCTTTCGCTTCTTATCGCCATTGCTACAACGACAACCGGCTTTGCCATTTCCGCCTATGGCGGACGCACAGCCCTGGTGGAAGCGGGTGGTGCGACAGTCGGTCTCGGTATTGCGGCCATGCATTATACCGGCATGGCTGCCTATCAGATACAGGGCATGATTTTCTGGAACCAGACCTACGTCATCGCTTCGCTGGTGCTCGGGGCTGTATTCGGTGCGCTCGCGGTCAATCGCATCGCGCGCCCAGTCAACCGGTTTTGCCAATATAGCTCGGTTGCGTTCCTGATCCTGGCCATCGCCTCCATGCATTACACCGGCATGGCCTCGATGTTGTTCGAGTTCGATCCGCGCATCGTCATTTCGGAAAGTCTGCTGCCGCCCGCCATCATGGGTGGGGGCGCCATCGCCGTGACGCTTCTCCTGCTGGCGCTCGGGCTTTCCACCTATGTCATCGACGCCCAGTCCACCCAGCAGGCGGTCGCCCGCTATCGTCATCTTTCGTTGCACGATCCGCTGACGGGCATTCCGAACCGCGCGGCATTTATCGAACATCTCAACCGCCGCACGCGCCATCTCTCCATGGGCGCGCACACGGCGCTTTTGTCCATCGATCTCAACCGCTTCAAGGAAATCAACGACGTTCACGGCCATGCGGCGGGCGATGCCGTGCTGCGCGCCATTGCCGACCGCGCAAGTTCCGTTCTGAAAGCCGGGGAGTTTCTGGCGCGTATGGGCGGGGATGAATTCGTGGCGATGACCCATTCCTATTATACCCGCGCCGATGGTGCGGAATTCGCCCAGCGGCTGATCGAGCAGATCAGCAGGCCGGTCGAATGGAATGGGCAGACATTTTCGGTCGGCGCGAGTGTGGGCATATCGGTGCGCAATACCGGCGCCATTGACGCCGACACGCTGATGGCGCAGGCCGATGTCGCCATGTATCGGGCAAAAGGCGGGAATTCCGACACGATCTGCTTTTACGACAAGTCCATGGATGAAGCCGCACGCGAACGCAACGCGCTTGCCGTGGCCATGCGCAGCGGTCTCGCCAACAGCGAGTTCGAGCTTTATTACCAGCAGCAGAATGATACCAAGAGCGGCAGCATCGTCGGTTTCGAGGCGCTGTTGCGCTGGAAACATCCGGAACGCGGTATGATCTCGCCCGTCGAATTCATTCCGATCGCGGAGCAGACCGGCTTTATCGTCGAATTGGGCGAATGGGTTCTGCGCGAAGCCTGCGCGCAGGCGGCTCTCTGGAAAAAATCGCTTTCCATCGCCGTCAATGTCGCCCCGCAGCAGCTTGCGGACAATGATTTCCCCGAGAAGGTCGAGAAGATTCTTAGGGAGACGGCGCTTGCGCCTGAGAGGCTTGAGCTTGAAATCACCGAAGGCAGCATCATCGCCGACCACCGCCACGCGCTGATCACGATCCGCAAACTCAAGGCGCTCGGCGTCAAGATCGCCATGGACGATTACGGCACGGGCTATTCCTCCCTGTCGACCCTGCAGAGCTTTCCCTTCGACAAGATCAAGATCGACCGGGCATTTATCGATGGCCTGTCGACCAATGTGCAGTCGGAGGCGATCGTTCGCTCCACGCTCATTCTGGCGCATAGCCTCAATATTCCGGTGCTTGCGGAAGGTGTCGAGACGAAGGCCCATATCGAGTTCCTTCGCCGCGAAGGCTGCCTGCAGGTGCAGGGCTTCTTCTTCGGCAGGCCCGGTCCCTTGACCTCCATCGCCAATCTCGTCGACGACACGTTCCTCTCGACGGAGGACGAGCCGGAGGTCACCACCACCGGCCAACGCTATTTCAAGGCGGTATGATATCAGGCGCAGCCCGCGGTTGCGCTGACGGATGCAGGTCGCAAAGTTTTTAGTTGAAACGTGAACGCTTCCAGCGCACCATTGCCGAAAAGCTTTGGGAGGAGCGAATGCCGACAGACATCGCCCATGCGGACCGCGTGTATGAAACAGCGCGCCAACGTTCCGCAGCCGCAAGTTCTCCGATTATCGCCTCATGGCGCCGTTGCATGGTCACGCACCGTCTTGCGCCGGAGGAAAACCGCAAGCCGATCTTTCTTACCGACGTCGAATTCCGCCGCGCACGCGAAAGTGCGGCGGGCCTGATTGCCGAAAGCACGGATGAACTCGACCGCATTTTTCACAGTGTCGGCAAATCCGGCTGCTGCCTGCTTTTGACCGACGCCCAGGGCGTCGCGCTGGAGCGCCGGGGTGCTGCCGGCGACGATCGTGATTTCCGGGCGCTCGGTCTCTGGTCCGGCGCCGTCTGGAGCGAAGCGAGCGTCGGAACCAACGGTATTGGAACGGCACTTGCCGACGAGCGTTCGGTGGTGGTCTATCGCGATCAGCACTTCTTCACATCGAACACGGAACTCTGCTGCACCACGGCCCCGATCCGCGACCATACCGGCCGGGTGACGGGCGCTCTCGATATTTCCACGTGCCGCGACGATATCAACGAAATGACGTTTTCTTTCGTCACGCAGGCGGTGCGGGATGCGGCCCAGCGTATCGAGGGCAATCTCTTCCGCCGGGCCTTTCCCGGCGCGCGCATCGTCGTGGTGCCTACGGGTTTCAGTCCGGCACTTTCATTGCTTGCCGTCGATCAGGACGATCTCGTGCTTGGGGCGACGCGCGCGGCGCGGCTTGCGCTGAAGCTCGATGACCATCGCATTGCGCAGGGGCTGCCCGCCGCCGATGTCTTGCAGGAACAGCGTCACGACGGCGGTTCCGATCTTGAGGAGGCGGAACGTTCGGCTTTGCGCCGGGTTCTGTCGCGCACCAATGGCAATGTCACGCAGGCCGCGTCCCTGCTCGGCATCAGCCGCGCCACGCTTCATCGCAAGATGAAGAAATTCGACGTGCATTGAGGCTACCCGAGACGATACCCGCTCAATTCAGCGGGATCGGAGCGGGTTTGTCGCAGATGTGAGACAATGTGCGCTGCGGAACCGCGCGGTGCCACTACCCGCCACGATCATCTAGGCCCACCTTCCTGTCATGCGGTCCGTCGCGGATCGTTTTCATCAGGGAGGATGAAATCATGAATATTCAGGTTCAGCACAAAGCTGGCGAAGCGCCCTTCAAGCTGAAATACGGAAATTTCATTGGCGGCAAATGGGTGGAGCCGAAATCCGGCCGCTACATGGACAATCTGTCGCCGGTAACGGGTCACAAGATTTGTGAGGTTCCGCGCTCCGATGCGGCCGATATCGAACTCGCACTGGATGCCGCCCACCAGGCGCGGGAGAAGTGGGGCAAGACGAGCGTTACCGAACGTTCCAACATCCTGCTCAAGATTGCCCAGCGCATCGAGGACAATCTAGATCTCATCGCACGGGCCGAAACCTGGGATAACGGCAAGCCGCTACGCGAGACCACCAATGCGGATATTCCGCTGACGATCGACCATTTCCGCTATTTCGCGGGCTGCATCCGCGCGCAGGAAGGCACGATCGGCGAAATCGACAATGACACGGTCGCTTATCATTTCCATGAGCCTCTCGGCGTCGTCGGCCAGATTATTCCGTGGAACTTCCCGATCCTGATGGCCGCATGGAAACTTGCGCCGGCACTCGCCGCCGGCAACTGCGTGGTACTGAAGCCGGCGGAACAGACGCCTGCTTCTATTCTGGTGGTGATGGAGCTTATCGAAGACCTGCTGCCGCCGGGCGTGCTCAACATCGTCAACGGCACTGGTGTTGAAGCGGGCAAGCCGCTGGCGCAGAGCAAGCGCATCGCCAAGATCGCCTTCACCGGCTCCACCCCGGTTGGCAAGGAAATCATGCGTTATGCGGCCGACAATGTCACAAACATCACGCTGGAACTGGGCGGCAAGTCGCCGAACATCTTCTTTGCCGATGTGATGAATGAAGACGACGCTTTCCTTGACAAGGCGCTTGAAGGTTTCGCCTTCTTCGCGCTTAATCAGGGCGAAGTCTGCACATGCCCGTCGCGTGCGCTGGTGCATGAATCGATCTACGACCGCTTTATGGAAAAGGCGATCAAGCGCGTTCAGGCCATCAGCCAGGACGACCCGCTCAATCCGTCGACCATGCTGGGTGCGCAGGCCTCGCAGGAACAGTTCGACAAGATCATGCGCTATCTGGATATCGGCAAGAAGGAAGGCGCAAAGGTTCTGACTGGCGGTGACCGCAAGACGCTCACGGGCGATCTTAAGGACGGTTATTACATTCAGCCGACGGTCTTCGAAGGCAACAACAAGATGCGGGTTTTCCAGGAGGAAATCTTCGGT
The DNA here is from genome assembly GCF_001950375.1 of Rhizobium sp. TBD182. Lineage (NCBI taxonomy): Bacteria > Pseudomonadati > Pseudomonadota > Alphaproteobacteria > Hyphomicrobiales > Rhizobiaceae > Rhizobium > Rhizobium sp. TBD182. Next base: position 242,782 of record NZ_BDLN01000005.1, on the reverse strand, counting down.
CCTGTCGTTTCGGTCACCACCTTCAAGACGGTGGAAGAAGCGCTCGAAATCGCCAATGACACGGTTTACGGTCTTGGCGCTGGCGTCTGGAGCCGCGATACCAATATCGCCTATCGCGCTGGCCGTGGCATCGAAGCGGGCCGCGTGTGGACCAATTGCTACCACGTCTATCCGGCCGGTGCCGCCTTTGGTGGTTACAAGCAGTCGGGCATTGGTCGCGAGACCCACAAGATGATGCTCGATCACTATCAGCAGACCAAGAACCTGCTCGTATCCTACAGCCCGAACAAGGTTGGCTTCTTCTGAGTTCCTCCCCGGAAGCCGGCGACGGATCGTCCTGATTTCCGGCCGCCGGCGAGTTCCCAGGGGCTTCGGTCCCTGGGAACCCGGATGAAGTTCAGCAAAAATAAAAGGCCGGAGGTTTTGCCTCCGGCCTTTTTTACTGCGGACTATGCCGCGTAACGCTGGTCGCGGTTTCGGGTGGCACCTACGGAGAACTGGCCCACCTGTTCGGTCAGGCCATCAGCTTCGCTTGCGAGCGAGAAGGCCGCAGCCGTCGTTTCCTCCACCATCGCCGCATTCTGCTGCGTTACATGATCGAGTTCGTTGACGGAGGCGTTGATTTCGCCGAGGCGGCCGGATTGTTCGCGCGATGCTGTGGCGATTTCACCGATCTGATCGTTGACCGACTGGATGCGTTTCTGGATCTGCTCGAGGCTTTCTCCAGTTTTCAGCACCAGTGCCACGCCACTTTCCACATCGCCGGCAGAGGTGGCGATGAGCGTCGTGATATCCCGTGCGGCAGCCGCCGATTTCTGCGCGAGTTCCCGCACTTCCTGTGCCACGACCGCAAAGCCCTTTCCGGCCTCACCGGCGCGGGCGGCCTCAACCCCGGCGTTCAGCGCCAGGAGATTGGTCTGGAAGGCGATCTGGTCGATGACGTCGATGATCTGGCGGATCTTGGACGACGACGTCTCGATACGCTCCATGGCGACGATTGCTTCTTTGACGACAGCGGTGGATTTATGGGCATCCTGCATGGTTTCCGCCGTCGTTCCGACTGCGACGTCGCAGCGGGAGAGGGAAACGTTGACGGCCTGCGTCATGTCGCCAAGTGCGGCGGCTGCTTCCTCTAGGGCGGCCGCCTGGCGTTCCGTGCGCCGCGACAGATCTTCCGATGCGCTTTTCAGCTCGCCGGAGCCGGAGCGGATGGCATTGGCGCTTTCGCCGATGCTTGAGATCGTCGCATCCAGCCCCGCTATGGAGTTGTTGAAATCGACGCGCAGATGGTCGAGCGACGGCACGAAAGGCTTTTCAATGCGAAGATCGAGCCTGCCCGCAGCAAGATTGGCAAGGCCGGTCGCAAGCGCATCGACTGCTTCTTCCAGCTCCTTTGCACTTCTTGCCTTTTCCATCTCACGCTGGGCACGTTCCTCGTCCAGTTCCTCGCTTTTGCGATGGGACTCGGTTTCCATGCGCTGCTTGTCGAGAATGCCCTGGCGGAAGGATTCCAGTGCGCGCGCCATGGTGCCGATTTCGTCGCCACGGGAAACGGCCTTGATCTCAATATTATGGTCACCACCGTTCAGACGTTCCATCAACCCGGCAAGGCCGGTCAGCGGCTTGGTCAGGCTGGCGGAAACGAAAATGCCGATGAGTGTCATGACGGCAAGCACCGCAAGTGTTGCAAGCGTTGCCCAGAAGGCGAGATCATTGGCCGCTGCCAGCACCTTGCCCTCCTGCTGGCCGATGGCCAGAAGATGCTTCTGTCCGAAAACGGAGACCGGACGATAGGCGTAGAAGATGCTGCCCGCAGGGGTCTTCGCCATGACCGTTCCGGCTTCGCTGGCACCTGTAAGTGCCACGAGACTTTCGGAAACGGCGACACCAGCCCCACCGGAGAGCACGCCCGCGCGAAGTTTGCCTTCAGCGCTCAGAAGAACGGCGTCGTCAATGGACTTGCCGGTTTCCTCAGGTGTTACCACCGCACCGATACGGTCTGCGGAAATGCGCATGACGACGGCGCCCTTGCGCTGCAACTGGCCCCAGTTCGAGACCGCAAGCGGCATGCCGATCAGGGCCGAGTCATTGGTGCCGCCATCGCTAAACCCAGTTGTGCTGATGACACCGTCCTTGCCGGCCTCGATGCGGTCGAACAATTCCTTGATCGCGCTGTTTTGCGGTTCCGTCACATTGGTCAGGAAGTTCTTGCCCTTGGTCACGGAATAGATAATGAGGCCTGCCTTGTCGATGACGTAGATGTCGCTGACCCGGGTGTTGCGCCAGACGCTGGCGATGGCCGCGTTGATCGTGGCGTGGCGAATGGCATAGAGCAGCCGCAAGCCTTCACCGTTGAAGGAGGCGCGCTCCTCCTCGGATACGCCCTCGCGGCGGAATGCCTGAATGATCGCATCCTTTTCCGTCGGTACGACCGTGGTCATGGTTTCCAGCGCCTGAGCGATCGCAGCGTTCTGCGACAGCTCGGAAATGCTTTGTTCGACGCGCAGCGTATAGGCATCAAGCTGTTTGGACTGGTTTCCCGCAACCGTCTCGAGCCTGATCTTGCTGGCGTCGATCAGGCCGGACTTGCCCATTTCGTATGACAGCAGCCCAACGGCCAGGCACGAAACCAGCGTCGCGCCCGTGACGAGCGCTGCGAATTTGGCCTTGATTGACAATGATTTAGCTTTGACAGCAGTCGGATTTGCACCCGGCATCCTGTTTCCTCCCCCCAAAAGAACGTTGCGGTACCGTCGCAACAATTGTTTACGGTCGGGTTAAGCTTGGCGGGGAATTGTATGATTATTTCCCGCATACCGTGAAAAAATCCAAGGCCCTGGCCGGCCATTCTCCGTAATAAAACTGCAATGGAACGGGCGCATACCGTGCGAAGTTCAACGGCTGTTCATATTCATGCAAGCTTTTCGCGCTCCTGCTCTTGCCACTATCGACGATGTTTGCGGAACACCCGCGGATGGATATGACGGAGCCCCTTTGAGATCGATTCCGGATTTCGCGGTTATCGTACCCATGCACAATGAGGAAGCGAGCGTTGAAACGCTTGTCGCTGAAATCGTTGCTGCCTGCCAGCCGGTCGGTCCGTTCGAGATTATCGTGGTGGACGACGCATCTTCCGATCGCACGGCGGATGTGGCGCTTTCGCTTGCCGGGCGTTATCCGATGCTGCGGCTGGTGCGGCATGACCGGCAGGGCGGGCAATCGGCTGCGATCCACAGCGGTGTGCAGGCAGCGCGCGCGCCGGTTGTCTGTATGCTTGACGGAGACGGGCAGAACCCGCCGGACAATCTGCCGGCGCTTCTTGCGCCGCTTCTTGCCACGAACGCGCCGAGCCGGCTTGCGCTCGTGGCCGGCCAGCGCGTCGGCCGGCGCGATACGCTTGCAAAACGTCTTTCCTCCCGCTTCGCCAATGGCTTGCGGGCGCGGATATTGAAGGACGGCACGCGGGATACCGGCTGCGGCCTCAAGGCTTTCCGTCGCGACGCCTATCTCGCCTTGCCCTATTTCGATCACCACCACCGCTATTTTCCGGCGCTCTTCAATCGCGACGGCTGGCAGGTTGCCCATGTCGACGTCACGCACCGGGCGCGCCTTCATGGCAATTCCCATTACACCAATATCGGCCGCGCGCTTGTCGGCATCCACGACCTGATCGGCGTTGCCTGGCTGTTGCGGCGGCGCAAGCGGGCAAGTTGGGCCGAAACCTTCAAAACGGAGACATCGCCGTGAACGCACCGGCCTTATGGTCCATGCTGCATGTGAACAGCTGGAAGGAATTTCTCTGGGTCTGCACCGGCTTTATGGGCCAGATGCTGTTTACCATGCGTTTTCTGGTTCAATGGATTTCGTCGGAACGGGCGAACCGCTCGGTCATTCCGGTAGCCTTCTGGTATTTCTCCATCGTCGGCGGCCTTGTGCTGCTATTATACGCGATCTGGCGTCGCGATCCCGTTTTCATTCTGGGACAGGCCTCCGGCCTGTTCATTTATGCCCGAAATCTCTGGTTGATCCATGCAGAACGCCGCCAGCATGCATGAGGCCGCAGCTCTGCCTTACGCGCAGGCGAATGAGCAGCGCCAATGGATGACGTTTGCGCTTGCGGCAATCGTGCTCGTCACCGTGCTGCGCGTCGTCGGGCTTGCTTTCAACCGCACCGATCTTTTCGTTGATGAGGCGCAATATTGGCTGTGGGGCCGGGAGATGGCGTTCGGCGCCTATTCCAAGCCACCGCTGATCGGCTGGATCATTCGCGCCGCCACCACTCTGAGCGGCGGCGAGAGCACCTTCGACGTGCGGCTCGCCGCGCCGGTCATCCATGGCATAGCGGCCGCGGCGATCCTTGCGCTCGGGCGCATGATCTATGATGCGAAGCTCGCCTCGCTGGCTGCCGTCATCTATCTGACGCTGCCCGCCGTGACGCTCGGCAGTCTTCTGATCTCGACCGATACGCCGATGATGCTGTTCATCGTGCTGTCGATGATCTGCGTGCGCAAGCTTGCGGAAGCACGCGCTGCCGGTGTGTCCGCGATGCTCTGGAGCATTGCGCTCGGTCTAAGCTTCGGCCTCGGGCTGATGTCTAAATATGCGATGATCTATTTTCTGCCCTGCTTCATCGCTGCCGGCTGGCTGTGCGTGGGCTGGCGCATCCGTTGGCGTGACGCCGGTATTGCTGTAGTTGTCTGCGCCGCCGTCATCGCTCCCAATCTTTGGTGGAATGCTGCGCATGATTTCATGACCGCGCGCCACACGGCGGACAATGCCAACTGGCATGGCGTTAAGCTGAAAATTGGTCCGGCGCTCGAGTTCTTCTTCTCGCAGGCGGGTGTTGTCGGGCCGTTCGTCTTCATCGGCATGATCGTCGCGACGTTCAGGGCCAAAACCGCTGAAACCCGGGCGCTTGTCGCCCTTTCGGTACCGATCGTGCTTCTGATCACGGCACAGGGGCTGATGTCGCGGGCGCTCGCCAACTGGGCGGTGGGGGCTTATGCCGCGGGCGTGCTTCTGGCGGTGCCTGTCCTGGCATCCCGGCGCTGGCTTACCGTCTCCACCCTTGTGCTCGGCGGCATCGTTGCCATCGCACTGCCGTTGATGACGATTGCCGGAACGGAATTGCGCTTGCCGAATGGCGACCTGGCGATGAAGCGTTATCTCGGCAGCTCGGAGCTTGTGTCGACCGGCCTTTCAAGGGCGCGAGAGGCGGGGGCGGATGCAATCGTCGCTGCAGATCGCTCCATTCTGGCCGAACTCTTTTATCAGCTGCGGGACGAAAAGCTGCTCATGCCGCGCGCTCTGCCTGAAACCGGCGTTCCTTCCAGCCACTACGCGCTTCTTTACCCGCTGAAAGCCGGAGAGGCGACAAATCCCGTCTATCTTGCGAGGGCGGACAGCCTGCCGGGCTGTCTCAATGGCGAGGCGCCGCTGTCGACCTGGGTTGCCGGGCCGGGCTCGTTCGAGGGCAAGGAAATTGGTCTCTGGCGTCTGCCGCCACAATGCATCCCGAGGGTTGCCGATGGACAATGATCTTTCGCATATGCGGATCACGATCTGGGTTACGTTCGCCACATTGGCGCTCGTCATCCTGTTCGCGACCTTCCCGTCCATCGACCTCGAGTTTTCTTCCCTGTTTTTCTCGCCCGAAGCGCGCCTGTGGGCTGGAAGCCTGCCGGTTCCGGAATGGTTTCGCGATACGTTGCGGGAGTTAACGGAACTGGCCGCACTTCTGGCCTTCATCGTTCTGGTCGGCAACATCAGGCTGGGCGCGCTGCAGCGCACCGGCTGGCGCGTCTGGGCCTTTCTCTGCGGGCCTGTGGTGCTCTGCGCCGGGCTTCTGGTAAACGGGGTGCTGAAGGCCAATATCGGCCGCGCCCGCCCGTTCAGCGTCAGCGATTTCGGTGGACATCAGCTTTTTACGCCGCCTTTCCAGTTCAGCACGCAATGTTATTCAAACTGTTCGTTTTCCTCCGGGGAAACGGCGCTCATAGCGAGCTTTTTCCTGCCGCTCTGCGCGCTTGTCTGGAACCGCCTGCAATGGGGCGGGCGTCTTTTCATGGGCAGCACTGCCGCCGGCGCCATCATCCTCATGTCCGGTCTGCGTATTGCAGCTGGCGGGCATTTTCTCAGCGATGTGGTGATGTCCGTGCTGTTTTCCGCACTGACGACGCTGTTCCTTTACCGGGCGCTGGCAATTGCCCGTCATCGTCATCTATTTACCGGCGATGCCGTTACGGCCGATGCCATCAGCCTTTGGCGCAATGGCAGCCATGCTGTTCGCACCCGCGCTCGGCGCTGGTGGCCGAAAATCAAGGCCGCCGCCACACGGCTGCAACGACCGCCGGATGCGGGCACGGCATCTTCCTGAGTGGTGCAGATGGAGTGCTGCGATCTCTGCGGATGCTGAGATAGCTGGCAAAATTGATAAGCTTTCTTCTCATCATGCCAAACTTTAACCAGCATCCAGCCACGGCGCGGACGCGCCGTAATAAAGGATCTTACGCGATCAAAGGCTTGATCGAACTGGACCCCGGACTAAATCCGGGGTGGCGGTATGCGGATGCCGTGATTTTGCAGATGTACGAGAGAAACGATTGCTTCAGTCGAACAGGCCGGAAACCGACTGTTCCTGCGCGGTGCGGTTGATCGCTTCGCCCAGAAGGCCCGCAGTGCTGATCACGCGGATATTGTGCGCGGACTGGACGCTGGTGGTCGGCTGGATGCTGTCGGTGATGACGAGTTCGCGCAGCTTCGATGAGGCCACGCGGGCAACGGCGCCGCCGGAAAGCACGCCGTGCGTGATATAGGCGGTGACGCTGGTTGCGCCCTTTTTCAACAGCGCTTCGGCAGCATTGCAGAGCGTGCCGCCGGAATCGATGATATCGTCGATCAGGATGCAGTCCTTGCCGGATACGTCGCCGATGACGTTCATGACTTCGGATTCACCCGGACGGTCACGGCGTTTGTCGACGATGGCCAGCAGACAGTCCAGACGCTTCGACAGGGCACGTGCACGCACCACACCGCCAACGTCAGGCGAAACGACCATGACGTTGTTGGTGTCGTAGTGGTCCTTGATATCGCGGGCCAGAATGGGCGCTGCGAAGAGGTTGTCGGTCGGAATATCGAAAAAGCCCTGGATCTGGCCGGCGTGAAGATCGAGCGTCAGAACGCGGTCGGCGCCGGCTTCGGTGATCAGGTTGGCGACGAGCTTGGCGGAAATCGGTGTGCGGGGGCCGGCTTTGCGATCCTGGCGGGCGTAACCGAAATAGGGAAGTACTGCCGTGATGCGTTTTGCCGAGGAGCGGCGCATGGCATCGATCATGATGAGCAGTTCCATCAGATGATCGTTTGCCGGAAACGAAGTGGACTGGACGAGAAAAACGTCCTCCCCGCGTACGTTTTCACTGATTTCTACGAAAATTTCCTGGTCAGCAAACCGCTTTACGGTGGCATTTCCCAAGGGAACGTTGAGATACTTGCAGATCGCTTCGGCAAGGTGCCGGTTCGAATTGCCTGCGAAAACCTTCATTGCGCCCGCCTGTTTCCATGCAATCGCCTTGCGCCACGGGAAAGTGTCTGCCGTAACCAAGCGTCGTTCAAGGGGAGGAACATCCGGCTGAAAAGCCTTTGCCGGATACGCCTTGTTGCCATGCGCGCCTTAATAGCGTTGTTGCTTCCGATTGCAAGAGGACTCCGTGCTTTCGCAATGATTTTCATGAAATCTCTGTGACTTCTTCCGCCGTTTCATCTCATCCCCTTTGAGACTGCTTCCATGACGAATACTCGTTGAGCGTTTTTGCGGCGATATCCTGCATGACCCTGTCGGTCGCGGCGGCCCAGGGATCGCTGCCCTTGGCTGCCACCGTTTCCTGCCCCTGCAGGCGATGGAGCCTGACACCATTGGCATCCAGAACGTCCCAGACGTAGATGATGTTGACCTTGCTGCCATCGGCGAAGGCGGAGAAATATCCCTTGAGGATGTTCTCTGCCGAATTGTCGTTAGAGGCGCGGATTGTCAGCCCCTTTGCCCGCGCCTCGGCGCCCAGTTGCCGCGAAAGCGGCGTAACGGCCTGAACGGGCGCGCCGATGATCGGCAGGAAGCGGATGGTATTGCCGGAAGCGGCGGGGGCAAGTGCAGCCGTCTGCTGTGGAGGCGGCGGCTGGGTGCTGGCGGGTGAGTGGCCTGCAGATTGTCCGGTAGACTGGGTCTGACCAAGAGGTTCGCCGTACTCATTGCCGTTGGAAAGCGCCTGTGCCTGCGCCTGCAGGGAGTTCTGCGGTGCGTAAGCGGGCACGGAAGAGGCGGTTGCCGGTGCGCCTGCGGGCGCGCGGTCGGCGGCGGCAGCCATCTGGTCGAGATCGCCCTGCGTCACCGGTGTCGATTGCGAGCTATTGTGGCCGACATTCACCTGCGGCGTCAGCGCCTCCGTGGTGTTGCAGGCCGACAGGGTCAACGCCAGCGCCGGAATGACGAGGACCGAAACGACAAACGTCTGGAAAGGGCGGGTAAACCCCGTCCGGCTCATGCGACGTTTCCTCTCATGTTCCGCTCCTTCTTGCCCAAGGTGGCGGCAATGTAGGGCCGGTTTTCCCGCTCTGTCAAACCCGGTGCAGATTTAAGCTGTGAGAAGATCGAGGCTATGGCGCGAGAGCGGTTCCGGCGCGCCTTGCGTGGTGAGGTAGGTCTGGCCGAGGGTCATGGCGGTGCCGGAATCGGAATCCATCACGATCATGTGCACGAACAGGGTCATGTCGCTGGCGATTTCCTGAGAGTTGCCGGCATGGAACATCTGATGCTCCATCCATGACGGTGAGAAACGCGCGCCCAGCGAATAACCGCAGGAGTTCAGGCGATGGCGGGTCAGTCCACGCTCGTCCATGACGCGGGCGTGCACGTCGAAGACATCGCCGAAGGTCTTGCCGGGCCGCAGCACTTCTTCGATGTCGGTGAGGTTTTGCAGGCAGGCGCTGTAAAGCTCCTTCTGGCGGAAGTCCTGTTCGCCGATCACCACCGTGCGCATCATGGCGGCGTGGTAGTGGGCGCTGACACCCGCCCATTCCAGCGTCAACTGATCCTTGTCATCGAGCCTGCGGCGCCCGGCCTTGTAACGGCACAGCAGCGCGTCCGCGCCGGAGCCGATGATGAATTCATTGGCGGGATAGTCACCGCCGCCGGCCAGAACCGCTCCCTGCATTGCCGAGAGGATCGCGGCTTCGTCCGCACCGGGCTTGATGAGTTCCAGTGCAGCGTCCAGAGCCTCGTCCGCAAGTCTGCCTGCCTTCCTCGCATAGGCGATCTCGGCTGGGCTCTTGATGAGCCGCAAGCTGCTGACCAGATAGGAGGCGTCGATCATCTGGCAGAAGCTGGCAAGCTGGTTGTCCAGCAAGCGGGCGACGCGCCCGGTCATGCCGTGGGTGTCGTATTCCACGCCGATCTTGGCGCCAAGGAGATCGAGATCGCTGAGGAGGTTCTTAAGATCGAGCGTCGGGTCGGCATTGGGCCGGTCGACCCAGACGAGAATATTTTCGATCGTCGAAGTATTCCGGGCCTGCCGCATATCCGCCGAACGGGTCAGAAGCATCATGGAGCCGTCCGACTTGACCACCAGCGTCTGGAAGAAGCAGTAGCCGAAGGTGTCATAGCCGGTAAGCCAGTACATGCTTTCCTGGGCGAAAAGCAGAATGGCGTCCAGCTTCTCTTCCGCCATCTTCGCAATCAGCCGTTCGCGGCGGGCATCGAATTCCGAGAGCTCGAAGTGCAGGGCCATTTAGTCCTCCAGAATTGCGATTGCGGAAATCTGCCGCCCGTAGTCGGGCTCGGCACGGTGGGTCGTGCGGCGGTAGGAATAGAAGCGTTCTTCATCAGGATAGGTGCATAGGCCGAGGTTTTCCGCTCTAACGCCCGCATTGACCAGCCGGTCCACCGTAAATTGCTTGAGGTCGAATAGCGCATGGCCGCCTTTGTCCGAAGCGGTGAAATAGACCGCATAGGCAGGATCGAAATCGGTGAAGCGCGCCACATATTCAGGCCCGACCTCATAATTGGCCTGGCTGATGGAGGGGCCGAGGGAGGCGGAGATGCGCTCGCGGCTGGCGCCCAGCTTTCTCATGGTCTCGATCGTGTTTTCGAGCACGCCGAACAATGCACCCTTCCAGCCGGCATGGGCGGCACCCACAACGCCCGCTTCAGCGTCCGCAAAAAGGATCGGGCCGCAATCGGCGCTCAGAACGCCGAGCACGAAACCCGGTGTCGACGTTACCATCGCATCGGCCTGCGGGCGGCTGCCGTCATAGCTTTCATCGACCACAAGGACATCAGGAGAATGGACCTGATGCACGGTGGCGAGACGTTCCGGAGACAAGCCGAACCATTGCGTGACGCGCCGGCGGTTTTCCTGCACCAGTTCCGGCTCGTCATTCGAACCGAGGCCGACATTGAGGCCCTGATAAAGCCCCTCGGAGACACCGCCTTGCCGGGTGAAGAAACCGTGACGGACACGGTTTTCACTCAAGGCGGCAAGCAGGGGGCTCTGGATGGGGAGCGGCAGCGTTTCGTTCTGCATGGTGCGGGAGTTCCTTGGAGAATGTCGCTGTTGGCCAGTGGGATGCGTTAAGCGAGATGTTTCCTGTTGCCGCGGCGTTGCGCGGCGTTTGTCTGGTGCAGTGTGTCTGCGTTCGCTTGCTTCGTTCTGGGCCGATGTTGGCCCAGAGGTGATTGCACTGTCAATCCACCGCGCGAAACGGCATGAGATGGAGCGCGGGACTTGAAACGGCGATGACCTTGAAAAGTTCCCCCATCCTCCCAGCCCCTTCGCCAGCGAGACGGTTGACCGCTTCGGCGATTTCAAGCGTCTGGTCGGGTGTAGCTTTCGCGGCAAGGGCGGTTGCCCGTTCCTTCAGGCCAAGACCATAAAGAAAGTCGCCCTGCCTGATGCCGCCGTTGACATGAACGCCGTTTGCCTCAGCCGTCCTGATAAGGCTTTCGAAATCGACATGGCTGGTCAGATCGGCTTGCCCGGGATGAGAAAGCGGTGGGTCGAAGGCATGGTTGCGCATGGCCTGCAATGTGTCGCCATATCCGGCGACCAGATGGCCGTAGTCGATCGCGAGTGCGGTGCCGCCATATGCGGCCAGGCGCAGGCAGATTGCGGTCATTACGGCTTCGCGGGCGGGTGATATCTCGAATATGCTGCCTATCGGCTGCCGTTCCGGGCCGGGCGGCAGCAGAGCCGGGTCGATGCCGGCAAGCCCAGTCGAGAAGACCAGTTCACCATCGGTACCAAGACTGACCACCCGTTCGCGGAAACCCTGCGGCGTTTTCACGAATTGGCGGATTGGGATGGCGTCGAAAAGCTCGTTGGCGACGAGGAGCAGGAAACCTTCCGGCACCGCATCGAAACTGTCATGCCATGTCAGCCGTTCGGCATGCGCAACAAGCGTCTCTTTCTGGATGGCGCAAAGGCGAGGGCTGGTCTCCACCAGATGCACCCGCATCGTCTCGTAAAGTGGTGGGGCGATGCGGCGGATGACGCGCAGCATGTCAGACATCATGGTGCCGCGGCCGGGGCCGATTTCCACCAGACGAATATCTGCGGGTGCGCCATGGCGCTGCCAGGCGTGAACCACGAAAACGCCGAGCATTTCGCCGAAAAGCTGACTGACTTCCGGAGCGGTGATGAAATCACCCGATCGGCCAAAAGGCTCGCGGCTCCGGTAATAACCGTGTTCAGGATCGGCAAGGCAAAGCGAGAAGAAATCGGTGACGCTGAGCGGGCCGTTCAGGCGGATGAGGGATTTGATGCGTTGCGCAAGCGGTGTCGTCATGGCAGGCCATTCCGCTTAAGCGCGTATTTTCGCGCGTCGCGCACGCAAGACGGCCCAGAGGCCAAGAAGGAACATCGGCGTGGAGAGTACCATGCCCATGGTCAGCCAGTTGCCCGCGAGATAACCGATCTGGGCGTCCGGCTCGCGGAAGAATTCCACGAAGATGCGCGACAGCGCATAACCGCAAACGAAGATGCCGGTTACGATGCCAGGTGTCTTGAGCGCCCTGAAAACGTAGATGGTGACCGCCAGAATGACGAGGAGAACGAGGCCTTCAAGTCCCGCTTCGTAAAGCTGGCTGGGGTGACGCGCAAACGGCCCGCCGGTCGGGAACACGACGGCCCAGGGAACGTCGGCGATACGTCCCCACAATTCGCCATTGATGAAATTGGCGATGCGTCCGAACAGCAGGCCGACAGGTGCGACGGCTGCGATGATATCGAACATGCTCCAGACAGGAATGCCGTTCTTGCGGGCGAAGAGGATCATGGCGATGGTCGTGCCGATCAGGCCGCCATGGAACGACATGCCGCCGTTCCATATCTCAAGTGCTCTTATAGGGTTTGCGGCGACGGCGCCAAGATCGTAAAACAGGATGTAGCCGATGCGCCCGCCAAGCACGATCCCGCCGGCTGCCCACAGGATGAAGTCGTCAAGATGCTGCGCCGAGATTGGCGATGTATCGTTTGGCCACAGGCGAGGCGTAAGCGCAAGGCGGCGGGCATAAAACCAGCCGAGCATGATGCCGGCGACATAGGCAATGCCGTACCAATGGATCGCCAGAGGCCCGAGAGACAGGGCAACCGGATCGATATTCGGAAATGGCATGATGGCAAGTTGGGTGGGAGCGGCTAACAATCCGTATATTCCGTCATCGTTGCTGGGCGGACAACAGAATGACCCATTGCCTCAAGGAGCCGGGCGATGATGCTCTCCGGTCTCTTTACGCGAGGAAAATGGCGATTGCCGCAGCGCCGGTCAAGATTATTCTTCAAGGGAGGCTTTGCGATGCCGAAGGCCATTGCAGGCCATGTGGATTTTTCGATTTTGCTTGCAAGGCGGCTGTCGAGTGCCTACCTGAAAGGCATCAACAGCAGGGAACGGAACGCTCCCTGAACCGACGAAGGAACAGGGCCATGAGCACGACAGGCACCAATCGTTTTCTGGATGAATTCGCCAAGCTGATGACCGATGCGGCGGGCGCTGCGCAGGGAATGCGCAAGGAGGCCGAGGCTGCCTTGCACGCACAGGCGGATCGCTGGCTGAACAGCCTCGACGTGGTCAAGCGCGAGGAATTCGACGCGGTGCGCGAGATGGCGATCAAGGCGCGCGATGAAAACGATGCGTTGCGCGCTCGCATCGAGGCTCTGGAAGCAAAGCTTTCTGCTGCCAAGGATTGATTCTTTTCGCGCTTTTTCATCAAGAGGTCCCGGATCGCCTGCGATTCCGGGACTTTTTGTTTGCGGGCCATGCAACCCGAAATTATTCCCTGTCGATCCGGACCTGCCTCCATCGTTAATTTTTTGAGGCCTGTGGACACTTCCAAAAAACGCAATTGCCAGAGTCGCTTATGTATCTCGCCTGAGGTGATGGGGGAGAAGATATCCACTGTTCAAAAAGTAAAAATGCTGCCCGAGGGGTGGCAGCAGGACTCGGCCATTATACACTGATTTTAAATGATGATTCGAAACGAACCTGGTAAGCTCCACACAGGGTGAATGTGTAACTCTGTTGGTGTCGGGCAATCGTCTCAAGTGTTGAATCCGGTTTGTGTGTGCGTTTTGTGCCCGGCGTTCAAAACAGAACATCCATACCGGATGAGAAGGTGCCGCATGAGCCTGATAGAATTTGAAATTGAGCGCCAGTCCAATCCCGTGGACATGATCGAGATTGTCGCCGCCTCGAACGACTGGTCGTTCGAACGTTCCGGCGAAGACGAGGTCGCCATGACGGTGGCGGGCCACTGGGCCGATTATCACGTTTCCTTTTCCTGGATGGAAGATTTCGAGGCATTGCATCTGGCCTGCGCCTTCGACATCAAGGTGCCCGATCAGCGCGTCAACGAAGTCATTCGCCTGTTGTCTCAGGTCAACGGCCAGGTACTGATGGGGCATTTCGATCTGTGGCGGCAGGAAGATGTTGTGATCTTCCGCCAGTCGCTGCTTCTGGCTGGCGGTGCGGAGCCTAACAACCAGCAGGTGGAAGTGCTGCTTTCCAGCGCGCTTGAGGCATGCGAACAATATTATCAGGCATTCCAGTTCGTCGTATGGTCGGGGCTGGATGCGAAAAGTGCAATTGAAGCGGTCATGTTCGAGACCGTCGGAGAAGCTTGAAAATGGTCTACAGGGCTTCCGGTCCTCTCGTCCTCGTTGGGGCGGGCAATATGGGCGGCGCTTTGCTTTCGGGCTGGCTGAAAAAGGGCGTGCCGGGTTCGCAGGTTATCGTCATCGATCCGCGCCCCTCCGACGCCATGCGCACGACAATTGCGGAAGCGGGCGCCACGCATAGCGAAAGCGTGCCTGACGGCGTGAAGGCGGGCATTCTGTTTGTCGCGGTAAAACCGCAGATGATGGAAGCAGTGCTACCCTCCCTCAAGCCCTTGCTCGGACCCGAGACCGTCGTGGTTTCGATTGCGGCCGGCACCACCATCGGCACTTTCGTTTCGCATTTCGGCTCTGTCGCCGCCGTGCGGGCCATGCCGAACACGCCGGCCATGGTTGGCCGTGGCGTGACGGGCGCCTATGCCAACGAATTGGTGACGCCGGCGCTAAAGGCCGTGGTGGATGGATTGCTGAAGGTCAGCGGTCCGGTCGAATGGGTGGAAACCGAAAGCGATATCGACGCGGTTACCGCGGTTTCGGGAAGCGGTCCGGCCTATGTCTTCTATCTGGTTGAATGCATGGCGGAAGCCGGTCGCAAGGCAGGTCTGCCGGCGGATATAGCCATGCGGCTGGCGCGTGAAACCGTGGCCGGTGCGGGCGAACTCCTGCATCAGTCTTCTGACGAGGCGGCGCGCCTGCGCCAGAACGTGACCTCGCCGGGCGGTACAACGGCCGCCGCACTTTCGGTGCTGATGGCCGAAGACGGTATGCAGCCCCTGTTTGACAAGGCGATCGCTGCGGCGAAAAATCGCGCCGAAGAACTGGCTGGTTGAAGACGAGCAGGCTGGCGGGAGCAGGGCATGAGCAGTGAAATTTCCTATGCCGATTTCGAGAAGGTCGATATCCGTGTCGGCACGATCGTTGAGGCAGAGCCTTTTCCGGAAGCACGCAAGCCGGCGATCAAGGTGAAGATCGATTTCGGCCCCGAGATCGGCATCAAGAAATCCTCGGCGCAAATCACGGTGCACTATACACCGGAAAGTCTGATCGGCCGGCAGGTGCTGGGTGTGGTGAATTTTCCGCCGCGCCAGATTGGCCCGTTCCGCTCCGAAGTTCTGACACTGGGGTTTGCCGATGGCAACGGCGACATCGTGCTTGCCGCGGTCGAGCGGCCGGTGCCGAACGGCGAGAAAATGTGCTGAGAAAGCGCAACAACACGCAACCCGAAGATTGCGCAGGCTGACACTCTTTCTCCGTCATTCCGGTTCAAGGCTGGAATGACGGATGCGGGCGAGCCGCATCACATTTTTCTCTCCGCTGCTCTACGCCGGAATTTTGACGATTACCCGCAATCCGCCCATCGGGCTGTCGTCCAGCGATACGTCACCGCCATGGCTGCGGGCGATGTCGCGGACGATGGAGAGGCCGAGCCCGGTGCCAGAGGCGTTGAGGTTGCGTGCCTCGTCCAGCCGGAAGAACGGCTTGAAGACATCCTCCCTTGACGCTTCCGGGATACCCGGCCCGTCATCATCAAACGTCATGATGATGGAGCGTGGCGCCTTGCGGATGTCGATATGGAGCTTGCTGGCATAGCGCCGGGCATTCTCCGCGAGATTGGCGACGAGGCGGGAGAGGGCATTCGGGCGCGCGATGATCTGGTCGATATTATAAAGCTCATAGCTGAATTTTTTGCCGTGCAGCTCGAAATCATAGTCGATTTTTTCCAGAAGTGCCGGAAGCTCCAGCGTGCCGACATCCTCCTCGACATCGGTGCGGGCAAAGGTGAGGTAGGCCTCCAGCATCGACTGCATATCCTCGACATCCTTGTCCAACCCTTCCAGATCAGGATTGTCGCCGGCAAGCGCGAGTTGCAGCTTGAAACGGGTGAGGATGGTGCGCAGGTCGTGGCTGACACCGTTCAGCATGGCAGTGCGCTGTTCCATCTGCCGCTCGATGCGTTCGCGCATCAATATGAAGGCAAGTCCCGCCCGCCGCACCTCGTCTGCGCCGCGTGGGGAATAGGCGCTGATCTTCTGGCCCCTGCCGAAATTTTCGGCCGCCTTGGCAAGCGCTTCGATAGGCTTGATCTGCCCGCGCAGAAACAGGATGGAAATGGCGATCAGGACCAGCGATGCACCGACCATCCAGACAAGGAAGATATGCGTGTTGGAGGCATAAGCGGCGCTGCGGCTGGTAAAGACGCGGAGCGTCTTGTCTTCGAGCTGGACACGTATTTCCACCAAGGAGCCGTTGCCATAAGTATCGATCCAGAATGGCCGGCCGATTTGCTGGGTCAGCTGATTGGCGAGGATCGTATCCAGAATGGAAAACAACGGTTCTGGTCTCGGGGCCGGCAAATCGGCCTTCGGCTCGATGTAGATGCTGAGGCCCAGCTTCTCGCGAGCGATGCGGATGACGCGCTGATAGTCGTCTTCTTCCTCATCAGTTTGCAGAAGCTCGATGATCGCTGCGATGTCGCGCGTTACGGCTGAGGAAAGGCGCTCGGTAACCAGCTGCCAGTGACGCTCCATGAAAACGGCCGCGACAACGCCCTGAAGCAGGATCATCGGCAGGATGATGATCAGCAGCGAGCGCGTATAAAGCCCGGTGGGCAGCCAGTGGCGAAGCCATCTGGTAAATGCGCGCCAGGTCTTCGCTACGCCGCTATTCCTGACAGTGATTAGAAAATCGAGGCTCGCCATGGCTGTGCGCCCGCCTTTCGTTTGTCCTTGTCAATCCACGCTCAGGCGGTAGCCGATGCCACGCACCGTTTGCAGATAGACCGGGTTGGCAGGGTCGTCCTCGATCTTTCGGCGAAGGCGGTTGATCTGCACGTCGATTGTTCTTTCGCCCACTTCGGATTCCGCCTCGACCAGCTCGTGCCGTGGAATGGTATCGCCGGCGCGAAGCGCAAAGAGCAGCATGATCTCCTGTTCGCGATCCGTCAGGCGGATCGTTTCAGCGCCGCGCCGCAATTCCTTCCTGGGGATAGAGAAGCTGTAGGGGCCGAACATGATCTGTTCGATCTTGGGCGTATCCGGCGAAGTGTTGCGCCGCAGGATGTTGTTGATACGAAGGACAAGTTCGCGCGGATCGAAAGGCTTCGCGAGATAATCATCCGCGCCGGCTTCCAGCCCAGCAATTCGGGAATCCGCCTCCGAGCGGGCGGTCAGGAGAATGACCGGCACGGATTTGTTCTCATTCAGCGACCGGGTGAGCGAAAGCCCGTTTTCCCCCGGCATCATCACGTCGAGAATGAGAAGGTCGAAACGGATGCCGACCATCTTGCGCCGGGCTTCTGCCGCATCGGCTGCGACGGAGATGCGGTATCCCTTGTCGCCGAGGAAACGTTGCAGAAGATTGCGAATGCGGGCGTCGTCATCGACGATCAGAAGGTGGGCCGCATCGTCATCAGCGGGCGGGAGTTTTGTCGTTGCCGTGGCCATCGTCAGTCGCCTTCCCCCGGTGTCGGGCTGCGCATCTGCGCCAGAAACTTGCGAACGCAAGCGCGGGCGTCGGGTCCAAGCCCTTCCAGCGCACGGTCGATCCGGCGCGACTGCGGCTCGCTCAGCGCCAGCGCCAGTTCGCGCCCTGTCAGCGTCGGATAGAGCCTGCGCTGGCGGCGGTCTTCCGGGCCAGCCATCTGGCGGATATAACCGTCGTCGATCAATTGCTTGAGCACGCGGGCAAGGCTCTGCTTGGTGATCTGCAGGGTGTCGAGCAGATCCGCCACCGTCATGCCGGGCTGCCTGCTGACGAAATAGACCACCCGGTGATGCGCGCGCCCATATTCCAGTTTCGAAAGAATGACATCTGGATCGGAGACGAAATCGCGATACGCGAAGAACAGCGCCTCTATCGTATCGAAGTCGATCTTGCCGTCGTCAACCTTCGGGAGTGCCGGTGTCTGCCTGGCGGCTGCGGTTTTGAGCGATTGCGGTGGCACTGCGGTTCCTTCATATTCTGCGGCTGACATGCGTCGATGCGCCAATATTCTGTAAACATAGCCGAAAATGCGTCCGCTCGGGAGGATGCCGCGATCATTTTCTGTTGCGGTGGATAATATGCTGCGGGTGCCGGTGCAACTGGAATCCTGACTGGCCTTTACCGGAAATAGAAAAGAGCGCGGAAAGCCCGCGCTCTTCATTGGTTTCATGCTGCCGGTATCGAGTTCGCGTCTACTGGTAGACGTAGACAATCCGGCGCGTCGATGGCTCCACCAGAACAGGCACGTCGTTCACCTGAACGTAGCGATACTGGTAATCAGGGATTTCCACGAGCCGGGTATCGGAGGGAAGGGTGCTGCCGACCGCTACCTCGCCATCAAAGGTGACAGTGTCCGCAGGGTGCTCGTCAATATAGGAGATGACTGTTTCGGGCGGATTGACTTCACCGACGCGGCCAAGGTTCGGATCGCCGGGGTTGGGTTCTGCCTGTACGCTCGAGGTCTTCTCGTAAGTCACGACCGGCACGCTGATATCGGAGCGGCGCTGTTCGAGAATGACGGGAGAGCCCTCATACATGACATTCAGATAATCCGCATGTGCCCAGCCGCGCAGGCCGTTGACTTCGATGCGGCACCAGCTGCTTCCGTCCATGCAACCATCAAGAACCGCATTGCTGCCACGGGTGGCAAGGCCAAGCTCGGGATAATCCTCGCCTGGGCCCGAACGAACGGAAACGTCCGATGCTGTTGTGGCGACCATGGCGGCGTTTGCGTAACCGGCCATCAGGGCGAAAGCGCCGCCAGCCATGAGCATTTTAAGCGTCTTGTCCATGTGTCTCACTCCTTTTAAGACTGGACCTACAACGTCGCAGCCTTCAGGGCGTTCCACATTTTTCACAGATACCTCCCGTCTCGAGCGGGAACATTTCCGATATCTAATTGAATTAACTCATAGTTTTTGGGGGTGGCAAGGTCACCGGAAACCGTTGCTTTTGCCTCCGCCATTGTGCCGGAACCGGCCGCAGGTTATAGGAGGCGGGATTTGTCAGACAGGGAGACACGGGATATGGGAAAGTTGCAGGCGGGCATTATTCCGGTCACGCCGTTCGAGCAGAACTGCACCATTCTCTTCGATGAGGATACGAAGGAAGGCGTTGTCGTCGATCCCGGTGGGGATGTGGATGTCATTCTTCAGGTCGTTTCCGAAAACGGCATCGCGCTCAAGGAAATCTGGCTGACGCACGGCCATCTCGACCATGCCGGCGGCGCCAAGGAACTGCGCGAGAAGCTTTCCCTGCCGGTGATCGGCCCGCATGAGGACGATCGGCCGCTGCTCGAGAGGATCGAGACCCAGGCCGAGAAATACGGCATCAGCGGTCTTCAGAACGTTTTGCCGGACAGGTGGCTGAATGAGGGCGACACGGTATCGTTCGGGGATCATGTCTTTGAAGTCTACCATTGCCCGGGGCACGCTCCAGGTCACGTCATCTATTATAATCGCGACCAGCAATTCGCCCATGTCGGCGATGTGCTGTTTGCGGGGTCGGTGGGGCGTACCGACCTGCCGGGCGGAAACCACGAGCAATTGATGGCGTCCATTCGCGACAAGCTGCTGCCGCTGGGTGATGATGTCGGATTTATCTGCGGCCATGGCCCCGGCGGGCGGCTTGGCGAGGAGCGGCGCACCAACCCCTATCTCAAGGGGATCTGAGTTTCCGGGCGCGTATTGACGCCTCCGGATTGGGCATAAAAAAACCCGGCATTCCTGCCGGGCTTCAACTAGAAATGAAAGCCGTTTTAGGGTTAGCCAGCAATCTGCAGATTGACTGCCTTCGGGCCCTTGCCGCGACGATCCGGTTCCGTGTCGAAGCTCACTTTCTGATTTTCTGAAAGTCCGGACAGGCCGGAAGCCTGTACGGCAGAGATATGAACAAAGATATCAGCGCCACCATTGTCTGGCTTGATGAAGCCGAAGCCTTTGTCTGTGTTGAAGAATTTTACGGTGCCAGTTTCGGCCATGCATCAGGTCCTTTTCGCTCTGCCCGCGTTCAGCTACAGGCAGCATTACAGTTTTGCCCCGCGAGGGCGTTGGCAGGCAGCTCTTGACTATTGAGAAAAAGGACCTTCACAGCGGGAAGTAATGGCGTTCTCATCCAACGTTTTTCGTCCCACCGCCCGAGGTTTATAGCGTCCCCAGTGCGCAAATTTATAGGCCTTCCCATGCTCGCAAATTGCCCGAACCGCAGTAGATTGCTGCGTTTATGGAAAATTGGCAAGCAAAAGTTTTCACGGGCTTTTTGTCGGATAAAAACCTGCGGTAGAATTCCTGCGCGTAGTCGCACATTTTTTCCGCATATTTGATAATTGATGAAATAATTGCCGGTTGCCTTCGGTTTCCGGGCAAAATTTTGAATGCGGCGGTACGATTTTTCCTCGAAACAGAAAAATCAGTTCTTTCTGCTTCAGGCCGTTCCAACGACGGTTTTTTGCCGTTTACGCGTCAGTTCCGGCACCAGTTCGACGATCAATATAGCGGCGAAAATGATCACGCAGCCGATGTAACCGGCGTTGGAAATGGTTTCCTTCAGGAAAATCGACGCCAGCAAGGCACCGAAAAGCGCCTCTGAAGACAGAAATATCGCAGCCTGCGGCGCGGTCGTATACCGCTGGGCGACGACCTGCAAAACGAAGGCGAGGCCGGAGGATACGAGGCCGACGTATAGAATTTCCGCCAGCGACCCTTCTATGGACGCCATGCTGATGGGTTCTACCGCAAGGCCGATCATGCAACTCAAGAGAGAGCAAATCGCAAACTGAGTGCATGAGAGCGCAAGCGGCCGTCCGCTTTCGGAAACGAAACGACCTGCAAGCGTAATCTGGATTGCCCAGAAGAAGGCGCAGATGATGCTGAGAATATCGCCCTGCGTCAGCGTCTCGAGTGCGCCGCCCGAGAGCAGGAATATTCCGCCCAGCATCATCAGGGCGCCGGGCCAGACGATCCAGTGGGGATGGCGCCGGTAAAGAACGACGGCGATCACGGGCACGAAGATGACGTAAAGTCCCGTCAGGAAGCTGGAATTGGTGACGGTTGTAGTCAAAAGCCCGACCTGCTGCGTCGTCGCGCCGCCGAACAGGGCGAGGCCCACAAGGATGAAGCCGCCAATTTCCCTGCGACGTGGCGGCGATTTTTTCGAGCGGTTTTCCATCAGGGCGAATGGCAGCACGGCGATGGCGGCAATGGCGAAGCGTAAACCGACGAACCAAAATGGCCCGATCGAGGTCATGGCGGATGATTGTGCGACGAAACCGCCTCCCCAGATCGCCGCGGCGAGCAGAAGCAGCATGTTGGCCTGAATACGCGTCATTAATGGCACCAGCACAGCAGGGGCCCGAAGATCATTCCGTCGCGGCCTTGGCATTTCGGGGATTTTTGAAACGTCGTTCTGACGACTTCCCCTGTGCTTTAGCAGCAACACGCCGATGCCGCAAGTCGAGGAGAGGGCGGCTTACTTGTGGCGGCGGGCCTCGTCCTTCAGGCTTCGCCGGGTGAGCGCGAGGCCGCCTATGCCGAGGCTTATGAAGGCTGCGGCGGAGAAGATAACCAGCAACAGGTGGCCGCCTGCCCGCGCGGTTGCCGTCACCTGCGGAATAGAGGATGTCTGCAGGGTGTCGACTGCCTGAGGGGCTGCATTGGCCGAGGTTGCGATCCCGGCGGCCATGGTGACGACGACAAGAAAGGCGGCAATGGCCATCCAGAGGGAAAACAGCGTTCTCTGCGCCCTTAACCGTTCAACTGATGTCCTGTCGTTGGTAAACATGGCGATCGCCTCTTGTCCCTGTTCTCAAAGGATAAAAGAGGCTTCGAAATGGACGGCTTGGAGACCGAATTCAGGCGTTCCGCAGTATTTATTGTGGCAATATCGTGGCAAAGCCGATTTCGGGACAATTTCGCTGTCAACCGCCTCAAAGGCCGCGTTTTCCGAAGGTTCTGGTCTGGCGCAGGGTATGCGGCTCGGCTGGGCGGTCTTCACGCGGGAATGCCGGTGTCGCAGCGCTTCTGTCCGACCTTGGCGAGGGTGAAAAATATCCGCTGCCGAGTTCGGGAAAGCGAGCGTCGAAACTCGTCGGCGCTAGTTCGGGTTTTGCCAACACGTATCCCTGCATCAGCAGGACGCCGAGGTCCTCGCAGATATCCACCTGCCTGCCGGTTTCCAGTCCTTCGAACACCGGCTCTATCCCATCGTCGCGAAACTGGCTGACGATGACGCGCAGAAGGGCGGCCCCTGCCGAATTCTGCATGAAATCACGCACCCAGCCTGCCTCGAATTTCACATAGTCCGGCTTGATGAGTTTCACCCGGTCAATGTCGGAATCGCCCGCGCCATAATCGTCCAGCGCCACGCGAAAACCGATGTCGTGCATATGATAGGCGAAGTCGGCGACCATCTGCGTATCGGAGACTTTTTTCTCGGAGATTTCGCAGACGATGCGGTCTGCCGTCATGCCGGCCTCGTGGGCGGTAAGGCGCATGCGCTCCACTTCCTGACGCATCTTGGCCGGGGTCTGGAACAGGCCCGGATGGAAGTTGACGAAAACGCGGGCGCGCGAACGATTGAGCCTGCCGGTATTGAGAATGTGGATCGTGCGCAGAATACTGTCGATATTCTCTATATCTTCTGGCGCCACCAGCGAGAAGAATTCACCGGGTGTCACAGGTTCGCCGTTGCGATGGGGACGCACCAGGCCCTCGAAGGAATCGATGTCGAGAGCGCCGTTCATCGTTCGGCGAAAGATGGGCTGCAGGGCGGATTTCAAGTTGAAGGTGCCATAGGCCGTGGACCATGTGCCATCGACCTCGCGGACAAGACTGGAAAAGATGCTTTTGGGCGCCATTTTTCAACCAGCTACAGAGACACGACCTCTAGCCGGAGAATATAGCGCATCAAGCGTTACTTCCGGGTTAAGGAAGGTTTAAATTCTTCCCCGTGTCACATATGCTGCTTTTGACCTTGAAAGAGCGCCTGTCTTTCGACATAGAAAATGCCGCAGAAGACAGGATTTTCCGCCTCTGCCGATGTCAACCACAACAGGACCGATTAAAAATGGCCTTCCTTGCCGACATTCTCTCCCGCGTAAAGCCATCCGCCACCATCGCTGTTACCCAGAAAGCCCGTGAGCTTAAAGCGAAGGGCCGCGATGTGATCAGCCTTGGCGCCGGCGAGCCGGATTTCGATACGCCCGAAAACATCAAGGAAGCCGCCATTGACGCCATCAAGCGCGGCGAAACGAAATACACGCCCGTTTCAGGTATTCCTGAACTGCGCAAGGCGATTGCCGACAAGTTCAAGCGCGAAAACGGTCTGGACTACAAGCCGGAGCAGACCATCGTCGGCACCGGTGGCAAGCAGATCCTTTTCAACGCCTTCATGGCCACCCTCAACCCGGGTGACGAAGTCGTCATTCCTGCACCTTACTGGGTCAGCTATCCCGAAATGGTGGCTATCTGCGGCGGTACGCCTGTCTTCGTCGACACGACGCTCGAAGACAATTTCAAGCTGAAGCCGGAAGCGCTGGAAAAGGCGATCACGACGAAGACCAAGTGGTTCGTTTTCAACTCGCCGTCCAACCCTTCGGGCGCTGCCTATTCGCATGACGAGCTGAAGGCATTGACGGACGTGCTGGTCAAGCATCCGCACGTCTGGGTGCTGACTGATGACATGTACGAACACCTGACCTATGGCGACTTCAAATTCGTCACGCCGGTTGAGGTGGAGCCTTCGCTCTATGACCGCACGCTTACGATGAACGGCGTCTCCAAGGCCTATGCCATGACCGGCTGGCGTATCGGCTATGCAGCCGGCCCGCTGCCGCTCATCAAGGCCATGGATATGATCCAGGGCCAGCAGACCTCGGGCGCCAGCTCGATTGCTCAGTGGGCGGCTGTCGAAGCGCTGAACGGCACGCAGGATTTCATTCCGGCCAACAAGAAGATTTTTGAAGGCCGCCGCGATCTCGTCGTCTCCATGCTCAACCAGGCGAAAGGCATCAATTGCCCGGCTCCGGAAGGCGCATTCTACGTCTATCCGTCCTGCGCCGGCATGATCGGCAAGACCGCGCCGTCCGGCAAGGTCATCGAGTCGGATGTGGATTTCGTCTCCGAGCTTCTGGAAGCCGAAGGTGTTGCCGTCGTGCAAGGATCGGCGTTCGGCCTCGGCCCGAACTTCCGCATTTCCTACGCCACGTCGGAAGCACTGCTGGAAGAGGCCTGCAAGCGCATCCAGCGCTTCTGCGCCGATTGCCGCTGATCGGTCTAGGATATTGAATAACAAAGCCCGGCAGCGATGCCGGGCTTTTTTTGTTGCGGCTAAAGCCCGAGAAACAACAGCATGATGAAGGTGGCGAAGAGGATGAAATGCGTCATTCCCTCGATCGCGTTGGTTTCACCGTCATTGAGGTTGATGGCGGCAGCAATGAGGGTGATGAAGACCATGACCGTCTGAACCGGCGTCATCGCCATGATGAACGGCTGACCGGTGTAGAGTGCGATGCCCTCCATCACAGGCACGGTGAGGATGACCGTCGAAAGCGATGCGCCCATGGCGATATTGACCACGGCCTGCATGCGGTTGCGCAATGCGGACCTGAGCGCGGTCAGGATTTCCGGTGATGCTGAGATCGTCGCGACCACGACGGCCATCAGTGCCGGTGGCGCGCTTGTGCCCTCGAGGCTCTGGCTTAGGAAGGCCGCCATGAATTCCGCCAGCACGCCGATCAGTACGACGCCCGCGATGATGAGACCGATGGAGAGGGACACGCTGCCCTCATCCTCGTCCTCCGTGTGATCGCCGGATGGATGACCGCTGGGATGAGCCTTGCGGGGATAGGCGTAGCTGAAGAAATAGCTGTGCGGACCAACCTGCATTTTCAGGAACAGCGCATAAAGCGCGATCATTGCGACGATGGTGAAGGCCGAATAGACGTGCCAGCTTTCCTTGGGGATGAATTCCGGCACGATCATCGAGATGCCCATGGCAGTCAGGATCATGACGCCGTAGGTCTTGCCTGAGTCGTCATTGTAGGGCTGCTCGCCGTGGCGAAGGCCTCCCAGCAGGGCGGCCAGTCCCAGAATGCCGTTGATGTCGATCATCACGGCGGAATAGATCGTGTCACGCACGAGCGTCGGCGAATTGGATTCGCTCATGATGATGGCAAGGATCAACACTTCCACCGCCACGGCAGACAGCGTCAGGATCATCGTGCCATAGGGGTCGCCGACCTTGGCGGCGAGGATTTCGGCGTGGTGGGCAACCCGCATCGACACCAGAACGATCATCCCGATCAGGGCGATCGCGGCAATCAGCGACGCCGTTTTGCCGGCCTCGAATATCGCATGTTCGGCCATATAGGCGACAACTGCCACCGGCATTGCCAGCAGCAACATGCGCTCCTGCTTTAGAATAGAACCCGCCATCGATTTCCCTTCCCCTGAGAGTGTGAGGCTGTGACGTATCGTCGTTAAGATCAAGCAGGATTTGCGCTTGAGTGCTTTTGGTAGGATAGTGGTACAGTCAAGGACATGCTGCTCATGCCGTGTTGTCCCCCGTTGGGTGCAATGCTTGAAGCGCGGTTGTGGTTGCCATGTCGCCTACTGAAACAGGAGGAACATGCATGACAAAAGTGGTATATGAAGTCGTGGAACATGACGGTGGCTTCGCCTACCGCATGAACGGCGCTTATTCCGAAACATTTCCTACCTATGCCGATGCGGTCGAGGCCGCGCGCATCGTTGCTGCCGAACAGCAGGTGGGCGGCGATGACGAGGAAATCAGCTATCAGGACGAACGCGGCCAGTGGCATGAGGAATACAGCCAGGGCGGCGACCGGCCGGAGGCGGAAGTGGTCGACAAGATTTCACCGCCGGCCAGACCGTTTTGATGGAGTGCGTCAACATTTCCGGTGAGAACAGCATCACCATCCATGCGTCGCCGGTCTGTCTTGCGGATTTGCGGGCGCAAGGCCGTGCGGCATCGATGCTGTAATGGCGCTAGCGTCGTTGCGGCGGGGCGCCCGGATCGGTTTCCTTCAGGTGGGCCTTCAGGCCGTCGACAAGGGCGCTGAACACGGCACGGCATCGCGGCGAGGTCTTGAGATTTTCATGCATCGCGACCCATGCGTGCAGCGGGATGTCGGTTTTCGGAAGGACCTGGACAAGCCGCGGATCCTTGCGCGCCAGGCCGATCTGACAGACGCCGATGCCTGCGCTGGCGCGGATCATGGCAAGCTGGGCGAGGTTGCTGTCGGCGCGAATTTCGAAGGAAATTTCTTCGATATCGGGTATTTCCGGATCGAGCGAGCGCATGCGCTGGATCGCCGCCCTGATGAAAGGCGTCTTGCGGTCGAAACCGATCATACGGTGGTTGTTCAGTTCTTCCATGTTTTTCGGGGTGCCGGCTCTTGCCAGATAGTCGCGTGTGGCATGAAATCCCAGACGGAAATTGCCGATATAGCGCATGACGATGGCATCCTGCTGCGGTTCGGTCATGCGGATGGCGATATCAGCCTCGCGCCGCAAAAGGTCTTCCAGCGTGTCGGAGAGTGAAAGTTCTATTTCAAGCCGGGGGTGAATCTCCTGCATGGCAGCGATGATCGGCGGCAGCATTTCAACGCCGATGATGTCCGATGCGCTGATACGCACGGTTCCTTCGATCTTGCCGACCTCGCCGGAGGCCGCCCGCATAAGAGCCGCAGCCGTCGCCGCCAGATTTTCCGCATAGGGCCGGAGCGCCAGCGCCGCTTCCGTCGGCATCAGCCCGTGCGGCGAGCGGATGAACAGCGGAAAGCCGATGGCCTCTTCCAGCGCTCCGATATGGCGCCCAGCTGTCGGTTGGGTAATGCCGAGTTCGCGGGCGGCGGCGGAAAGCGAGCCGTCGCGCAGCACGCTGAGGAAGGTGCGGTAAAAATCCCAGCTGACATCGCGGCTTCTGATTATAAGATTTTGTATAGCGGCTCCACTCTTTTGGACAATTTCGTATATCGCCTGATGGCCCGATACTCCAGCCCAGAAGAAGGAGTAACGGCAATGATATATGAAATCCACGCAAATACAGCAGAGAATAACCGGCCTCTGGCGCTGATTGTTGGGGCGAATGGTGGCGTCGGCAGCCATGTCTCGAAGATGTTGTTGCAGCGCGGCTGGCGGGTGCGGGCGATGACTCGCCGATCGGCACCAGTTGATGCCGTCGA
The DNA here is from genome assembly GCF_001950375.1 of Rhizobium sp. TBD182. Classification (NCBI taxonomy): domain Bacteria; kingdom Pseudomonadati; phylum Pseudomonadota; class Alphaproteobacteria; order Hyphomicrobiales; family Rhizobiaceae; genus Rhizobium; species Rhizobium sp. TBD182. The sequence continues at coordinate 215,437 of NZ_BDLN01000005.1, read as the reverse complement.
TGGCATCGAGCGCGTGATTGGCGATGCCATGAACCGGGAGGATGTGGTGAAGGCGGCAAAAGGCGCCGGGCTCATCGTCCATGCGGTCAATCCTCCGGGATATCGCAACTGGGACAGCCAAGTGCTGCCGATGCTCGACAATACCATTGCCGCTGCCGAGGCCTGCGGGGCAAGGATCGTGTTTCCAGGCAGCATCTATAATTTTGGCCCGGATGCCTTTCCGCTTCTGACGGAGGACAGTCCGCAAAAGCCTTTCACCCGCAAGGGCGGCTTGCGCGTTGAAATGGAGCGGCGTTTGAAAATGGCGTCGATGCGCGGCGTGCCGGTCCTGATCGTCCGCACCGGTGATTTCTTTGGTCCTGACGCGAAGAACAACTGGTTTTCGCAGATGCTGGTGCGACCGGGCAAGCCGGTTCGCAGCGTTCAGAATCCAGCAGTACCGAATGCCGGGCATCAATGGGCCTATCTGCCGGATGTTGCGGAGATAATCGGACGGCTGCTCGATCGCTCGGACGAGCTTCAGACGTTTGCCGTCTACCACATGGAGGGTGTCTGGGATTTCGACGGGCTGCAACTGGTTGGGGCAATCGAGCGGGCCGTCGGCCATCCGGTCAAGATGCGGCGGCTTTCGTGGTTAGCCGTCGGGCTGGCTGCACCGTTCGTTCCCCTGTTCCGCGAAGTCATGGAAATGAAATATCTGTGGCAGATGCCGATCCGGATGAGCAACCGCAAGCTTGTGGAATTCCTCGGCGCGGAACCGCGAACGCCGATCGATGCGGCAGTATCGGAAACACTGGCGAGCCTTGGGTGTCTCGCCGAGGTGCAGCAACCGGCGGGCCTTCATCATGCGACCGATGCCGGGGGTAGGGTGTGATGGTTACAGTGGCTAATGGATTTTCCCGGCGGCGCCGTATGTTCGCCGTGATTTCGGCAGGCGTGCCGGTGTTGATTTTCGCGCAGGTGCTGCTGGCCGGGCTGTCGATCTATTATGACGGATCGCTGCTTGTGGTTCACAAAGGGCTTGGCATGCTGATCGCCGTTCCCATTGTATCTCTGGTCGTGCTCGCCCTTCGTCATGATGACCTCCGGCCAAACCTTGGGCGCGCGCTCGTGCTGCTCGCTCTCTACTGCCTTCAGGTGGCGTTGATGAGCATCGGTCGGGAAACGGGCAGTGGCTTTCTGCAGGCGCTGCATGTGGCCAACGCCTTCGTAATGGGCGCATTTTCAGACTTTGCTGCGCGGAAGGCGCGAGGCCTTTCCTGAAACGGCAAAACGCCGCACCGCTGTGGAGCGGTGCGGCGTTTCAAGTTTAGCACTGATCAGCCAAGAGCAGGGTAGTCGGTATAGCCTTCAGCCCCGCCACCATAGAAGGTCGGCTGGTTCGGCTCGTTCAGCGGCGCGTTGTCCTTGAGGCGGCGCACCAGATCCGGGTTGGCGATGAAGGCCTTGCCAAAGGCCACGGCATCAACCTTGCCGCTTTCCACCGCCTCGATGGCGCTCTCACGGTCGTAGCCATTGTTGGCGATCCACAGGCCCTTGCCGCCCGCACTGCGATAGGCGGCCTTGAAGGTTGCGTAATCGAAGGGCTTGTCGCCCTGCTTGAAGTCGCGCGGACCACCGGTCGCACCTTCAACAACATGGATGAAGGCGAGATTGCGTTTGCCGAGTTCTTCCGCAACGTAATTATAGAGCGGCTGCGGGTCGGCCTCGAAAATGTCGTTGGCGGGCGTGACGGGGGACAGGCGAATGCCGGTGCGGCCTGCGCCAATCTCTTCCGCAACCGCATCGACGACTTCGAGGAGGAAGCGGGCGCGGTTTTCGATCGAGCCGCCATATTCGTCGGTGCGCTGGTTGGTGCTGGACTTCAGGAACTGCTCGATCAGATAACCGTTGGCGGCATGGATTTCGACACCGTCGAAACCGGCCTCAAGTGCGGCGCGCGCGCCGGTCCGGTAATCTTCAAGGATAAGACCGATATCGTCGATGGTCAGTGCGCGTGGCTCGGAGGTTTCCGCAAACGCGCCGGTGCCGTCATCATTGATGATATAGGTCTTGGACTTGGCGATAATCGCGGAAGGGGCGACCGGCTGTCCGCCATGCGGCTGGAGCGAGGTGTGGGAAATGCGTCCCACGTGCCAAATCTGCGCGACGATCTTGCCGCCGGCGACATGCACGCCATCCGTGATCTTTTTCCATCCCTCAACCGCTTCCTTCTTATAGAGGCCCGGAACATCCGCGTAACCCTGACCTTGCTGGGAAATCGGCGTGCCTTCGGTCACGATCAGACCGGCTGTTGCGCGCTGCTCGTAATAGGTGGCGTTGAGATTATTGGGAATTGCCCCCGGCGAGCGGTTGCGGGTGAGGGGAGCCATGACGATACGGTTGGCGAGTGCGATATCGCCGGCCTGTGCCGGTTCGAAAAGACTTGTCATGCGACTTCACTTTCTGGTCGGTTGGCGAAATTGCGCGGCTGGCGCGCTTTCCTAATGTATGGGCATCGGAGAGAAAACCGCCTTGCAGTTTCCGGTCCGACGCCCCGGTCTTATAAGCTTGGGAGGCTCAAAGATTGGCTTGCAGATAATTGCGGAAGGCGTCGATGGTTTCCTCATTGCGTTCGAAAAACACCCATTGCCCAACTTTCTTTGACCTTATCAGGCCAGCTGCCTGCAAAACCGCCAGATGTGAGGAGACCGTCGATTGCGACAGGCCGCTGATCTGGAACTGATTGGCGCATACGCCCATGCTGAGCGGATGGTCCTGACAGAAGTGACTTTCAGGGCTCTTCAGCCACTCGAGGAACTTCAGCCTTGCGGGGTGTGAAAGGGCTTTGAGGATTTCCTCCGGGTTCATCTGCGTTTCTCTAATATCTGACATGTTCGATATTTATATCGATAGTTTCCGATATACAATTCACGTCTCTGTGAGGTTGTCGCCCGGGCCGAGAACAGCGCGCAAAAAAATGGCCGCCGGATTTCTCCGCGGCCAATGAGTTTGAAGGTTAAAACCTCCAGAGGGGAACAGCTGTCGCGTGCATAGGCAGGCGTGACAGCTGATTGAAATATGGGAGTGGCAAGAATGCAAAACAAGGTTGCATCATGCGATATTTCGCCAAATTGGAGAAAATTCTTGCGGGTAAAAAAAGAGGGCCGCCGGATAAATCCAGGGCCCTTTAAGTGTGAAGGTCAAAAACCTCCAGAGGGGAACAGCTGATGCGGTGGAACTGGGAGGAAAAGCCACCGTGTGCATCAACTGAGAGCGATATGGTGCTTTTTTGTGCACGAAACAACTCTTTTTTGTGCAGGTCAGACATGCGTGCGATGCAGGTCTGGATATTTCCGGTATAATTTATGTGCAAAGCTGAAGCGCGGCGCGTCTGGCGCGCCGCCATCTTGGGAAGGCCAACTCCATGAATTAGTATGATATTTTGTGGCGCTGGCCTATTTAAACGTCAGAAGTTCCAGTTCCGTGCCTTGGCAACGACGAAGTCGCGGAAGGCTTTCAGTTTTGCAGCGTTTTTCATCTCGTCCGGGTAACAGAAGTAGGTGTCGAACGAGGGAATATCGGCGGCAAGCGACAACTGAATCAATCCCGGATCGCGCCCGACGATGTAATCCGGCAAACAGGCGATACCTATTCCCAGCAGGCAGGCGCGCTTGATCGAGGTCTGGCTGTTGATCTGAAGATGCGGAATGCGGGTGTTGTCCGACGAGCGTCCCGCATTTTCCAGCCAGTTGACATCAAGCAGATAGTTGGGTGCCGGTTCGCCGAAGGAGATGATGCGGTGGTTGTCCAGATCCTCGATCGACTGCGGCTCGCCGTGGCGGTTGATGTAGGACGGCGCCGCATAGACGTGCATGTGAACCGTGAACAGCTTGCGCTGGATAAGGTCGGACTGTTGCGGCTGGCGCAGGCGGATGGCGCAATCGGCGTGGCGCATGTTCACATCCAGTTCCTCATTGTCGAGGATGAGCTGGATCGACATTTCCGGATAGAGCTGCAGGAATTCCTGCACCTTGTCCGTGAGCCAGCCCTGACCGAGACCAACCGTCGTCGTCACGCGCAGCTTGCCGCTCGGCTTCTCCGTCGTTTCGGTCAGTTGCATCTTGACGGTTTCGAGCTTTAGCAACACGTCATGGGCGGTGCGATACAGCAGTTCGCCCTGCTCGGTGAGGATAAGACCTCTGGCGTGGCGGTGAAACAGCTTCACGCCAACATCCTGTTCCAGCGCGCTGACCTGGCGGCTGATGGCCGACTGGGACAAATGCAGCTTGTCGGCAGCGTGGGTAAAAGACCCCGCTTCGGCTGCGGCATGAAAAATGCGCAGTTTATCCCAGTCCAATGGCATTGCCATGCCTATCCTGCCTTTCGGTTATTCGGCTGCTACCGCAAGCGGCTGCTGCGCGGTGAGGTACCGTTCTGCTTCGAGGGCGGCCATACAGCCCATACCGGCTGCGGTGATGGCCTGACGGTATATGTCGTCGGTAACGTCGCCGGCGGCGAAAATACCTTCCACGTCGGTAGCGGTGGAATCGGGCGCGGTCCACATGTAGCCATTGTCCTTGAGCTTCACCTTGCCCTTGAACAGTTCGACGGCCGGCGCGTGGCCGATGGCGACGAAGACGCCGTCGATGGGCGTATCGCTGATCACACCGGTCTTGGTGTCACGCAGTCGCACACCCGAAACAGAGGGTGGCATTGGCGGCTTGGCGGGAGCGCCGGTGATTTCGGCGATTTCCGTGTTCCACAGGATCTTGACGTTTTCCTTGGCGAAGAGCCGTTCCTGAAGGATTTTCTCCGAGCGGAAACTGTCGCGGCGGTGCACGACGGTTACGGACTTGGCGATATGGGCGAGATAGAGCGCTTCCTCCACGGCAGAGTTGCCGCCGCCGACCACGATCACATCCTTGTTGCGATAGAAGAAACCGTCGCAGGTGGCGCAGGCGGAAACGCCGAAGCCCTGAAAGTGCTGCTCACTCTCGATACCGAGCCACTTGGCCTTTGCGCCTGTTGCGATGATCAGCGTGTCGGCGGTCCAGACCTGACCGGAATCGGTCTTGACCACGAAGGGGCGCGTGTTGGTTTCGACTTCGGTCACGAGGTCGCTGACGATTTCCGCACCCACATGCGTCGCCTGCTTCAGCATCTGGTCCATCAGCCAGGGGCCCTGGATCGGATCGGCAAAGCCCGGATAGTTTTCGACGTCGGTGGTGATCATCAGCTGGCCACCCTGTTCCATGCCGGCAATCAGCACGGGTTTCAGCATTGCGCGGGCCGCGTAGATCGCCGCGGTATAACCGGCGGGACCAGAGCCAATGATCAATACCTTGGTATGGCGGGCAGACATGGAAACAATCCTTTTTAAAGTAGCGGGGCCTTTCGGCGGCAGAACATTCCAGCCGCAGCACGGTGGACGGGCCGCAACCCCTTCGTTGCCCGGTATTTAAGGTTGTCTAGTGCCTTTATTCAAGGGCAGCCTTGCGTTACCAACAAGGCAGTTGTGGATGCGTGCGCAATTTTGTGACCGGCCGGCGGCATATTGTTGCGAATCCTGCGCCTGGTAGTACAAGGAAGTTCTCCGGCTTAACGAGGAACCTCTCCGTGACCAGCGTCGAACTCGATGCCATCGATCTGAAAATTCTGCGCGAATTGCAGCGCGACGGGCGCATGACCAACGTGGAGCTGGCCGAAAGGGTCGGTATTTCCGCGCCGCCGTGCCTCAGGCGCGTCCGCAAGCTGGAAGAAGCCGACGTGATCGAGGGTTATCACGCCATGTTGAACGCGCCGAAGCTCGGTTTCGATCTCGTTGCCTTCTGCATGGTCGGCCTCAAGCGCCAGTCGGACAGCAATCTGAAAGCCTTTGCAGCGGCGACGGCCGGATGGTCGCTGGTGCGCCAGGCCTGGATGGTATCCGGCGAAAGCGATTTCCTTCTGCATTGCATCGCCAGAAACCTGACCGAGTTTCAGGATTTCGTCATCGAGGTTCTGACAGCGGACGAAAACGTCGACACCGTGCGCACCATGCTCACCATCCGTCAGGTCAAGCGCGTCGGTCTGGTGGAAATCTGATCGCCGGACCTTTGAGTGATTGCGCCGGCGCTTACCCGCGCCGCAACGCGTCATAGATCGTGCCGAGGCTTGTCGCCTCTTTTTCCAGCGGAAATGCAGTGCGCACATGCGAAAGTCCGGCACGGGCATGGTCCCTGGCGAGAGCAGGATCGGCAAGATAGGTTTTAATGGCATCCCGCAGGGACGCGTAGTCGCCGGCCTCAACGACCATGCCGGTCTCGCCCTTGACGATCATTTCCTCATAGGCGCCGGCATTGCTGGCAACGACAGCCGTCTCGGACGCCATGGCTTCCAGTGGCGTCAGGCCAAAGCCCTCGTTGCGTGACGGTGCGACATAGAGGGTTAGCCGCCGATACCAGGGCTTGATGTCGTCCACCTCGCCCTGAAACGCGATGCGGTCCGCAAGGCCGGCTGCTGCGACATCGGCCACGAGCTTGTCGGCGAAGGCCTTGTGCTCTGCGGTCACGCGGCCGGAGATGACGGCTGTCCATTCGGGATAGTCGGGCAGAAGTTCGATCATGGCGCGCACGAAAAGGTCTGTTCCCTTCTGGTGGCGCACCCGTCCGAAACATCCGATGAGAAATTGCCCAGGCAGGCCGGTCGAAGCGATCGTATCCTCCGGGCCGGTTGCGGGATGAAACAGCTCGGTATCGACGCCATGCATGACGACGCTGTGTGGTACTTCCAGAAACGAGCCTGAGCGGCCGCTTGTCGCGACGACCGCATCCATTTTTGAAATCAGAAAGCGGGTATAGGCGGAATGTCGCCTTTGCGCCGCCGAGGTGAACATCAGCTTCACCTTCATGCGCAGCACGTCACGCATGAGAATGCCCGGCAACATTTCGAGATTGCGGCGGGCGTGCCAGATGCGCGGACCGCTGAGCGGGCCGTTTTGCCAGAGCCGCCACAGATCACGGAAGCGAACATGTGGCAGATGCTGCGGCAGGCCCGGGCCGATGACGCCCATTTTCTGACCCAGCCGGTTTTGTACCGGAATAAGCTGCACGATGGTGGAGGTAACGCCGGAGAGCCTGCGCTTGAAGTTCGGCGCAAGCACCTGCACATCTTTCAGACTGGCGTGGGACAAGATGGGCTTCCGTCTTTGCGGCTAAGGCAGGATGTTCAGTTCAGGATATCAATGCAATGCGCCCGAGGGGCGCATTGCATGAAAGGGCAGATCAGCCCCACTGTACGGCGAGAATCTCGTAACCCTTGGCGCCGCCCGGTGCATTGACTTCGATGCTGTCACCGACTTCCTTGCCGATGAGGGCGCGGGCGATGGGCGAGGAAATGGAAATGCGTCCAGCCTTCACATCGGCTTCCTGGTCGCCAACGATCTGATAGATTCTTTCCTCGTCGCTATCCTCGTCGATCAGCTTGACGGTAGCGCCGAACTTGATCTTGGAACCGGACATCTTGGACAGGTCGATGACTTCCGCGCGTGCGGTCAAGTCTTCGAGTTCAGTGATGCGGCCTTCGTTATGGCTCTGGGCTTCCTTGGCAGCGTGGTATTCGGCATTTTCCGAAAGGTCGCCATGGGCGCGCGCCTCCGCAATTGCCTCGATGATACGGGGACGCTCCTCCTGCTGGCGAAAGCGCAGCTCCTCCTGCAGCTTGATGAATCCACCGTGCGTCATCGGTACTTTTTCTACCATTTTTTTATCCTTCGCAGTCCTGTCGCTTTACTTGCAGACACAAAAAGAAACAGGTTCCGGAGGGGAACTCCGGAACCATGCCAAAATCATAACTAAGCCGACTATATCAGAAGACGACAACGAAATGCCAGCAAATTTGAGACGGGCATTTTCTTGCATTCGTTCAGGGCTTTAACAGATGAGATTGACATTTTTCAATAGAACATATAGTGAACATAACCATGAAGAAGTCAATCAGGCAACGGCTGGCCATTCTTTCCGATGCGGCCAAATACGATGCGTCCTGTGCCTCCAGCGGCACGACGAAACGCAGCTCTGCTGCATCCGGCGGACTTGGCTCCACGGAGGGGTCGGGCATATGCCATGCCTATGCGCCGGACGGGCGCTGCATTTCGCTCCTGAAGATACTGCTCACCAATTTCTGTATCTATGATTGCGCCTATTGCATCAATCGTTCTTCGAGCAATGTCGAGCGGGCGCGGTTTACTGCCGAGGAGGTGGTGTGGCTGACGCTGGAGTTCTATCGGCGCAACTATATCGAGGGGCTGTTTCTCTCTTCCGGCATTATCCGCTCGTCCGATCATACGATGGAAGAGATGGTGCGGGTGGCGCGGGAACTGCGCGTCACGCATGGCTTTCGCGGCTACATCCATCTGAAATCCATTCCCGAAGCATCGCCAAAGCTTATTGAGGAAGCGGGGCTTTACGCCGACCGGCTGTCGATCAACATCGAATTGCCGACTGATAGCGGCGTCAGCCGTTTTGCGCCGGAAAAGCAGCCCGCCAATATTCGCCGCTCGATGGCTGATATCCGCCTGAAGATCGAGGAGGCGGGGGAGCCGACCGTCAGGACGCGAAAGACCAAACGTTTTGCGCCTGCAGGACAGAGCACGCAGATGATCGTTGGGGCGGATGGGGCTGATGACAGCACCATTCTGTCCACGAGCGCTCGGCTTTATGGCAGCTATGGTTTGCGGCGCGTCTATTATTCGGCTTTCAGCCCCATTCCGGATTCGTCGAAGAACCTGCCGCTCATCAAGCCGCCTTTGATGCGGGAACACAGGCTTTATCAGGCCGACTGGCTTTATCGTTTTTATGGGTTCGACATTGGTGAAATAACCGCGATCGGCGGTAACGGAATGCTCGATCTCGATATAGATCCGAAGCTTGCCTGGGCGCTGAAAAATCGCGACCGTTTTCCAGTGGACGTGAACGTGGCGGATCGCGAAATATTGCTGCGCGTGCCCGGCTTCGGTACCAAGACGGTCGCCTCGATCCTGTCTTCACGCCGGTTTCGACGGTTGCGGCTGGAGGATATCGCCCGCTTCGGCGTTTCCCTGAAAAAGGTGAAGGCCTTCATCGTTGCCGAGGGCTGGACGCCGGGCAAGCTGACTGAACGGCCGGATTTGCGAGCGATGTTTGCTCCGCAGCCCGAACAATTATCGCTGCTGTGATGTACGGCCCGGTTCTGGAAGGGCGGGGCGATTTCGGCGAGTGGCGTGATGCGGCGCGCGCGGCTCTCGCCGCCAATGTGCCGCCGGAGGCGATTGACTGGCGGTTGCGGGATGAGAAAGCCGGGCTTCTCGATTTTGCCGGAGAGCCTTTGCCGGCGGCCCGTGCGGATGACGTGCAGGTGTCCGTTCCAGCCTCCTTCGTGACTTTGGCGCAAGCGATTATCTGTCATAGCGATCCGGGTCGTTTCGCACTGCTTTACCGGTTGGTGTGGCGGCTGAAGCGGGAGCGCGCCCTGTTGCAGTTCAAGTCCGATGCGGATGTTTTCGAAGCCCGGCAGCTTGAAAAATCGGTCCGCCGCGATTGTCACAAGATGACGGCCTTTGTTCGCTTCAAGGAATTATCCTTGCCGCAGGGGCAGGGCGGGCGGCGGCGCTTCGTCGCATGGTTCGAGCCGGATCACTTCATCGTCGAGCGCACGGCCCCGTTTTTCCAGCGGCGGTTCACGGATATGGACTGGCTGATCGCGACACCGAACGGCTCCGCGCGGTGGGACGGAAACGTGCTGGAGACATCGCGGCAGGCCGCGTCCAAGCCTGAGCTGACGGATGAAACGGACGAGCTGTGGCGAACCTATTATGCCAACATATTCAATCCGGCGCGTCTGAAGATAAAAGCGATGACGGCAGAGATGCCAAAGAAATACTGGAAAAATTTGCCGGAAGCCGAGCTTATTCCAGGTCTCGTTCTTGGTGCCGAGGCGCGGGTGCTGGAGATGGCGGCAAAGGCTGCGAGCCAGCCGCAACCATTCCATCACCGCCTGCAGGCCGCGGCCTCGGCGCGTGAAGAGCCGCCACCGGCGCCGGACGGTACGCTCGCTTCATTGGCGCGGGAGGCTGGCCAATGCACGCGCTGCGCCCTGCATTGCAAGGCAACGCAGACAGTGTTCGGCATGGGACCTGAAGATGCGAAAGTGATGATCGTCGGGGAGCAGCCGGGAGATCACGAGGATCTTGCCGGAAAACCTTTCGTCGGTCCCGCTGGTCAGTTGTTCGACCGGACATTGGTTGAAGTCGGTATTGACCGCAAAAAGCTTTATGTCACCAACGCCGTCAAACACTTCAAATACGAGGCCCGCGGCAAGCGGCGCATTCACCAGCGGCCGGATGCGGGCGAGGTGCAGCAATGCCGCTGGTGGCTTAACAAGGAAATCGAGCTGGTACGGCCGAAGCTTATCGTTGCCATGGGTGCAACTGCGCTTTATGCGCTGACAGGCGGAAAGGAAAAGGTGTCCGAGGTTCGGGGTCGCCCGATACCGATGCAGGAGGAGCGGACGCTTTTTGTCACGGTGCACCCTTCCTATCTTCTTCGCCTTCCCGACTCGCAGCAGAAGGTGGCGGAAATGCAGAATTTCAGGAATGAAATTGATTTTATAAGATTATTCTAATAGACTGTTTTGTGTGTTGCTATGCTATATTGGATGATCATCGCTGTCTTCATCGATACGATTAAATTTTTGTTTATTGGTTATTTTTATTGAAATTTTATACTTGATACTATAATTCAGATATTTATATTTATTCATTGCGTGGATGTATGATGCTCGGCGAGCTAGATCTTGCAACAGTGATACTGATGCAAAAGTGTTCTTACATTGTTGGAATGCTGAGTTTTATATATCTGAAGCTCACAAATCGTGGTTTGCACGGCCCGACAGCTCTTGCAGCAGGCTTCGCAGCCATGGCTGCCGGCTCCACGCTCGCTGGGTACGGCGAATGGGGAATAATGTCTCCGGCCTTGTGGCAATTCGGCAGCATCGTCTTCGGTATCGTGGGTTATGCGCTGATCTGGCTTGGCCTGAAAATCGTGAGCGATGGACGTGCTGCCAGCAGGGGGACAGTATCAGCTGTCTGTTTGATTGCCTTGCTGGCAATTGTCCTTGCACAGCAGGTGGCTGACAATAACGCTTATCGTGCGGCCCTGTTCAACGGTTGTGCGGCTGTGGCCTATCTTGCGGGAGCGGGCGGGCTTTTTGCGCGGTGGCGCAAGGAGCCACTCCTGTCCCGCTTCGCGCTGGGCGCGATTGCGGGTATTTCCGGCCTGATTTCGTTGTCGGTGGCAAAGAGCGTGCTTTTGCCCCAATACGCCGCCATCGATCTGGTCAATGCGTTTTTCTTGATCATCATGTTGAACTTCGCCATTGCGCTGTTCGTGATGATGCTGGTAGCCGAGCGGTCAGAGCGCAAATTGCTGGTTCTCGCCAACACCGATCCTTTGACGGGCGTCAAGAACCGTCGTTTTTTCTTTCAGGCCATGCCGGCGGTGCCGGGTCGCAACGATGCGGCGATGCTGCTCGATATCGACCACTTCAAATCAATCAACGACCGCTTCGGCCACGCCGTCGGCGACAGCGTTCTTCAGGAAGTCGCGAAGCGTATCGGCGGCAGCATACGCGGTGGTGACGTGCTGGCGCGGTACGGTGGCGAGGAGTTTATCATCTTCCTGCCGGGTGCCGGTGTTCAAAAGGCTTGCATGATCGGAGAACGCATTCGCGATGCGATTGCGATAACCGAAGTCGATTGCGGCGGTTTGCGTGTCGGCGTGACGATAAGCATCGGCGTCGCAACCAGCGGAGATATGCGCTGCGATCTTCAGACCCTGGCGAAAATGGCGGACCGCGCCCTTTACCGCGCCAAGACGGATGGGCGCAATTGCGTGCGCGAAGCCTTGGCGGCGTGAGGCTTTTGAGCTTTTTGTGAGACAATGCAAAACGCCGCAGGCACGACCCGCGGCGTTTCCATGATCTTCGTTGGCGCCTGATTTTACAGGAAGTAGCTCTGCAAGGGCTTCACTTCCAGGTTGCCGGCCTTGAGCGCCTTGATGGCAAGGGCTGCTGCTTCGGCACCGGCCATCGTCGTGTAGTAGGGCACCTTCTGCATCAGCGTTGCGCGGCGCAGCGACTTCGAGTCGGAAATCGCCTTGTTGCTGTCGGTGGTGTTGATGACCAGCTGGACCTGCCGGTTGCGGATGGCGTCTTCGATATGCGGACGACCTTCCTGCACCTTGTTGATCTTCTCGGCGTTGATGCCCTGTTCAGCAAGGAAACGCTGGGTGCCGCCGGTTGCCAGTACCCTGAAGCCACTCTCGACCAGAATACGGATTGCGGGCAATACGCGGTCCTTGTCGTCGTCGCGCACCGAGACGAAGACGGTGCCGGAGCGCGGCAGGTCGACGCCGGCGCCGAGCTGGCTCTTGGCGAAGGCGAGTGCGAAATCGGTGTCGAGGCCGATGACTTCGCCGGTCGAGCGCATTTCCGGTCCGAGCAGAATGTCGACGCCCGGGAAGCGGGCGAACGGGAAAACGGCTTCCTTGACGGCGATGTGCTTCAGGTTGCGCGGATCGGGCTTCTTGCCGTAAGCGGCAATCGCCGCATCAAGCTTTTCGCCGGCCATGACGCGGGCAGCGATCTTGGCGATCGGCGCACCGATGGTTTTTGCAACGAAGGGCACCGTGCGCGAGGCGCGCGGGTTGACTTCGAGAACGTAGATCGTGCCGTCCTTGATCGCGTACTGAACGTTCATCAGGCCACCGACGTTGAGCGCCTTTGCAAGCGCCGTCGTCTGGCGTTCCAGCTCGTCGAGGGTTTCCTTGCTCAGCGAACGGGAAGGCAGCGAGCAGGCCGAGTCGCCCGAGTGGATACCGGCTTCTTCGATGTGCTCCATGATGCCCGAAACGAAGACGTTTTCGCCGTCGCACAGTGCATCGACGTCGACTTCGACGGCGTTGGTCAGGTAGCTGTCGAACAGAAGCGGGTTCTTGCCGAGCAGGGTGTTGATCTGGCCGGTCTTGTCGTTCGGGTAACGCTGCTTGATGTCCTCTGGCACGAGGCCCGGAACCGTGTCGAGCAGATAGGTCTGGAGCTGGCCTTCCGAATGGATGATCTGCATGGCGCGGCCACCCAGAACATAGGACGGACGCACGACCAGCGGGAAGCCGATTTCCGAAGCGACGAGGCGCGCCTGTTCAACCGAATAGGCAATGCCGTTGTTCGGCTGGGCGAGGTCGAGCTTCATCAGCAGCTTCTGGAAGCGGTCGCGGTCTTCGGCAAGGTCGATCATGTCAGGCGCGGTGCCGAGGATCGGGATACCGTTCTTTTCCAGCGCTTCGGCCAGCTTCAGCGGCGTCTGGCCGCCGAACTGCACGATGACGCCGACCAATTCGCCCTTTTCCTGCTCGGCGCGCATGATCTCGATCACGTCTTCGGCCGTCAGCGGTTCGAAATAGAGGCGGTCGGAGGTGTCGTAGTCGGTCGAAACCGTTTCCGGATTGCAGTTGATCATGATCGCTTCGAAGCCTGCATCCTTCAGCGCGAAGGCAGCATGGCAGCAGCAATAGTCGAACTCGATGCCCTGGCCGATACGGTTCGGACCGCCGCCGAGGATGACGACCTTTTTGCGGCCGGAAACCTGCGCTTCAGAGCGGGCGGCGCCGACGAAGGGGATTTCATAGGTCGAATACATGTAGGCTGTGGGCGAGGCGAATTCTGCCGCGCAGGTATCGATGCGCTTGAAGACCGGGCGAACATTGAGGCTGTTGCGCAGCTCGGCCACTTCCTTCGGGCGCTTGCCCGTCAGAATTGCCAGGCGGGCGTCGGAAAAGCCCATGGCTTTGAGCATGCGCAGGTTCTCTGCGTCCTGCGGCAGGCCTTGCTCACGGACACGGGCTTCCATGTCCACAATTGCCTTGAACTGGGCGATGAACCAAGGGTCGATCTTCGAGTTTTCGTGGACTTCTTCTTCCGTCATTCCCATGCGCAGCGCCTGGGCGACCATGCGCAGGCGATCCGGCGTCGGCGTGCCGATGGCGGCGCGGATGGCGTTCTTGGAGCCTTCGCCCTCTTCAAAGCCGGGGATTTCGATTTCATCGAGACCGGTGAGGCCGGTTTCCATGCCGCGCAGCGCCTTCTGCAGCGATTCTGCGAAGGTGCGGCCGATGGCCATGACTTCACCGACGGACTTCATGGCCGTGGTGAGGATCGGCGAGGCGCCCGGGAACTTCTCGAAGGCGAAACGCGGGATCTTGGTGACGACGTAGTCGATCGACGGTTCGAACGAGGCAGGCGTCGCGCCGCCGGTGATATCGTTTTCCAGCTCGTCGAGCGTATAGCCGATGGCGAGCTTGGCGGCGATCTTGGCGATCGGGAAGCCGGTCGCCTTGGAGGCGAGAGCAGACGAGCGCGAAACGCGCGGGTTCATTTCGATGACGACGAGGCGGCCGTCTTTCGGGTTGACGGCGAACTGTACGTTCGAGCCGCCGGTTTCCACGCCGATCTCACGCAGCACCGCAATCGAGGCGTTGCGCATGATCTGGTATTCCTTGTCGGTCAGCGTCAGCGCTGGCGCAACGGTGATGGAATCGCCGGTGTGGACCCCCATCGGATCGATGTTTTCGATGGAGCAGATGATGATGCAATTGTCCGCGGTGTCGCGGACCACTTCCATCTCATATTCCTTCCAGCCGAGAACCGATTCTTCGACCAGCACCTCGGTGGTCGGCGAAGCGTCGAGGCCGCCCGAGACGATGTCGAAGAATTCGGAGCGATTATAGGCAATGCCGCCGCCGGTGCCGCCGAGCGTGAAGGATGGGCGGATGATGGCGGGCAGGCCGACATGGTCGATCGCCTGGGCGGCGATTGCGATCGCATGCGCCATGTAACGCTGCTTGCGGTCGGTCTCGCCAAGGTTCCACTGGTTTTCCAGATCGTCCAGCGCCTTGTCCAGTTCCGCACCGGAAAGCTTCGCTTTGAGTTCGGCGCGGGCAGCTTCGTGCTTCTTGCGATCGGCGTCCTTGATTTCAGTGGCGTTGGCCAGCATGGACTTCGGCGTCTCAAGGCCGATGCGAGCCATGGCCTCGCGGAAGAGGGCGCGGTCTTCGGCCATGTCGATGGCTTCGGGCTTGGCGCCGATCATTTCCACATTGTAGCGGTCGAGAACGCCCATGCGCTTCAGGGACAGCGCGGTGTTGAGCGCGGTCTGGCCGCCCATGGTGGGCAGCAGCGCGTCCGGACGTTCCTTGGCGATGATCTTGGCAACGACTTCCGGGGTGATCGGCTCGACATAGGTTGCGTCGGCGAGGCCCGGATCGGTCATGATGGTGGCCGGGTTGGAGTTGACCAGAATGACCCGGTAACCCTCTTCCTTCAGCGCCTTGCAGGCCTGGGTGCCGGAATAGTCGAATTCACATGCTTGGCCGATGACGATCGGTCCTGCGCCAATGATGAGGATGGACTTGATATCTTGGCGCTTCGGCATGGCTCTCTCGTTCCGCGTTTTGGTTGCGCAAAACACCAGCCAGGGTGAAAGATCACCGGCCGGGGCGCGCAATTCAAAGTTTTCAGGCTAGAAGCGGCTTATAGGCAAATGTTTTTGAGAACGGAACCCCATAAATTCCGGAATCGACAGAAACTCTTAACCCGCCGGTGTATGCGCGGCGAAACGGGCCTGCACCGCCGCGCTATGGGAGCGGCTGACGGGTATTTCCGAGCCGTCTCTTGTAATGACGTGCAGACGGCCAGCCTGTTTACGCAACGAGACGACGTCGGAAATGGCAATCCAGTGAGAACGGTGCACCTGCAAGCCTTCCGTGAGGCCTATTTCTTTCAGCGCATCGGCAAAACGCAGCAGAACGAGCTGATGGCCGCGCGTGGTGACGATTTCGGTATAGTGGTCCTGCACCGACAGCCGCAGCAATTCTCCGCGCTTTTGCGGCGGCAGCCGCTCCAGCAGCGGCGCGATGCTTTTCACCCCACCTTTGGCATCTCCATTCGGGTCCGCAACGGCATCCGTTGCCGTTGCGCGTGACTGGCAGGCCGTGAGGTAGCTCAGCAGGCAAAAGATGGCGCAGAGCGGCAGGGCCGACAGGCTGCTTTTCAGAAAGGCAGCGAAACCCATTTCCCTGCCGGAAAAGACTTGGTTCATGATGGAAAGCAGCAGCCCGATGGGCAGGGCTGCCGTCAGCGAGCCGATCATCATGCGTGTCAGCATATTTTCAATGCTGCTGGCAAGGATGGTGTTGGCGAGGATGGAAAAGGATATTGCGAACGTCCATGCGCCAGCCTGAACGATTGTCCAGTAAAGCAGCCGGTCGGCGAAACTCATGGTCTCACTTGTCCCGAAAGGGCCGGTCAGAATGAAGATCGCCAATATGGCAAGGAAGGTCAGCCACAGTCTGCGCGATTGCAGGATGGCGTGCATTTCACGAAGCGTGGACTGCAAAGAGAGGTGATCCACGAAGTTTTCCTGCGGTTGACGCCAATGCGTTTTTCTTTCGCGCATGTTTTGCCGAAGTTAGCGATAATTTCAACCGGGTCAAAACGCTTCACCATGTCACTTCAGCCTTTGCTAGACGCACCGCTTGCCGTGCAATTCCATGTCGCCACCGTTGTTCCGGCCGCGATTCTCGGCGCCTTCATTTTCCTTCGCCCCAAAGGAACAGCCATCCACCGGCTACTCGGCAGGATTTGGGTGACGCTGATGGTCATGACGTCCGTTTCGACCTTCTTCATCCATGAATTGAGGATGCTTTACGGTTTCAGCCCGATCCATCTTTTATCGGTTCTCACCATATATGGCTGTCTGCAATCGGTCCTTTTCGCGCGCAGGGGCGAAATCAGGCGCCATATGAGGATCATGCAGAGTGTTTATCTCGGCGGTATCGTCATCGCAGGCGGTTTCACCTTCGTTCCGGGGCGGATCATTCACGAGGTTGCTTTCGGTGACGGTCAGCCGGGTCTTGTGGTGCTTTTCGCGGGCGTGTTCGTGTTTGCCCTGCTGTCTCTGACCGTCTTCACGCAAAGGCGGCGAGCCTCCTGAACGAATGCACCCACCTCCGCTTTCTTCCGGAACAAGATGTATTATAGTGCCGTTATAAGGTTGCCTGTTGAGGCGACGTTTGCGGAGAGAAAAGCATGGAATGGAGAGGGCGCCGCCAGTCGGACAATATCGAGGATCGGCGCGGCATGTCGGCGGGATCGGGGCCATCCGGCAACGATCCTTTTTCGCGTGGCGGAATGCGCGTGCCGATCGGGCGCCGCGGCGGCGGCATCGGCATTGGCGGTCTTCTGCTGATCCTGCTGATCAGCTGGGTGCTTGGCATCAATCCGCTGACGCTGCTTTCGGGCGGAGACATTTCACTGGATGGGGGCGGTACCACGCAGCAATCCGGCCAGCAGGCGGGCACTCGGCCGCAGGGCCAATCGTCCGACGAGACGACGGCTTTCGTGCGCACCGTGCTGGCTGAGACGGAAGATACCTGGAGCGGCATTTTCCAGTCCGCCGGCGAGACCTATCAGAAACCGACCCTTGTGCTGTTTTCCGGGCAGGTTGCGTCTGCCTGCGGTTCTGCGTCTGCGGCCAGCGGCCCGTTCTATTGCCCTGGTGACCGAAAGGTCTATCTCGACACCAGTTTCTTCAGTGAACTGGACAAGCGTTTCGGCGCGTCTGGCGATTTCGCGCAGGCTTACGTTATTGCGCATGAGGTGGGCCACCACGTCCAGAACCTGACCGGTGTCCTGCCGGAGTTCAACCGCCGCCGCCAGTCCATGAGCCAGGTGGACGCCAACAAGATGTCGGTGCGTGTGGAGCTTCAGGCCGATTGTTATGCCGGTATCTGGGGCAAGTTCACCGAACAGAAGGGCATTCTGGAAACCGGTGACCTTGAGGAAGCGCTCAACGCTGCCCACCAGATCGGCGACGACACCCTGCAGAAGCAGACTCAAGGATATGTGGTGCCTGACAGTTTCAACCACGGCACGTCGGCGCAGCGCATGGAATGGTTCAAGCGCGGCTTCCAGAACGGACGCGTCGAGGACTGCGACACCTTTTCGGCGAATATCTGATAATCAAATGAACGAGGGGGCTTTTCAGCCCCCTTTTTATTCAGCGCATCAACAGCGCCACGGCATACATGCCAAGCGCGAAGATCGTATGGGCAACGAGGTTGAGAAAGCGAACCTTGTTCGGGTTCGGCGTCTTCGATGCCGCCCAGCCGATGCCGAGGCCAGGTTGCAGCAGGAACCAGCCCGCGCCGACCGTGACGATGCCCACGATCCAAGGCTGAATGAAGGACGGCTCTGAAAACCACGAGGCCGGCACTATCAGGGCGAGAATGATGCCGTAGAGAATGCCGACGGCATAATGCGAGACCCAGCCGAGCGCCAGTTCATGCTCGTAAGGTGCGGCCGTCGCTATAGTATCGTGGAATATCCTGCCCTTCGGCACATGCCAGAACCAGCGGCCGACCGGCGCCCAGTTCGGGGCGGACTGGCCAAAAAACCGGTGCAGCACAATCGCCCATATATCCATAAACACGGTGCCACCAACCCCCATGGCAATACCGCGCCAAATCAAATCCAGCATAGATCCCTCCGCAAATCATGATCGACCAAGCTCTAGCTGATCGTGTGAGTGGCGTGAACAGGGTTTTTCGCGTGCTGAGGGCGGACAAGAAAAATGGCCGGATCGCTCCGGCCATAATGAATACTGAAACGTCTCCTCCGTCATGCCGGACTGGATCCGGGGTAACGGTGCGATTGTCTCACCAGTGAGCTATTTTCGGTCTACGCAGCACGCCCATATTCAGCCTGCCGCCGTGTTGCCGTGGCGAGCTGGAACTGCGCAAGCAATTCGTTGAGCGCCGCCGCTTCCGAGGCGAGGCCGTGGCTTGCCGCAGTCTGTTCTTCGACCATGGCGGCATTCTGCTGGGTGCCCTGATCGATGGTGTTGATGGCGGTGTTGATTTCCTGAAGTCCGGTGGACTGTTCGCGCGACGACGTTACGATGGCGTCGATGTGGCGGTTGATCTCCTGGACTTCGCGGACGATGGTTTCCAGCGCCTTGCCGGCATTGCCGACGAGATCGACACCGGATTGCACCTGCGATGTTGAGGCGTTGATCAGCGTCTTGATCTCCTTCGCGGCATTTGCAGAGCGCTGGGCAAGCTCGCGCACTTCCTGTGCGACGACGGCAAAACCCTTGCCTGCCTCACCGGCGCGGGCGGCTTCCACGCCGGCATTCAGCGCAAGCAGGTTCGTCTGGAAAGCGATTTCGTCGATCACGCCAATGATGTTGCTGATCTCCGACGACGATTTTTCGATGCCTTCCATGGCACGAACAGCGTCCTCGACGATGATGCCGGACTGCTCGGCATTGTTGCGCGTGCGGTCGACCAGACGGCCTACCTCTTCGGCACGGCGGGCTGAATCCTTGACCGTCGTGGTTATTTCCTCAAGCGCGGCCGCAGTCTCCTCGACAGAGGCGGCCTGCTGCTCGGTGCGCTTGGCCAGGTCGTCGGCAGACTGGCGGATTTCTCCAGCACCGGCATCGATTGCGCGTGCATTCTGGCCGACTGTGCTCAAGGCAACGTTCAGCTTGGCGACGGAGTTGTTGAAGTCGTCGCGCAAGCGGTCGATGCGGGTCACGAAAGGTGTCTCGATCCGGTAGTTGAGGTCGCCGTTCGAAAGGTGCGTCAGTCCCTTTGCTAGCGAATCGACTGCGAACTGGATGTCGGCCGCGTCTTTCGCCGCCAGTCGTTCGCGGTCGTTGCGCTCCTGTTCGGAAAGCGTGCGGTTCTGTTCGGCGTCGCCTTCAAGACGCAGACGTTCCGTGGCGTTCGATTTGAATACGGCAACCGCCGCAGCCATCGAGCCGATCTGGTCACTGCGCTCCTGGCCGGGAATGGCGACATCGAGATTGCCGGCGGCAAGCCTTTCCATGGCAGCAGTCATCTGCGTGACGGGGCGAACAATGAAACGGCTGAGAACGGTTGCCAGCAGGGCGATCATGATCGCGGCGGCAAGGATTGTCGCGATGGTTGCCGCGAGGCGAAATTGGCCGATCGCGCTGTAGGCGACGTCGGAATCGACAACGAAACCGAGATACCAATCGACCGAGGGCAGACCGGCGACGGGAATGAAGCTGGTGATCTTGCCCTTGCCGTCGATCTCGGTTTGCGAAATCGCGGAAGAAATTGCCGGTGTATCAACCTTGAAGAGATCGGTCAGCGGCTTGTCGACGAATTTCGCATCGGGATGCATGAGGATCTTGCCGTCCTTGCTGACGAGGAAGGCGTATCCATCCTTGCCGGCATCCACCGACTTGATCATCGATACCAGCGAATCCAGCGAGAAGTCGCTACCCGTCACGCCGGCCAGCTTGCCGTTGATGGACACGGGAATGGCGGCAGTGATGATAAGGCCGCCGGTCGACGCATCGCTATAGGGCTCGGTCAGTACTGGCTTGCCGGCCTTGACGGCGTCCAGATACCAGGGGCGCTTGCGCGGGTCATACCCTTCCGGCAATGGCAATTTCGGGAAAGTCGTGAAACTGCCGCTTTCGGCATTGCCGAAATAGGTGGACATGAACTGAGCCGTCAGCACGTCGTTCTGGAGGAACTGCAGCTTGGCGTCGTCATCTGGGAGCTTGGCGAGCGTCTTTGCAACCGTTTCGGTCAGCATGATGCGCCCGTTCAGCCAGTTGGCGATGCTTTGCGCTGCCTGCTTGCCGGACGAATCGATATTTTCCGCCACGGCTTGCGTTGTCACCTGGTGCTGAAGACTGTCGATATAGAAGGAAAAGCCGGCAAAAGCGGCGACGACAAGCGATGACGCCGCAAACAGAATGCGCGTCATGAGATTGGTTTTTTTGGGCAAGCTACACGTCCTTGGAACCAGATGTGCCCATTCGGCTCATCTTGGAAAATAATGGGAAAGACATGCCTCAATGGCGGGAACATTCTGCGTCATGCAGCTTATGGTTTGAAAGAACTTCGCGATATTCTAATGCGTAAAGTGAAATGGTAAAATTCGGCTAAATTTGTTTTATGTCACGCCGTTTCGGCCCAAGTGGACGTAAAATTGCCGTTCTGCGTAAATTTTGATCATTGATCCGCAAAGGTTGCGTGCAGGAAGGGAATATTTTATTCATCACCTGCTGCCATTGCGCAATTCGCGGGCAATGGCCAAAATTCAGGTGAATTACAATGTCTTCGTCGGTTGTTGCAGAAACCGTTCCCTCTGGATCGGGGTCGTGGCTTTCGCATTTCAAGGCTACGCTTGCGCTTGGAATTCCGCTTGTCGGTGCGCAGCTCGCGCAGCTTGGCATCCACACTACAGATATGGTCATCGTCGGTCAGCTCGGAGCTGAGAAGCTGGCGGCCATGGTGCTGGCCGGGCAGTTCTTCTTCGTTGTCTTCATTTTCGGTTCGGGATTTTCCGTGGCCGTGGTGCCAATGGTAGCGCAGGCTTACGGGCAGGGCGATGCGACGGCTGCCCGCCGCTCGCTGCGCATGGGCATGTGGGTTGCAATCGCGTACTGGGTTCTTGCCCTGCCGATATTCTTCAACGCCGAGCGCATTCTGGTCTATCTCGGGCAAAACCCCGAAGTTGCGGCGTTGACCGGCCATTATCTCGCCATCGCCAAGTTCGGCCTTTTGCCGGCGCTGCTTTTTTACGTGCTGCGCGGGCTTGTCAGTGCCATCGGCCGTGCGGGCATCATTCTGTATGTCACCATCATCATGTTGGTGCTGAATGGCGTGATGGCCTATGCGCTGGTCTTCGGCCATTTCGGATTGCCGGTGATGGGCATGAACGGCGCGGCCGTCGTTGCCGTCATCGTCAATGCCTTCAGCTTCATCTTCATCGTCGCTTATGTGCAGACGCGTGAGGAAACCAGGAAATACGAGCTGTTCGTGCGCTTCTGGCGGCCGGACTGGCATGCGCTGTTCGAAGTGCTGCGCCTTGGCCTGCCTATCAGCATCACCATCCTTGCCGAAGTGACGCTGTTTGCGGCCGCTTCGATCCTGATGGGACAGATTGGCACCGTGCAGCTTGCGGCGCATGGCATCGCCCTGCAGCTTGCCTCCATCGCTTTCATGATCCCGCTCGGCCTGTCGCAGGCGGCGACCGTGAGGGTCGGTGTCGCGTTTGGTCAGGGTGATTTCAGGAACCTCGTGCGCGCCGCCATCATGGTCTACGCGATTGCCTGCGGCATTGCCGTTTGCGGCGGCATCCTGTTTGCGGCTGTTCCGGAATTTCTGGCGAAGTGGTTTCTTGACGCGAAGTTGCCGGAAGCGGCGGAAGTGCTTGCCTACGCAAGCAGCCTCGTAGTGATCGCCGGCATCTTCCAGCTGGTCGATGGTATCCAGGCCGTGACAGCAGGTTTGCTGCGCGGATTGAAGGATGCGCGCATTCCGGCGATGCTGGCGCTGATTTCCTATTGGCCGATCGGGCTGGCGCTGGCCTGGACCATGGCCTTTCCGCTCGGCTTTGGCGGACGCGGCGTCTGGTTCGGTTTCGTGATCGGCCTTTCGACGGCGGCCGTTCTCCTGACTATACGTTTCGTCATTCTGGTGAAGCGTGAAATGAAAACGGCCCGCTGAAAGCGGGCCGTATATTTTTCCTGATTTTCCGAAGATGTCTCAGCGCTCGGCGAGCGCTGCCTCACCTTGTCTCTCGCGCAGCAGGTTGACGAAGCGGCGGAAGAGATAGTGGCTGTCCTGCGGGCCGGGCGATGCTTCCGGATGGTGCTGGACGGAGAAGACCGGCTTGCCGACGATGCGCAGGCCGCAATTGGTGCCGTCGAACAGCGACGTGTGGGTTTCTTCGACGCCATCAGGCAGCGACTTGGCGTCAACCGCAAAACCATGGTTCATGGACACGATTTCCACCTTGCCGGTGGTGAAGTCCTTGACCGGATGGTTGGCGCCGTGGTGGCCCTGGTGCATCTTTTCAGTCTTGGCGCCGACGGCCAGGCCAAGCATCTGGTGGCCGAGGCAGATGCCGAAGATCGGCAGGTCGCTGTTGATGAGGTTCTGAATGACCGGTACGGCATATTCGCCTGTCGCGGCCGGATCTCCCGGACCGTTGGAAAGGAAAACGCCATCCGGCTTCAATGCCAGAATGTCTTCGGCGGATGTCTGGGCCGGAACCACCGTGACCTTGCAATCGAGACCGGCGAAGAGGCGCAGGATGTTGCGCTTGACGCCGAAATCCACGCAGACGACATGGTACTTCGCATCGGCTTCATTCAGCGTGCCGTAACCCTCGTTCCAAACCCAAGGCGTTTCCGTCCAGGTGGAGGATTGGCCGGATGTGGCTTCGATGGCGAGGTCGAGGCCGACGAGACCGCTCCATGCCTTGGCTTCCGCCTTTAGCGCCTCGATGTCGAACACGCCGTTGGGATCATGGGCGATCACCGCGTTCGGTGCACCGTTTTCGCGTATCCATGCCGTCAGCGCGCGCGTGTCGATGCCGCAAAGGCCGATGACGCCGCGGGCTTTCAGCCAGGCATCCAGATGCTTGGCGGCGCGGAAGTTCGAAGGGTCGGTGATGTCGGCCTTGAAGATGACGCCGACTGCGCCCCGGCGGGCGGCTGGCGTCAGGTCTTCGATGTCTTCCTCATTGGTGCCGACATTGCCGATGTGCGGGAAGGTGAAGGTGACGATCTGGCCGAGATAGGACGGATCGGTCAGGATTTCTTCGTAACCGGTCAGTGCGGTGTTGAAGCAGACTTCGGCCTGTACCTTGCCGGTTGCGCCGATCCCCGTTCCCTCGATCACTGTGCCATCGGCAAGAACAAGCATTGCGGTCGGTTTGCGGGTAGTCCAGGGCGCTGTCTCGGTCATCTCGTTCCGTTTCTGCCGCTTCGCACCCCGCCTCTTGAAAGGCAGGGGGAGAGGGGCCATTTTTTGTCGCAGGCTTCGTGACATAAAGGGGCGCGCGAAAAACTCGCGTTTTGACCCTTCGTTAAAATCTCGTGCAGGTGCCGGAAAATAACGAAAGCTGCTTAAACGGTCAACCGCAGGCTCGAGATTTACGCGGAATTAAACCTTCGCACATTCAAAGGCTTATGCATTTGATTTGCTTGAGCGGGTTTGCTCGGTTATGTCGTTTCGAAAAATAAGGTGGAAAGTTTCCGTGTCGAGAAGCTGCGGAATGCACTTTCCCAAGGAGAAGAAGAAATGATGCGCGACACGTTCGCTAATACTCTGAAAGACGCGCTGAAGGCTCGTGACGCCCGGCGTACATCGACCGTGCGTCTCATCCAGGCGGCCATCAAGGATCGCGATATTGCCAATCGCGGCGTGGGCAAGGACCCCGTCACCGACGACGAGATCATGCAGATCCTGACCAAGATGGTGAAGCAGCGGGAAGAGTCCGCCAGCATCTATGATGGTGCCGGTCGCGCCGAGCTTGCCGCTCAGGAGCGCGAGGAAATCGTCATCATCAAGGAATTCATGCCGGAAGAAATTCCGGCCGAAAAGGTGCGCGAATTGTGCCAGGCCGTCATCAGCGAAACCGGCGCCTCCGGCCTGCGTGACATGGGCAAGTGCATGAATGCGCTCAAGGAGCGCTATCCCGGCCAGATCGACTTCGCGAAAGCCTCCGGCGTCGTCAAGGATTTGCTGAAGTAGGTTTCGCCCGTTCGGAAAAAGTAAAGGCAGGGCAGCCATGGCTGCCCTGCCTTTTTGCTGCCGACGAAGGCGCATTTCGGCGGATCAAAATGCGGTCACGCGCAGGCGTTTTTCGGGGGACGTGCCTGCGGGCGTCAGCAGCTTTATGAGAATGTCCGGGCGCTGCCTTTGAATATGTTTTATACCTCGGCGACGGTTGGCTCAAATTACAAAAACATAATTTTTTGTGATGATGCGCTGCCATAAATTTGCCCGAAGCGGGCGACAGCGGCGATGCGGTTTTAGTGCGATGGCCTGTGAATATCGGGTATTCCGGTTCTTTGGGTTTGGTACTGACCCCTTTCTGCGCTTATATGAAAGACTGGCCTCGAACAGGTAACCCATGCGATTTTCCAATTCTTTTCTCGATGAGATACGCGACCGCGTGAACATCTCCGATGTGATCGGCAGACGTGTGTCCTGGGATAAGAAGAAGACCAATACGCCGCGGGGCGATTATTGGGCCTGCTGCCCGTTCCATGGCGAAAAAAGCCCGAGTTTTCATTGCGAGGATCGCAAGGGGCGATACCATTGTTTCGGTTGCGGTGTTTCCGGCGATCATTTCCGGTTTCTCACCGATCTCGAGGGGTTGAGTTTCCCCGAAGCCGTTCAGCAGATCGCCGACATGGCCGGCATCTCCATGCCGCAGCCCGATCCGCAGGCTGAGAAGCGCGAGCGCGAGCGCACCTCGTTGCAGGACGTCATGGAAATGGCGACGCTGTTCTTTCAGGATCAGTTGCAGACCGCGCTTGGTGCGCGGGCGCGGGCTTACCTGCGCGATCGCGGACTGACTGGGCGCACCATCGAGACATTCAGGCTCGGTTTTGCACCAGATAGCCGCAATGCGCTGAAGGAGCATCTGGCGAGCAAGGGTGTGGCGCGCGAACAGATGGAAGCCTGCGGGCTGGTTGTGCATGAAAACGTGCCGGTTTCCTATGACCGCTTCCGCGACCGCATCATGTTCCCGATCCTGTCGTCGCGCGAAAAGGTGATCGCTTTCGGCGGCCGCGCCATGGCGGCGGATGCAGTGGCCAAATATCTGAACTCCAACGAGACCGAGCTTTTTCACAAGGGCAATGTTCTCTACAATTTCGCCCGCGCGCGGCGCGCCTCGCAGGCTTCCGGCGGCACCGTCATTGCCGTCGAAGGTTATATGGATGTCATTGCGCTTTATCAGGCGGGTGTCGAAAATGCTGTCGCCCCGCTTGGCACGGCGCTGACGGAAAGCCAGCTTGATCTCCTGTGGAAAATGTCGCCGCAGCCGATCCTCTGCTTTGATGGCGACGGCGCCGGTATTCGTGCCGCCAACCGTGCAGCCGATCTCGCCTTGCCGCATATCAAGCCTGATCGTTCGGTGAGCTTTGCGCTTTTGCCCGACGGAAAAGACCCTGATGATCTCGTGCGGCTGGAGGGGCGTGCGCCTTTTGACCGTGTGCTTTCCGAGGCAAAACCGCTCGCGGCGATGATCTGGAGCCGCGAGACGTCTTCGGTGACTTTCGATACGCCTGAAAAGCGTGCCCAGCTTGAAAGCCGGCTGCGGCAGATCGTTGCCGTGATCGGCGACGAGGCCGTGCGGCGTTTTTACCAGCAGGATATGCGCGACAGGCTGAATGCCTTCTTCCAGCCTCGTTTTCAGCAGGGCGGTTCGCAGGGTGGAAATTTCCGCCGCGATGGCCAGCAGGGTAATGGGCGCGGGTTCCAGAGGAACGCTTCCGGACGGGGTGGAGCCATGGCTGCGCCGGCCAGCAACATTTCCGACCGGCTTACCCAGTCGGGTCTGGTCAGGGGGCACCAGACCAAGCCTTCACTTCGCGAAAGCGTTCTCGCAATCACCATCGTCAACCATCCCGAACTGCTCCTTGAGGAATATGACGAGATCGCCGCGATCGATTACGAAAACCGCGATCTGCAACGCCTGTGGTCGACTGTGCTGACCTTTGCTGCGGAAAGTGCGGCCGAGATTTCGCGGGCAGGGCTGATCGAGCGCCTGTCGCAGCAGGGTTTCGAGGTGCTTTTGAAAACCATGGACCAGCAGGTGCGCAATGCGCGCCTGTGGACGGCCACGGAACAGGCGGCGCTGGAAGATGCGCGTGAGGGATATGTGCAGGCGCTTTCCCTGCACAAGAGGACGAAATCCCTGCTCTGGCAGAAGCGCGAGCTGGAACGGGAAATAGGCGAGGCGACGGACGACGAACGCGGCACGCTTCTGGTGCGGGCGCTGGCCGAAGTTCAGCTGGAAATCGGCCGAATGGAAAATCAGGAAGCGATCATCGATGGTTTCGGCGTCATGTCCGGCCGGGTAAAGGGTCCGGCTGTCGGCCATGGCTGAGGACTGCGGCCAAGAATAGAAAGACGTGTGGGGTTGCCTTTTGCTGCAAGCGCCCTAAATAGGGGGTAGTCTGGTGATAACTCGCAAAATGCGGCCCTTTTTATGAATTTCCGTGGCTGTCTCGCCCTCAAAGGCTTGACGGGGCGGGAAATAGCGGGAATCACCAATTCAGGAATAGTAAGGTGGAATGAGCCTTGGCGGATAGAAATTGCATGAGCAAGCATTTTCGGGTGCACTGTCTTTGCATTCTGCCTGAGGCTGCCGTGGTTAATCGGCAATTAAAGATCACTCCGTTAGGTGTCTGACAGTGATTCGCTGTTATCAGCCGGATGCTCTCAAGGCGAACGGCGATGCGGCGGAACAGGTGTTAGCGTCAGGGAAAGCGACGAGATAGATGGCAACCAAAGTCAAAGAAAACGAAGAAGCAGAAAACGAACGCGACGGTGCGACGGACGGTCCGCTTCTCGATCTTTCGGATGACGCGGTCAAAAAGATGATCAAGGCCGCCAAGAAGCGCGGCTATGTGACGATGGACGAGCTGAATTCCGTCCTGCCGTCCGAAGAAGTGACGTCCGAGCAGATCGAAGACACGATGGCGATGCTGTCCGATATGGGCATCAACGTTATCGAGGACGAGGATGCCGAGGAAGCACCGGGCGAAGCCGAAAGCGACGATTCCGATAACGAAGAGTCCGAAGGCGGCGAACTGGCACCTTCCGGCGGTACCGCGCTTGCGACCGCGAAGAAAAAAGAACCGACCGACCGTACCGACGATCCTGTGCGCATGTATCTGCGCGAAATGGGTTCCGTAGAGCTTCTGTCGCGCGAAGGCGAAATCGCCATCGCCAAGCGCATCGAGGCCGGCCGCGAAACGATGATCTCCGGCCTTTGCGAAAGCCCGTTGACGTTCCAGGCACTGATCATCTGGCGCGACGAACTCAACGAAGGCACGACGCTTCTGCGCGAGATTATCGATCTCGAAACCACCTATTCCGGCCCGGAAGCCAAGGCTGCCCCGCAGTTCCAGAGCCCGGAAAAGATCGAGGCGGACCGCAAGGCCGCCGAAGAGAAGGAAAAGACCCGCAGACTGCGTGCGCCCTCCGGTGACGAGGATGTGACTGACGTGGGTGGCGATGGCCTGCCGCCGGAAGAGGAAGAAGAGGACGACGACGAGTCCAACCTTTCGCTTGCCGCGATGGAAGCCGAGCTGCGTCCGCAGGTCATGGAAACGCTCGACACCATTGCCGACACCTATAAGAAGCTGCGCAAGCTTCAGGACCAGCAGGTCGAGGCTCGCCTTGCCTGCACGGGGACCCTGTCCTCCGGTCAGGAGCGCCGCTACAAGGATCTCAAGGACCAGTTGATCACGGCTGTGAAGTCGCTGTCGCTGAACCAGAACCGTGTCGACAGCCTTGTCGAGCAGCTTTACGATATTTCCAAGCGTCTGATGCAGAACGAAGGCCGGCTGCTGCGCCTTGCCGAATCCTATGGCGTAAAGCGCGACAGCTTCCTCGAGCAGTATCACGGTGCGGAACTCGATCCGAACTGGATGAAGTCGATTGCCAATCTGGCCGCCCGCGGCTGGAAGGAATTCGCCCGCGAGGAAAGCAACACGATCCGCGAGATCCGTCAGGAAATCCAGAATCTGTCGACGGAAACCGGTATTTCCATCGCCGAATTCCGCCGTATCGTTTCCATGGTACAGAAGGGTGAGCGCGAAGCGCGTATCGCCAAGAAGGAGATGGTCGAGGCCAACCTGCGTCTCGTGATCTCCATCGCCAAGAAATACACCAACCGCGGCCTGCAGTTCCTCGATCTCATTCAGGAAGGCAATATTGGCCTGATGAAGGCGGTGGACAAGTTCGAATATCGCCGTGGTTACAAGTTCTCGACCTATGCGACATGGTGGATCAGACAGGCGATCACCCGTTCGATCGCCGACCAGGCGCGCACGATCCGTATTCCGGTTCACATGATCGAGACGATCAACAAGATCGTTCGCACCTCGCGCCAGATGCTGCACGAGATCGGCCGCGAGCCGACCCCGGAAGAGCTGGCGGAAAAGCTGGCCATGCCGCTTGAAAAGGTGCGCAAGGTTCTGAAAATCGCCAAGGAGCCTATTTCGCTCGAAACCCCTGTGGGTGACGAAGAGGATTCGCATCTCGGCGACTTCATCGAGGACAAGAACGCGCTGCTGCCTATCGACGCCGCCATTCAGGCCAACTTGCGCGAGACGACGACCCGCGTTCTCGCCTCGCTGACGCCGCGTGAAGAACGTGTTCTGCGCATGCGTTTCGGCATCGGCATGAACACCGACCATACGCTGGAAGAAGTCGGCCAGCAGTTCTCGGTCACGCGCGAACGTATTCGTCAGATCGAGGCGAAGGCACTGCGCAAGCTGAAGCATCCGAGCCGCTCCAGAAAGCTCAGAAGCTTCCTCGACAGCTAAGCCTTTGCCTGCATTAAAATTGAACCCGGTCAGTCACCTCTGGCCGGGTTTTTTGTTTCCTGCACTGGCGATCTCTGCGACAAGCCTTATGTGTGAAAACAAAGCGTTCCGCTTTTTCGGAAATGCTCAGGTTCGATTTGGCTCGATAACATGCAACAGGTTTCGGCAAGCAGATGGCGAGGGAAGGGATGGGCGGTGCCCGTCTCCGTGTTGCTGCATCTGGCTGTGGTCGCGATCTTTCTTTTCGAACTGCCCGAACGCATAGCCGAACCGCAGGAGCCGGAAAGCATCAGCGTCGATCTGGTGCCGCCGCCTGAGGAAAAGAAGCCGGAGGAAGCCAAGCCTCCCGCCGCCGAGCAGGCAAAGCAAGAAAAGCCGCAGCCTCCACCGCCGCCGCCCGC
The DNA here is from genome assembly GCF_001950375.1 of Rhizobium sp. TBD182. Lineage (NCBI taxonomy): Bacteria > Pseudomonadati > Pseudomonadota > Alphaproteobacteria > Hyphomicrobiales > Rhizobiaceae > Rhizobium > Rhizobium sp. TBD182. Next base: position 185,578 of record NZ_BDLN01000005.1, on the reverse strand, counting down.
TCCGCCGGCAGAGGAGCCGAAACCTTCGCCGCCCTTGCAGGCGACGCTGCCGGCGATCGCCATGCGGCCGGAGGAGACGCAGGCGGACCCAGAAGACAAGCCAGGTAAGGCGGAGGAAGCGGACAAGACCGAGCCTTCCAAGGAGCCTGAAAGCCAGCCTGAAAAGACGGCTGAGGACAAGCCCGCGCCATCTGCCGCCAACGGCGATCTCAAGGCGTCCGCCGAACAGGGAGAAATTGCGGTTTCACCCGTCAAGCAAGAGGCTGAGCCGGAAAAAGCGCCTGTGCCGCAGGAGAAACCGGCTGACGAAAAACCTGCCGAGGTGGCAAAGGAGAAGCCCGCGAAACTTCCGGCCGCGAAACAATTATTGTCTTCGTCGCTGCTTTCTCCGGCCCAAAGACGCCAGATGTTTGGTGATCTGCCGCCCCGCCGCCGCATTGTTCAGCTTTGCAGCACGGAGGCTCTGGCGCAAATTCAGGGCGCGGGTTTTGCCGCCCGTGGCATGATACCCTATTCGGATACGGGCGGGAGGATATCGGGGAATTCGATTGATGCTTCCGGCGGCGCATTCAATACCGGCAATAGCTGGCACGATGTGTCTTTTCAGTGCGAAGTCGATCTGGATAACTACGCCGTAACGGCATTCCGGTTTAAGATTGGGAACGCCTTAACACCGGATGAGGCGAAAAAGCGGGGCTTCACTCGATTTCAATGAAGGCTAGTTTTTTAAACTTTTGGTTTGCTGACGAAGGTTTCCGTCCGCCACTCCGTCTTCCTCGGGCTTGTCCCGAGGACATGCAACCGACTGATTTCGTAGACGTGTTTAAATCCTTGGGACAAGCCCAAGGATGACGTCCAGTCTGGACATGTGTCGGTCAGCAGGGCTGGGAGCTTACACCCTCTCCGTATCACCGACCAACAGCCCGATACCCGCCATCAGCGCATCTTCGTCGTAAGGCTTCCTGATAACAGGCACGTTGCCGAAGTCGTCAGGCACCATGCTGGCATCGGCATAGCCGGTGGCGAACAGGAAGGGGATGCCGCGGCGGTGAAGCTCGCGTGCGACGGCGATGGAGGTGTCGGAACCGAGATTGATGTCGAGGATAGCCACATCCGGAACGTAGCTCTTCAGTTTCTCGATGGCCATTGCCGAGGAGGTCGCGGTTTCGATTGTCTTGATGCCGTTGTCTTCCAGCATGTTTTCCACATCCATGGCGATCAGCATCTGGTCTTCTACGAGCAATATTTTCAACGTTTCCTCCCGGTTGGACCGTCTGGGTTGTGGTACGGTGTCATCCTCCGTCTTCATCTCGGAAGCTGTCATGACTGCTGAGATATGGCGGGAGGGCAGGAGAATTTCCGCCTCCAGCCCATCAGGCAAATACCGAATGGTGCTGCGTCCACCCAGATCGTAGGGGATGCTGCGGCTGATGAGCGCCGTGCCGAACCCAGAGCGTGATGGTGTGGGCAGCTTGGTAGGCAGAGTTTCGCGCCAATGTATCAGGCAATCGCGGTTTTCGTCGACTTCCCAGCGCAGATCCAGTTTTCCGCCGGTCTGAGCAAGCGCGCCGTATTTGGCAGCATTCGTCGCCAGTTCATGCAGTACGAGAGCCATGACGGAAAATGCGCGCGAATCGAGCGTGACCTGTGGTCCGGCGAGATCAACAATAGCCTCGGCTGAACGGTGCGGCGACAATTCGGCGTCCAGCAGGTCGCGCAATGACCCGCCGCCTTCACCGCGAATGATCTGGTCATGGGCAAAAGACAATGCCTGGATACGACCCTTCAGCGCACCGACATATTCCTGCAGCGTTTTACCCTCTTGCGAGGGATTGCCGACCAGCGATTTAATAATGGCCAGAACGTTCTTGACGCGGTGGTTGAGTTCCTCGTTCAGCATGCGCTGGCGCACTTCCGCGCGCTCCCTTTCGCCCGCCATCAGCTCGCTGTGATGGAATGCGACCTCGACCAACGCTATTCTTGCGGCTTCGGCAATTTCCCGGTCCGCATCGGACCATGGCTGCGCCTGCAGGCGCACGGTCTCTTTCCAGATCGCGAAGCTCTTGCGCGGGGTGAGCCGATCGCCGAGCGGACCGGTCTCATAGGATTTTTCCGGGTTGCCGGCCCAGTTCAGGTTCTGCACGATCTCCCTGCGGAAAAACAGCAGATAGTCGTTTTTGACCTGTGACAGCGGAATGGCGAGCATTCCGGCTGCGATATCTGCATAAATCTCCGCTTCCGGTATGGCTTGCGAGACGGCATGGGTTGCCCAGACCCTTCCCTCACTGACAGAGGTTACGAAGCGCGCCAGCCTTGGAATGGCATCCGCGGGCGGCGTTGCGCCGTGGCCGTGCCAGTTGTTGTCCACCCAAAGCCCGACGCCGTCGCATGGCATCAGATCGGCAAAATCCTGGAAACTGTCGATCAGCAGTTCCTCGATGTGCGCGTGATGGGCGGCGAGCCGCAGGAAGCGGTCTAGAGCGGCATGGGCGTGGTTGACGGTATCGAGTTTGCGCTTCTGCTTAAGGACCTGCAAATGCATGGAGAAAAACTCTCCAAACATTTCTGCGGCGATCCTGACTGACATCGTCAGAACGCGTGGCGAATAATGGTGGCAGGCGATAAGACCCCACAGGGCGCCATCGACGATCACCGAAATCGACATGGAGGCACCAACGCCCATATTGCGAAGATATTCGCAATGGATGGGAGAAACGCTGCGCAAATGCGCGAATGACAGATCAAGCGGTTCACCAGACACATCGATGGCGGGCAATACGGGAACTCGTATTCCGCTGGCGTCGGAGATGATGCGCAGTGTGTTTTTAAGATAGAGCGTGCGGGCCTGCTGCGGTATGTCGCTTGCCGGAAAATATTGTCCGAGAAAGCTTTCCAGTTCCGGCTGCTTTGCCTCCGACACGACCTTGCCTGCACCGTCATCCTCGAAACGGTAGATCATCACCCGGTCGTAACCCAAGGTCGCCTTTACCAGGCGGGTTGTTCTCGAAATCAGGCTTTCGACCGTGTCCGCCTCGCGAATGCGGTCCACCATCTTGCGTGCGGTACCAAGCGGCTGGGTCTCGCTCCCTGACGGTTCGAATTCGATGATCGTCGTGGATTTATAGCGGTGGAGCGCAATATCGAAGCTGCGACCATCGCGCAGTTCCATATTGGGCAGCATGGCAGGGCGGGTAGTCCTGCCGGTTACCGTGAGTGCGTTGCGAAGGTCATGGACGAGATTTTTACCAAGCACCTCTTCGGCGGTCCTGCCGTTGATATCGCCATCGACGCGCAAAATCTCGCGACAGTTTTCCGAATGCCGCAGGACCATGCGCATGGCGTTGTCGCAAGCGATCAGGCAGCCGTGCGATTGAATATAACCTGGAATGTGGATGGGTTCGCGGTCGCAATTTGTCAGGTCGACATTATAATCAGTGGATGCCATGAATCTATCTCTCGCACCCTCTGCCTGTCTTGCACTGAAAATAGTTTAGTCGTCCGCAGACGGGAAAGCCTGAATGGTTCATTCTGATAGTGCCAATCCTTCCCCGTTTTTTGCAACCGTGACGCCGGTATTCCGTTCTATTAAAGGCAGCCGCCATGTCATGGAAGCACGCCTTTTCGCCATCAGTTACAATTCGACATGGTCCAACGTTTGCAGTGCCTAATTTGTTCCGAATTTTCTAAAGGAAATAACGTGCCGCAGAAGAAAATGACCATTACCACCACCCACGGGCAGGGGCTCTACGAATTTACGTCCGAGGCCGAGCGCTTTGTGAAGGAGGCAGGCGTGGACGAAGGCCTTTTGACCGTCTTCGTCAGACACACATCCTGCTCCCTACTTATCCAGGAAAATGCCGATCCGGATGTCCGGCGCGATCTGGCGATATTTTTTTCCCGCCTCGTGCCACCTTCCGACGATGTCTCCATGCGCTGGGTCGTCCACACGCTCGAAGGCCCTGATGACATGCCTGCTCACATCAAATCGGCCCTGACCGCGGTTTCCATCGGAGTACCGATCAGCGATGGCAGGCTTACCCTTGGCACATGGCAGGGCCTTTATCTTTTCGAACATCGCGACCGGCCGCACCGCCGTGAAATCGTTCTGCATATCTCCCCATGATTCCCGTCAAAAGCCCTGCCTTTTCCTTTCGTTTTCCCGTTAATGTCTCTGAACGTCTGCTGAACATGCGGTTCTGTCGGCGTTCAGGCGGGCGGGTCTAGGGTCTCGTCAATCGCCGGGGGACGTCCCTGCCGGCGCAGAAACAAACGGAGTGAGTTCATGTTCAGCACCTTCGCAAAAGCCGGCCTGGCTGCCCTCATCGCCCTTGGCGGAATTTCCGTCACCGCTCCAGCTGCTTCGGCTGGCCCGGATGTTCAGCTCAGAGTTCAGGTTCAGGATGGATACGGTCATGACAGAGGCCGCGGCCCGGGCTGGGGTCGTCCCGATCGTCCTGGTCCGGGCTGGGGCCGTCCTGACCGCCCGCGTTATGGTTGCTCGCCGCGGCTTGCGGAGGAAAAGGCTAGCCGCATGGGTCTTCGCCGCGCGCGCGTTGTCGATGTATCGCCGCGCCGTGTCGTGGTTGCAGGCTTCGACCGTCGCGGCCCTGACCGCATCTTCTTCGCCAATGAGCGTGGTTGCCCGGTGATCCGTCGCTAAACGGCTGATATTGATCCGCGGAAATCCCCCGCCCTTCGCGCGGATCAAAAAAAATGCCCCTCGCTTGTTATGACAGGCGGGGGGCGTTTCTTTTTGTGGCCTCTCGGGTGGCGGTTACGCGCAGCCGTTCGGCAAATGCGGGCGGCGGGCAGTGCCGCCGCTCCGACTGTTTTATTCGCCCAGGGCGAAGGTGACGTTGACCACCACGCTGTAGCTGTTCTCACCCGAAGCGATCGGCACGCTGTCGGCCTCCTTCGCCATCGAAGCGCGCATCATGGTCTGCGGCACCGGCATGGGGCGCTGCATGTTCTCGCTGATCTGGATCACGCGTCCAAGCTTCACGCCCGCCGCTTCCGTCAGCGTTTTCGCTTTGGCCAGCGCATCGGCAACCGCCTGCTTGCGGGCCTCGGTCACGGTTGCTTCCGGCTTGTCATTGGTAAAGGTAATATCGCCGCCCTGGTTGATACCGAGCTTGACGGAGGTATCGAGTATCTCGCCCAGCTTCTTCAGGTCGCGTACGCGCACGGTCAGTCCGTTGGAAACTTGATAGCCGGTAATTTCCGGTGCAACGTAAACGCCGTCTTTCGGCTCATAATGCTTGTAAAGCGGCTGCACGGAGAAATTGCTCGTCTGCAGGTCGCGGTCTTCGATGGCGGACGCCTTCAGCGATTTCAGAACCTCGGCGAGCGCCTTGGAATTCTCTGTCAGAGCCGCAGCCGCCGTTTCCGCCTGCTTGACGACACTGAATGACAGGATCGCCATATCGGGCGCGATTGCCGACTGGCCTTCGCCGGAAACACTGATGGTTGCTTCGCGCGGGGTGGCATCCTGCGCAAGAGCATTACCGGCAAGCGGCATCATTGCTGCTGCGGTCAATGCACTAAGTGCGAAAAGGCGGGCCTTTGTCGTCGTCATGGTGTTTCCTCGTTGATTGTGTCCCTTTGCAGGGTATTGCCTTAGATTGTGAAGCTAATACGGCAACGGCAGCTTGCGATAGCATCAATGGCTTGTCGGGCCGTAAAAATTACGTTAGAGCGTGACCCACCGGATTCGAACCATTGCGAAGCCGGTGTTTCGGATAATTTTTCCGAAAGGGCCTGTAGCTCAATGGTTAGAGCCGGCGGCTCATAACCGCTTGGTTGGGAGTTCGAGTCTCTCCGGGCCCACCATTTTTCTTATATTTTGAACGAGTTGGTGCGATTCCGTATAGCAAGTCGACACGTCATCGATCATTGCGCATTCCTTGGTTTTTGCTCATCGAACAAAAAATCCGACCAGCCATTTAGACTGATCGGATTGTTCATTACGGACTTTCAGCTATGGGGTCAGTCGCAGACCCGCATGCTTTCGGTGTGCCAGCCGCCATCATAGGAATTGGGAACGCGGCGGTCTTCGAACCAGCAGCGTGGGCGGGGCGGCGGCGGTGGCTCGTAGTAGCGGGGACCGCTGTTGCCGCCGTTAGCGATTGCGCCGCCGATCAGGCCGCCGATAACGCCTGCAGCCAGTCCGCCGGCAATCGCAGCACCATCATTGTGGCGGCGGTGTTCGCGATAGGGCGGTGGGGGCGGGCCGCCACGGTCGTAGCGCGGACGATAGGGATAGTCCTGCGCGGCAGCGGTGCCGTAGGACGCGAAGACGCTGCCGGTGGCAACCAGCGCGGCAAGGGTTGTAAGAATGATCTTTTTCATCGAGGGCTACTCCATAAGCCTGCTTCGGGAGATAGAGGCTCATTATGCCCGCATGATGGCACGGGCCGGCTGAACGGTCCGTGAATATCTCATTTTTGCGATGTTCACATTTCCACGTTTTTAGAGTCTCAGGGCGAAGCTGGTGCGGCGTTCCGACAAAGAAAAAGCCCGGCACTTGGCCGGGCTCTTTTGCTGACGTTTGTCGACGCTATCAGAACTTCACACCAAGGCCGACCTTGACGGTGCTCTGGTCGAAATCGGTGTTGACGCCGAAGATGTCCTTGTCGCCATAGTCATTGTAGCGATATTCAATCCTGCCGAACACATTGTCGGTGAAGGCATAGTCCAGGCCAGCGCCGACGGTGTAACCGTTGAACGTGGTGCTATCCTTGCCGGCGCCAGGCGTTTCTATGAAACCGCGCGTCGCTGTCCAGCCGGCGGTACCATAGATCAAGGCACGGTCGAAAGCGTAACCGACACGACCACGAACAGAGCCCTGCCAGTCGGTGCCGATGTTCACGCCGGCATAGTCATTGTCGTTCCAGTTATAATCGACATCGCCTTCGATACCGAGGACGAAATTATTGTCGAACTGGTAATTGTAACCGGCAAAAGCGCCCAGAATGCCGCCATCGAAACTATCCGACGCGACGGGGCCGCCAGCCGAAAAATCGCCGTTCGCCCAGCCTGCGCCGCCTTGAATACCAAGATACGGACCAGACCAGGTAAATACCGGCAGGGTTTCCTGCGCGACCGGAGGCGCCGGGGTTTCGTAGACGGCATCCGCAGCCATCGCGGTGCTGGCGGACAGGGCCAAGAGTGACGTTACGATCAGCGTTTTCATCGTTTTTCTCCCTGAGCTGATTGACTTCTATAACATATATTAGGTGCATTTAATATGGGTTGGAGATCGGCGGTTCCAAGGGGCAGACTGTTCCCTTGAGTTGCCGGCCTTCCTTGCCCAAATCGCGACGTTTTTTACCGCCCCGTCATGCTGTTCTGATGCGGCGAACGCCTTCAACGGCGTTTGGTTCCTTTCGCCGCCTTGTCAAAGCGACGGAAGCGGGGTCACGCTTGGTTGTCTTGACAGCGAGGGGCACGACCATAGAGTTGTGCCGGTCTGCGGCAATGCCGGTGTTTCGGCACCTGGATAGGGCTGATGTTGCGGGCAGGAATGGGCAAGGGAGGACAGGATCGCATGCGGGTTAGTTTTCATGGGGGAGGGGCGACGTGATTGTCGGAGCCGTTCTCAGTGCCATTCTTCTTCTCACCCTCATCGCGTTTCCGCGGCACCTCAAACCGGTCGTCATCTGCCTGCTGTTGATCTGGGGAACCACCGCCGCCTTTGTCATTTACGACTGGCAGCGCGGCAGCCAGCGGCTCGACCATGTCATTGCGACGGCTAGCTTCGATGCGGCGTGCACGGATGCGGCATTGCCGATCCGCGTCAGCTTCCGCAACGACAATAATGTTGCCGTGCAGCGCCTGACCTATACGCTTGAAGGGTTCGAGCCTGCCTTCCGCGCCTCCGTCGCCTTCGATCCCTATCAGGTGAGTGAAAGGCGGATCGAGGCTGGAGAGACCTTTGCCGCTTGCCGCTCTTTCCGACTGCGCAACAATGAAACGGTAGATCCGCAACGGCTGGAATGGCGCGTCACCATCGTTTCTGCAGAATTCGATTGAACGGCTGTCGCTGCTTCCGACCCTCACGGTTTCTTGAACATTTTCGTGCTGTCGCCTGAACCCCTTGTTTCGCAAGGGGTTCGTAAAGGTGCCCGCGTCGTTGCCGGCCACGCCGAGGCCGCTTTCGCCGTTGCGGGACTTGTTTTCGCCGATTTGCAATGCCACCTGCCCACCCGTCCGATGAATGTTGCGGGTTTAGGTTTTGCGTATAGTTCTGAAGTTTCTGAAAATTGCCGCCATTGGCCTGGTGGCTCTGCCGGTTCTGGCCGGCGCGCATATGGGCATTGGCCAGCTGACCGGAAATTTTCACGAGGTCATCCCCGGCGAACTTTATCGTTCGGCCCAGCCGAGCGGTAAGGACATCACGGCCTATGCCAAGGCCTACGGCATCAAGACGATCATCAATCTGCGCGATGAAAAGCGTGAAGGCTGGTATGACGCCGAAAGCCAGGCAGCGAAAAACAACGGTGTCCGGCTTGTCGATTATCCGCTGAGTTCAAGCGAGAAGGTCTCGGTGGAGGAAGCGGAAACGCTCGTCGCCGTGCTGCGCAACGCTGAAAAACCGATCCTCATCCATTGCGAACACGGCGCCAACCGAACCGGGCTCGCCTCCGCGATCTATGTGAGCGCCGTTGCCGGCAAAAGCGAGGCTGCCGCCGAGTTCCAGCTTTCACCCTATTACGGACATGTGCCGATCCCGGGTATCGGCCGTTATGAAATGTACCAGTCCTGGGATGATTTCGAGGAAACTATCGGATTTTGAGGCGCCTCGATATGCCGACACCCCGGATTTGATCCGGGGTGTCAGCATGATCACGTCCGGTATGACGGAGCGTGTCAGATGCTTCATTCTTGCAGCGGCCTCAATAGGAGCCGCCGCCTTCCTTGATCACTTTCGTCAAACTTCCCGTTGCCGGAAATAGCGGGATCAGGCAGGCCTGAAGCGCGTGGTAGATGTCGCCCTTGCCGGGGAAAAGCGTGTTGGCTGGAATCAGATTTTCCGTCAGCTCCTCGTGCCAGCCGCCATTGTCGTGGTCGATGAAATTGTTGGCGATCGTGCTCCAGATGCGGCGGTAGCTGTCTTCGTAGAATTCGTCCGCCGGCAGATTTTCGTTGAGGAAGTGGGCTGCACCCGCCGCCTCGCACATGGGCCACCAGAGCTTTGCCGTCTTGTCGGGATTGTCGTGCCAGTCGAGCGTATAAAAGAAGCCGCCTTTTTCGCGGTCCCAGCCAAGCGCCATGGATTGCACGAAGAGCGATTTTGCCGCCACCGGCATCCAGTCATGGCGGCGTTCGCCCAGCACCCACAATTGCAGTATGAGGCGCGCCCATTCCAGCCAGTGGCCGGGAGTGGAGCCGGAGGGGCGGAACATTTCGTTGCCACGATACTCCTTGTCGAGCGTCCAGTTCTCGTCAAAATGCTCCGGCACGCGGAAATCCAGCTCACCGGCGCGGCGGCGAATGACGAGATCGGCGATGCGTTCGGCCTTTGTCAGGTAATGGCTGTCGCCGGTCGCCTCGTAGGCGGCCATCAGCGCTTCGGTCAGATGCATGTTGGAATTCTGGCCGCGATAATTGTCGATGGGTGACCAGTCGCGGTTAAATTCCTCGGCGATAGCGCCGTGTTTTTCTTCCCAGAAACGCGTTTCCAGAACCTCGGTGATGTCGGCCAGCATCTTGTCAGCAAGCGGGTGGCCGACAGTTTTGGCGGAGGAAGCGGCCAGAAGCACGAAGGCGTGGCCATAACCCTGTTTGGTGGCGTCCACCGGGCCGCCATCGTTGACCTGCCAGAAATAACCGCCGTGCTCGCTGTCACGATGATTGTTCCAGAGGTAGGTCATGCCGTGGTCGACGATATCGCCGCAGCCCGGCCGTCCGAGCAGGTGGCCGATGGAGAAGCAATGCACCATGCGTGCCGAGGCATGGATGCCGCGCACGGGGTCGTTTTTCTGCAGCGGCGCACCCTTGGCGTCGAGATCGAAGAAGCCGCCGGCGGGATTGATGGCGCGGTACTGGAAGAAGTCGAAAAGCCCATCGGCCTGTTTGACCAGCCACTGGCGATGCCATGGCAAGGTGTTCCAGTTCCGGTTGTTGTGGTCGTCCTCGGGCATTTCGTCCTCCATACGGTTTGCTGCTTCGGCTTATATCCTTGCTGCATAAACCTGTCATCTGTCAGTGAAATTTCGTAGTCTGCCGCAACGACGCAAAGCCATACCTATACCTTGAAGATATATTGACATAAACATATCTTTATGTGACTTGACGGCTTGCGATCTTGCAAATCGAAATGAGGAGTGCGCCCGTGTTTGACGATCTGTTCGGCCCTAAAGGGGCAAAGCGCGACGGCGCGGAAATTTTGCGCGCGCTGCGCCAGGCCGCCAGCGAACGTATCCTCATTCTCGACGGCGCAATGGGCACGCAGATTCAAGGGCTGGGGTTTGATGAAGATCATTTTCGCGGTGATCGTTTTATCGGCTGCGCCTGTCACCAGCAGGGCAATAACGACCTTCTGATCCTGACCCAGCCTGATGCCATCGAAGAAATCCATTATCGCTATGCGATGGCGGGCGCGGATATTCTCGAAACCAACACGTTTTCGTCGACGCGCATCGCGCAGGCGGACTACGAGATGGAAAATGCCGTCTACGATCTCAACCGCGAAGGGGCGCAGATCGTCCGCCGTGCTGCCCAGCGGGCTGAGCGCGAAGATGGCCGCCGCCGTTTCGTTGCGGGCGCTATCGGCCCGACCAACCGCACCGCCTCGATTTCGCCTGATGTCAACAATCCTGGTTACCGTGCCGTCAGTTTCGACGATCTGCGCATCGCCTATGGCGAGCAGATCGACGGTCTGATCGATGGCGGCGCGGATATCATCCTCATCGAGACGATCTTCGATACGCTGAACGCCAAGGCAGCAATCTTCGCCTGTGAGGAGCGCTTCGAGGCCAAGGGCATCCGTCTGCCGGTGATGATATCAGGCACGATCACGGACCTTTCCGGCCGCACGCTTTCCGGCCAGACGCCGTCTGCTTTCTGGAACTCGGTGCGACACGCCAACCCCTTCACCATCGGCCTCAACTGCGCTCTTGGTGCAGATGCCATGCGTCCGCATCTGCAGGAGCTTTCGGATGTGGCCGACACCTTCGTCTGCGCCTATCCGAATGCCGGCCTGCCGAACGAATTCGGGCAATATGACGAAACACCCGAAATGATGGCGCGCCAGGTGCAGGGTTTTGCCCGCGACGGTCTTGTCAACATCGTCGGCGGTTGCTGCGGCTCGACGCCCGAGCATATCCGGGCGATTGCCGAAGCCGTCAAGGATTACAAGCCGCGCCCGATTCCCGAGCACAAGCCCTTCATGTCGCTTTCGGGTCTCGAACCCTTCGTGCTGACCAAGGACATTCCTTTCGTCAACGTGGGCGAACGTACCAACGTCACCGGCTCGGCCCGCTTCCGAAAGCTGATCACCGCCGGCGATTACACGGCGGCGCTGGCTGTCGCCCGCGATCAGGTGGAAAACGGTGCGCAGATCATCGACATCAACATGGATGAGGGCCTGATCGACTCGCAAAAGGCGATGGTGGAGTTCCTGAACCTCATTGCCGCCGAGCCTGATATTGCCCGCGTGCCTGTGATGATCGACTCATCCAAGTTCGAAATCATCGAAGCCGGTCTGAAATGCGTGCAGGGCAAATCGATCGTCAATTCTATTTCGCTGAAGGAAGGCGAGGAGAAGTTTCTCCAGCAGGCGCGGCTCGTCCACAATTACGGTGCTGCGGTCGTGGTCATGGCATTTGACGAGGTCGGGCAGGCGGATACCTATCAGCGCAAGGTGGAGATCTGCACGCGCGCCTACAAGCTTTTGACCGAAAAGGCGGGCCTGTCGCCGGAAGACATCATCTTTGATCCGAACGTGTTTGCGGTAGCCACGGGTATCGAGGAGCACAATAATTACGGCGTGGACTTCATTGAAGCCACCAAGACCATCCGCGAAACCATGCCGCTGACGCATATTTCCGGTGGCGTTTCCAACCTGTCCTTCTCCTTCCGCGGCAATGAGCCGGTGCGTGAGGCGATGCATGCCGTGTTCCTCTACCACGCCATCCAGGTCGGCATGGATATGGGCATCGTCAATGCCGGGCAGCTTGCGGTTTACGACAACATCGATGCGGAACTGCGCGAGGCCTGCGAAGATGTGGTGCTGAACCGCCGCGACGACGCGACGGAGCGGCTGCTTGACGTGGCGGAGCGTTTCCGCGGCACGGGTGAAAAACAGGCGAAGGTGCAGGATCTTTCCTGGCGCGAGCTTTCCGTCGAAAAGCGGCTGCAACACGCGCTGGTCAACGGTATTACCGAATTCATCGAGGCCGATACGGAAGAGGCGCGCCAGCAGGCCGCCCGCCCGCTGCACGTTATCGAGGGGCCGCTGATGGCGGGCATGAACGTGGTCGGTGACCTGTTCGGCTCTGGCAAGATGTTTCTGCCGCAGGTGGTGAAATCCGCCCGCGTGATGAAGCAGGCCGTCGCCGTGCTGCTTCCTTACATGGAAGAGGAAAAGCGCCTGAATGGCGGTGAGCAGAACAAGGCCGCCGGCAAGGTGCTGATGGCGACCGTGAAGGGTGACGTGCACGATATCGGCAAGAACATCGTCGGTGTTGTTCTTGCCTGCAACAATTACGAGATCATCGATCTCGGTGTCATGGTGCCGACGACGAAGATCCTTGAGACGGCCATTGCCGAAAAGGTCGATGTGATCGGTCTTTCCGGTCTCATCACGCCATCGCTTGATGAAATGGTGCATGTGGCGGCGGAAATGGAGCGGCAGGGTTTCAACATCCCGCTGCTGATCGGCGGCGCAACGACGAGCCGCGTGCATACGGCGGTGAAAATCCATCCGCGTTACGAACAGGGCCAGGCGATCTATGTCACCGATGCCTCGCGTGCGGTGGGCGTCGTCTCCGCACTTCTCTCCGCCGAGCAGAAGCCAGCCTATATCGACGGCATCCGGGCTGAATATGCCAAGGTGGCGGAGGCGCACGCCCGCAATGAGCGCGAAAAGCAGCGTCTGCCGCTTTCCCGCGCCCGCGAGAATGCGCACAAGATCGACTGGTCGACCTATAGTGTCGTGAAGCCGCAATTCTTCGGCACCAAGGTGTTCGAGACCTATGACCTTGAGGAGCTGTCCCGTTACATCGACTGGACGCCGTTCTTCCAGACCTGGGAGCTGAAGGGTCGTTATCCCGCTATCCTTGAAGACGAGAAGCAGGGTGAGGCTGCGCGGCAGCTTTATGCCGATGCGCAGGCGATGCTGAAGAAGATCATCGAGGAAAAATGGTTCCGGCCGCGGGCTGTTATCGGCTTCTGGCCCGCCAATGCGGTGGGCGACGACATCAGGCTGTTCACGGATGAAAACCGCTCCGAAGAACTGGCGACCTTCTTCACGCTGCGCCAGCAGCTTTCCAAGCGTGACGGACGCCCCAATGTGGCGCTTTCCGATTTCGTCGCGCCTGTCGATAGCGGCGTTGCCGATTATGTCGGCGGCTTCGTCGTGACGGCGGGTATCGAGGAGGTGGCGATTGCTGAACGCTTCGAGCGGGCCAATGACGATTATTCGTCGATTCTCGTCAAGGCGCTGGCCGACCGTTTTGCGGAAGCCTTTGCCGAACGTATGCATGAGCGGGTGCGCAAGGAATTCTGGGGTTATGCGCCCGAAGAAGCTCTTGCCGGCGATGAGCTGATCGGCGAGGCCTATGCCGGTATCCGCCCTGCGCCCGGTTATCCGGCCCAGCCTGATCATACCGAAAAGAAAACCCTGTTCTCCCTGCTCGACGCTACCAACGCGGCGGGCGTGGAGCTGACGGAGAGTTACGCCATGTGGCCCGGCTCCTCCGTCTCCGGCCTCTATATCGGCCATCCCGAGAGCTACTATTTCGGTGTTGCCAAGGTGGAACGCGATCAGGTGCTGGACTATGCGCGTCGTAAGGACATGCCGTTGGTAGAGGTAGAGCGCTGGCTCGGACCCGTGCTCAACTACGTACCGGTAAACGGTGCCGAGGAGATCGACAGCGCGGCCTGACGTTTCGGCCACCGTTTTTGCAATAAAAAGCGCGGGTCCTGCCCGCGCTTTTTTGTGTCGTCGGTGGGCTTACGACCTTAAGGCCGCCAGTTCCTCTATGCCGACATGGCTTTCGATTTCGCTGCCGCGCAGATAGAGGTAAACGCCGATGCAGAAGGCGAGGGCGGCGATGAACACCAGATACCACGCATGCGCCATTGGATTGACGGCTAGCGCCATCGTTACGCCAATCGGTGTCAGCCCGCCGAAGATGGCATAGGAGACGTTGTAGGCGAAGGAGAGGCCCGAGAAGCGGACCGAGGCCGGGAAGGCGCGCACCATGACATAGGGCACCGCACCCGCCATGCCAACCGACAGGCCCATCACGCCGTAAAGCACGAACATGGTTTCTAGCGATGTGCCGGCATAGCTGTAGAAAGTGAAGGTGGCGATGCCGAAGAAGATGCTGGCGGCCATGAAGAAAATGCCGGAGCCGACACGATCGATCAATGCGCCGGCGATGATGACGCCGAAGATGAGGAACAGCGTGCCGAAGCTGGTGCCTGCCAGCGCCTGCGTCGGTGTGTAGCCATAGAGCTTCTGCAGGAAGGTTGCCGTCATCAGCGTGGTAACGACGATGGCTGCGGACAGAACCCAGGTCAGCAGCGCGGAAATGATCACGCCGCGCATATGGTGCTTCAGCACGAGGCCAAGCGGAAGCTTGTCCGTCAGCGACTTCGACTTTTTCATCTCCATGAAGATCGGAGTCTCTTCCAGCCAGCGGCGCAGATAGACGGCAATCAGGCCGAATATGCCGCCGAGCAGGAAGGGAATGCGCCATGCATAGGCCGCCACATCTTCTGCCGAGAAGAGGGAATTGATGGCAAAGGCAATCAGCGAACCGAGCATGATGCCGAAAGAGAGGCCGGACGTCAGAAAACCGCAGGCGAGCCCGACGCGGCGAAAGGGCACGTGCTCCGCAACGAAGGTCCAGGCACCCGGCACTTCGCCGCCGATGGCCGCACCCTGCAGCATGCGCAGGACGATGAGCAGGATGGGGGCCGCAACGCCGATGGTGGCATAGGTCGGCATCAGCGCCATGCCGAGCGTCGAAAGCGCCATGAGCAGGATGGAGAAGGCGAAGACGCGTTTGCGGCCATAACGATCGCCATAATGCGCGAGAACGATGCCGCCCAGCGGCCGCACCAGATAACCGGCGGCGAAGATGCCGAAGGTCTGGATCATCACCAGCCAATCGGGCATTTCCGGCGGGAAGAACAGATGGCCGATGACGGTGGCGAAAAACACGAAAATGATGAAATCGTAGAACTCCAGCGCGCCGCCGAGGGCCGAAAGGCCGAGAGTTCTGTAGTCCTGCCTGTTCAGGGGCCGGGCAGCTGCCGGTGTGGTGGTGGGAGACATAAGCCTGCTTCTTTTTCTAATTCACATGTTGCTAATGGGCATGCGGCAAGCGATGCGCGATTTCAAGCCTTATCAGCTCCTAATCGCTCAGGAATTTTGATGGACGATCAAGAAAGCGCCGCAGGAAACTGATGTTTTCCAGCTCATCATAAAGACGCTCGGTGATGCCGCTCTCGTCGAAGTAATAAATCGTCGCTTCGGGAATGGCCAAGAGTACCGGCGAATGGGTTGCGATGATCAACTGCCCGCCACTATCTGCCGTGTGACGGACGAGGGCTGCAAGCTCCAGCTGCTTTTGCGGTGAAAGAGGGCTTTCCGGTTCATCGAGAAAATAAAGGCCGGCGCCGTGCAGGCGCTGCTGCATGATATCGAGAAATCCCTCGCCATGCGAACGCCGGTCTATGACGTTGCTTCTAACGATATGCCTGAAAGTGTCCGGTGTTTCCTCGGGAAAATCTTCGCCTCTTTTCAGGGCTTTTTCCCGCTCCCAGCGAAAGTCATCCAGGGTTTCTTCATTCTGCTTGCGGATGTAGCCAAGCACGTCTTCTGCGCGCATGAACATGCGGATTTTCGGGTATTTCTTGCGGGCGAAATAGAATGCCTTGGCCACGGTTTCCGCATGCTGAAGATAGAGGTCGCCGGCAACCTGTCCATGATTGCCGATGGCATAGGCCGTCATTCCGGCCGCCAGCCCTTCCAGCAGCGTGGATTTGCCGGAGCCGTTATTGCCGGCGAAAAAGGTGATCGGCGTCTTGAATTCGAGGCGTTCCAGCTGGCGCAGCGCCGGAACGGTAAAGGGGTATTCGTCCCTTCGGTCCGGAGTTTCCTTCATGGTCACGCTGTCGAGAAACAGCATTTTCAATCCTCTTTATCGATGCTTCTTTTTCTGTGCGTCCGTTTGCGGCGGAAGAGGAGTATATTATATTGGTGTATATTATAAGTATCAAAATTACATCTGTGTATTTTCAAAGTAATTAAATGAATAGTCATCGATTAAATTTTATATTAAGGCGATTGTAGAAATATATCCCGATATTTTTGTATTGCGGGGGAGATATGAATCAGATTGCGCTGGTTTACGTCGCCATGATATTTTTGTTCGCGTCTGCTGTGGATGCCGATGCCAAGCGTTTTCGGTTTTTTGCGGTGCCTGGCTTCAGTCGCGGTGAGACGATCGACAGGGTCTACGACTTGCCCAATCAAACGACTTTCGTGGTGGAAGGGAAGTTCTTTGACCTCGGCTATCTGAACAGCAGTAGTGGCGACGCTTATGTTCTTTATAATGGCGACCAATACGTGAAGTTGGACGAGGTGGGCCTTAAGGGCATTTCCAGTATGCTTGGATTTGACCCTACCGTCGAGGACCGCAAAAAACGTGCGGCGGCTTCGGAGGCGGCTAAGCCTATAGGGAGACTGATAGGTGGGTTTGTGCTGCTCGTGGGCCTGTTCGTGCTCCTGCGCAGGGGCATTCGCTGGTACTATCGGTCGGGTAGCAGAAACGCTCGTCTCGAGCGTGAAGATATCGAGGAGGTCGTCGAATTACCGGAACCCCGTCCGCCGACCATACGTCAGCAACGTGCTCCAGTTACCCAGGATTATACGCCCGCTCTCAATGAGGTTGCACCGCCGACCAGAAGACCGGAGGCCGCGCCAAATCGCGCGGGGATGGCAGTCCGGCCGTTCGGACGCAGGAATGCCTGATGCCGTCTAGACAAACGGCATTTTCCGGGACGTTCCGGCTGTGACTGTTATTCGAACCGGTCGATGATGCTGATGCCACTTTCCTGGAAACGGTCCATGGCGGGAAGGGCGGTGATGGCATCGGAAAGGGTGATGTGGCGGCCGATCAGTTTTTCGGGCGCGAGCTTACCGCTCTCGATCATCGCCAGCATGTCTTCGTAGCGCCATGCCTGCATGCCGTGGCTGCCGTAAATCTCCAGCTCGTGGGCAATCACCCGGGCCATGGGGATGGCTGGCATGGCGTGATCGGCCAGCATCAGCCCTACCTGAACGTGGCGCCCGCGCCGGCGCAGGTTGCTGATGGAATTGCAGCAGGTCTGCGGGTGGCCAAGCGCGTCGATAGAGACATGCGCGCCGCCGCCGGTCACACCGCGCACCGCCTCCGTGACGTCGGCAACCGAGCGGCTGTTGATGGTGGCGGTTGCGCCGAGTTGGCGGGCAAGTTCGAGCTTGTCTTCCGCAATGTCGATGGCGACGACCTGAGCGCCGAGGCCTGCGCCAATCATGATGGCGGAGAGGCCGACGCCGCCGCAGCCATGTACCGCCAGCCACTCGCCGCCTTTCAGGCGACCCTGGTCCGTCACAGCCCGGAAGGACGTGGCGAAACGGCAGCCGAGACCGGCGGCAGTGGCGTAGCTCATCGTATCAGGCAGATGAACAAGGTTCTGGTCCGCGTAATCGATGGCGACATATTCGGCGAAAGAACCCCAATGGGTGAAGCCGGGCTGGAACTGCGTTTCACACACCTGTTGATTGCCGGAGCGGCATTCATGGCAACGGCCGCAGCCGGAAACGAAGGGAACGGTGACACGGTCGCCTGTCTTGAACCTGGTAACGTTCTTTCCGACCGCAGCGATAACGCCGGCGAATTCGTGGCCGGGGACATGCGGCAGGCGAATATCCGTATCGTGGCCCATCCAGCCATGCCAGTCGCTGCGGCAGAGGCCCGTCGCCTTCACTTCGATGACCACGCCGCCATCGGTCGGTTCCGGATCAGGCAGGGATGCCACAATCGGGGTCTCGCCGAACAGTTCGTAAAAAAGCGCGCGCATCCTGGCCTCACATCGTCGGTAAGCAGATTTGAATTATACCTGCTCTATCTGCTTCCGACGCTGGAGAAAAGCCATTTAATCTTTGATCACCATAAGATCACCAGCCGCGAATTTAAGCGTTACTTGTTCGCCAAGGGCGGGCGGTGCGGTGCCGGGATCGTTGAACATGTCGAAAGACAAGGTCGAACCGCCAAGATCAAGACGGGTTCGGATGACCGAACCCAGGAACTGGCTTGAGGTGACGATACCGGAAATAGCGACGTCTCCCTTTGCGTCAGCCCCGAGAGCTCCTGCTTCCGGGCGCAAGGCCAGGGTGATTTTTTCACCGTTTGCAACATCGACCGGCTTGTGGAGCGTCACGTTCTGCTCCCCGACACGGATCGTGCTGGTAGAGGAATCGACGACGGTTGCGTCGATCAGGTTCAGCGTGCCGACGAAGGAGGCGACAAACCGGGTCGCGGGCTTGTTGTAGATATCGAAGGGCGAACCGATCTGGTCGGCGCGGCCGGAATTCATGACAACGATACGGTCGGAGATCGACAGGGCCTCTTCCTGATCGTGGGTCACGAAAATTGTGGTGATGCCGAGCTTTCTCTGGATCTGGCGGATTTCTTCGCGCAGCGATACGCGGATCTTGGCATCGAGCGCGGAAAGCGGCTCGTCCAGCAGAAGCACTTCCGGCTTCGGGGCCAATGCGCGGGCAAGCGCCACGCGCTGCTGCTGGCCGCCTGACATCTGGTAGGGGTAACGATCCGCCAAATGCTCCAGATGGATGAGCTGGAGCATTTCCTTCACGCGTGCATCGATCTCGGCTTTCGGCTTGCCGGCGACTTTGAGCCCGAAGGCGACATTTTCGTAGACGTTCATGTTGGGGAACAGCGCATAGGCCTGAAACACCATGCCGATATTGCGCTGGTTGGGCCTGAGCGTCGTCTGGTCCTTGCCGTTGATGACGATCGATCCGCCGGTCGGGATTTCGAAACCGGCGATCATGCGCAGCACGGTGGTCTTGCCGCAGCCCGACGGGCCTAGAAAGGAGACGAACTCGCCCTTTTCGATGGCCATGTTGAAATCATGGACGACCTGTACGGAGCCGAAGGATTTCTTGATATTGCTAAGTGTCAAAAAGCTCATGAAAATCTTGTCCTCAGGCCTTGGGAGGCGCGCCCTTCTGGTAGCGTGAAACGAGTTGGATCAACCCAAGGCAACCCCAGGTGATGCCGAAGGAGATCACGGCAAGTGCAGCCGGTTCATAGGCGCGGTTGGCGCCAAGCAGCTGCATATAGGGGCCAAAGGCCGGGCGGTTCAAAAGGGCG
>NZ_BDLN01000005.1:137859-165952 GCF_001950375.1 Rhizobium sp. TBD182 | reverse complement strand
GGTGAATTCACCGATGACGATGGCGAAGGTCAAAAACGCACCTGATAGCACGGCGACCAGAACATTGGGCAGGATGATGCGCGACAGAATGGTCGTCCACCCCGCGCCAAGGCTCTGCGCCGCTTCCGTCAGCGTCGAGACGTCGATGGTCCTCAGACCAGTATCGACGGCGCGGTACATGTAGGGCAAGGCGAGCGTGGCATAACCGAACATCAAAAGCAGGTTGGTGCCGAAGGTCGTGCCGGTCAGCGGAAGCCAGCTGGAGGTGTTGTAAAGCCTGATATAACCGAACACGATGACGATGGCCGGGATGACCAGCGGCAGGAGCGTGATGAATTCGATATAGGGGCGCAAGCCCGGCAGTTTGAGGCGGACCCAATAGGCCGTGGGCACCACCAGCAGCACACCGAAAACGATGGTGAAGAGAGCCATCACCACAGAATAGCTGAAGGTTTCCTGAAAACGCGGGTCGGTGAGCACCTTGCCATAGGCGTCGAAGGAATATTCACCGCGGCGCATTTTCAGCGAGAAGTTGGTCATGCCGATCAGCGGCAGGGCGAAATAGAGCAGGCCGAAGATCAGCGCGCCCCAGGCGAATAACTTCTTCATTTGAGCCACCTTTCGCTACGGGCGCGCAGCCAGATGTAAAGCGCATTGGCAATGCCGGTGACGACGATCATGCCGAAGGCGAGAGCGTAACCCAGATGCGGATTGCCGAGAACGTCGCCGCGGATCTGCGCGAAAAGCAGGATGGGCACGATGTTGAGCGACGAGCCGGTAAGCGCGATCGCGGTGGCCACCGCACCGAAGGCATTGGCAAACAGCAGCGACATGGTGCCAAGCAACGATGGCAGGAGGATGGGGAAGGCCACCATGCGCCAATATTGCACTCCGGTCGCGCCAAGGATTTCCGCAGCTTCGCGCCACTCGCGCTTCAATCCGTCAAGCGCCGGCGTGATGATGAGGATCATGAGCGGAATCTGGAAGAACAGATAGGTGACGGTCAGGCCCCAGAAGGACAGGATGTTGAAGCCGAGGAGTCTCAGATCAATGCCGATCTGCGTCTTCAAAAACACGGTAAGTAGGCCGACAGGGCCGAGTGTCGCGATGAAGGCGAAGGCGAGCGGCACGCCGGCAAATTGCGATGCGACGCCCGAAAATGTCAGGAGTGGTCCGCGAATGCGCTGCGGCAGACCGCCCAGAACCACGGCGGCGGCGACGGCAAAACCAATCAGGCAGCCAAGAGCCGCCGAGGCGAGGCTGATCTTGATCGAAATCCAGTAGGCCGCGAGGATGGACGAGGTGAAAAGCCCGGCGACGTTTTCCAGCGTCAGGCTGCCATCGGGACGCTGGAACGCACCGACCACGATTTTCATCGTCGGAAAAATCAGAAACAGCAGAACAAAAACAGCAAAAGGTACGACGCCTAACCAATGAAGCGGCAACTTTCTGCCCGCATCGGATGGTCCGCCGGAGTTGGTTGATGGCATGCCTGGTCCCCAAACGCCGTTTTCAAACGGTCTGTCTATAAAGTTCTTTATTATCGCACGTCCGGTTAAAACGGAATCGTCAGACGCACTTTCGATCTTTGTTTTGTGCAATTTCCGGGGGTAAAACCTAGGGAGTTTTACCTGAAATGCTCTCAAAGAAGCACCCCGGCTTTTTGAAAAGCCGGGGTGTATTTTTCAAAGGTTACTTCACGTTCGCGCCGACGACGCTGTCCCAGCCGCCGGTAACGGCGGCCTTGTTGGCGTCGACGTCTTCGAGCGTCGGGAAGATTGCCTTTTCATAGGCTGCTGCCGGCGGCAGGCTGTCGATCAGTTCCTGCGGAACCTTGCCGGCCTTAACCATCGCGTTGAAGCGGATCGGGTGGCAATAACCCTTCAGCCAACCGAGCTGACCGTCGTCGGAGTAGAGGTGTTCCATCCAGAGCTTGGCAGCGTTCGGATGCGGGGCGTAAGCGGAAATGCCCTGAACGTAAACGCCAGCCAGAACGCCTTTTTCCGGAACCACGACTTCCGTGGGCGGGTTGTCGTTCAGCGTCTTCTTCCAGGAGAGCGCGTTATAGTCCCAGGCGACGATGATCGGGGTAGCACCCTGTGCCAGCGTGCCAGCCTTGCCGATGACTGGCAGGAAGTTGCCAGCCTTGTTGAGCTCGGCGAAATATTTCAGGCCTGCCTCACCGGCTTCCTTGCCGGACTTCGCACCGCTGGCAAGACCGGCGGCGAGAACGCCGAGGATAGCCTGGTTGGAAGCGCGCGGATCGCCGGCAAGCGCTACCTGACCAGAATATTCCGGCTTCTGCAGGTCGGCCCAATCCTTCGGCACGTTCTTGACGAGGTCCTTGTTCACGAAGAAGGACATCACGCCGTAATAGTCGCCGTACCAGTAACCTTCCGGATCCTTGACGTTGTCAGGGATTTCGTCCCAGGTGGAGACCTTGTAAGGCTGCAGCAGGCCTTCGGCCTTCATCTGCGGGCCGAAAGCGAGACCGACGTCGACAACGTCAGGAGCCTGCGGGCCCTTGTTGTCCTTGTTCGCCTTTACCGCTTCGACTTCATCGGCAGAGCCGGCGTCGGGGTTGAGTTCGTTGACGGTGATTTCCGGATATTTCGCCTTGAAAGCGGCGATGACGTCGCCGTAACCACACCAGTCGTGCGGCAGCGCGACGGTCGTCAGCATGCCTTCCTTCTTGGCGGCAGCGATCAGTTCGGCGCTTGGCGCAGCGGCAGCGATCGCGGTGGAGGCCATTACCAGAGCGGTGGTGGCAGCAAGCAGTCGACGGCAATGAGAGATCACTTTTTTCTCCTCTTCGTGTTCTCGTATTACGGACGCTGATACGGATTCTGGATGAAGCTAATGTGACGGCTGGATTGCAATTTATTTATCCGGATTCCGTCACTTTACGCCCATTTTCCGCCATCACCCGGCTTTGTGCCTGCAATCGCGGGGTAATCCCATCATCATTCGTGTTGGACAGATATGTTCCCCAGCTTGTTTTTATCCCGCTTTATCGCGCTGGTAGCGATTTCAGGTATCCAATCAGCCGGCGGTTTCCGCGTCAAGCACTGTGCCGGCTACTAATGTTCATGTCCGGTCCGGCCTGCGGAACAGACGCGTCTGCTCGAACAGGCCTTCCAGCGCGTTCATTCGCTCCTTGGTTTCATCCCAGGTGCTGCTCTGCACCGCTTCGATCAGCGCTTCGACGACAAACAATGTAACGACCGATGAATCCCAGGCCGAGGGGGCTTCGATCTTCACACGGAAGGTGTGCAGCGCGTGGCGCGCCACCGGCGATGTCCACTGATCCGTGAAAACAATGATCTGTACGCCGTTTGCCTTCGCCACCTCGGCAAGCGTCGTCATGTCGTGCTCATAACGGCGGATGTCGAAGATCACCAGCACATCGCCGGCGCTCATATTCAGCATATATTGGGGCCAGGCGCTGGAGTTGGACGACATCAGCGTCGTCTTTGGCCGGATCACCTGCATATGCGTGAAAAAATATTCGGCAATCGCGCCGGTGATGCGCCCGCCGACGAAATAGATGCTGCGTTTGCGGTCCGAGAGCAGCCTTGCGGCATTGTCGAAGACCGCGGTGTCGAGATCGCTCAAAGTGTCGCGCAGATTGCCCGTTATGGCGTCGGCGAAACGGTTGAGAATATGCAGACCCGGCGCATTGGTTGCCCAGCGGTCATGTTTGGCAACCGGGCCGGAGATCGTCGCTTCCAGTTCCTGGTGCAGATGGGCCTGAAATTCAGGGTAACCTTTGTATCCGAGCTTCTGCACCATGCGCGCCACCGTCGGCGTCGAAACACCGGCATTTTCGGCAATCGTGGTGATGCTGCCGAGACCCGAGACGGGGTAGTTGCCGAGAAGGCTCTCCGCCAGCCGTTTTTCCGAACGGGTCAGCGCGTCATAGTGGGCATGGATGACATCCGACACGGTGGCCGTCGTACTGCGCAAATCTTTCCCCTTCCGGTCTTTTTGCCGGTGTATTGGCGAATATAAGCATCTGTGCCAGCTATCGAGTCAATGGGGAAAATGAAGAGAAAATTTCAAAATTCCATTTGACACTCGCGATAATGTGAAGAATTCTTTTCGTCATCGGCGGGATGGCAGGTTTCGGGGCGGGATGCGTGCATGACGGTGCGTTCACGGTTTTTCACGGAAGCGGAAGGACAGGCTGTCGGCGTCGAGAACGCCGCAGCGAAGGGCGACGTCGTTCTGGTCTGCGAACATGCTTCAGCCACCATCCCGGAAAAACTCGGTACGCTCGGTCTTTCGCCGGACGTGCTTTCGAGCCATGCGGCCTGGGATCCGGGTGCCTTGGCGGTTGCAAGGCTGCTTTCGCAGAAGCTTGATGCCACGCTCGTCCATCAGCGGTTTTCGCGCCTGGTCTATGATTGCAACCGGCCGCCGGAATCGCCTTCTGCCATGCCGGTCAAAAGCGAGATTTACAATATTCCCGGCAATCTCGATCTGAGCGAGGCGGAGCGGTTTGCCCGTACCTCTGCGCTTTACGTGCCGTTTCACGACCGTGTCAGTGAGATTATTGCCGAGCGGCAGGACCGCGGCCGCAAGGTGGTGGTGGTGACCATTCACAGTTTCACGCCGGTCTATCACGGTCAGTTCCGTGAAGTGCAGATCGGCATCCTGCACGATACTGACAGCCGGCTGGCCGATGCGATGCTGGTGGGCGCCGAGGGTTCTGCGCTGACGGTAAAGCGCAACGATCCCTACGGTCCGGAAGACGGTGTAACGCATACATTGCGGCTGCACGCGCTGCCGGACGGACTTTTGAACGTCATGATCGAGATCCGCAACGATCTGATCGCCAATGAAGGAGACCAATCGGCAATTGCCGATTTTCTCCACGAGCTTATGGGGAAGGCGCTCTCATCAATCGATGAGTGAGGGAGCAATGGGGCGGCTTATGGTGAAAACACCGCAGCCGACCGTCAATGAGACTGCCGCAATCGACAAAAGCCGGAACGGCATGAAGCGGCAAGGGAACAGCAGATGCGTGCGGCGCAGTGCGGGAAACCTCCCGGGCGATGCCGGAAACTGGGGGCACAATCGGCCAATAACGGCTGGCTGGCTTTTTTTTCTATTAAGGAGAGAAGGGCATGGACGGTTCATCATCAGGCGTCAGCTACAAGAAGGCTGATGCATCCTATTTCGAAAAACGTGGACTATCCCGATACGCGGGCGTGTGGTCGCTGTGGTCGCTTGGCGTCGGCGCGGTTATATCAGGGCATTTTTCCGGATGGAATTTCGGCTTTTCCACCGGCGGCTGGGGCGGCATGCTGGTGGCGGGCATCATTATCGCCATCATGTATCTCGGGCTGACATTCTCGATTGCGGAAATGAGCCCGGCGCTGCCGCACACGGGTGCCGCCTATTCCTTTGCCCGCACGGCCATGGGCCCGTGGGGCGGTTTCGTCACCGGACTTTGCGAGAATGTCGAATATGTGCTGACGCCGGCGGTCGTCGTTACCTTCATCACCGCCTATGTGAACTCCATTCTCGGCCTCGATCCGGCCTATTCACCCTTCGTGTGGATAGCCTTCTACGCGATCTTCCTTGCTCTCAACGTCTTCGGACTTGAGCTTTCCTTCAAGGTCACCCTGGTCATCACGCTGATTTCACTCAGCGTTCTGGTGTTTTTCTGGGTCAGCGCCATTCCGAACATGGATTTTTCGCGTTACGCGCTTAATATCGGTGTCGGACCCGATGGCAAGGCTGTGGAGCTGCCGGAAGGCAACGGTTCCTTTTTCCCATTCGGTTTTTCGGGCGTTCTTGCCACGCTGCCTTTTGCGGTCTGGCTGTTCCTCGCCATCGAGCAGCTGCCGCTGGCGGCTGAAGAATCCGTTGATCCGAAACGCGATATGCCCAAGGGTATCATTCTCGGCGTCATCACGCTGATGGTTTCGGCCTTCATGATCGTGTTGCTGAACCCGTCACTACCGGGCGTCGGCGCCTTTCATCTCAGCTCGTCGCTTGAACCGCTGCTGGATGGCTTCAAGGCGATCTACGGCGATGGCGGCGTGGTGCTGCTCGGTCTCGTGGCATTGACCGGCCTGATTGCCAGCTTCCATACGATCCTCTATGCGCAGGGCCGCCAGATCTATTCGCTGTCGCGTGCGGGTTACTTCCCGACCGTGCTGTCGATCACTCATTCGAAATATCGGACGCCATACGTTGCCAATATTGCCGGCGCGCTCGTCGGCCTTGCGGTCATGCTCGTCATCTGGTTCTCGCTGGGTGCGGAACAGGGCGGCAGCATCATCGGCAGCGTGCTTTTGAACATGGCCGTGTTCGGTGCGATGTTCTCCTACATCCTGCAGGCGATTTCCTTCATCCTGCTCAGGAAAAATCTGCCGCATATCGAGCGGCCGTTCCGCTCGCCCTTCGGCATTCCGGGTGCGGTGTTGACAATCATCATCGCCATCGTGACGCTGCTCTATCAGATCCAGGATCCGAACTTCACCAAGGGTGTGCTGTGGGTAGCCGTATGGTTTGCGGTTGCCATTGCCTACTTCGCCTTTGTCGGACGCCATCGCCTCATCCTGTCGCCGGAAGAGGAGTTCGCGCTGGAGCACAAGCAGGCTGCCATGGCAGCGGCGGCTGCAAAGGCCTGATGCTCGAACTGACGGGCGGCCGCATACCGGCCGCCTGCTCGCCACATGAAAAGGGATGGACAAAATGACGAGCTATACATTCGACGCGCTGAAGATGGATGTGGCCGAAGGGCGCATCGACACGGTTCTGGCCTGCCTTGTCGACATGCAGGGGCGTCTGATGGGCAAACGGTTCCAGGCGGAGTTTTTCGTTGAAAGCGCCTTTGAGGAAACCCATAGCTGCAACTATGTGCTTGCCACCGACATGGAGATGGAAACCGTTCCCGGTTACAAATCCTCAAGCTGGGAAAAGGGCTATGGTGACTATACGCTGAAGCCCGACCTTTCGACGCTGCGGAAGGTGCCGTGGCTGGAAGGCACGGCGCTGGTTCTGTGCGATGTGCTCGATCACCACACCCATGAAGAAGTGCCGCATTCGCCGCGCGCGCTGCTGAAAAAGCAGGTGGCGCGGCTGGAGGCGATGGGGCTGAAGGCCTATATGGCGACCGAGCTCGAATTTTTCCTGTTCGACCAGACTTTCGATGCGGCACGCGCCAGCGGCTACAGGGACCTGAACCTCGCCAGCGGCTACAACGAGGATTATCATATCTTCCAGACGACCAAGGAAGAGGACGTCATGCGGGCGCTGCGCAAGGGCCTGCAGGGTGCGGGAATTCCGGTCGAGAATTCCAAGGGCGAGGCGTCTCCCGGTCAGGCGGAAATCAATGTGCGTTATGCCGAGGCGCTGACTATGGCCGACCGGCACGCCATCATCAAAAACGCCACCAAGGAGATCGCCTGGTCGAAGGGTAAGGCGGTGACGTTCCTTGCCAAGTGGAACTACAATGCCGCTGGCAGTTCCTCGCATATCCACCAGTCGCTGTGGAGCCTGGATGGCAAGCCGGCTTTCCTCGACAAGGATGGCGAACACGGCATGTCGGATGTGATGCGGCATTATGTTGCCGGGCTTCTGGCGCATGCCAGCGACATCACCTATTTCCTGGCGCCCTACATCAATTCCTACAAGCGGTTCATGGCTGGCACCTTCGCGCCGACCAAGGCGATATGGAGCCTCGACAACCGCACGGCAGGATACCGCCTTTGCGGCGCGGAAACCAAGGGCATCCGTATCGAGTGTCGTGTCGGCGGGTCGGATCTCAATCCCTATCTCGCCATGGCCGCCCTTCTTGCGGCGGGCATTGACGGCATTGAAAATAAACTCGAACTTGAGCCCGCTTTTGTCGGTGACGCCTATGGCGGGAAGGACGTGCGCGAGATACCCAAGACATTGCGCGACGCGACCGCCTTCCTGGACGGATCGAAAATGCTGCGTGAGGCCTTTGGCGACGACGTGGTCGATCACTATGTGCATGCCGCAAGGTGGGAGCAGGAAGAATACGACCGCCGCGTGACCGACTGGGAAGTGGCGCGCGGTTTCGAGAGAGCCTAATCATTACGGGAAAACATCATGACCATGATCCAGAATATCTCGCCCATCGACGGCTCGGTTTATGCCGAGCGGGAGGCGATGTCGCTGGAAGCGGCGCGCGCCGCCGTTTCTAAAGCGCGCAAGGCGCAGAAGGACTGGGCGCGACGTCCGCTTGAGGACCGTGTTCAGCTGGTTCTCAAGGGTGTGGCGCGCCTTAATGA
Source organism: Rhizobium sp. TBD182 (assembly GCF_001950375.1). Taxonomy (NCBI): domain Bacteria; kingdom Pseudomonadati; phylum Pseudomonadota; class Alphaproteobacteria; order Hyphomicrobiales; family Rhizobiaceae; genus Rhizobium; species Rhizobium sp. TBD182. Next base: position 157,679 of record NZ_BDLN01000005.1, on the reverse strand, counting down.
AATGGTGGCCGAGGTGGTGCCGGAACTGGCGCATATGATGGGCCGCCCGGTTCGTTATGGCGGCGAGTTCAAGGGCTTCAACGAGCGCTCCAATTATGTCGCCTCCATTGCGGCGGATGCGTTGGCGCCGCTCGTCATCGAGGAAAGCGGCAATTTCGAACGCCGCATCGAGCGCGAAGCACATGGCGTGGTCTTCGTCATCGCGCCGTGGAACTATCCCTACATGACGGCGATCAATACCGTTGCCCCGGCTCTGATGGCCGGCAACACAGTCGTCATCAAACATGCGGCGCAAACGCTTCTCGTCGGCGAGCGGATGGTGCGGGCTTTCGTCGAGGCGGGCGTGCCTGACGATGTCTTCATCAATGTCTTCCTCGATCACGGCACGACCTCGGCGCTGATTTCCGAAGGCCTGTTCAATTTCGTCAACTTCACCGGTTCGGTGGAAGGCGGCCGAGCCATCGAGCGCGCTGCTGCCGGCACCTTCACCGGTCTCGGGCTTGAACTCGGCGGCAAGGACCCCGGCTATGTGATGGAGGATGCTGATCTCGACGCTGCCGTCGATACGCTGATGGATGGCGCGACCTATAACTCCGGGCAATGCTGCTGCGGCATCGAGCGTATCTACGTCAACGAAAACCTCTATGACGCATTCGTCGAGAAGTCCGTGGCGTGGGTGTCCAATTACAAGCTCGGCAATCCGCTGGAACAGGAAACGACACTCGGGCCGATGGCCAACAAGCGTTTCGCCAAGGTGGTGCGCGCACAGATCGCTGATGCCGTCTCAAAGGGCGCCAAGGCTTTGGTCGATCCCAAGCTTTTCCCTGCCGATGACGGCGAGAGCGCTTACGTCGCTCCGCAAGTGCTCGTCAATGTCGATCATTCCATGGAGTTCATGACCGAAGAAACCTTCGGCCCCGCTCTTGGCATCATGAAGGTGAAGAACGACGACGAGGCCATCGCCCTGATGAATGACAGCAAATATGGCCTCACCGCCTCGCTCTGGACGCAGGATGCAGCGCGTGCCGGGCGTATCGGCCGTGAGATCGAAACCGGCACCGTGTTCATGAACCGTGCGGATTATCTCGATCCGGCGCTCTGCTGGACAGGTGTGAAGGAAACGGGCCGTGGCGGCTCGCTCTCCGTTCTCGGTTTCCAGAACCTGACCCGACCGAAATCCTACCATCTGAAGAAAGTCACGAAATGAATATCGTCGCCAACTGGAGCTATCCCACCGCCGTCAAGCTTGGCCGTGGCCGGATCAAGGAACTGGCGGAAGCCTGCAAGACGCTCGGCATCAAGAAGCCGCTTCTCGTCACGGATCGCGGCCTTGCCAATATGGCGATTACCGCGCATGCGCTAGATGTACTGGAAGAGGCTGGGCTCGGCCGGGCGATCTTCGCCGACGTCGATCCGAACCCCAACGAAATCAACATGGAAGCCGGCGTAAAAGCCTATCGCGATGGCGGCCATGACGGCGTCGTCGCCTTCGGCGGTGGTTCCGGCCTCGATCTTGGCAAGACCATCGCATTCATGGCCGGGCAGACGCGCCCGGTCTGGGATTTCGAGGATATCGGTGACTGGTGGACACGGGCGGACGCCTCGAAGATTGCGCCCATCGTCGCGGTTCCGACGACGGCGGGCACCGGTTCGGAAGTTGGCCGCGCCAGCGTCATCACCAATTCGCAGACCCATGTGAAGAAGATCATCTTCCATCCGAAGCTTTTGCCCGGCGTCGTCATCTGCGATCCGGAGCTTACAGTCGGCATGCCGAAGGTCATCACGGCAGGCACGGGCATGGACGCCTTTGCCCATTGCCTCGAAGCCTATTCGTCGCCGTTCTTCCATCCGATGAGCGCCGGCGTTGCGCTTGAAGGCCTGCGTCTGGTCAAGGAATTCCTGCCACGCGCCTATAAGGACGGCACGGATATCGAAGCGCGCACCAATATGATGGCGGCGGCTGCGATGGGGGCGGTTGCCTTCCAGAAGGGTCTTGGCGCCATTCACTCGCTCTCGCATCCGATCGGCGCTGTCTATAACACCCATCACGGCATGACCAATGCGGTCGTTATGCCGGCCGTGCTGCGTTTCAACCGCCCGGCCATCGAAGACAAGATTGCCCGCGCTGCCGCATATCTCGGCATTTCGGGCGGTTTCGATGGTTTCTATGATTATGTGCTGGAGCTTCGCAAGGAACTCGGCGTGCCTGATAACCTGACCGCCATGGGCATTAAGCCTGACCGCATTGACGAACTGGCGGCAGAAGCGATCAAGGATCCGAGCTGCGGCGGCAATCCGGTGCCGATGACGCTGGAGAATACCAGGAAATTGTTTGAGGACTGCTTTTAAAGGGTAGTTATGGCAGCCATGAGATTTTCAGTTTTTTCGCCATTGCTCGCAGTGGCGTTTCTAAGCCTGCCCCTTGTGGCGCAGGCCGCTTCTTTCAGGGAACTTTCCGGTCAGGGTTACAAAGTCGGAGCTCTGTCGAGCACGAAGGCGGGAATCCGGGGATGGAATTTGTCCAGGGGTTCAGACCGCTATTTCTGTGAAATGCGCGCGACTATGGCGTATTCTGGAAAGAACGGCATGGTGTCCTTCACCAGCGCCGGACGCATGATTACGCTTGATCGTGCAACCGTTGAGAAAAGGCTGGGCAGTTCCCTGAACTTGCCGAAGTACGAGGATCTAAAAGCCGGCCGCCTGCGCGCGGACGATGTGGGTTCCTGCCGAAAGCTGGCGTGATCAATCAGATGGCAAAAGTCCGCGATTTATCGCGGGCTTTTTGTTGTCCACACAAACGATCTTAGTCTTTTCTTAACCATGTTCGTTAAGGTTATGGAAAGCACCATGATTGGTTCGGTGCATGAATGAGCATGAAACGGCTCTGATCATCAGGGGATATCATGCCTGTCATTACTTTTGCCAACACCAAGGGCGGCGCGGGAAAAACAACTGCCGTATTGCTTCTGGCAACCGAACTTGCCCGCAGCGGCCACCGCGTAACGGTTCTGGATGCCGATCCGCAATTGTGGATTTCCCGCTGGCACGAATTATCAGGCGAGATCGAAAATCTCTCGGTAATTTCGCATGTCACGATGGCGTCCCTCGAGGGGCATATCCGCGAAAACAATGCCAATACCGACTGTTTCATCATCGATCTGCCGGGAGCGAAAAACCCGCTTCTGACCATGGCGCTTGGTATTTCCGACCATGTGCTGATACCGGTGCAGGGCTGCGCCATGGATGCGCGTGGGGCTGCCGAGGTTCTTGACCATATCGAGTTCCTGAACCGCAAGATGGGCAAGGCGATCGCCCATTCCATCGTGCTGACGCGGGTCAACGCCATGGTGGCGACGCGCTCGCTGCTGCTCGTCAAAATGCTGCTGGCCGAGAAGAACGTTTCGGTCCTGAATACGCCGATTGTCGAAAGAGCGGCCTATCGCGATATCTTCGATTATGGCGGGACGCTTCTCTGTCTCGACAAGGACAAGGTCAGCAATATCGACAAGGCGGTGGAGAATGCGAAAGCATTCGCGAGCGAGGTGCTAGGCCTTTTGCCGAAACGCCTATCGCGGTTCGGTACGCAACCCGCGCGCTTTTTCACCCGCAAGGCGGCTTGAAAACACTTCCAATGCCCGGACTGCTGGAGGTGCGGGCATTATTTTTGCTTGATTTGGAAATGATCATTTCCTATATTGCGATCATGACCGATACCAGCCACACCAATTCCCCGGAACAACGCCATCGCGGCAGGCCGCGCGAGTTCGATATCGACCGCGCGCTTGATGGAGCAATCCGTGTTTTTTCTAGGCGCGGGTATCACGCCACCTCTGTCGGTGATCTTACCGATGCGATGGAACTGGCGCAGGGCAGTCTCTACAAGGCTTTCAAGGACAAGAAATCCATCTTCATCGCGACGATGGAGCGCTACAGGATCTTGCAGACGGAGCGGTTTGAAGCCGCCGTTGCCGGTTACGATACCGGTTACGAGCGTTTGCGATCCGGCCTGATGTTTTATGCGGAACGGTCGCACGGTGCCACCGGTTCGGATGGATGCCTCGTGGTTGGCGCCGCCGCCGATCTTGCCGCACTGGACGACGATATCGCTGTCGTGGTCGAGCGGGCGGTGAAGGCGAGGGAGCGGATCGTTGCCCGGCTGGTGGCTGAGGGGCAGAGGGATGGTTCCGTGCAGTCGAAGACTGATCCCGATGATCTCGCCAGAGCGATGTTGTGCATGATGTACGGGATGCGGGTGGTGGGAAAGACCGGGCGCAGTCTGGAAGAGATGACGGCCGTGGTGGATATCGCCCTGAAACTTGCCGAATAATTTTGTGGCTATTTAGGAAACATTCGTTTCCATATTGGAGAAAATGATGACGACGCGTGTAGTTGAAGGGGAGGATGTTTACGAAACATCCATTTCCCCGGCCCTGACTTTTCTACTGGCTACCGCCTGCGGACTGATTGCGGCTAATCTTTATTATGGCCAGCCCCTTGCCGGCATCATCGGGGCGGAGCTTGGCCTGTCTGCCGGCGCAACCGGTCTGATCGTGACCCTGACGCAGATCGGCTACGGCGTCGGCCTGCTGTTCGTCGTGCCGCTTGGCGATCTGGTCGAGAATCGCAGGCTGGTCGTCAGCACCGTTTCGATGGCGGTGCTTGCGCTCCTCGCGGCGGCTTTTGCCCCGCATGCGGCACCTTTTCTGATTGCGGCCTTTCTGGTCGGTATCAGTTCGGTCGCGGTGCAGGTTATCGTTCCCTATGCGGCGCACATGGCGCCGCACGCTGTTCGAGGGCGGGTGGTCGGCAATGTCATGAGCGGATTGATGGCCGGTATCATGCTGGCGCGCCCGGTTTCCAGCCTCCTGTCGGAAGTGGTCTCCTGGCGCGGTGTGTTCCTGACTTCGGCTGGCGTCATGGCAATTCTCGCCGTTGTGCTCTATCGCCTTTTGCCCGTTCGTGTGCCTGAGGCAAGGCTGGGTTATGGGGCGTTGATGGCCTCCATGGGCAGGCTTGCCGCCCATACGCCTATCCTGCGGCGGCGGGCGATCTATCACGCCTTCCTGTTTGCTGCCTTCAGCCTGTTCTGGACGACGACGCCGCTTTATCTGAGCGGGCCGCATTTCAATCTCAGCCAGGGCCAGATTGCGCTGTTTGCCCTTGCCGGTGCAGCAGGCACCGTCGCCGCGCCGATTGCGGGGCGCATGGCTGACCGGGGCTGGACCTATGCCGCTACTTTTGCCGCGATGGTGGCAGCGGCGCTGTCATTCGCCGTCACGCATCTTGCGCCGGAAGGATCGCATCTGGCACTCGGCATTCTCGTGGTCGCCGCCATCGTTCTCGATTTCGGCGTCACCACCAATCTGGTGCTGGGTCAGCGCGCCATCTTCACGCTCGGCGCCGAATTCCGCAGCCGTCTGAACGGCGTCTACATGGCGACATTTTTCATGGGCGGTGCGATTGGCTCTGCCGTCGGCGGCTGGGCCTATTCCGTCGGGGAATGGGGTGCTGCGTCCTGGGTCGGCTTTGCTCTACCAGCGGCGGCGCTGCTTTACTTCCTGACTGAAAAGCGCGGATAACATCCATCAACGAAAAAGCCCGGCGGAATGGCATCCGCCGGGCTTTTGCAATTCGTTTTTGCGGTCAATCCTATTCCGCGAATTCCACCACGACGCCGGGTCGGACCATTTTTGCCAGCTCCGTCGCATCCCAGTTGGTGAGGCGGATACAGCCGTGGCTGTTGGTCTTGCCGATCTTCGAGGGTTCCGGCGTGCCGTGGATACCGTAGGTCGGTTTGGACAGGGCAATCCAGACCGTGCCAACAGGGCCGTTTGGACCGGGCGGAATTTGCAGGATCTTGTCGTTCTGGCCCTGCCTGAAGTTGATCTTCGGATTGTAGGTGTAACCCGGATTAAGCGCGACGCGCTCGACGGTGTGCGTGCCGCTTGGCGAGGGCGTGTCGGTAGAACCGATGGTGGCGGGATAAGCGGCGATCAGAGCGCCATCCTCTCCGTAAGCGAAGACCTGCTTGATGCCCTTATGCGCGACGATGCGGGCCACCTGTCCCTTTTTGGGTTCCCCCGGATTGACCACCTTGATGATGGTGCCGGGCACGGAAAAATCGATGCCGGGGTTCAGTTCTTTCAGATAGGTCTCGTCCATGTGGAAGCGCTCGGCCAACGCCTCCGACGTGGAGGTGAAGGAGAGGGCGGGTAGCTGCGACTTCTCGGCATAGTCATCCGGAATGGAAGCGACATAGGGGCCGGCTGCATCGGCTGCGGTGATCGTATAATCGACGATCGGCATGCCGCCGGAGGCGCGCAGACGCTCGAGAATGTCCTCGGAATTGTTCGGGTCGAGCTTTTCGCCGGTCATGTCCTGCCAGGCGGCAATCGCCTTGTTGACGTTGTCGCCCATCTTGCCATCGATCACGCCGGGCGAGATGCCTTCGCGGTCGAGGAAGGTCTGAAGTGCCACGATCTCCTGGCGAGACCTGTTGACCGGTGTGGTGACGGGCGTGTGGCGCTCAATCAGGTGCTGCGGCTGCGGAACGGCAGCCGTGGTGCTTTCTTCGGGCATCGGCTGGTTGAGCGGCGCGCTTTCGACAGCGCCCGGGCCGGGAACCGAGCCGGTATAGACATCGTCACCGGAACCATTGCCGCGATATTCGCGGTAATCGCGCACGCTTCCATTATCCTGATAACCGTAATCGCGCTGCGGCTCACGATATTCACCGCCGGGGGCGGGGGGGTAATAGGTTGTGTCGCGCTGCTGTACCTGTTGCCGCTGCTGATAGCCTGACGGCATTTCAGTGGCCAGCAGATTGCCGTACCGGTCATAAAATACCGTGCGGCCCATATTGTCGCGACTGATGACGATGTCGCCACGTTGGGGCACGAAATCGAGAACACGGCCATCCGGCGTCACCAGAACCGGCTGTTCCTGATAGCCATAACGCTGCTGCGCGCCAGCCTGTAGAGGCGCGCAGACCGCCGCCAAGGCAATCGCCAGACCCAGAGCTGCGTTAACAAACTGTTTCACGATTCTGCTATCCCTTACTTCGTTCACCGATAAACACACCGTAATCTTGACCCTATTGTGAAAAAGGTGAATTCACGGTTAAAGCAATCTTAATTTACGTCACGGTTAGTAGCGTTTCCGTGATTATTGCGCTTTTACTGCCACAGGGAGGTTGTCTTGCGTTCGTTTCAGGCCGGCAAATCGCCACGCATTTTCCTCGATGAAACCTCCGTTTTCGATATTGGCGCCTGTGTTGTCGATGGTATCGACATCGCGCCCGGCCGTGCCATTCCAGATGATGGCGATCCGCGCATCGACCATTCGCTGGAAGGCTTTCTGTTCACCTGCGGTCCCGATCATATCCGCCATCCCGAACCGATCAGCGGTGAGGGCGAGGGGCGTCGATATCCTTTGCATGGGTCCTTCTCCGCGCATCCCGCCAAGATAGTTGCCTTCGACGTTCATGAGTCCAATGCATTGGCGCGTGCCGAGGTTCCCGTGAACCTTGCCGATGGTGGCACGGCCCTTCTCGAACGGACATGGCGCATCGATGGCGAACGCGGCGAAGTCAGCCTCGATGACCGGATCGTCAATACGAGTTCGCGGCCGATCCCGGTCTTTCTGATGTACCACATGAATGTTGGCGCGCGGTTGTTTGACGAGGCCGTTCGGCTGGAAGGTGCCATGCTCGATGGCGGTGGTCATGGCTGGCGCTTTGGCGAGGAGCCGGGCACGGTGTTCTGTGTTTCCGCCGGTCAGGACGAATGGGCGGAACTTGCGCTCGGTCCGATTGCCGCAATTGGCGGCAAGACGCTGAAAGTACGTTTCGGCACGGAGACGTTGCCCTATCTGCAGATGTGGCGGAACCAGAAGGATCCGGCCAATGTGCTTGGCATCGAACCGGTTTCGCACCGCTGGGTGGGGCGCGGCGAGCTTGAGGCCGCCGGCGAGTTCAATATGCTGCAGCCGGGCGAAAGCCGCTCCTATGGTCTTCGCTTTTCCATCCTCTGAATAGGGGACTGAATGGCGTACCGAATGAAGGCGCCGCATCATTGACGCAAGGGTTTTGAGCCCTTACATCGGATGCGGATTTCAGACAGTGGCGACAGCGTGCCAGCGGCGCCAAGGCGCCGGTTTAAGCGGAGGCATTATTATGGATATCAGGCGCATAGACGACGAATATTCGGTCACGGGACAGATCAGCGTTGCCGATCTCGACGAGGTCAAGGCACTCGGCTTCAAGTCGATCGTCTGCCACCGCCCGGATGGCGAAGAAGAAGGCCAGCCGCTTTTCGCCGATATTGCCGAGCGTGCCGAACAGCTTGGCCTGACCATCGTGCATGTACCGGTTGGCCGCTACGGCGTCGATGCGGATGCGGTTACCGGCATGGTGGATGCGCTTGACGAATTGCAGCGCCCGATGCTCGGCTATTGCCGTTCCGGCGCGCGCTCGACCGCGATCTACGAAAAGACCCACCACCTGCGCGGCTGATTTTCCGCGGATAATTCGATTTTCTAAAGCCAATCAACAGGAGTTTTCCATGACCATCAAGCGTATCGAACCGGGCAAGCGCATGAGCGGCGCCGTCATCCACGGCAACACCGTTTATCTGGCCGGCCAGGTCGGTGAGGGCGTGTCCGTGACCGATCAGAGCAAGTCGGCGCTGGCTGAAGTCGATCGTCTGCTGGCCGCTGCCGGTTCCGACAAGTCGAAGATCCTGCAGACCATCATCTACCTCTCCGACATGTCCACCTTCGGCGAAATGAACGCCGTCTGGGAAGGCTGGATCGACCCGGCAAACCCGCCGGCCCGCGCCACCAGCGAAGCGGCGCTTGCTACTCCGGACTACAAGGTTGAGTTCATCGTTACCGCTGCTCTCTGAGTAACGGTTTGATTTTGAAAAAGGCCGGGTTGCGGAATGCAGCCCGGCCTTTTTTGTTGGGAAAATTCGAAACGCTCGTTTTGTCATCCTCGGGCTTGTTCCTAGGATCCAATCACTTATCGCAAATTGATAGGTAGCAGATGCTAGGGGCAGGCCCGAGCATGACGGAGGAGAGGCGATTGTCCCAGGTTTGTGAATCGCTTGCGCCCATCACTTCACTGGCTGGGCGAGCGCCTTCTCAAGCTGCTTCAACGTCCTCACCCGTTCTGCAAACCACAGCCGTGCCAGGTCGTTGGCTGAGGCGAGGTCGATACCATCAGGGTCTATGGAAGTGATTTTCCAGCGTGCGGTTTTCGCACCCGCAAGAGCGGCCAGCCGTGATGCCTCGCCCTTGATGGCGTTGAGGCGCGCGGCCTCGTCCGCTGCCGCAGCCATCAGCTGTTCCGCGCCGGAAAGGTCACTGCGCAGATCGGCAGGTGTGATGTTGCTGGCGTTGCGGGCCGGGCCACCATTGATCTGAACGCCCTCTGTCCGCAGCCGGTAGAGCCTTGTATCGGGAAGAGAGAGGTAGAGTTTTGCCTTGGGATAGCGGTCGATGTAGCGCTGTCTGGCAAGCGGCACTTCTTCCGGATCGATCAGTTCCGCCTTGCCTACCAGTGTCAGCCGCGGCAGCGTCAGCGCGTCGCCCTTGCCGAAGGGGGCAAGTGTCAACGAGATGCGCGGGTCGGCCTCCATGTTGCGGGCATGCAGCGTCAGGCCCGCCGCGAAGAAGAACGGCTTACCATCCGGCTCGATGCCGATATTGGTGGCGGTCGTATAGGGATAACCGCTGACCGGATCGAGGGTCGCGAGCGCCGCCGTGCGGGATGTGTGCAGGACATCGCGTGCCACGCGCACGGCCTCGAATGGCGCACCGGCCGAAGGTTCGATCTTTGCGCCGCGTGGGGTGATGACGGGAGGGGCTGCATCCGGCATGTCGTTTCCTAACCTGTATGTTCTAGTCAGGATTTACACCATGCCGGAGCCATGTCCATGCGCAATATCAGGTCCGGCTTCTGATCTGGGTCAGCGTGCGGGTTGGCGTGATCGCTTCGGCATCCAGCTTCACCTCGATGATGGCGGGCTTGCCGCTTGCCCGGGCGCGTTCGAAGGCGGCGGCGAAGTCTTGCGTCTTTTCGACCGTTTCGCCGTGGCCACCATAGGCCTTGGCGAAGGCCGCGAAATCCGGGTTGACGAGATCGGTGCCGCTGACGCGGCCGGGATATTCCCGCTCCTGATGCATGCGGATCGTGCCGTAGGTACCGTTATTGACCAGCACGGTGATGATAGGCAGTCCATACCGCACGGCGGTGATGAATTCCTGCCCATGCATCATGAAGCAGCCATCACCGGCAAAGCAGATCACCTCGCGCTCGGGAAACAGGTGCTTGGCGGCCACGGCCGCCGGCAGGCCGTACCCCATCGAGCCGGAGGTCGGCGCCGATTGAGTGTTGAAGCGGCGGAAGCGGTGGAAGCGGTGCACCCAGGTGGCATAGTTGCCCGCGCCATTGGTGAAGATGGCATCATCCGGCACGTTGGCCTCGATCCAGTCCATGATCGGACCCATCTGCACCGCGCCCGGACCGGTCTGCGGCGGTGTCGACCAGGTAAGGTAAGCCGAATGCATGGTGGCCGTGCGGTCCGCCCAGGCGGCGTTATCGGGGAGCGTTACGGAAGAAAGGGCGGCGACGAAATCATCCGGTGAGGCGCAGATTGCGAGATCGGGGCGATAGACGCGGCCAAGCTCTTCGGCTTCCGGGTAGATGTGGACAAGTTTCTGCGACGGGTAGGGAATGTCGATCAGCGTGTAGCCGGAGGAAGGCATTTCCGAGAGGCGACCGCCGAGCAGCACCACGAGGTCGGCTTCCTTGATTTCCTTCGCCAAGGCCGGGTTGATGCCAATTCCGACATCGCCCGCGTAAGATGGGCTCAAGTGATCGAACAGCATCTGGCGACGGAAGGAGCAGCCGACGGGCAGTTTGTTCCTTTCGGCAAAAGCCGTGAAGCTTGCGACGCTTTCTTCGGACCAGCGTGTGCCGCCGATGATGAAGATTGGCCGCTTGGCCTCGCCCAGCATTTTTGAGAAAGCGGCGATCTGCGACGGGCCGGGATGCGCTTCGACCGGGGTATAGGGCTTTGCCTTGGGGGCTTCAACCTCTTCAACCAGCATGTCTTCGGGTAGCGTCAGCACCACGGGGCCGGGGCGGCCGGAGGTGGCGACGGCAAAGGCGCGGGTGACGAATTCCGGAATGCGGCGCGCATCGTCGATCTCGCCCACCCATTTGGCGAATTCGGTAAAGGCGCGGCGATATTCCACTTCCTGAAACGCCTCACGCTCGCGGGCTTCGCGCTGTACCTGGCCGATGAACAGGATCATCGGAATGGAATCCTGCCTTGCGATATGCAGGCCGGCCGAGGCGTTGGTTGCGCCGGGACCGCGCGTTACCATGCAGATGCCGGGTTCGCCGGTCAGCCTGCCCCAGGTGTCGGCCATCATGGCAGCGCCGCCTTCCTGGCGGCAGACCACGGTTTCAATGCCGCTTTCATAAAGCGCGTCCAGCACCGCCAGATAGCTTTCACCGGGAACGCAGGAAACGCGGGAGACGCCATTGGCTTTCAGCGCTTCGACGATCAGTTGTCCGCCTGTTCTTTTCATTCCGGTTGCTTTCATGGCGTCGTGGTCCTTTCGATGTTTTCCAGTTCGGCCAGCACTTGCGCCTGATGCTCGCCAAGCTTCGGGCTCGGGCGTTCGTAACGCAGCGGCGTCTGTGACATGATAATCGGTGTCCGCACACCGGGGATGACGGTGCCATCCTGCGCCTCGAGATCAACACGCAGGCCGCGTGCCTGAACCTGTGGATCGGCGAACATTTCCTCGATGGAGTTGATTGGCCCGGCCGGTACGGCGTTCTGCTCGCAAGCGGTCAGAAGATCGCGCTTCTGCCATTTCAGCGTTTCGGTGGAAATGATCTGCCGGACCTCGACCTTGTGCGCCACGCGGGCCTTGTTTGTCGCGTAACGCTCGTCATCGGCAATCGCGCCAATGCCGAGAATATTGCAGAGGCGGCGGAACTGGCCGTCATTGCCGACCGCGAGGATCAGGAAACCATCAGCCGTCGGCACCACCTCATAGGGGGAAATATTCGGATGGGCGTTGCCGAGCCTGACGGGGGCATTGCCGGAAATCAGGTAATTCATATTCTGGTTGGCGAGCACGGCCGACTGCACGTCCAGAAGCGCCATGTCGATATGCTGGCCTTCACCTGACCGCATGGCGTGGATCAGCGCGGCCTGAATGGCTGACACGGAATAGATGCCGGTGAAGATATCGGCAACGGCAACGCCCGCCTTCATAGGCTGACCGTCGGGTTCGCCGGTGATCGACATGAAACCGGACATGCCCTGCACGATATAGTCGTATCCGGCGAAATCGGCATAAGGCCCCGTCTGGCCAAAGCCGGTGATGGAGCAATAGATCAGCTTCGGATTGAGAACCCTGAGACTCTCATAGTCGAGGCCATATTTGGCAAGTCCGCCGCGTTTGAAATTCTCGATGACAACATCGGCGGTTCGCACGAGCCGCCGCACCAGCGCACAGCCTTCCGCCGTCTTGAGATCGGCGACGATGGAGCGTTTGCCGCGATTGGTGGCATGGTAATAGGCGGCGGAGAGGTTTTCACCATCGGCGCTTTCGACAAAGGGCGGACCCCATGCGCGGGTATCGTCTCCACCTTCAGGGTTCTCGACTTTGATGACATCCGCACCCATATCGGCCAGCATCTGCCCCGCCCAGGGACCGGCCAGAACACGCGCCAGTTCGATGACGCGAATGCCTGATAGTGGCGGTTTCCTGTTCGGCGTTTCGGTCATTTGTCCCCCGGTGTTTTCTGCTTGCCGGTTTATAGACGTCTCCCCGCATTGCCGCATGTGATTTTATCTCATGGACTTATTCCGTTTCGGCAAAGGCTCGTCAGTTGCCAACGATGCGGCTGCACCATGCGGCGAAATCCGCAGCCACGGCATGCCAGCCGATCTCGTTCAGGGTTTCGTGGCGCATGCCCCGATAGATCGTGTGTTCTACATGGCCGAAACCCGCTTCGCGGAAGCGTTCGGCAAGCCAGACGATCTCCTTGCCGTCATTGGTCGCGGCATCCTGATCGCCGCTGACAAGCAAAATCGGCAGCGTCTTCGGCAGGCGTTCGATGAGCCTCGGCGCACGATAGGACAATTCAAAAACATCCTGCCACAGGGAGACGCTGGCCTCGAACTGGCAAAGCGGATCCTCCACATAAGCGTCCACCGCTGCCCTGTCATGGCTCAGCCAGTCCGCATGAGTGCGTTTTTCCGGCATTCTGGCATTCCAGGCACGGAAGGTTGCTTTGGGCAGGATGGCGCTCGGCACATCAGAGCCTTTCAGCATCTTTTCAAGGCGCAGCACAATCTGTGCAAGACGGCCCATGACACCGGGATTGAGGTTGGAATTCCAGATGGACAGACCATCAAAGGCATCCGGATGGCTGACGGCGGTGTTGAGCGCCACAAGGCCGCCCATGGAATGGCCGAACAGGATGACCGGCAGGCCGGGATGTCTTTCGCCGACCATCCGGCGCATCGCCATGACATCGGCAACGACCTTCTCGGCTCCGTCCTTCCAGGCGAAGCGGCCAATCGGCGCATCGGCAGCCTTTGTGCGGCCATGGCCACGATGATCGTGGGCATAGACCTCGAAACCCTGCTTTGCCATGACATCGGCAAAACGGCGGTAACGGCCGGCGTGCTCCACCAGGCCGTGGCAGATCATCAGCACGCCGCGCGCCGGAGAAAGGGCAGAGGGCTGGTGGCGAAAGGCGATGGATGCGCCTGATGGAGCGTCGAGCCTCTCAATCCGGCTGAACGTCAAGTCATCCGTCGTCTCATTCATGCTTTCGCCCGTGCCTGCCATGGTATCCCTTGTCATAATCATGGGGTCATAATCGTGCCAGAGGTTGCCCCAAGGTCCTATTTACCCTACATAGCGGCAAATTTCCCGATACGTACTCTTTAAAATCCGATGTGGAGCATTCGCTACAATGGCACGTCAATTCATCTATCACATGGCCGGGCTGAACAAGTCCTATGGCGCGAAGAAGGTTCTTGAGAACGTCCATCTCTCCTTCTATCCCGATGCCAAGATCGGTATCCTCGGTCCGAACGGTGCCGGTAAGTCGACCGTTTTGAAGATCATGGCCGGTCTCGACAAGGAATATACCGGTGAGGCCTGGCTCGCTGAGGGTGCGACGCTCGGTTATCTCGAGCAGGAGCCGAAGCTCGACGAAAACAAGACCGTGATGGAAAACGTCATGGAAGGTGTGGCGAGCAAGACGGCAATCGTCGACCGCTACAACGAGCTGATGATGAACTATTCCGACGAAACGGCGGATGAGGGCGCAAAGCTTCAGGACATCATTGACAGCCAGAACCTGTGGGATCTGGAAAATCAGGTCGAAATGGCCATGGATGCGCTGCGTTGCCCGCCTGGCGACTCGGCAGTAACCGGCCTTTCGGGTGGTGAGCGTCGCCGCGTGGCGCTCTGCAAGCTGCTGCTTTCGCAGCCTGACCTGCTGCTGCTCGACGAACCGACCAACCATCTTGACGCTGAAACCATCGCCTGGCTCGAAAAGCACCTGCGCGACTATCCCGGCGCCGTGATGATGATCACCCACGATCGCTACTTCCTCGACAACGTCACCGGCTGGATTCTCGAACTCGACCGTGGCCGTGGTATTCCCTACGAAGGCAACTATTCCGCCTATCTGCAGGCAAAAGCCAAACGCATGCAGCAGGAATCCCGCGAAGACGCCTCGCGCCAGAAGGCCATCAGCCGCGAACAGGAGTGGATCGCTTCCAGCCCCAAGGCTCGCCAGACGAAGTCCAAGGCGCGTATCCGCGCTTATGACGAACTGGTGGAAGCCGCTGAAAATCGCCGTCCCGGCGACGCGCAGATCGTCATTCCGGTCGCCGAGCGTCTGGGCCGTGTCGTTATCGAGGCGGAAAACCTCACAAAGTCCTATGGTGACCGGGTTCTGATCGAAAACCTCACCTTCAAGCTGCCTCCGGGCGGCATCGTCGGCGTCATCGGCCCGAACGGTGCGGGTAAAACCACGCTGTTTCGCATGATCACCGGTCAGGAAAAGCCCGATAGCGGTTCGGTGACCATTGGTGAGACCGTGCACCTTGGTTACGTCGACCAGAGCCGCGATACGCTGGCGGGTGACAAAACCGTCTGGGAGGAAATCTCCGGCGGCAACGACATCATCAAGCTCGGCAAGTTCGAAACGAACTCCCGCGCTTATTGCGGCGCCTTCAACTTCAAGGGCGGCGATCAGCAGCAGAAGGTCGGCAACCTCTCCGGTGGTCAGCGTAACCGCGTTCACCTTGCCAAGATGCTGAAGGCAGGCGGCAACGTGCTGCTGCTCGACGAACCGACCAACGACCTTGATACGGAAACGCTGGCAGCGCTCGAAGAAGCGCTGGAAGCCTTCGCCGGTTGCGCCGTTATCATCAGCCACGATCGCATGTTCCTCGACCGTCTGGCCACTCACATCCTCGCCTTCGAGGGTGACAGCCACGTGGAATGGTTCGAAGGCAACTTCGAAGACTATGAAAAGGACAAGGTCCGTCGTCTCGGCCCGGAAAGCATCAAGCCCGGCCGCGTCAGCTACAAGCGCCTGACGCGCTAATCCTGTTCTCGGATCACTTCAGAAAGGCCCGCCCAAAAGCGGGCCTTTTTTGATGCAATAAATGGGGCTTGAGGGGAGAGCGTGGCAAATTGCGCTTGCATCTCGCGTGACGCCGACATAAAGATATCTTTATATGTTGATTAGATTGCAAGGTGCGGCAGACGTGGCGTTCGGTTTGGATAAATTGGTGGATCTCTTGAAGGCGGCCGGCGAGCCGACGCGCTTTCGCTTGCTGGCGCTTCTGGCGGCCGGCGATCTGACCGTCACCGATCTCACCGAAATTCTCGGCCAGTCGCAGCCCCGTATTTCCCGTCATCTCAAGCTTTTGACGGAAGAAGGGTTGATCGAGCGCTATCAGGAAGGCGCCTGGGCCTATTTCCGCCTGCGGCAGGATGGCGAGCCCGCCGTTGTTATCAGGCAGCTGCTGGGCGCCGCATCGCCCTCTGACGCCGTTCTCCAGCGCGACAGCGAACGCCTTGCCACCGTCAAGCGGGTAAGGGCGGAGCGGGCGCAGGATTATTTCAGCCGCAATGCCTCCGCCTGGGACGAGCTGCGCCGCCTGCATGTGAGCGACGAGGCCGTGGAAGGGGCATTGCTGAAGCTGGTCGGAACCACCCCGATCGACTCTCTGCTCGATCTCGGTACCGGGACGGGCCGCATCCTCCAGCTTCTGAGCGGCATCTACCGCCGGGCAATCGGGGTCGATGCCAGCCGCGACATGTTGTCGGTGGCGCGCTCCAATCTGGACAAGGCGGGCGTGGTCAATGCATCCGTTCGCCATGGCGATATTCTCAACCTGCCGCTGGAAGGCCAGGATTTCGATCTGATCGTCATCCATCAGGTTCTGCATTTTCTCGACCAGCCGGAGATCGCGCTTTCCGAAGCCGCCCGCATGCTGCGTCCCGGTGGCCGGCTGATCGTCATCGATCTTGCACCCCATTCCTTCGAGCATCTTCGCGACGAGCATGCGCATGTGCGGCTCGGCTTTTCGCATCCGCTTATGGATGAATGGCTGAAAAAGGCCGGGCTCGTGCTCGACCGTGCCGTCGATCTTCATTCTGAACGGGCGTCCGATGAATCCTTGGACGTCACGATATGGGTTGCCCGCGACCAGCGGCTGCTGATGGCAGACGATGTGGTGCAAGAGGCCGTTTTACTTGCTGCCGGGAGGGCATGATATGTTGAGGTCGGAAACCGCGCGCCACAATGGCGAAATCCGGGGGGATATCCGGTTATCTTTCGAGTTTTTCCCGCCCAAGAACCCCGAGATGGAGAACCAGCTCTGGGAAACGGTTGCCGAGCTGAAGAAATGGGATCCGGATTTCGTCTCCGTCACCTATGGCGCGGGCGGTTCCACCAAGGCGCCGACGCTGGATGCGGTGCGCCGGATGATCGGTGACAGTCATCTGCCGACCGCCGCGCACCTGACCTGCGTGGATGCCAGCCGTGACGACGTGCATCAGGTCGTTGAAGAGTTTCGCAATGCTGGCGTTCGCCATTTCGTGGCGCTGCGCGGCGATCCGTCGACCGGTATCGGCACGGACTACAGGCCGCATCCGCAAGGTTACGAGAATGCCGCCGCCCTGGTGAAGGGGCTACGCGATATCAGCGATTTCGAGGTTTCCGTTTCTGCCTATCCCGAAAAGCACCCGGAGAGCGCCAGCGATGCGGTCGATATCGATATGCTGAAGCGCAAGGCGGACAATGGCGCAACGCGGGCGCTGACGCAGTTCTTCTTCGATAATGACGTGTTCGAGCGCTACATGGAGCGGGTTACGGCTGCGGGCATCACCATTCCGGTGGTTCCGGGTATCATGCCGATCCAGAACCTGACTCAGCTCAAGCGTTTCGCCGGCCGCTGTGGTACCAGTGTGCCCAGTTTTCTGGATGAGCGTTTTGCAGGTTATGATGACGATCTCGAGGGACGCGCCCGCGTTGCGGCGGAAGTTGCTGCCGAGCAGATCGCCGATCTTCAACGGCGCGGTGTCAACGAGTTCCATCTCTACACCATGAACCGTGCGCCGCTGGTCGATGCGGTGCTTGAGAACCTCGGTCTTGAGCGTTTGCGCCGCAGCGCCGCCTGATTTCAGATATCCCATTTACGACAGGAAAAAAGCGCAGGCCCGACAGGACCTGCGCTTTTCAAACTCGTGTCATCTACGGTTCTTTTCTGCGTTTGGTCTTCACGTCTCGTCAGATGAAAAGCATCATCGCTACGAACAAAAACGCCAAACCGACTGCCAAGGCATTGAGAGATTTTGTAAGTCCCATGGGTGCCTCCTGTTGTTGACAGGTTCGATAATATGACCGTTTTGTGGCACTTGAAAAGCGGTTTCTGTGATGCGGTGCAGCATGCTTTGTGGCCGCTTAAAAAAGTAACTTCTGTAATTCGTTGAAAATAAAAGATTATTTTCTCATCACGCAGTGCTTCATATCTTTAAAAAAAGTAAATGACCGGGGTGTTATCCCCAGTCATCCGGTCGAGATTAACAGTTTAAGCCTTGATTCCGGCCGATAGATTAAAGGCCCGAAGGTGCGATTAACACAGGTTAAAGCGCCTGGAGAAGTGCCTGGGTCGGCCATCCATCCGCAGGGATTCCGAGACGCTGCTGTTCCTTCTGGATGGCGACGCGGGTGCCGGAACCGAGAATTCCATCCACCTTGCCAACATCGTGGCCGCGCGCTTCAAGCTTGGTCTGCAACTCTTTCATCGTCGCGTCATCGAAGCCCGGATCGGGATTGCCCTTGTTATAAACAGGGGCGCCCATCAGACGGTTGGCGAAATAGGCAGCCGAGGTCGTGTAGATGAACGACTGGTTCCATTCCAGATAGATGTTGAAGTTGGGATAGGTGAGGAAGGTCGGTCCCTTGCGGCCCTGCGGCATGATGAGGGCTGCGGGCAGGGAGGCGAAATTTTTGTTACCGTCGCGCGGGGTCACGCCAAGGGTAAACCAGTCACCGGCGGTAAGCGAACCGCCGAGGCCGGATTTCTCCCAGGGCAGGTTTTCCGGTACGGAAACTTCCTGCATCCAGGGTTCGCCCCTCTTGAAACCGAGGTGCTGGATGAATTTCGCCGCCGTGAGGATCGCATCCGGTGCGCTGTTCTTGACGTTGACATGGCCATCGCCGTCACCATCGATGCCGAAAGCGATGATGTCCTTGGGCAGCATCTGTACCTGGCCGATTTCACCGGCCCACGCACCCGTGTTGGACGTGGGGTCGAGATCGCCGTGCTGGACCATTTCGATGAGGGCCAGCAATTGCGGACGGAAGAGTTCCGGGCGGCGGCAATCGTGCGAGAGGGTCACCAGCGCGTTACGGGTGTTGAAATCGCCCTGGACGGCACCGAAATCGGTCTCCATGGCCCAGAAGGCAGCAATGACGCCAGCCGGTACGCCGAATTCGTTCTCGGCACGGGCAAAGGTCGATGACAGCTCCTGCAGCTTCTTGCGGCCGATATCGAGACGGGCCTGGCTGACGGTGCGCTGGGAAAATTCGAGGAAGGTCTGGCGGAAGACGCCCTGTGCGCGGTCACGCGAAAGCACTTTGGGGTCTATCTGCGCGCCGGCCAGCGCCTTTTCGATGGCAGCCGCCGGAACACCCTTGGCAGCGGCCTCAGCCTTCACGCCCTCAAGAAATGCGCCGAGATCACCGCCGCAGGCAACCTGCTTTGGATCGTCAGGCGAGGCCACAGGCGGTGTGGCAAGGGCGGAGCCGGTGGAGAGAAGCGACAGAGCGGCGGCAAAAATGATGCTGCGCGACCGAAAAGTGGGCATGGGAATTTCCTCGATAGGTTGTTAGCCCGCTTTACCCACATGTTTGCGACAAAAAAACGGGTCCAGCGATCTGCCAGTGCAGAAGAACGCCGATTTTTCGAATGTGTTGCTTCTTGGCCGTATTATTTGGCCGAAGCGATCCATTTCCGCCAGTTTTTCTCACTTCCGGCGAAGACATTGATGTCGGTTGGGCCGTTGACGCCGGGCACGACGCCGGTGGCCGTATATTGCCAGAAGGCCCACTGCCGGTCTTCGTAAATCTTGGCGGGATGCGCGGCCACGGAGCGCACCCAGAAATGGTAATTCTTGAACTGGCCAACGAGGTTGTCGCGGTGGAAGTCGACCGAGGTGTAGATGATCGGGCGCTTGCCGTAATGGGCCTC
>NZ_BDLN01000005.1:46621-137849 GCF_001950375.1 Rhizobium sp. TBD182 | reverse complement strand
CGGTCGAGGAAACGCTGCATCTCGGCACGGACGATGCCAGGAGCCGGGCGCGTCTTGCAGGTGGGGGAGGAGGGGTTCCATTCCACATCGAGAACCGGCGGTAGGGTGACGGCTTCCTTTGGCACGTTGCTGATGAACCAGTCGGCCTGAGCGTCCGCCGTAGAGCAGAAGTAGTAGAAATGGTACGGCGCGTGCAGGATATCTGCCGCCGCCGCACTGCGCCAATGGTCGCCGAATTTCGGATCGATGCGGTCTGAGCCTTCGGTGGCCTTGATGAAGACGAAGGAAACGCCGGATTTGCGAACGGTCCGCCAGTCGACGTCGCCATTCCATTTGGACACGTCGATGCCATGCACCTCGTGGCGATGCGGGTTGTTCGTGCCAAAATCCTGTGGGTCGGTATCGGAGAATTTCGGCTTGGAAACAGAAGCCGTTTCAAGCAGGTCATAGCTCGTGGACGTACAGCCGCCGATCAACAACATAGCCGACAAAAGTGCCGATAGACGCAGCCGCATTGGAACCCTGATGAATTATTGTTGCCCATCCGCAGCCGCAAAATGGCGCGCCGCGTCTCCCGATTTACCCATAACATGGTAAACAAGCCGTTATGGCAAGGGGCAGTGGCCTTTTTTCGGCTCGCAAGTCGCTGGATTCCAAGAGATTTGCGGTCTTTCAGTCCCAGTCGCGTATACTTGTAGGACCGTCGGCTGGCAGCGTCTCGCCCGCATTTGCAGAGGCGAGGCGCCGTAACCCTTGAAGATCAGGCGTCTGCCAGAATGCGGCTGACTTTTGGCTGCACTTCGGCGACCGGAAGCGTGATGATGGCCCGCCAAGCGTAACCCCGGGCAATCTCCTCGAATTCGAGATTACCGTCAAAACGGCCTGCCATGTTGGCCAGAACGTAACGGAGATTGGCGCGGGGCGTGACGTGGAAGCGGGTGAGCCATGCCTGCAAAAGTGCGCGGAACCACTTGGGCAATTGTTCCTGCTGGCCGAAATCGACGATGTGCAGCGAGCCGCCGGGCTTGAGAGCTGTCAGCGCCTGTTCGATCGCCTTTTCCCAGTCTGGTATCATCGAAAGCGCATAGGGGATCATGACTCGGTCGAAACCGTCCGGCTGACCGAATTCTGCGGCGCGGAAAGCGGTGGCGTCGGCCACGCGCAGAACGGGGCGTTCCGTCTTTCCTGTAAAATTCTCGGATGCGGTCAGCAGCATTTCGGCGGAGATATCGAGACCGAACAGTCTTGCTTCCGGAAACTTGCGGCTGGCCAGCAGCAGGTTGCGGCCGGTACCGCAGCCGACTTCAAGCAGCGTGCCACCCTTGGGCACGTCGAGGCCGGAAATGGTCCTGTCGCGGCCCAGAAGGTAATATTTGCGGGTAATATCGTAGATATGCCGCTGGTGGCGATACATGCGGTCCATCAGGCTCGCATGCGCCTCATCCGCAAGGCCGACATTCTCGCCAATGGTTTTCATGCCAGAGCCCTCTGATAGATATGGAAGCCGCCATAGATGGCCGAACGGTCCATGGCGTTGAGCTCATTGGAGCGTTCCTCGAGATAGATCCACTGGTTGCGGATATCGGCCGAGAGACGGCCTTCGATCACGCTCTTTTCGGCAGCGGTGCGGAAGATGACGCGGGCGCCGGGAGCGGCGGTGCGGCTGATCTGCGACCACAATTCGTTGAGCTGCACATCCGTCATCCAGTCCTGCGCATCGAGCAGAATGTAGCGATCGACGCCGTTTGCCGGCTTTTTGGAAAGCAGCTCGGTATAGGTGGCGTGGTGCACGGCAACGCGGGCGGTGTTGTCGCGGATCGTCTCGTAATATTCCCGCTTGAGATAAGCGGGAAGAGCACCCTCATGCGGCTCGGGATAACGGCGCGCGAAGGCCTGCCAGGCGAAATAATTGTCGCTGAGCGGAAAGTTGCAGGCAAGCTTTTCAAGCCGCTCCTTGAGGACGGAGGCGACTGTGCCGTCGTTGGAAAGGCTTGCCAGCTCGTCATATTGGCGGGGCGGAATGCCAAGGCCGAACAGCGAACTTTTTCGCTTCGTCAGCCAGCGCACCACCGGCTTGTCGAACAGCGGTGCGACCTTGCTGTCGAAGAACCGACGCTGTTCATCCAGCGTGCGGCTATTGGCCATTTCGGTCAGCTTGACGCCGTGCAGGCGCGCCATAAGGTGGCCGGCGCCGATGAAACGGCCGAGCAGACCGGTGCGGTATATGTTCCTGTCGAATACCGAGATGCGGCGACGGCCGGACAGGGTGCGTTTCGACCAGTAGGCCTTGGTCGTGTCGTCGAGATGGTCGGCGATGAATCGGTCGTAGCCGTGAATATTGCTGCGCGTATTGGCGCGGCCGAACTGGCGAACCACATCCTGATGGGCCGGGAGATGGCGGAAGGCGGCAAGCTTCAGCTTGTTGAGAGCGATGTGATGCGGGTTGAGATCCACCACATCGATGCTGGCAGGGTTGCGGGAGAGGTAGGCCAGCATGTTGCAGCCGCCCGAGCCGATGGTGACGATGCGGTGGCCTTCAGCAAGCTCCATCGCTTCCATATCGATTTCCGGGTCTTCCCAGATTTGCGGATAAACCAGACCGGAAAAGAGAACCCCGAAGAACCGTTCGGAAAAACCGCTTTTCGAGAGCGCCTTGTGCTGGAGCAATGCGGACTTCAGTTTCGTATTTTTGCTGAAGCCGGTCTTGGGTGCCGCACTCGTCATATGTTCACCTCTCAATAGATTGAGAGGCGTCTACAGTCACGACGCTACAGTTTGATGACAGGGGTTGTGGGCCGACGTAACGAATCGAAAAGGCGATGTGAAACCACTCGGGTCTCAAGCTTTGATTTGGATGCGACGTCATCCTCGGGCTTGTACCAAAGATCCAGCCACATATCGTAAAATCAAAAGCTTGCAGATCCCAGGGACAAGCCCGAGGATGGCAAAAGTGACGTGCTCGACGTTTTTAAGAAAAGCCGCTTTACCGCATTGCATTCCCGGCGCTGCTCAAAGGCTTACTTGCGCAGAACGTGCAGCATGCCCTTGCGCTTGGCGTCGTAATAATAACCGCGTGCATAAAGCCTGACAGCATTGTCCCGGTTGTTGTCGGCAACAAGCCAGGCGCCGCTCAGATATTTGACGGCATATTTGAGGTTGGTTTCGGCATCGAACAGGCCAGAGGCGGGGCCATCAAAGCCCATGGAGCGGGCCGTGGCGTGCTTGATCTGCATCAGGCCGAAGTGGCCGCCATTATAGGCGCCGGGATTGTATCTGCTTTCACGCTGCACCACGCGATGCACCAGATCTTCCGGCACATTATACATGACAGCGTATTTCGAAATAAGCCCGCTCAGCTTTTCACGTCCGGCCGGCGCGGATTTGTACGGCGCCGTCATCGTTTCGTTCTGCCGGATAGCGGCAAGGGCGGCGTTGGTCGGACCGGCCGCATAGGCCAGAACCGTGCTGTCCGGCTTCGGCAGGGGAATGACTTTCCGCTCCGCGGTCAGTTCGGTACCGATCGACGGCGTTCCGGGAGGCGGCGGTGCGGGCGGGAAGCTGCCCTTGACGGCAACCACCTGCGGCAGGTCGGCGGCAGAGTTGTGGGCCGCCGGTTTCGCGGCGGCACTTGCGGTTTCGATCGCTGCGGCTGCCGGCGTTGCAGCGTGCGGTGCAAGAGCCGCAGCCGTTGTCGGCGCGGCTGTCGTTACCGTTGCCTGCGCGACCTCTGTCTGTTGTTGCTGCGGCTGCATCTGGGTTGGGCTCGCCACTGCCGCTGCAATTTCCGCTGCCGGCGGCAGCGCCACGCGGCCACCCTTGACGGCGGCGACGGTTGGAAGCGATTCGGGCTGGGAAGAGGCTGCCACGTCAGTGGCATGTGCTGCCGGTGCGGCGGCATCAGCCGGGGTACCAGCCGTTTCCGACTGTGCGGAGGCTTGTGCCGGTGCGGTTTGGTTGACTGCGGCTATTTTCGGGCCGTTCGGCCCTTCCTTTGCGGCATATTCGACGCTGGTGCATCCGGCCAAAGCCAGTGCAAGGCCCACCGTGGAAGACAGAAGAAGTGCGCTTCTTCCGCGGAATTTTGCCGAATTTCGCATGTTGCCGCCTTCGTTATGCCTGTCTGTCGATACCCCCGCGTCGAGCGAAGCAGGCAGTGTCCCGTCGAGCCTTCATTAACCTATTGTAAGGATAGCGGCAAGCCGGGACGTGGCGTCGCGGTTTTTCAGGCGGCGATGCGGCGGTATCCGGCGCTGACGGCACGGCCAGAAATGAAGTGAGTGCGGTATTTCGGCCGGATTTTTTTGTTGCCGGACATGCGGCGCACCAGTGCCAGCGTGGAGCCGGCGAAGAGTGCCTGCGCTGCCAGAATGCCAAGTGCCAGCAACAGGATTGCGGCCTGCGCTACGGCCAGCGTTTCGACCGCATTGCCGGAGGTGGAAACGAATTGCGGCAACAGTGCCAGAAAGAACATGAAATAGCGCGGGCGCAACGCTGCAATGGCGTAGCAATCACGAAAAATGCCGCTGGATGATTTGCCGGGCAGATTGTCATTGTCTGCATTGGCTGCCTGGGCGGCGGGGGTGGCAAAGGTCCATAACAGGAAAAGAATCAGCCAGCCGATACCCGTCCACTGAACGATTTCCACAAAGGCATGCGGCAGATAGGCAAGGCCAGCCGCTGGAATCGCGGATATCGTCATGGCTGTGACGATGCCAAGCGCGCCGCCAGTGACGGAGGCAAACACCGTTTTTCTGCCGCGGATAGCGGCATAGGAGGCGACAGAGAATACAAGGGGAGAGGGAAGTGCGAACACAACGGCACATGCTGCACAAAAAACCAGCCACGCCTGTCCAGACATTCTCTTCCTCCTTGCCCTCCCTGTCGCCGCTTTATCCAGCCTATCGTAAAATTAGGCCGCTGTGAACGGTTGACCGACGTGTTCCATCACTTCGGTGAACCATTTTGCAGACAGGTCGAAATGCTTTCCGCCCTTGATACGCGGAAACTCGATGGTCCGCAATTTACCCTTTTGGTCTTCGTCGTGGCCGGTGACGCCCGAGACCTTGTTCAGCGCGCTTTCGACGGCAAGATCGACCATGCCCTGGATGAGGCGCAGATCATCGCCATTGGCGGGAGCGGAGCGGGCGAAGTAACCGGATTTCTGGACCATGGAGCGTTCGGCGCCGATGAGGCCGGCGAATTGCTTCTGGAACCAGCCGCCGACATTGATGGTGTCGATCTTCACATGGCCGAAGGCATCGCGCTTGACGGCCTCACCGGCGGCTTCGCGTTCGGCAACGATGGAATCGAGCCCCGCACCTTCGGAAACGAACAACGTGACGTAGCCGTGTTTGTCCATGATCGCCTTCAGCCGTTCGGCTTCCGCTTCGATGTCAAACGCCATTTCCGGCAGGTAGATGCCGTCTATGTTCTTCATCTGCGTGTTCATCATCAGGCCTTCGACATATTCATTGCCGTTGGTCTTCTGGATGTAGGCGCGGGCGGTTGCAGCCGTCAGCCAGCCGCAATGGCGGCCCATGACTTCGTGGATGACAAAGGTCTTCGGCGCAGCACTCTGCTCGTTGCTGACATTGTCGAAGAAGGAAGCGCCCACTTCGGCCGCGGTCCATGCGCCGAGCGACTGCCTGATCGGAACCACGTCGTTATCCACGGTCTTCGGCAGCCCGACGACGGTCAGATCGTAACCGTTGGCGCCGAGATAGGCGGCAAGGTCGGCGGCCGTCGTGTTGGTGTCGTCGCCGCCGATGGTGTGGAGAATGGTGATGCCGTCGGCAGCCAGCCGTTCGGCGGCAACGCGCAGCGGATTTTCACCCTCTTTCACCAGCCCGCGCTTGGCGCAATCGGCAGCGTTGGTGAGCTTTACGCGGCTGTTGCCGATCGGCGATCCGCCATAACGGTGCAGCAGATGCGCCTTTTCGCGCATGTCCTTGTTGATCTCGATCCGGTCGCCCAGAAGCACGCCCTGATAGCCGGAACGATAGGCCACAATGTCAATATCAGGCGCGACGTCGCTATAACGCTCGATCAGGCCGCCAACGGCTGAAGAGAGACAGGGAGCAAGGCCACCCGCGGTCAGCATTGCGACTTTCTGTTTGGCCATTGTGGCTCTCCTTTGCTTGGATAGAAAGATATGTCTGGCAAATGGATGCGACAGCCACGTGTAGGTGTAAAGTGAATTTATCACGAAAAATGCCGATTTCTCGCGGTTTTTCAGCAGCTTGGGCAAAGAAGCCGAATATAATCGTTTCAATCGCCTCCAACCTTGCACCAGGCTTCGCCGTCTGTGGAAAACCGTTGCTCTCCCGTTTGCCGCCCCCTTGCTCCTGAAGAAAAACTGTCGCAAAAATGAATAAAAGTTAATGCCGCAGCGGCGCCGCGCATATTGCATTCACGGCGATATGCCGTCATGCTTGGCGTCATGATGTTCGATTTCGCCTGTTTGCATATTTCATCCCTGTGGGAACGGCTGCTCGGCGCGATCGGTGACGCGGCAGGCAGCACGCTCGGTCGCGTGGTAGAGGCGATCCGGACCCTTTTCGAGGGAGATCCGGAGACCCGCCGCAAGGTTTCTTTTTCCGTGGCCATTATCGCGCTGTCGGCAAAGATGGCCAAGGCAGACGGTGTCGTGAACGATGCCGAAGTGCGCGCCTTCCGGCAGATTTTCGATTTTCCTGAAGAAGAAGCCAGAAACGTTGCCCGCCTTTACAATCTCGCACGCCAGGACGTTGCGGGATACGAGGCCTATGCCGAGCGTCTTGCCGGTCTTTGCGGCTCAGGCCATGACAATTGCGAGATGCTGGAAAGCGTCATCGATGGCCTGTTCCACATCGCCAAGGCAGACGGCTTGATCCACGAGCGGGAACTGGCGTTTCTCGGCCGTATCGCGGAAATCTTCCATATTACCGAAGATCATTTCGAAACGATCATGGCGCGGCACGTTCATATGGATGGGCGCGATCCCTATCGTGTGCTTGGCGTTTCGCCCTCGGACGACTTTCTGGATATCCGCAAGCGTTACCGTTCACTGGTTGCCGAGCACCACCCGGACAAGCTCATCGCGCGCGGTGTGCCTATGGAATTGCACGCTGCCGCGAACGAGCGTATGGCGGCTCTCAATGCCGCCTATGAGGCCATCGAGAAAGAACGCCGCGTCGCATGAGTGAATTTCTGCCGGATTTCAACCCGGATTTCGGGGGCGCAACCATTGCGCCTTCTCCCAACCATGGCGAAAGACAGGGTGTGGCAGGCCCGGATATCATTCTCCTGCACTATACCGGCATGACGACCGCCGATGGCGCCCTTTCGTGGCTCTGCAATCCCGAAAGCCAGGTCTCCAGCCACTATTTCGTTTTTGAAGACGGGCGTGTCATGCAGCTTGTTGCGGAAACTCGCCGCGCCTGGCATGCGGGCAAAAGCAGCTGGGCGGGGGAGGCGGACATCAATTCCCGCTCCATCGGGATTGAAATCGCCAATCAGGGCCATCCGGGCGGCCTGCCGGAATTTCCGGAAAAACAGGTAGCTGCCGTCATCGAATTGTGTCGCGATTGCGGCCAGCGGTGGTCTATCGCCCCTGAAAGGGTGCTTGCGCATTCCGATGTGGCGCCGATCCGCAAGGTTGATCCGGGTGAAAAATTCCCATGGGACATCCTGTCGCGGCACGGTGTCGGTCATTGGGTGGAGCCTGCGCCGATCCGCGGCGGACGTTTTTTTCAGCGCGGCGATCACGGCCAGCCGGTGGAAGCGCTCCAGTCCATGCTATCCATTTACGGATATGGCGTTGAAATAACAGGCGCATATTGCGAAAAAACCGAAGGTGCCGTGGCCGCCTTTCAGCGGCATTTCCGCCCGGCGCTGGTGGATGGTATCGCGGATTTTTCCACGATCGACACGCTGCATCGGCTGATTGCCAGCCTTCCGAAATTTTCGGCCGTTTGAACGCCGTTTCTGGAAAAGCCTTCCCCGTTTCCCTGTCACGCAAGTCGATTTTTTTGTTGTGCCACAGTTAATCCGCATTGAGGAAGTCTAAGAGCCGCAGTGGACGCGGTGCTGTTCTTCAGGGGAGCTTGCCGTCAATATCAATCAAGGAGACTGGACGGTAGAAGGTCGTAATCGACTTTCCGCGCGCTGGACGTTTTTATCGTTTCATTGTTCCGGTTATCCGATCTGGAGACTATTTCAACAGATGAACAGAGTTTTTGTTGCTGTCGCAGCGGGCGTTGCTATGCTCGTTTCGCAGGCGGGGATTGCTTTTGCCAAAGACGAGGACGTCAAGACCAAAACCGTGACGCTGGGGACCTTCTTCCGTACGCCCGGTTATCCCGTTCCCGAAAAGAGCCTGCCTTCGTCGCTCAAGAACGACTATTCCGATCTGATCGTCAAATATGCCAAGCGTTACGGCGTCCCCACCAATCTGGCCCATGCCGTCGTTTCTGTCGAAAGCAAGTTCAACCCTAGGGCTCGCGGCAGCGCAGGCGAGGTCGGGCTGATGCAGATCAAGCCGGCAACGGCGCGCATGATGGGCTTTCGCGGCACGACCAAAGCCCTTTTCGACCCCGAGACCAATATTCGCTGGGGCATGCAATATCTGGCAACCGCCCACCAGCTTGGCGGCGGTGAGGTTTGCAGCACGATCCTGCGTTACAATGCCGGCCACGGCGCCACCCGCATGAACCCGGTGTCCAAGCGTTATTGCGGCAAGGTCCAGGCGCTTCTGGCCAGCTGAGGTCTTTTGCTGAAGCGTGTCGTGATGTTTCAGATTGGCGATAAGCTTTAAGTTCTTGTTTTATCGCATCTCGTTATTGCAAAACCGCTGCACGCTCTTGCGCGGCATGTTTCGGACGTCACGAAAATCGATTCCGGTTTATGCGTGCATGCTGTAGTCAGGAGCAAACCTGATGCGGAGCATGACATGCCGGATTTCAAATATATCGTGGTCGGTGCCGGAATGATGGGTGCGGCGGCAGCGAGACACCTTTCAGCGCAAACGGATGGCGTGGCGCTGATCGGGCCGGATGAACCCGCCGATCGCAAGACCCATACCGGTGTGTTTTCAAGTCACTATGACGAGGCGCGCATCACCCGTGGTTTCGATGGCGATCCCGTATGGGCGGAGCTGGCGCAACGCTCCATCCGGCGCTATGCCGAGATCGAAGCAAAAAGCGGCATCCGTTTCTTCACCGAAGCGGGCTGTCTGTTTACCGGAAACGGCAAGGGGCTTGCCGGAGACTACGTTTCGCGAGCCTTGGTCTCGACCGACCTTCTCGGTCTTGGCGTGGAAACGATTGGCCGCGATGCGCTGGCTGGCCGGTTCCCGATGTTTTCCCTGCCGTCGGATCACGCCGGTTACTTCGAGGCGCAGAATGCCGGCCACGTCAATCCGCGTGCGCTTGTGAGGGCGCAATCCACTATTGCTGCTGCGCAGGGCGCGCGACTGATCCGCGAGACGGCGGCGCATGTTCACGATACCTCCCAAGGTGTGGAAGTTTGCACCAGGGAAGGGGTCGTACACACGGCGGAAAAGGTCATAGTGGCCGCTGGCGGTTTCACCAACATGGCTGATCTTCTGCCTTCCCCGGTCGATATGGCGGCAACGGGCCGCACCATCGTGTTTTTCGAACTCGACGAAGCAAGGCAGGCCCTCTTCGGCTCCATGCCCTCGACCATCGTGCTGGCAGAGACCGAGGACGATATCGTCTATATTCTGCCGCCTGTGCGTTACCCCGACGGCAAGGTCTATCTGAAGATCGGCGGTGAGAGCGAAAAGGGCAGGCTGGAAACGCTGGCCGAAGCAGTCGACTGGTTCCATTCCAACGGCACGCCGGGCGAAGTGGAATTCCTGACGAAGCGGGCGCTATCGCTCATGCCGGAACTTGCGGGCTGCCCCGTGACCTCTGGTTCCTGCGTCGCATCCATTACCCGTAGCGGTTATCCATATATAGGCTATACGCAATCTTCCAATATTGCGGTTCTGACCGGTGGCAATTTCGTTTCCGCCAAGTCTTCCGACGAAATCGGGCGGCTAGGCGCGGTGCTGCTTCTGGATGGCCAGCTGACCGAGAGTGATTTTGCTGCCGAAATGTCGCCCGTTTTTATCTGACATTCAGCAGCGAAGCGGCTACAAAATCGCGGCTGTATTAGAGCGGGTTGAGGCGAAGAGGGCGGCATGTCGGGACATTTCAAATATATCGTTGTCGGTCGTGGCATGATGGGTGCTGCCGCCGCCCGCCATCTGGCGGAAAACACCGAAGGTGTGGCCCTGATCGGCCCCGGTGAACCTGCCGACATCAAGTCACATCCGGGTGTTTTCGCCAGCCATTACGATGAGGCGCGCATTACCCGCACCATTGATGGTGATGCGGACTGGGCGCTACTCGCCAACCGCTCGATCGCGCGCTACACCGACATCGCGGCAAGGAGCGGCGTGGAATTTTACGCTCCCGTCGGCTGTCTGATGGTTGGGCCTGAACGCGGTGGCGACAATCCCTTTGTCGACAACGTCTGTGAGGCAGCGGCGCGTCTGCGGGTTTCCACGGAAATGCTTGACGACGCAGGTCTGAAAAGCGCCTTTCCCTATTTCTCCTTCGAGCCGGGCTGCGAGGGCGTGTTCGAAAAGGACAATGCCGGTTACGTCAATCCGCGCGCGCTGGTGAAGGCGCAGAGCGTTCTGGCAGACAAAGCCGGCGTTACGCTCATCGACGATATAGTCGTCTCGACGCGGGAAGAGGCTGGCCGTGCACGCGTCGAGACGGCCTCGGGTTCGGTTTATACGGCAGACCGGGTGCTGGTCGCTGCGGGTGGCTTCACGA
This sequence comes from Rhizobium sp. TBD182, assembly GCF_001950375.1. NCBI lineage: Bacteria > Pseudomonadati > Pseudomonadota > Alphaproteobacteria > Hyphomicrobiales > Rhizobiaceae > Rhizobium > Rhizobium sp. TBD182. The sequence continues at coordinate 127,023 of NZ_BDLN01000005.1, read as the reverse complement.
TCACGAAGGATTTGTTGCCGCAGCCCGTCGCTCTCAATGTCTATGCGCGCACCGTCGCCTTCTTCGAGGTAGACGAAGCGGAGCTGGGACAATATGCGGGCATGCCGTCGCTGATTTACGAGCCGCGCGACACGACGAAACATATCTATCTCCTGCCGCCCGTCCGTTATCCCGATGGCAAGTTCTATCTGAAAATAGGCGGCGATCCCGATGATAAGAAGCTCGATAGCGATCCCGAAATCCGCGCATGGTTCCGTTCCGGCGGGCGCGAAAGCGTTCGCGACCATCTCTCTGCCATCGTCGGGACCTTGGTGCCATCCATCGACCGGTCGCGCATTTCCATGGCCGCCTGCGTGGTGTCCAAAACGCCGGGCGGTTATCCGGCCATCGGCTTTACGACGTCACCGCGCATTGCGGTTCTGACTGGCGGCAACGGTACGGCGGCCAAGAGTTCCGACGAGATCGGGCGGTTAGGCGCCCTGTTGCTGCGGGATGGAAAAATTGGCAACGACGCCTATGCAACGGATTTCAAGCCTGCATTTCTTTGATCTTCCGTTACGCTTTTCGGTGGCTTTCGCCAAAGAACATGGGTATTGACGCCATGCCAGTTGGCTGGGCAGCCGCGCTTTACCAATGTCGAAAGACGGTAAGGTGAGGAAAGTCCGGGCTCCACGGAAATACGGTGCCGGATAACGTCCGGCGGGGGCGACCCCAGGGAAAGTGCCACAGAGAGCAAACCGCCATGCCTTGGCATGGTAAGGGTGAAAGGGTGGGGTAAGAGCCCACCGCGCCGCTGGTGACAGTGGTGGCAAGGTAAACCCCACCGGGAGCAAGACCGAATAGGGATGACACGGGGCGCGGGCGAAAGCCTTCGTCTACAGCCGGTTTCCGGGCCCGTCATCCGGGTGGGTTGCGAGAGGCGGCATGCAAATGCCGTCCCAGATGAATGGCTGCCACGTTCCGGGTCAAACCGGGGCCATACAGAACCCGGCTTACAGGCCAACTGGCGATTTTCCTGCCGCTTTTTTCGGTGGCGATCAGCCCTCGATGATATGGGGCACGTAGCGGGAGAGATTTGCGGTGATAGGTGACGCGTCCTCGCGAATCCCGAGCCCGCAGGGCCGATCGGCGACGATCCAGCTTCCTAACACGGCGTATCCGAAATCGCTCTTGAACAATGGTGCGTAGGCCTGAAAAACGTACCCCTCTTGGCCATAATTGCCGGGGGCCGATAAAATTTCGCGTCGGTTTCGATAAAGGCTGACATTTTCGCCTTCACGCGAAAGAAGCGGCTTCACCACGTAATCCTGCAATTCATATATTTCAGGATCGTCCGGGAAGAAACTCGGGAGCAGATTCGGGTGATTGGGATGCCGCTGCCAGAGCAAAGGCAGCAGGCCTTTGTTCGACAGCACGGCTTTCCAGGCCGGCTCGATGAAAATATCGCCTTGTGCAGGCAGATGCGTGGCAAAGGATTCTCGTAACATGTATTCCCAGGGATAAAGCTTGAAGCAGCGTTCGATGACGCGACTTTGAAGGTCAGCATAACGCCCGCACGCATCGATGCCGATGTCTCTGATATCGAGGAATTGGGCACGGTGGCCCGCCTGAATGGCGCAGTCCATGAGATAAATCGTCGTACCGCAATCCTCGGCGTTGTCGCTCACCGCCGCGAAATGGAAAATCCTGTCTCGCGAGAATTGCCCGAAGGCCTCAATCAAGGCTTCCTGAACCGAGTTGAACTGGTCGGTTTGCGGCGGGAGCGTTCCAAGGGCGACCTGATCGGTCAGCCAGTTATATTGGAAATATGCCGTTTCGAATACGGAAGTGGGCGTGTCGGCGTTGTATTCCAGCAGCTTTGCAGGGCCATGCCCGTCATAGGCAAGATCGAAGCGGCCATACAGGTGGCGGTCGCACCGCCGCCAAGAATTTCGAATGACATCATGGTGATCGCGGGGGATGGCAAGACGGGTTAAAGCCTCCTCACTGTGTACGATGTCGGCGACGAGATCCATGCACATGTCGTGCAGGATCTGGCTCGGTTCTTCGATGTCGCGCTCGATTTCAGCCAGTCCAAAGCAATAGGCTGCATCGTCCACCCAGTAAGGCTCGCCATGCATTTCATGGAAGGAGAAACCGACAGCATTGGCTTTCTCGCGCCAATCCGGGCGCGGCGGGACTGTGATGCGGCGCATGTCAGCTTCCTGAAAAGGAGTGGCCGCCGAATCCACCACGGCCCTTGACGTTCGTTTTGGCGTTGGACGTCTTCACGTCATTCGCCAGCGCGCCTCCTCCTGACGTGATTCCGCCGCCGCCTTGGTCCTGTTCACTGGCCGTCACATCCGGTATGACGAGGTCGCCGTTGCGTTTTCGATAGGCCGACATCGCACCGTTGGAACCCGACTCGCTGTTTTTCTGCCTGCGGCGATAGTTGCTGTAGTCGGCAAAGTTCTCGATGGACCGAGGCATAACAAAACCGGCGGGTGAGGGTGTGAAGACACCTATGCCGGTGGGGTTAGTGGAATTGAGATTTTGTTTCAGCTCAAAGCAGTTTCCCGCGCCGTATTCCATTTCACATGCGACCATATTGAGAAATTTAGGTGCAGTGGCGAGATGATGTTGGCCGGCGTCTTCGGATGCCGCTTGGCAAGCCTTGGGATAGACACCGGAGGCAACGCATTTTTCAACTGAGGTATAAAGAACCTCTTCCTCCGATGAAAAAGCCATAAAAAGGCCTATTGCGGCAATCGTACCGAGGGCGAGACGCGGGTGTTCTGTCACGTCCAAATACATGTCTGTTCCTCAATAGGCCATACAGGCGGCGTTTAAAATCCCGATGACCACAGCGATGCCGCCGCTCCAGAGCCCGGCCGCAACGTTATCCTCGGTGATTTTCAGGTGCAGGTCGGTCATGGAGAGTTTGGCGATGTAGAATGCGAGAACCTGTACCAGCAGGCCGATCACTGCCCAGACGATATAGTCGGGGAGGCTGACGGAATTAGCCGCCGCCGAGGCGAGCGGCAGGCTGAAGCCGATCAGTGCCCCCAAAAAAGCGACGACGGCGGCAAGGTTGCCGGCCTTGATCAACTCCCCCTCGCGGTGGGGAGTAAGGCGGGTGTAAATAGCGGAAAAGGTTGCCAGGCAGAGCAGGCCGATCAGAAAATAACTTAAGAAGGCAGGTAAGCCTGCCACGTAATTCGGCATTATTGTCTCACAATGAAAAACACAACTTCAGAAATCAAAATCAATTGAAAGTTTAAAAAGTCAAGCGTCGCGGCGTTGTTGTTTGTTGAGAGTGACGGTTCTGGCTGAGCGCAACATGCGCATTGCTTCGGCGTCAAATCGAACCTCTGCAACTGGTCTATCGCTAAATCACACAGATAGCCGTAACGCCAACCAAGCTGGCATTCCCGCGGCAGCATCAGAGCGCCTTTTGCGATTTAAGTGGCGCGTGTTCGGAGAAGGTCGCCAAGTGTCTGTTTCGCAAACAAAAAATGGGCATATCGACCCAAGTTTTATTTGTTTCCGCTGGCACATGAGTTCGCGAAGTAAACCATTCGTTAAACTTAACGGCTTATGAATTTCCGATGCGGAGTCGGTATCGTGCCGGCTTCTCCCATTGACGCCCATAGTGTCCCATGGTATCCCAAATGCACACCACACTGGGTCGTGTTTTTGACCCGCAATCGCTGAAACGAGTGAGGAGCCTGCAACGGGCTGCTGCAGGGCATGTCGCCCTGACGCTTGGCGATGTGTCGTGCGTACCGGTGTTGTCTGTGGGGCGGATGATTCGCTTTGCGGAATGCGGTTTTGGCGAGTTGAGTAATGGACCGCTTTTTATCGAACGTAACGAACAGGATCGACGCCAAGGGGCGCGTTTCGGTTCCGTCTCCGTTTCGTTCGGTGCTGGCACAGCGTGGGATTCAGGAGCTTTATTGCCTTCAGGATTTCGCGTTTCCGGCAATCAGTGTCGGCGGTCCGGATTTGCTGGAGCGCTACGAGCGGCAGATCGCGTCCATGGATGCCTTCTCGCCGGAGGCGAACGCAATGTCGCTGCTGGTACACGGCGGCGGCGTTTTCATGAAGCTCGATCAGGAAGGTCGGTTGATGGTGACGGATTTCGTCCGGGAATTTACCGGCATATCCACGGATGTCACCTTCGTTGGACGAGCGGATCATTTTCAGCTTTGGCAACCGCAGGCGTTTTTGGCGGCGCAGGCGGCAGCAAGAGCGGGGCGCGGTTTTTCGGCTGCACGCCCCGCATAGGACGGGGACACGGAATGGCGGCGAATTCTGGCGGGCGATCTTCTGATGCCGGTGAGGGACCTCAGCGTCACATCCCGGTCCTGCTTCGCGAAGTGATCGCTGCGCTCGAACCCGCATCTGGCAAGGTCATCCTCGACGGCACTTTCGGCGCCGGCGGCTACACCCAGGCAATTCTCGATCAAGGTGCCAATGTCATCGCGCTTGACCGCGATCCGAACGCGATCGCCGGCGGCCAGGCCATGGTTGCTGCAAATGGCGGCAGGCTTACCCTCATTCAATCGCAATTTTCCGATCTGGCAAGGCACGCGCCGGAAGGCGGTCTTGACGGCGTGGTTCTCGATATCGGCGTTTCCTCCATGCAGATAGACGAGGCAGAGCGCGGTTTTTCCTTCCAGAAGAACGGTCCTCTCGACATGCGCATGTCCAGCTCCGGCGTTTCGGCGGCGGATGTCGTCAATCGCGCCAAGGTCGGCGATCTCATCCGCATCTTCGGTTTTCTCGGCGAGGAAAAGCAGCCGGGCCGCATCGCCCGCGCCATTGAAAAGAGGAGGGCGGAAGAGCCCTTCCGCACCACGCGCGATCTGGCGGGCCTCATTGAAATCGTTACGCCGCGCAAGGCTAAAGACAAGATCCATCCCGCAACACGGGTGTTTCAGGCGCTGCGCGTTTTCGTCAACGACGAACTCGGCGAATTGGCGCAGGCCCTGTTTGCTGCCGAGCGGGCTTTGAAGCCCGGCGGCCGGCTGGTTGTCGTCACGTTCCATTCGCTCGAAGACCGCATCGTCAAGAAATTCTTCTCCGAACGTTCCGGAAAGGCGGCGGGTTCCCGCCATCTGCCGATGGTGGAGGACAAGCCCGCCATTTTCGAAAATATCGGCAAGCCGATGGTCGCTGCAAGCGACGAGGAGGCGGAGATCAATCCGCGGGCCCGTTCGGCCAAGCTGCGCGCCGGCCTGCGCACGGCGGCACCTGCCCGGGCGGCAGATTTTTCGATTTTCGAACTTCCCGATCTCGCCAGCCTTGAAAAGATGGGAGGCTGATATGCTGCGCACATTCGATGTCGTGTTGATGGGGGTCATGGTCGCTGCGGCGGTGGTGACCTATTCGATCAAGCACAAGACCGATCTCAAGCTGGAACAGGTCCGCAAGCTCGAGACCGAAATCAAGCTCGAAAAAGACACGATCGATCTTTTGCGGGCCGACTGGGCACTGCTGACGCAGCCGAACCGCCTTCATCGTCTCGTGAATGCCTATCAGGACGAGCTTGGCCTTTCGCCGACGCTGCCGACACAATTGGCGCAGCCGCGCGAATTGCCGATGCTGCGCTCGCAATTGCCGCAGCCGCCCGAGCCGGAAGGCATGAGCGTTGCGGATGTCATCGCCGCTGCCGTCAACGGCTCCAAGCCGGGCGCTACGCTTGGCGGAGCTGCCAAGAAGAAATCACCGCCCGCCGGCCAGATTGCCGCCAATGGCGCTCCTGTTCCAACACCGCGGGCGCGTGTTTCCCGCCCCACGGCGGCTCCGGCTCCTGCCGTCGCCGCTGTCGCAGGCGATGAAGATGGCGAAATGGATGAAACCATAACTGGATCGGTGGACCGCTGATGTCTTTTCTCTCCCGCGTCATGGTTCTGAAGAGCAAGGCTCACTTTTCCGCCAGCACCACCGGCATTCACACTGACCATGCTGCTTTCGAGGGCGCTCGCAAGAAGAGGGCGGCCCAGGCGAAAAGCCGCGTCGGTCTCATCATTTTCGGCTTCATCGCCTTTTACGGCGTCGTGGGCGGCCGTCTGGTGCAATATGGCCTTGCCGAGCAGGAGACGGTTTCGAGCATTGCCCCTGCCGACCGGCTGATGGCGTCGCGTCCCGATCTTCTTGATCGTAACGGCGAGGTTCTGGCGACCGATATCCGCACCGTGTCGCTGTTTGCGGAGCCGCATCGCATCGTCGATATCGACGAAGCCATCGAGAAGCTGCGCACTGTATTGCCAGATCTCGACCAGCGCGGCACCTATCAGAAGCTTTCCTCCAATTCGCGCTTTCAGTGGCTGCGCCGTCAGTTGACGCCGAAACAGCAGAGCCAGATCCTGGCGCTCGGCATCCCCGGTGTCGGTTTCCGCCCGGAAAAGCGCCGCTTCTACCCTGGCGGGCCAACAGCTGCCCATGTTGTCGGTCACGTCAATATCGACAATCGCGGTGTTGCCGGAATGGAACGTTACGTCGACAGCCAGGGACTGGCCGATCTGACGGCGCTCGGCATGACCAGCGATCAGCCGCTGGAGCCGGTGAAGCTTTCCATCGATCTACGCGTCCAGTCCATCGTGCGTGAAGTCGTGACCTCGGCCATTACCAAGTTCCAGGCGATCGGCGCGGGGGCTGTGGTTCTGGATGTGCATACCGGCGAAGTGCTCGCTATGGCCTCCGTGCCGGATTATGATCCGAACAACCCGGCAGAAGGTGCCAAGGAAGGATGGCTCAACCGCATGTCGAACGGCACGTTCGAAATGGGTTCCACCTTTAAATCCTTCACCATTGCCATGGGTCTCGATTCGGGTCGCGTCCGCCTGGGCGATATGTTCGACGCGCGTTATCCGATCCGCATCGGTGGCTTCACCATCAAGGATTTCCACGGCAAGGGCCGCATGCTCTCGGTGCCGGAAATTTTCCAGTATTCGTCGAACATCGGTACGGCAAAAATCGCCGACACCGTGGGGACCGAAGGACACAAGGAATTCCTGACGCGGCTTGGCCTTCTGACGCGCATGCAGACCGAACTGCCTGAAGTGGCGCTGCCTTCGCAGCCCCGCGAATGGAAGAAGATCAACTCGATCACCATTTCATTCGGCCACGGCGTTTCAACAACGCCGTTGCAGACAGCAGTTGCCGGTGCCGCGCTCGTCAATGGTGGGAAGTTGATCGAGCCGACATTCCTGCCGCGCACGCGCGAACAGGCGGATCAGGTCGCAAAACAGGTGCTGAAGCCCGGCGCCAGCAAGGATATGCGCTTCCTGTTCGAATGGAACGGTGTCAACGGTTCCGGCCGTAATGCGCGCGTCGACGGTTTCAATGTCGGCGGCAAGACCGGTACGGCTGACAAGGTCGTCAATGGCCGTTATGTGCATGACAAGAACTTCAATGCCTTCCTTTCGGCATTCCCGATGGACGACCCGCAATATGTGGTGCTCTCCTTCATCGACGAACCGAAGACGGACAAGGGCAATGGCGCGGCACTTGCAGGCACCTCGGCTGCGCCGATGGTGCACGATATCATCAGCCGCACGGCGGCAGTGCTGGGCGTGAAGCCGAAGTTCGGCAAGGATGGCTCGGCCTTGCTCGTGTCTTATTGATTGTTAGAGCTTATGGTGTTCCGGCGAATCGCGCCGGGGGGACAAGACGGACACAGTCGATGAATTTGCGAGATATATCCGGGACGGCGTTTCCGGAATTGAATGAATTGCTCCTGTCTGAGATAGGGGCAATCGAAATCGGGGGAATTACCGCAGACAGCCGCAAGGCTGCGCCCGGCAGCCTGTTCGTGGCGGTTGCGGGAACCAAGGCGGATGGCGCGGCCTATGTGAAGGACGCGGTCGCCAAGGGTGCGGTCGCCGTCGTTTCCGGGCATGCGGTGGATGCCGATGTGCCGGTCCTCGCTGTCACTGACCCGCGCCTCTACCTTTCGCTCGCCGCTTCCCGTTTTTATGGAAAACAGCCGGAAACCATGGTCGCCGTTACCGGCACCGCGGGAAAGACCTCCGTTGCCTCCTTCGTGCGGCAAATCTGGGCTTTCGCTGGCCATGCCGCCGCCCAGATCGGTACGACGGGTGTCATCGCTCCCGGCCGCGAAGATTATGGCGCGCTTACCACACCGGATCCGGTGACGCTGCATGCGCTTCTCGCCGAGCTTGCTGCCGAAGGCGTGACCCATGCGGCCATGGAAGCTTCGAGCCACGGCCTCGACCAGCGTCGCCTTGATGGCGTGAAGCTCGCTGCGGCCGGTTTCACCAATCTCGGCCGTGATCACATGGATTATCACCCGACAATCGAGGACTATATGGCCGCGAAGATGCGGCTGTTTGACACGCTGATGGAAAAGGGCGCGCCAGCCGTCATTTTTGCCGACGACCCTTGGTCGGATAAGGCCATTCGCGCCGCCGCGGATGCAGGCCTCAATGTGCGCACCGTTGGCCGGAAGGGCGATTATCTAACGCTGAAGCGTGTAGAGCATTTCCGTCACAAGCAGCTGATCGAAGTGCACCATGACGGCGTGATCCACGAAGTCGACATTCCGCTGGCCGGCGATTTTCAGGTAGCCAATGCTCTCGTCGCCGCCGGTCTTGCCATGTCCACCGGCGTTTCCGCCCCAACGGCCATGAAGGCGCTTGAAAAGCTGATCGGTGCTGCCGGTCGCCTGGAACTTGTGGGCCAGACGAAGAACGGCGCGCTTGCCTATGTGGACTATGCCCACAAGCCGGATGCGCTTGAAAATGTTCTGACCTCGGTCAGGCCCTTCACCTCCGGCCGCATCATCACCGTCTTCGGCTGCGGCGGCGACCGTGACAAGGGCAAGCGCCCGATCATGGGCGAAGTGGCGACACGTCTTTCCGACATCGTTATCGTTACCGACGACAATCCGCGCTCGGAAGACGCTGCAACGATCCGTTCCGAAGTCATGGCGGCTGCGCCGGGTGCGTTGGAAATTGGCGACAGGGCAGAGGCGATCCGTCATGCGGTGTCGCTGCTTTCGAACGGCGATACGCTGATCGTCGCGGGCAAGGGGCATGAAGAGGGGCAGATCGTCGGTTCCGTGACGCTGCCGTTTTCCGATCATGAACAGGTGCGTACCGCGCTGGAAGGATTGAAGATTTGAATTGGTTATGGACAGTCGCCGACATGATCGCCATCACGGCAGGGCGTCCCGTCGGGAACCTGCCGACCGGTATCACCGGCATTTCCATCGACAGCCGGACTGTGAAGGCTGGTGAAGCATTTTTCGCCATCAAGGGCGATAGGGTCGACGGCCATGACTATACGAGTTTTGCTGTCGCCAATGGTGCGGGCCTGCTGGTAGTCGCCGAAGGCAAGCTGCCGGCCCTCGGCCGCCTGACCGTGCCCATGATCGTCGTGGAGGATGTCCTCGCGGCGCTTGGCAAGCTCGCCATTGCGGCGCGTGAAAGGACCACGGCGCGGATCATCGCGGTGACCGGTTCTGTCGGCAAGACGACGACGAAGGAAATGTTGCGGCAGGCTCTGGCGCCTTCGGGCCGGGTTCATGCGGCGGTGGCGTCCTTCAACAATCACTGGGGTGTGCCGCTGACGTTGGCGCGCATGCCCGCCGATACCGAATTCGGCGTTTTCGAAATCGGTATGAACCACTCCGGCGAGATCCGTCCGCTGGTCAAGATGGTACGTCCGCATGTCGCGATCATTACCACCATCGCGCCAGCTCATTTGGGCAATTTCAAGAACATAGAAGAGATCGCGAGCGCCAAGGCGGAGATATTCGAAGGGTTGGAGGAGGGCGGCTTCGTCATCCTCAACCGTGACAACGCCCAGTTCGAGCAACTTGAAGAAGCGGCGCAGGACCAGGGTATCGAGCATATCCTGACCTTCGGGCAGCATGCCAAGGCCGATTTCCGGCTGGCCGATTTCGAAAGCACGTCCACAGGCTCGACCATCTGGGCGATCCTGAACGGCGAAACGAGCGAATTGCACCTGAACATTCCCGGCAGGCATATTGCCGACAACGCCATGGCGGTGCTTGGCGCTGTTGCCGTTACCGGCGCCAATCTCGACCGCGCCTTCGAGGTGCTCGGAACGCTCGAGGCAGTCAAGGGGCGCGGACAGCGCCATCGCCTGACGATTGAAAGCGGTTCCTTCCTGCTGATCGATGAGAGCTACAACGCCAACCCCGCCTCCATGCGGGCGGCGATTGCCGTGCTTGCGGAAACAGAAACGCAGGGTTATGGCCGTCGCGTTGCCGTTCTCGGCGACATGCTGGAGATGGGTGAATTCTCAGCCCAGCTACACGAGGAACTGGCGGGGCCGCTGCTAGCCGGTGGTATCGAACATGTCTGGCTGGCGGGGGAGGCGATGGCCGCCCTTCGCGATGCGCTTCCGGACAGTGTAACTGTCATCTGGTTCCCGACGACAGCTGAACTTGCCGATTTTGCCCTGCAATGGGTGCAACCGGGCGATGCGCTGATGGTAAAATCGTCACTTGGGCTGGGTTTCGGCAAGATTGTCGCGGCACTGCTTGACAAGTATCCGGCATTCCCCGAGACGGAACGCCAAGTCTGAAATAGCCTTTTGAAAGGGCAATTATGCTGATCTGGCTCGTCGAACTGTCGGATAAAATTCAAGTCTTCAACCTCTTCCGGTACATCACCTTCCGGGCGGGTGCGGCGATGTTCACCTCTGCGTTGATCGTCTTCCTTTTCGGACCGGCGATCATCAATTCGCTGCGCGTGCGCCAGGGCAAGGGCCAGCCAATCCGTGCCGACGGGCCGCAGACGCATTTCAAGAAGGCTGGCACGCCGACCATGGGCGGGCTGATGATCCTTGCCGGTATTCTCGGCGGTTCGCTGCTCTGGGGTGACCTGTCGAACGTCTACGTCGTCGCCGTACTGATGGTGACGCTCGGCTTCGGGGCTATCGGCTTTTATGACGACTATCTCAAGGTGACGAAGCAGAGCGACAAGGGCTTTTCCGGCAAAGCCCGTCTCGGCATCGAATTCCTGATTGCCGCGATTGCCGTGTTCTTCATGATGAAGGTGGCGCTTGCTTCCGCACCGCATGGCGGCACGCTCGGAAGCTCCATCGCCTTTCCGTTCTTCAAGGAACTCGTGATCAATCTCGGCTATTTCTTCGTGCTGTTCGGTGCTTTCGTGATTGTCGGCGCCGGCAATGCGGTTAACCTGACCGACGGTCTCGATGGTCTCGCCATCGTGCCTGTCATGATTGCAGCCGCCACCTTCGGCGTGATTGCTTATCTCGCCGGTAACGCGGTTTTCGCCAATTACCTGCAGATCAACTTCGTGCCCGGAACGGGTGAGCTCGCTGTCATCGTCGGCGCGGTGGTCGGGGCTGGCCTCGGCTTCCTGTGGTTCAACGCGCCGCCCGCCGCCATCTTCATGGGTGATACGGGTTCGCTGGCGCTCGGCGGCCTCATCGGCTCCATCGCTGTCGCCACCAAGCACGAGATCGTCATGGTCATCGTCGGCGGCCTGTTCGTGATGGAAACACTCTCGGTCATCATCCAGGTTTTCTGGTTCAAGCGCACCGGCAGGCGCGTTTTCCTGATGGCGCCCATCCACCATCATTTCGAGAAAAAAGGCTGGACGGAAAGCCAGGTGGTCATCCGTTTCTGGATCATTTCCGTCGGTCTGGCGCTGCTCGGCCTTGCTACGCTGAAGCTGAGGTGAGCGATGATCCCGGTCTCGTCGTTCAGAGGTAAGAAGGTCGCGCTTTTCGGGCTTGGCGGTTCGGGCCTTGTCACGGCCCGGGCGCTGGTTGCCGGCGGGGCGGATGTTGTTGCTTTCGACGATAATCCCGACAGCGTCGCCAAGGCTGAGGCCGAAGGGATAACGACGGCTGATCTTCGAACGATAGACTGGCATTCCTTTTCGTCTTTCGTGCTCGCACCCGGCGTGCCGCTAACGCATCCGAAGCCGCACTGGTCGGTCGATCTTGCCCGGGCGGCGGGTGTCGAGATTATCGGCGATATCGAGCTTTTCATTCGCGAGCGCCGGGCGCATGCGCCGGATTGCCCCTTCATCGCCATCACCGGCACGAACGGCAAATCCACGACGACCGCACTGATTGCCCATATCCTCAAGGCTTCGGGCCGCGATACACAACTCGGCGGCAATATCGGCACTGCCGTGCTGAGCCTCGATCCGCCGAAAGCGCAACGTTTCTATGTCGTTGAATGCTCGTCCTACCAGATCGATCTGGCGCCGACGATCAATCCGACGGCCGGCATTCTGCTCAATCTGACGCCCGACCATCTCGACCGGCACGGCACCATGCAGCATTATGCCGATGTCAAGGAACGGCTTGTGGCGGGCAGTGGCACGGCAATTGTCGGCGTTGATGACAGCTATTCCACGCTGATCGCCGACCGCATCGAGCGTGCCGGCGTGAAGGTGGAGCGCATTTCCAAGCGCAATGTCGTTTCCGAAGGTCTTTATGCCGAAGGCAGCCGCATCCTGCGGGCGCATGGGGGCAAGTCCTCGCTGCTGGTCGATCTCGACGGCATCCAGACGCTTCGCGGCAGCCACAATGCCCAGAATGCAGCGGCTGCAATTGCCGCATGCCTTGCCGTCGGCGTTTCCGAAGAGGACGTTCGCGCAGGTCTCAAGTCCTTCCCCGGCCTAAAACATCGCATGCAGCCGGTCGGTCGGCGCGGCAATGTCACTTTCGTCAATGACAGCAAGGCAACCAATGCCGATGCAGCAGCACCGGCCTTGTCGAGCTATGAGCGCATCTATTGGATCGCGGGCGGTCTGCCGAAGGCCGGCGGCATTGCCAGCCTTGCGCCCCTGTTTCCGCGCATCGCCAAGGCTTATCTGATCGGCGAGGCCGCGGCGGAATTTGCAGCGACGCTCGGCGAAGCCGTGCCTTATGAAATATCCGGCACGCTGGACAAGGCGGTGCAGCATGCGGCGGCGGATGCGGAAAAAGATGCGACGGCCGGCAATATCGTGATGTTATCCCCGGCTTGCGCAAGCTTCGACCAATATAAGAACTTTGAAATCAGAGGTGATTCGTTCGTCGCGCAGGTTGCGGCGCTCGATGGCGTGACGATGCTCGTTCACTCTGGAAAAGGGGGCTGAGGCCATGGTAAGCCGAGTTGATCGCGGTCCGGTCGCGGAATGGTTCTGGACCATCGACCGTTTCTTTCTGGCGGCGTTCATCGCGCTGATGGGCATCGGCCTGATGCTGTCATTTGCGGCATCGCCGGCGGTTGCCGAACGCATCGGTCTCAACAGCTTCTTCTTCGTGGAACGTCAAGCGATGTTCATGGTGCCTTCGCTGGCGATCATGATCGGTCTTTCCTTCCTGTCGCCGCGTCAGGTCCGGCGCGTGGCGGTGATGATGCTGATCGCGTCGCTGCTGATGATGATTTTCGCGCTGTTCTTCGGTATCGAGGTCAAGGGCGCACGGCGCTGGATTTCCATCGGCAGCTTTTCGATCCAGCCATCGGAATTCATGAAACCCGCCTTCGTCATTGTCTGCGCCTGGCTGTTTGCCGAACGCGCGCGCCACCCCGAAATTCCCGGTAACCTCTTTGCTATCATCACCTTCGGTATCGTGGCGGCACTTCTGATTGCCCAGCCCGACTTTGGCCAGACCATCCTGACATCGGTGGTGTGGGGCGGCATGTTCTTCATGGCCGGTGTTCCGTGGTTCTGGATCATCGTGCTCGGCGGCCTCGGCGTTCTCGGCATCGTCTCCGCCTATCTGCTCCTGCCGCACGTCGCCGGCCGTATCGACCGTTTCTGGACCGGTGAGGGTGATACCTTCCAGGTGGATACGGCGCGCGAGGCGATCATTCGTGGCGACTGGTTCGGTCGCGGCCCGGGTGAGGGCATCGTCAAGCGTATCATTCCCGACAGCCATACCGACTTCATCTTCTCGGTGGCGGCGGAAGAATTCGGCATTGTTTTCTGCATGTTCCTTGTGGCGATCTTCGCCTTCATCGTGTTGCGCGGCCTCTCGCACGCCTTCAGGGAAAAAGACGATTTCTGCCGCTTTGCCGTGGCCGGTCTGGTCCTGCAGATCGGCATGCAGTCGATGATCAATATCGGCGTTAATCTGGAGCTGATGCCCGCCAAGGGCATGACGCTGCCGCTGATTTCCTATGGTGGTTCGTCGATGATGGCGATCTGCGTCACGGCAGGCTTCCTTCTGGCGCTGACACGCCACAGGCCGGAAAAGAGGGCGCAGGAGCGCAGCTTCTTCCGCGTCGGTTCCGGCGTTCCTGCGGAGTAAATGATCATGAGCAAGGGTATTGTTCTGCTCGCCGCCGGGGGTACCGGCGGCCATGTCTTTCCAGCCGAGGCCTTGGCGCACACGCTGAAAGCGCGCGGTTATCAGGTGCATCTGGTCACCGACAGCCGTGCCGAGCGTTATGCGGGCAAGTTTCCGGCGGAAGAAATTCACGTCGTTCCATCCGCCACCATTGGTTCGAAAAACCCGATTTCCGTGGCGCGTTCGCTGTGGAAGCTGTGGACGGGGCTGCGTTCAGCGCGCCGGCTGATCACGAAGCTGAAGCCGGTTGCGGTCGTTGGCTTTGGCGGTTATCCCACCGTGCCGCCGCTGCTTGCCTCGACCGGGCTTGGTGTGCCATCGATCATTCACGAGCAGAATGCGGTGATGGGTCGTGCCAACAAGGCGCTGGCGGCCCGTGTGAAGGCGATTGCCGGCGGTTTTCTGCCGCCCGCCAACGGCCAATATTCCGACAAGACGGTTGCGACCGGCAATCCCGTGCGCCCGGCGGTGCTGGCGGCGTCAGAGATACCCTATACGCCTTCGCAGACCGGCGAGACGTTCCAGCTCGTGGTTTTCGGCGGCAGCCAGGGAGCGCAGTTCTTTTCCAGCGCGGTTCCGGCGGCGATCTGCCTGTTGAAAGACGAGCAGCGCAAGCGCATCGTCGTGACCCAGCAGGCGCGCCCCGAAGACAAGGACAGCGTGATCTCCTCGTATCAGAAGCTGGGCGTGAAGGCGGATGTCTCGCCTTTCTTCGGCGACATGGCCTCGCGCATCGGTGAGGCCGATCTGGTCATCAGCCGTTCGGGTGCGTCGACGGTATCGGAGCTTTCGGTGATCGGCCGACCCGCGATCCTCGTGCCTTATCCGCATGCGCTGGATCACGATCAGGCGGCCAATGCGGCAGCGCTTTCGGCAGCCGGCGGTGCAAGCGTTATCAAGCAGTCGGAACTGTCGCCGCAGAAGCTCTCCGGCCTTCTGTCCTCGGCGCTGTCCGAGCCGGATCGCTTGTCCGCAACGGCGGCGGCGGCCAAGGCGACAGGAAAACCGCATGCGGCGGATGTGTTGGCCGATCTGGTCGAGGCGATTGCGAGCGGAAAGTCCGTACAGGAATTCAAGAAGAACATTGAAGGAGTTGAGGCATGAAGATGCCGAAAGCCATAGGCCTTGTCCATTTCATCGGCATAGGCGGGATCGGCATGAGCGGCATTGCCGAAGTGCTTCACAATCTCGGTCATCGCGTACAGGGCTCCGACCAGGCCGACAGCGCCAATGTGCAGCGCCTGCGCGACAAGGGCATCGAGGTCTTCGTCGGCCACACGGCGGATAATCTCGGTGATGCCGAGGTCGTGGTCGTTTCCACCGCGATCAAGAAGAACAATCCGGAGCTGATCGCCGCGCGGGAAAAACACCTGCCGATCGTCCGCCGTGCCGAAATGCTGGCCGAACTCATGCGTTTCCGTAACGCCATTGCCATCGGTGGCACGCACGGCAAGACCACGACGACCTCGATGGTCGCGACCCTGCTTGAAGCCGGCAATCTCGACCCGACCGTGATCAACGGCGGTATCATCAACGCCTATGGCACCAACGCCCGCATGGGCGAGGGCGAGTGGATGGTGGTGGAGGCCGATGAATCCGATGGCACATTCCTGAAGCTTCCGGCCGATGTGGCCGTGATCACCAATATCGACCCGGAACATCTTGACCACTACGGCAATTTCGACGCCGTGCGCGCTGCTTTCCGGCAATTCGTGGAGAATGTTCCGTTTTACGGCTTTGGCGTCATGTGTCTCGATCATCCCGAGGTGCAGGCTCTGGTTGGGCGTATCGAAGACCGTAAGGTCATCACCTATGGTGAGAACCCACAGGCCGACGTGCGTTTTTCGAATGTGCGCATCGATGGCACACGGTCTATCTTCGATGTGGAAATTCGCCGGCGCCGCACCGGCAAGATATTCTCCTTCACGGACCTCGTCCTGCCGATGCCCGGTCGCCACAATGTTTCGAACGCAACGGCTGCGATTGCCGTCGCCAATCGTCTCGGTATTTCGGAAGCGGACATCAAGAAGGGCCTTGCCTCCTTTGCCGGCGTCAAGCGTCGTTTCACGCTGACGGGCGAAGCCAATGGCGTGCAGGTCTTCGACGATTACGGCCACCATCCGGTTGAGATCAAGGCTGTGCTCGCGGCTGCGCGCGAAGCCTGCAAGGGCCGCATCATCGCCGTGCACCAGCCGCACCGCTACAGCCGCCTTTCCAGCCTGTTCGATGATTTCGCGCATTGTTTTAACGATGCCGATACGATTATTCTTGCTCCGGTCTATGCAGCGGGCGAAGATCCGATCGAGGGCGCAAGCTCGGAAGCGCTGGTCTCCGCAATCAAGGCTGCCGGCCATCGCGATGCCCGTTTTCTCGAAAAACGGGAAGATCTCGCGTCAGTGGTTGCAGGCATTGCGAATCCGGGCGATTTCGTGGTTCTCTTGGGGGCCGGAAATATCACGCAATGGGCGGCAGCGCTGCCTTCGGAATTGAAGAGCATATCAGGAAAGTCTGAATGAGACAGGTCGATGGGGTTAAATTGCTGGGGAGGCTCGGCGACGGGGTAAAGGAATTGCGGGGACGTCTGACACCGGATGCGCCCATGGACCGCGTGACGTGGTTCAGAGCCGGCGGTCTTGCGGAAGTCATGTTCCAGCCGCACGATACCGACGATCTGGTTACATTCCTGAAAATCCTGCCGGAGGACGTGCCGTTGACCGTGGTCGGTGTCGGCTCGAACCTTCTGGTGCGCGATGGCGGCATTCCAGGTGTCGTCGTCCGTCTTTCCGCCAAAGGTTTCGGCTCGGTGGAGCTTTCGGGTGAAAACCGCATCAAGGCAGGCGCGATCTGCCCGGACAAGCATATTGCCGCGATGGCCATGGATAATGGCATTGGCGGTTTCCATTTCTATTACGGTATTCCCGGCTCCATCGGCGGCGCGCTACGCATGAATGCGGGCGCCAACGGCGGTGAAACGCGTGAGCGTGTCGTGGAGGTTTATGCGGTGGACCGTCAGGGCAACCAGCATGTGCTCTCCAATGCGGATATGGATTACAGCTATCGCCACTCCGGCGCCGATGCTGGTCTGATCTTCACCGGCGCCCTGTTTGAGGGTTATCCGGAAGACCGCGCGAAGATCCGCGCCGATATGGACGCCGTGCGTCACCACCGCGAAACCGTGCAGCCGATCCGTGAACAGACCGGTGGATCGACCTTCAAGAACCCCGAAGGTCATTCCGCCTGGGAACTGATCGACGAAGCGGGCGGTCGCGGTCTGGTCATCGGCGGTGCGCAGATGTCATCGCTGCATTGCAATTTCATGATCAATACCGGCCATGCGACCGGTTACGATCTGGAATATCTGGGCGAGACCATTCGCAAGCGCGTGTTCGAGAAGTCGGGCATTCGGCTGGAGTGGGAAATCAAACGGCTTGGGCTTTTCATGCCGGGTCGTGAAGTGGAGCCCTTCCTCGGCGCCTGAAAATTGCGATGCCTCGCGATTGCCATGAGCAACTGCGTTAGCCGTTTCATATCTCTCCTGGCAGCACCAAGCGGCCAGGAGTTTTTGTTTCATATCACCCTTGGCGACGGGTAACGGTCGATCAATAGTTTTTATCTATAAGCAGTATTTAGATTACGGGAGAGGCAGCGTTGCGCCACTCTACTGCTTGGGTGATATTTATGAGCATTTTCATTGCCGATCGCGTAAGCGGACAGCTGTCACGTTTTATAAGCGAACTCGTCGCGATAACGACTTTCACCGTGGCGACACCGGATGGATGGCGTCGGCTTGACCCGGTACAGTCATCATTTCGATTGGCTTGCCTGATCGCTTCCATAGCCGCCGTTATCTGTGTCGTTGCGATCCTGACGATGGCGCAGTTGGACCTGGTCTCGGACTTGAGCAATGGGCTCACGATCGGCCTGGTCCTTAGTACGACAATCTCTTTCACCGTCGGTTTTTTAATTTGCTGGCTCAATGCGAGGCAGATGCAGTTACTGATCCAGTCACACGAGCGTTTTGCGCAGCTCAGCCAGACTGATGCTCTGACAGGTCTTCACAACCGGCTAGGTCTTTATTCGAATTGCGTTCATCTGAGTACGCCATATTGCGTCGCATTTATCGACATTGATCATTTTAAGTCCGTGAATGACAGCTACGGCCATTTGGCTGGTGACATGGTTATCTCCAGTGTCGCTAAGACAATTCGGGAAGGTTTCGATGAAGCCGCTCATGTGGCGCGGATGGGCGGTGAAGAGTTTGTCGTTGTCCACACCCTTGCCCCGGATCGGTTCCTGGAACAGTGCGAAGGCATCCGTGAGAAGATCGCGACGACAACGGTTCATTTTCAGGATTTGCAGATCAGTACCACCATCTCGATAGGTGTGGCCTTGCGCGGGAACAGGGAGATTTTTGAGAAGGTCATGCACAATGCGGATATGGCGCTCTACGAGGCGAAACGTAGCGGGCGTAATCGCATCTGTTCGTCGGGCGCGAAAGGTGGCCGTCAAATTATCGCTTGAGGATCATCACAGACGAAAAAAGGCCGCGAAAGGTGATTCCGCGGCCTCGATCTTTTAGTGGCCTGTCGCTCAGACTTCATCCTTGCGGGACAAAAGAATGCAGGCGAGCGTGATGAGGGCGGATACGCAGAGGTAATATCCGACATATCCCATGCCGTAATTCACCTGCAGCCATGTGGCGATGTAGGGTGCCAGCGATGCGCCGAAGATGCCGGCCATGTTGAAGGTGATGGACGAGCCGGTGTAGCGCACCCTTGTCGGGAAGGGGGCGGCAAGCGCCGTTCCAATCAGGCCGTAGGTCATGCCCATCAGCGTCATCGCAAGAGCCGCGAAGATGAAGATCGAACCTTCGCCGCCTGTCATCAGGGTAGGCAGCAGGAACGAGAACAGGCCGATCAGCACCGTCGTCAGGATCAGGATTTCGCGACGGCCGAAGCGCTCAGCGAGCTTGCCGGCGATCGGGATGAAGATGCCGAAAACGATGGAGCCCATGATCTGCACTTCGAGTGCGTCGAGGAACGGGATTTTCAGAACCTTGACGTTGTAGGACAGCAGATAGGCGGTACCGATATAGAACAGCACGAAGGTAGCCAGCGCCACGAAAGTGCCGAGCGCGAGGCTGCGCTTGTGGTTGCGGAACAGTTCCACGACCGGCACGGCAACACGTTCTTCCTTTTCGATTGCCTTCTGGAAGGCAGGCGTTTCGGTGATCGACAGACGAACCCACATGCCAACCGCGATCAGGATGATCGAAGCGACGAAGGGAATGCGCCAGCCCCAGCTCAGAAGCGCTTCCTGCGACATGAAGTGCAGCAGGATCCAGAAGACGCCGGAGGAGAGGAACAGACCGACGGGCGCGCCGAGCTGCGGAAACATCCCGTACCAGCTGCGCTTGCCGGGAGGAGCGTTTTCCGTGGCCAGCAGGACCGCGCCGCCCCATTCTCCGCCAAGACCGAAGCCCTGACCGAAGCGGCAAAGCGCCAGCAACAGAGGTGCCAGAACACCGGCTGTCTCATAGGACGGCAGAAGGCCGATCACGACCGTCGATACGCCCATGGTCAGCAGAGCGGCGACAAGCGTAGCTTTACGGCCGACGCGGTCACCATAATGGCCGAAAACGACGGCGCCGAGCGGGCGGGCGAAAAAGGCGATGGAGAAGGTGGCGAAGGATGCCAGAAGTGCCGTCATCGGATCATTGTTCGGGAAGAACAATGTCGGAAACACGAGCACTGCGGCCGTGGCGTAAACGTAAAAATCGAAAAACTCGATGGTCGTGCCGACCAGGCTGGCAGTGAGAACTCGTGCAGGCGAATTTGTCTTTACAACGTTCGAATTGCCAGCTGTCGGCGATACCGGAGATATCGCGTCAGTCATGGTTTTGGTCCCATTTTTGGATGATTGCATGTCATGCCTTGGGAGGCATTGACTGCGTTAACGCAATTTTTGTTCTTTTGGAATGCTAAAAAAGAAATAATGCGGACAATGTGATCGGCTGGTGCGACAGGGACCGCAGCGTGTGCGAGGACGCAGTCTCAAGATTGAGAGACTGATTCAGGCGACGGATTTAAAATGCTGAAACGTCAGATAATTTTCGCTGGGGAAAAGCGTCATCCGTTAACGTTTTCGCCTTGTGTTTATCATGGATAGAAGTGTGCGGCACCCTCGTTGTATTTCCGATCATTGAAAACCTGCATGTTGCAATCCGTCCAACTCTCTGATTCCAAGGAGGTAATTCGGATCGATGCTGATTCTTTAATGGAACTGGCATGTTGGGCGCGGCGGTTAACGAAAGTAAACGATTCATTAACCTTAATGGCGTTTAACTGATCTCAAGGATCATGTGCCAGAATCACCGTTCGTCAAATTCGGTTGGTTCCGGTGTGGATCGTAGCGGAGATTTGGTGTCAGAGGTATCGATGGGCGGCAAGCACGTAGCTGTTCTTTTGGGTGGGTTTTCGTCGGAGCGGCCGGTCAGCCTCTCGTCCGGGAACGCTTGCGCGCTCGCCCTTGAGGGCGAGGGGTACAAGGTCACCCGGGTCGATGTGGGGCGCGATATCGCCGCCGTACTCGGCGAGCTGCGCCCGGATGTCGCCTTCAATGCGCTGCATGGCCCCTTCGGTGAAGACGGCACCATTCAGGGCATTCTCGAATATCTCGCCATTCCCTATACCCATTCCGGCGTGCTCGCTTCTGCACTTGCCATGGACAAGGCGCAGGCCAAGAAAGTGGCTGCGGCTGCTGGCATTCCGGTGGCTGACGAACGCGTCATGAACCGGTTCGAATTCACCAGCGAACATCCGCTTGCGCCGCCCTACGTCGTCAAGCCGGTGCGCGAAGGCTCGAGCTTCGGTGTGGTGATCGTCAAGGAAGACCAGTCGCATCCGCCGCAAATCCTTACCTCGTCCGAATGGCGTTACGGCGACCAAGTCATGGTCGAGCGTTACATCCATGGTCGCGAACTGACCTGCGGCGTGCTCAACGGCGAGGCGCTAGGTGTGACGGAAGTGGTGCCGCTGGGTCACAATTTCTATGATTATGACGCTAAATACGCAGCCGGTGGCTCAAAGCATGTCATTCCGGCAGAAATTTCACCAAAAATTTACCAAAAAATTCAAACACTGGCGGTTATGGCGCATCGGGCGATCGGGTGCCGTGGCGTAAGCCGTTCAGACTTTCGTTACGACGACCGCTTCTCAGAAGATGGCGAAGTTATCTGGCTTGAAGTGAATACGCAGCCGGGCATGACGCCGACCTCCCTGGTGCCGGAAATGGCGGCCCATGCTGGCCGCTCCTTTGGTAACCTTGTCAGCTGGATGGTGGAGGACGCTTCGTGTTTGCGGTGACCGGCAAAAAGTCGACGGCAAAAAAGCGCGAGCAATTCGTGGCGACGGCAAATGCCGACGATCGCAGGGTGCTGCCGCGTCCGCTGCGTCGTTTCGTGCGTTTCGGTGTCAGCCTTGCGACCGGACGCATCCACATTCCCGCCCATACCGGCACGATTTCGGCTGTTGCCTTTTACGCGGTGATCGGGCTTTACGGCATGTCGCTTGGCGGACATACGAATATCGTCACCCAGACCACGACCTCGGCCGCCGGTTTTGCGGTTGAGGACGTCAAGGTATCCGGCAATTTGCAGACATCGGAAATCGAAGTCTTCCAGCTTCTCGGCCTTGACGGCAGCACCTCCCTGATTGCGCTTGATATCGATGCGGCACGCCGCAAGCTCGTCCAGCTTCCCTGGGTCGAAGATGTCGATATCCGCAAGGTCTATCCGAAGACGGTTGAGGTTCGCCTGAAGGAGCGTGAAGCTTTCGGCATCTGGCAGCATGGCACGGAACTGTCGCTGATCGAAAAAAGCGGCAGCGTGATCGCGCCGCTGCGTGACAATAAATTTGCCGCCCTGCCGCTTTTCGTCGGACGTGACGCGGAAACGGGTGCTGCCGGTTTCGTCGCGCAACTGGCCGATTGGCCGGAAATTCGCAACCGCGTTCGCGCCTATGTTCGCATTGCCGGCCGCCGCTGGGATCTGCATCTCGACAACGGCATCGTCGTCAAGCTGCCGGAAGAGAACCTGCCGCAGGCACTGCAATTGCTGGCACGGCTCGATCTCGAGGAAAAGGTTCTGTCGCGTGATGTCGCTGCCGTCGATCTGCGTCTGACGGACCGCACAACGATCCAGTTGACCGAAGGTGCAGCAGAGCGCCGCCAGACGGCGGTAGATGCACGCACGAAGGCACTCAAGAAAGCGGAGAAGAACACATGAGCTTTTTTGGTTCTTCCCATTTCGGCCTGCCTCGTCTGAAGCCGCTGTCTTCCAAGCGCAGCCACATCGTCTCGGTGCTCGACATCGGCTCGACCAAGGTCGTTTGCATGATCGGACGGCTGACGCCGCGCCAGGAAAGCGAAATCCTGCCGGGTCGCACCCACAAGGTGGAAATCATCGGCATTGGTCACCAGCGCTCGCGCGGTGTGAAATCCGGCGTGATCGCCGATCTTGACGCGCTCGAAGGCGTGATCCGTCTTTCGGTGGATGCGGCCGAGCGCATGGCAGGCCTGACCGTCGACAGCCTGATCGTCAATGTTTCCGCCGGCCGGCTGGCAAGCGACATCTATACCGCGAGCATCGATCTCGGCGGACAGGAAGTCGAAGCAAGCGACCTGCGCAAGGTTCTGGTGGCGGCGAGCCAGCAGTCCATGCGTCAGGACCGGGCGATCCTGCATTCGCTGCCAACAGGCTATTCGCTGGATGGCGAGCGAGGCATTCGTGATCCGCTGTCGATGTATGGCGATCTTCTCGGTGTCGACATGCATGTGGTGACTGTCGAACGCACGGCGCTGAAGAACCTCGAGCTTTGCGTCAATCGCGCGCATCTCTCGGTCGAGGGCATGGTGGCGACGCCCTATGCCAGCGGTCTTGCGGCATTGGTCGATGACGAGGTCGAGCTTGGCTGTGCGGCCATCGACATGGGCGGCGGCACCACGACGATCTCGGTTTTCGCCGAAGGCCGTCTCATTCATACCGACGCGATCGGCCTTGGCGGTCATCACGTTACGACAGATCTTGCACGAGGCCTCTCGACACGAATCGAAGATGCGGAGAGACTGAAGGTGGTGCATGGTTCGGCTTTGCTGAATGGCGCGGATGAGCGCGACATGATTTCGATCCCGCCGATTGGCGAAGATGATCGCGATCAACCATCGCAAGTTTCAAGGGCACTTGTTACCCGCATCGTGCGGGCGCGTATCGAAGAGACGCTGGAATTGATCCGTGATCGTATCCAGAAGTCCGGCTTCAGCCCCATCGTCGGCAAACGTGTTGTCCTGACGGGCGGCGCGAGCCAGCTGACGGGGCTGCCGGAAACGGCACGGCGCATTCTTGCCCGCAACGTTCGTATCGGCCGCCCCATGGGGGTTGCGGGTCTTCCGGTTGCGGCAAAGGGACCGGCATTTTCAACCGCATGCGGACTGATGATCTATCCGCAGGTAGCGGACATCGAAATTCATGCGGCGCAAGGCGGAATGTTCTCGCCGTTTGGTACGGGTAGCGGCCGGATAGCCCGGGTAGGGCAATGGCTGAAAGAGAGTTTCTGAGTAGCCTCGTGGCGTGAGCCTGAGGTTTCCAAGTTGAGTTTTCAAGAATCGGCCAGCGGGGCGATGCGGCCAGAGAAAGAAGGAATGGTAAAATGACGATACAGCTGCAAAAGCCTGATATCACCGAGCTGAAGCCACGCATCACTGTTTTCGGTGTCGGCGGCGGTGGCGGTAACGCTGTCAACAACATGATCACGGCTGGCCTCCAGGGTGTCGATTTCGTCGTCGCCAACACGGATGCACAGGCTCTGACCATGACGAAGGCAGACCGGGTCATCCAGCTCGGCGTCAACGTCACCGAGGGTCTCGGTGCCGGTTCCCAGCCGGAAGTCGGACGCGCCGCCGCTGAAGAATGCATCGATGAGATCATCGATCACCTGAACGGCACCCACATGTGCTTCGTCACTGCCGGCATGGGTGGTGGTACGGGCACCGGTGCTGCACCTGTCGTTGCACAGGCTGCCCGCAACAAGGGCATCCTGACGGTCGGCGTCGTTACCAAGCCTTTCCATTTCGAAGGCGGTCGCCGCATGCGTCTTGCCGAACAGGGCATCGAGGAACTGCAGAAGTCCGTCGATACGCTGATCGTCATTCCGAACCAGAACCTCTTCCGCATTGCCAACGACAAGACGACCTTTGCCGATGCCTTCGCCATGGCTGACCAGGTTCTCTATTCCGGCGTTGCCTGCATTACCGATCTGATGGTGAAGGAAGGTCTCATCAACCTCGACTTCGCTGACGTTCGCTCGGTCATGCGTGAAATGGGCCGCGCAATGATGGGTACTGGCGAAGCTTCCGGTCCGGGCCGTGCGATGCAGGCTGCGGAAGCGGCAATCGCCAACCCGCTGCTCGACGAAACCTCGATGAAGGGCGCACAGGGCCTCCTGATCTCCATCACCGGCGGTCGCGATCTTACCCTGTTCGAAGTCGACGAAGCGGCTACCCGTATTCGCGAAGAAGTCGATCCGGATGCGAACATCATCCTCGGCGCAACCTTCGACGAGGCACTTGAAGGTCTCATCCGCGTCTCCGTCGTCGCGACCGGCATCGACCGCGTTGCGGGCGTTGGCGAACAGAACGTTGCCGATATGCGCGCCGCAGCCGCCAAGCCGCTTATCCGTCCTTCCGCGGCCGTTGCTCCCGCTCCGGCCGCAGTTCAGCCTGCACAAGCAGTATCGCAGGCACCAAAGACCGTAGACCAGATCGCCCAGACCATCCGTTCGGCGGAAGCCGAAATGGAACGTGAACTTGGTTTCGCAGCACACCAGCAGCCCTCTCAGGATTTCCGTCCGCAGAGCAAGCTGTTTGCATCCGCTCCGGCTGAAGCACCGGCAGCTCTCCGTCCGGCACAGCCGGTTCAGCAGGCTGCTCCGGCACCTGTTGCCCCGGCACCGGTCTATCACGCGCCGGAACAGGTTGCCGCTCCGCGTCTGCAGCAGCCTCAGGCTCCGGTCTATCAGGAGCAGGCTCCTGTTGCCCGCCAGCCCGAGCCTGTCCGCATGCCGAAGGTCGAGGACTTTCCGCCGGTCGTGAAGGCCGAGATGGATCACCGTGCCCACGCAGCTCCTGCAGCCCAGGAAGAGCGTGGCCCGATGGGTCTTCTGAAGCGCATCACCAACTCGCTTGGTCGACGCGAAGAGGAAGAAGTTCCTTCCGAAATGATGGATGCGCCGAGCATGGCGCCGCAGCAGCGCCGCGCACTTTCGCCGGAAGCCAGCCTCTACGCTCCGCGTCGTGGCCAGCTTGACGATCACGGTCGTGCGACGCCTTCTTCGGCAAGCCACCATGACGACGACCAGCTGGAAATTCCGGCGTTCCTGCGTCGCCAGTCCAACTAACAGCGATTCCGTTCGCCTCTCCAAACGCCCGGGTCACACGACCCGGGCGTTTTGTTTTATTGTGCGTTATTAGCAGTAAATTAATTCATCTTTTCAATGGCTTGTGCGTGTAACAATCCGAAACGAACAGTGATTTGTCCTGGCACTTTCATGTGCGTATGTATGAGGCTGGGTAAGGGAAAACATTGACCTCGCCGGTTGTTGAAACCGGCTTGAAAAACTTGAACGGCGCTGAATATACGGCGCGGTTTTCAAAACAAGGCATATACGCATGACTATCGGACTGCTCGGATTTCAGACGACTATCGCAAATGCTGTTCAGCTCAAGGGCATTGGCGTGCATTCCGGCAATCCGGCTTCGATGACGTTCCAGCCCGCAGAAGCAGGAACGGGCATCGTGTTTCAGCGCCTTCATGAAAATGGCAGCGTAACCGAGTTGAAGGCGGTGTCTTCCAATGTCGGCAATACCGATCTGTGCACCGTGCTCGGCCGCTCGCTATCCCAGTCAGTGGCAACGGTCGAGCACGTCATGGCTGCCATCTACGCCATGGGCCTCGATAACCTCGTCGTTGAGGTCGACGGTCCGGAAGTGCCGATCATGGACGGCAGCTCTGCGCCATTTATCGATGCGATCGAATCGGCTGGCATCAAGAACCTTGGTGTGAAGCGCCGCTATATCCGCGTCATCAAGCCGGTGCGCATCGATTCGGGTGCGTCCTGGGCGGAGTTCCGCCCTTACGACGGCACGCGGTTCGAGGTCGATATCGACTTCGACACGCCGCTAATCGGCAAGCAGTCCTGGAAGGGCGACCTGACGGCGGATACGTTCAAGAACGAGCTTTCGCGCGCCCGCACCTTCGGCTTCATGCGTGACGTGGAGCGCCTGTGGGCTGCTGGTTACGCACTCGGCTCCTCGCTTGAAAACTCTGTTGTCATCTCCGATGACAACAGCGTCATCAACATGGAGGGCCTGCGTTATGCCAAGGACGAATTCGTTCGCCATAAGACGCTGGACGCCGTGGGCGACCTGGCACTTGCCGGTGCGCAGTTCATCGGTTGCTATCGCTCCTATCGCGGCGGCCACAAGGTCAATGCCAACGCGCTGAAGGCTTTGCTGAGCGACCGCTCGGCCTATGAGATCGTGGAGGCTCCGGCCGCCCGCAACCAGGTACGTGCCCGCGAATTCGTTCCGGTCAACATGCCGGAATTTGCACCCTGGTCCGCTTGAGTTTGTTGCAGGCTATTGATTGACAGGAAAAGCCGCTCCGTTTCGGGGCGGCTTTTTCACGATGAGGGGCGGGATGTTTTGTCATACCGCCTGATATTCATGCGATTGCATGGGCCGATGCCATAAAAATGCGTTAATGCATCATCATTGCGTTGCCCTGCAGATGCTTTTATGGCTAGAAACGCCAGTGCAAAGCCGATGCTTATGTATTTGCGCGGGAAGTGGGAACTGTCGAATGAAGCATGTAGGGTCTGGTGCAATGAAGGGTACGATGCGGGGGATCGCCGTTTCGTTGATGTTGGTCGGTGCGAGTGTTGCCGTCACGGCCTGCCAGTCCGATCCGGATATCGACATTACCAAGCTCGGCGTCGAGACCGATCCGCCAGACGTTCTGTACAAGCAGGGGCTTGCAAACATGAACGCCGGCAACATGACGGAAGCCTCACGCAAGTTCGAGGCGATCGACAAGCAATATCCCTTCACCGAATGGGGCCAGAAGGCGCTTGTGATGCAGACCTTCATCGCCACGCGCACCAACAAGAACGACGTGGCCATCGCGTCCGGCAGCCGCTTCCTGCGCCAGTATCCGCGCTCCAAGGATGCCGCTTACGTTCAGTACATGATCGGTCTTGCCTATTCGAAGCAGATTTCCGACGTGACGCAGGACCAGCGCGCCGCGCAGCGCACGGTCGAGGCGATGAGCAAGGTGGTCAACGACTACCCTGATTCGGAATATGTCGCTGACGCGCAGGCCAAGATCCGTTTCGCCCGCGACCAGCTCGCTGGCCGCGAAATGCAGGTCGGCCGTTATTACCTTGAGCGCAAGGAATATCTCGCCGCCGTTTCGCGTTTCCGTATTGTCGTCGAGCAATACCAGAACACCAACCAGATCGAGGAAGCGCTGGCCCGTCTGACGGAATCCTATTATGCGATGGGTCTTTCCGACGAGGCGCAGACTGCTGCCGCCGTTCTCGGCAACAACTATCCCGACAGCCAATGGTATGCGGATTCCTACAAGCTGCTGAAGGGCGGTGGGTTGGAGCCGCGTGAAAACAAGGGGTCCTGGATTTCGCGCGCCGGCAAGAAGCTTATCGGCGCCTGAGACAGGGCATAGGCCATGCTGGTCCAGCTCTCGATTCGTGACATCGTTCTGATTGAAAGGCTCGACCTCGGCTTTGAGGCGGGCCTTTCCGTGTTGACGGGTGAGACGGGCGCGGGCAAATCCATTCTGCTTGACAGCCTGTCGCTGGCCCTCGGGGGCCGCGGCGATGGCGGTCTGGTGCGCCACGGTGAAGAGAAGGGACAGGTCACTGCCACTTTCGAAGTTCCGAACAGCCACCCCACACGGCATCTCCTGCGCGAAAACGGCCTCGATGACGATGGCGACCTGATTTTCCGCCGCGTGCAATCCGCAGACGGACGCACCAAGGCCTATATCAACGATCAGGCCATCAGCGTGCAGATGATGCGTCAGCTGGGGCAGCTATTGGTCGAAATTCACGGCCAGCACGACGACCGCGCTCTTGTCGATACCGATGCCCACCGCACGCTGCTGGATGCTTTCGCCGGGCTGAGCGACGATGCCCGTGCCGTTCAGGGTTTCTACCGCACATGGAAGGACGCCGAGCGGGCATTGAAAACTCATCGTGCCAAGGTTGAGGCTGCTGCCCGAGAGGCGGACTATCTGCGTTCCTCCGTCGAGGAGCTTGAGGTGCTCTCGCCGCGCGACGGCGAGGAGGAGGAGCTTGCCGAACGTCGGGCGGTGATGCAGAAATCCGAACGTATTGCCGGTGATATCGCCGAAGCGAGCGAGTTCCTGAACGGCAACGCCTCGCCAGTGCCCATGATCGCATCCATGATGCGGCGCCTGGAACGCAAGAGCCACGAGGCGCCGGGATTGCTGGAAGACACCGTGCAATTGTTGGATGCCGCGCTCGACAGCCTTTCCAACGCGCAGATGGAAGTGGAGGCCGCACTTCGCCGCACCGAGTTCGATCCACGCGAGCTGGAGCGGGTGGAGGAACGGCTGTTTGCGCTACGCGCCGCCGGACGCAAATATAATGTCGCGGTGCCTGATCTGCCGGCGATTGCGGAAAAAATGGTCGCGGATCTTGCCGACCTCGATGCGGGCGAAGAAAAGCTCGGCAAACTTGAAGCCAATCTCGGCGTTGTGAAAGCCAATTTCGACCACGCGGCCAAATCGCTTTCCGAAAAACGCCACAATGCGGCGAACGCGCTTTCCGAAGCTGTCATGGCGGAGCTTCCGGCGCTCAAGCTGGAGCGGGCACGTTTTACCGTCGAAGTCAGCTCCGACCCGGAGCAAGCGACGGCTGACGGTATCGACATCGTGGAATTCCACGTTCAGACCAATCCTGGAACGCGGCCCGGCCCGATCATGAAAGTCGCTTCTGGCGGCGAATTGTCCCGTTTCCTGCTGGCGCTTAAAGTCGCGCTGGCGGATCGTGGTTCGGCACCGACACTGGTGTTCGACGAAATCGACACGGGCGTTGGCGGCGCTGTGGCAGATGCCATTGGCCAAAGGCTGCGTCGTCTGTCGAAAACCGTGCAGGTTCTGTCCGTCACCCACGCGCCCCAGGTGGCCGCGCGGGCGGCCACACATCTTCTCATTTCCAAAGGCCCCTCCGGCGACGGCACCGAGCGCATCGCCACGCGTGTCGCTACCATGGAGCCGAAACATCGCACCGAAGAAATCGCCCGCATGCTTGCCGGTGCCTCGGTGACAGATGAGGCGAGGGCTGCTGCCGCCCGCCTGCTTGCCGCCAAGGATTAACGGCTGACGGCCACCGCCACGCCGGAGCCGATCATGACGCCGCCCGTCGCCCGGTTCACCCTGCGGACGATTCTTGGCTCACGCAGCAGCTTTCTTGCCCGCACAGCCAGAACCACATGAGCGCCGATCACAACCGCCTCCACCACGACGATGACGGATGCCAGCGCCAGAAGGTGATCGGCCGTCAGCGAGGCGCCGACAACGTTCGGTAACAATGCCACGTAAAAGAGCGGCATTTTCGGATTTCCGAGATTGAGCGCGGTTCCCGTGGCGAATATCGAAAGAAGGCTACGGTGGCCATTCACGGGTTGCAGATCGGGAACCACAGGTTCCGCTGTCCAGAGTTTGAAGCCCATCCAGATGAGATAGGCCGCGCCGCCATAGCGCAGCACCGCCATCACCGTTCCCATTTCGGCGGCGAGGATCGACAGGCCGAAGGCTGCAAGCGTGAGGAATATCAATATTCCTGCCACGGTTCCGGCCCCATAGGCGAGGCCGGAGGCGGCACCATGGGTGATGGTGCGGGCGACGATCGTCATATTGTCCGGGCCGGGGCTGGCCGCGAACACGAAGAAGGCTGCTGCAAAGGCAATGAGGGTGGTGAGTTCCATGTGGGTTCCGGCTTCCGTTTCATCCGGATGCTCAGAATAGCGGATTCCCGCCTGTTGAAAAGCGAGGATGGTTTTGCGTTTGCCAATAATTCGCTAAAAGCATTGCAGATTCATCCGTGAGGCTTCTTCCATGTCGAAAGACCAGATTCCCGTCGAAAACCTGACCGAGCTTGAGGCCTCTTCCGAGCTGGCATTTCTGGCAGCCGAGCTTTCCCGCCACGATGCGCTTTATCATGGCAAGGACGCGCCGGAAATTTCGGACGCGGACTACGATGCGCTGAAGCGGCGCAACGATGCCATAGAGGCGGCTTTCCCGGCGCTGGTGCGGGCCGACAGCCCTTCGAAGAAAGTCGGCTTCACGCCGCTTCCCACCTTCGCGCCCATCGTGCATGCGCGGCCGATGCTGTCACTCGACAATACGTTTTCTGAAGGTGATCTGCGCGATTTCGTCAGTTCGGTTTACCGCTTCCTTGGGCACCTGCCGGATGATTCGATTGCCTTTACCGCTGAGCCGAAGATCGACGGACTTTCCATGTCCATCCGCTACGAGAACGGCAAGCTGAAGACGGCGGCAACACGTGGCGACGGCACGACGGGCGAGAACGTCACCGCCAATATCAAGACCATCAAGGAAATTCCGAACGAGCTGCCTGCCGATGTACCCGATGTGGTAGAGGTGCGCGGCGAAGTTTATATGGCCAAGAGCGACTTCATGGCGCTCAATGCCCAGATGGAGGCCGATGGCAAGCAGACCTATGTGAACCCGCGCAACACGGCCTCCGGTTCGCTGCGCCAGCTTGACGCCAATGTGACGGCGAAACGCAAGCTGCGGTTCTTTGCCTATGCGCTTGGCGAGGTCTCCAATGGCGGCCAGCCGACGCGGATTGCCGACACGCAATATGGTATCGTCGAGAAATTCCGGGAATGGGGTTTCCCGGTCAATCCGCTGATGAAGCGATTCACCTCTGCCGAACAATTGCTTGAACATTATAATGAAATCGGAGTCGCGCGACCCGATCTCGATTATGATATCGACGGCGTGGTCTACAAGGTCGACCGGCTTGACCTTCAGGAACGGCTGGGTTTCCGTTCGCGCAGCCCGCGCTGGGCCACCGCACACAAGTTTCCGGCAGAACAGGCCTTCACCACGGTCGAGAACATTGAAATCCAGGTAGGGCGCACCGGCGCGCTGACACCGGTTGCGCGTCTCACCCCGATTACCGTCGGCGGCGTCGTCGTCACCAATGCGACGCTACACAATGCCGATTACATCGAGGGTATCGGCAATAGCGGCGAGCGCATTCGGCCCGAGGATCATGATATCCGCATTGGCGATACTGTCATCGTGCAGCGTGCAGGCGATGTCATTCCGCAGGTGCTGGATGTGCTTCTGGAGAAGCGCCCGGCTGAGGCGGTGAAATATGCGTTTCCGGAGAAATGTCCTGTGTGCGGCAGCCATGCGGTGCGGGAGCGCAACGAAAAGACCGGTAAGCTCGATTCGGTCACGCGCTGCACCGGCGGTTTCGTCTGCAGGGCGCAGGCGGTCGAGCATCTGAAACATTTCGTTTCGCGCAATGCCTTCGATATCGAGGGGTTGGGTACCAAGCAGATCGATTTCTTCTTCGAAAGCGAGGATCCGGCCCTCTCCATCAAGACCGCGCCTGATATTTTCACGCTGAAGGCGCGTCAGGAGGCATCGCATCTTACCAAGCTCGAAAACATAGATGGCTTCGGCAAGGTCAGCGTCAAGAAACTGTTCGATGCCATCGATGCCCGCCGCGAGATCGATCTGCATCGGCTTATCTTCGCTCTCGGCATTCGTCATGTCGGTGAAACCACGGCGAAGCTTCTGGCGCGTTCCTATGGCACCTATGAGCATTTCGAGGAAGCCATGAAGGCGGCAGCCGACCCGGCGAGCGATGCCTGGGCCGAACTCAACAGTATCGATGGCATCGGCGAGGTCGTGGCGCGCGCCATCATCGAATTCTACAAGGAACCGCGCAATCTCGATGTCATCGACCGGCTGATACGGGAGCTGCGGCCGAAGGAGGCCGAGAAGCCCTCGACCGAAGGCAGCCCGGTGGCGGGCAAGACGGTGGTCTTTACCGGGTCTCTGGAAAAATTCACGCGCGACGAGGCCAAGGCCCGTGCGGAAAGTCTGGGCGCCAAGGTGGCCGGCTCCGTATCGAAGAAGACGGATATTCTGGTGGCCGGGCCGGGGGCAGGTTCCAAGCTTGCCAAGGCGGCGGAGCTGGGCGTTCAGACCATGGACGAGGACGAGTGGCTGGCGCTGATCGGTGGCTGAAGCACCGTCATCGCCTCGTTGTTTTGCGCCGCTATGGGTCTCATCCTGAAACGGGGAACGGGACATGGATGACCGCATCGTCATCTCTAGGCAGCAGGTTCGAGCGCTGATCGCAAGCCAGTTTCCGCAATGGGCGGGGCTTGATGTCAGGCCGGTGGAACTGAGCGGCTGGGATAATCGCAGCTTCCGCCTTGGTGATGATATGCTCGTTCGCCTGCCGAGCGCTGGCCGCTATGTGGCACAGGTGGAGAAGGAGCATCGCTGGCTGCCGAAGCTTGCGCCTCTTTTGCCTCTTCCGATCCCAAAGCCATTGGCGATTGGTGAGCCGGGACAAGATTATCCGTTTCCATGGTCCGTTTATGGCTGGCTTGATGGCGAGGCTCTCGCCCGGCATCTTGGGCATATAAATCTCGCAACAATAGCCGTCGACGTAGCAGCGTTTTTGAAATCCCTGCAGGGCATCGATGCGACGGATGGTCCGCTTGCGGGCGAGCACAATTTCCACCGCGGTGGGTCGCTTGCGGTCTATGACGGCGAGGCGAGGGCGGCGGCGTTGCGCCTTGCCGATGAGGTCGATCAGAGGCTGGCCACGGAAATATGGCAGCTTGCTCTTTCGAGCAGCTGGCATGGCCAGGGCGTTTGGGTGCATGGCGATGTTGCCGAAGGCAATCTGCTGGTGAGAGATGGCCGCCTCTCAGCCGTCATAGACTTCGGCAGTTCCGGCGTCGGAGACCCATCTTCCGATCTCATTCTGGCATGGAACGTGCTCGACGCCGAAAGCCGGAACGTCTTTCGCCTAGCGATGGATCTCGACAATGCCACATGGCAGCGCGGGCGCGGCTGGGCGCTGTGGAAGGCGTTGATCACGCTTGAGGCTCAACGTGGACGTGATGAGAAACTGGCCGAATGGTCACGTCGGACCATTCGGGAAGTGATTGCCGATCATTTGTCCGCCTGAAACATCAGCGCAGACGTGCCATGACGTAGGCGTCGACATATTTGCCGTCGCGATAGGCATCGTTGCGCAAGGTGCCCTCGCGTTCGAAACCGAGTTTCTCATAGAGCCGGAGGGCGGCGAGGTTGTCGGTGAAGACATTCAGTTCGATGCGACGGATATCATGCCAGTTATCGGCCGCGTCGATGAGTGCCGTCAGAAGCCTTGAACCGACGCCCTTTCCGGCGAAATCGTCGTGAACGGACATCGCAAGATCGGCGACATGGTACTGTCTGCCCGCTCTGCGGTATAATCCGGCGTTACCAACGAGTTTTCCGTGCCACTCCGCGACGATGACGATGTCGGTAGGGGCTCTGTTTTCTATCGATTTTCTCGTCTTTTCAATCGTCTGGAAAGGCTGCCGAAGGGTGCCGTGCCGGACGCCGGGAAGGTTGAGCATTTCCGTCAAAGCTTCGACGTCTTCAAGCCGGGTCGCGCGCAGGACAACGTCCTTCAGATCAAATGGCTTGTTTGTAATATCCGCTGGTTTCATGTTCATGCCTGTCTCCTTGTGGCGCGTTCGGAGCAGGCGTGACACCCCTGCTCTTATCGGCAGGGGTGGATGTTGATCGCTCAGTGCGCGGACATGCCTTTCCCTGCCGGTTGACCGGTCATCGTCATATGGCGGGTGGTCGTCGTCTTGATAGCGATCATGATGGCGAGAATGCTTTTACGAACTGTCACTGTCAAGCGGGTGCCTTGCGCAGGAAATCTCTTAGTTTTGCCGGCAGCCTGCCGTCAATCGCGGCAAGGCCGGCGGCAATCATCGCCATTCCAGCGAAGTGCTTAATTTCCAGCTGTTCTCCGAGAATGAGCGAACCGAGAAGGATGGCGCTGACGGGAATGAGGAAGGTGACGAGCGCGAGATTGGTGGCGCCGGCAGTTGCAAGGATGCGAAAGAAGATGAGGTAGGCCAGGGCCGTGGACAAGAGCGCGATACCAATGAGTGCGCCCCAGGTGCCGAGGCTCGGCATGGCAAGCGTCCAAGGCTTGTCAATGAGGAGCGCGGCGGGGATCAGCATCAGTGTCGAAGACGATATCTGGCCGGTGGCGGTCATCAGTGGCGGCACGCCCATGGCCTTGAAGCGGCGGCCGAATATGCCCGCGAAAGAATAGGAGATAGCTGCGCCGAGAATGGCAATCTGACCCCAGAGGCCGGAGATCGCACCGCCAAAGGCTGCCGGGCCGATCATCGTCGCCACGCCGGCAAAACCGATGAGAACACCCGCCAGCTTGTTGCCCGTCATCTTCTCGTCGGCTGTGAGGAAATGGGCGACGATGACGGTAAAGAGCGGCGTCGTCGCATTGAGGATCGAGGCTAACCCGCTGGCAATATGGGTCTGGCCCCAGACGATCAGGCAGAAGGGAATGATGTTGTTGAGCAGGCCCATGCCGAAAAAGGCGCGCCATACGGCCCATTGCCGTGGCAGATGAAGGCCCATGATGCGGCAGACGATCAGCAGTGCCGTGGCAGCGAGGCTGACACGCAGCGTGACGATGGTGACGGGTGGCAGTTCCTTGACGGCAATGCCGATGAAAAAGAACGATCCGCCCCACAGCAGCGAGAGCGCCACAAGCATCCCCCATTCGCTGGCATCCATCTGTTTTTGTATTGCCACCTTCGTCTCTCCCACCGCTGGAAAATTGAAATAGTCACAGAGAACGCCACGTTCAGCCACCCGATATCGGTTGAGTTTACCTCAATCAGTCGTCTGGCAATCTTGGTTCCGTCCGCGCCCGTTGCATCTATTTACTCCTCATATTATGCTGTTTTCAAACGATAGTTTCTCGTCGGATAATTGAGCTCAGCTAAACCATGGTTGCAGAACTCCCTTCCTTGAAAGGATTGCAGGCCTTTGAGGCTGCGGCGCGCTACCGCAGTGTCACGCTTGCCTCCAACGAGTTGAACGTCACCCCCGGCGCGGTCAGCCTGCAAATCCGGGAGCTGGAAGCCCGCCTTGGCGTGCAGCTGTTTGTCCGCAAGCCGCGCAGCATCCAGCTGACGCGTGAGGGCGAGCGGTATTACGGTTCCCTTCGCACCGCATTCCGGATGATGCGCGAGGCGACGGCGGAACTGACGGCGCGATCAGAGATTACGGTCTTGACGTTAAGCTGCACGCCAACTTTTGCGGTGCAATGGCTGATGCCGAGATTGCCCGGCTTTCAGCAACAACATCCGGAAGTGGATGTTCGTATCAGTGTGACGAACCGGCTGGTGGATTTCTCAAGGGACGATGTCGATCTGGCCGTGCGTCACGGTTTCGGTCGCTATGAAGGGCTGGAAAGCATCCGATTCATAGACGACAGCACCTTGCCGGTCTGCTCGCCGCACCTTTTTGAAAAATATGGCCCGCTTCGGGTGGCCGGTGATCTGAAATGCGTGCCGCTTTTGCACGATGAAAACCGCAACGAGTGGCGGCGCTGGCTGGAAACGGCGGGGGCTACAGAGGTCGATGCTTCCGGGGGTACCGTGTTCATCGACAGCAACGGCG
The DNA here is from genome assembly GCF_001950375.1 of Rhizobium sp. TBD182. Lineage (NCBI taxonomy): Bacteria > Pseudomonadati > Pseudomonadota > Alphaproteobacteria > Hyphomicrobiales > Rhizobiaceae > Rhizobium > Rhizobium sp. TBD182. The sequence goes on along the minus strand of NZ_BDLN01000005.1, from coordinate 90,857 downwards.
CGCTGGACGCGGCCAAGGCCGGGCATGGTGTTGCGCTGACGCGGCGATCGCTTGTTTCCCGCGAACTTGCCGAGGGAGCGCTGATAGCTCCCTTCGGCACGGACATTGCCAGCACGCTTGCCTATTTCCTGGTTTATCCGCGGCGCATGCTTGATAATCCCGATCTTGTGAGGTTGCTTGACTGGATGCTTGTGGAAGCGGGGTCTACCGAAGCCGGTTCTCTTTGACGCCAATCCGGTCTATGCCGGAATGAAACAACGGGAATCACTCTTGAAAACCATCGCCATCGATTTCGAGACCGCCAATGAGGAACGGGGTAGCGCCTGCTCCATCGGGCTTGCGTGGATAGAAGACGGTGAGATCGTTCGCGTCGAGGAACGGCTCATCCGGCCGAAGGACATGCGGTTCTCGCCCTTCAATATTGCCGTGCACGGTATTCGCCCTGCCGATGTAGAGGATGCGCCGGAATTCCCTGATGTGATGGAAGAATTCATCGACGATTTCCACGGCGCCACGATGATTGCCCACAATGCCGCCTTCGATTTCAGCGTCATGCGGGCATCCTTCGACAAATACCGGCAGTCCTATCCTGATCTTTCCTATCTTTGCAGCGTCAAGATTGCACGCCATGTCTGGCCGCAGCTGGCGTCGCACAAGCTGAATGTGATTGCCCATCACCTCCAGTTGCGTTTCGTGCACCATAACGCCGCCGAAGATGCTGTCGTCTGCGCGGCAGCGTCGATTGCGGCGGCCAGGGCGTTGCGCGTTGACCATATCCGCGACCTGCCGGAAAAGATCGGCATGGTTGCCGGCCGTCTCACTTCCACGGGCTATCAGCCTTGCAGCATGAAAAAACGTGTTGTCTCGCGGGTTGCGTAACCGTTCCCGGCACTTATGTTTGAAGTAGCATAACGGAGAACATGCGATGACGATGAAAACGCTCTCGGGTTTGTTTGCAGGCTTTCTGGTGTTGTTTCCGGTGACGGTTGCGCATTCGGAGGTCGTCGGTAAGGTCGGTGTCGATTGGATCGGCAACGATATCGTCATCGAGGCTATTGCCGATCCCAAGATCAAGGGCGTGACCTGCCATGTCACCTATTTCGATCGTGGCGTCATCGACCGGCTGAAGAATGGCAATTGGTTTGAGGACCCTTCCAACAACGCCATTTCGTGCAGCCAGACGGGTCCGGTCGAAATCGGTGATATCGATCTGTCGAAGGGCGGCGAAGAGGTGTTCCGGCAGGGCATGTCGCTGGTGTGGAAGAAGCTGGTCGTCAGTCGCGTTTACGACAAGGCGAATGACACGCTGATCTATCTGGTCCATGCGCGCGAGCTGAAGGATGGCTCGGCCAAGATGGCGATTTCGACGGTGCCTCTCTATAACCAGCAGGTGACGTGGGAAAAGGGCAAGCCTTGAGGCTTTGCCCTTGGTACTGCTGACACCATAATTGACCCGCGACGTCATCCTTGGGCCGTCCCGAGGATCCAGTCACGTATCGTAAAATCGATAGGTTGTAGATGCTCGGGACAGGCCCGAGCATGACGGAGGAGAGGTTTCCGACCCTGCCGTGCCCCTCAGGGCAAGCTATGGAACCTGCGCGTTATATTATCAAAACCTCACCGGCTCTATCAGGCCGCTTCGCGCGCCAGCTCGTCGGCAATCACGGTGTCGAGGTTGAGGAAGCACACCATGCTCTTTTCCAGCGCCACGATGCCGCGGCAGAAGTTGCGCTGTTCTTCGGGAATGATGTCGGGCGCCGGCTGCAGGTCTTCGGAGCGGATGGTCATCATGTCGGAGACCTGTTCCACCAGAAGTCCTACCAGCTTGCCGCCGATATCGGTGACGATGATGGCGGAGCGCTCGGAGGGTTCGGTCATTTTCATGCCGAGGCGGCCTGCCATGTCGATGACGGGGATGACGGCGCCGCGCAGGTTGATGAGGCCGAGAACATAAGGCGGCGTGTGCGGCATCGGGGTAACCGGTGCCCAGCCGCGGATTTCGCGGATCGCCATGATGTCGATGCAGAATTCCTGACCGCCGAGATGGAAGGAAACGATTTCGAGATATGCGCCGGATTGCTTGATGGCGTTGGACATGACGGCAGGTTTCCTCTGGCGGCTCTTAGGCAGGCCCATGCATGATTGAGCTTTATGCGGTGGCCGGAGTGGACCGGGAGACATCATGTCGGAACTTAAAAACCGCTATGGCCATATTGCACAGCAAGATTTTAAACTTTCCCTAACAATTGGCGGTGCCGCGCTCGCAAAACCCAGTATTTTGGCGGTTTTCGTGCTGGTGCAAACAGGTTATAACAGACGCATGAATACACTCGTTGCCAATCCGCTGAAGTTTATTCTTGCAAGCCTTGCGGTAGCGGCTTCGCTTGCCGTCGTGCTTCTTGCCTTCGATGGCTGGGTGCGACACGGCACGGATATTTTCCTCTCCGCCGTGCAAAGCGGCATCGCCTGGTGTCTGTGATCTGCCGTCCCGTCCCGGCTTTGTGACAAATCAGCGCGGTTTACGCAAATACGCCCAGTTGATTTGCCGTCGCCACCGCTGTTCGTTATCAGACGGTGGAGGCCCACGTCATGCGGCCGGCCTTCGGGGGTAGGATTAGGACAATGAGAAATATTCGCATCGTATTGTGGGCCGTGGTGGTCGTTCTTGTCGGTGTCGTCAGCTGGTTGACGCTCGAAATGACGAAGACCCGTGAGGAAATGGTGGAAACGGCCTATGGCGTGCCGTTCGAACTCACGGCGCAGAACGGTCAGCCGATCACCGAAAAGGCGTTTCAGGGCAAGCCCACAGCGCTCTTTTTCGGTTTCACCCATTGCCCGGAAGTCTGCCCAACGACGTTGTTCGAGCTGAACGGCTGGATGGAGAAGGTAGACCCAGCCGGCGACAAGCTGCAGGCCTATTTCGTATCCGTAGACCCCGAGCGCGATACGCCTGAGCTCATGCAGCAATATGTCTCCAACGTCTCGAAGCGGATCACTGGCATCACCGGTCCGGCCGACAAGATTGCCGAAACGCTGAAAGGCTATCGCATCTATGCCAAGAAGGTGCCGGTCGATGACAAGGATCCGAATGGTGACTACACCATGGATCACACGGCTTCCGTCATCCTGCTTGACGCCAATGGTCGTTTTTCCGGCACCATCGCCTATGGCGAGAACCCCGATGTTGCCGAGCAGAAGCTCCAGAATCTGCTGAAGGGTTGAACGAGACGGCATAATTGTGCCTGGCTTATTGGACTGGCGGAGGTTTTGTGGCAAATGCAAGCCTTAAGAACCTTAGCTAGAGAAAGCAGCCTGCCGTGAGCGAAATCCGACTTTACGTCACCACGACCGAAATCAAGGCCGGTGAAATCCTCGATCTCATGTCGGACTATTTCGGCGAGGAGGATGTCGCGATCGCCACCACCGAGGTGGATGAGAAACGCGACATCTGGGAAGCTTCGGTTTACCTGATGGCCGAGCAGGAAGACGAATTCCGCGAGCGCATCGACACCTTGCTGGCACCGGCCTTTCCCGGCCTCGCCATCGAAAAGGAGATCGTTCCCGACATCGACTGGATCGCCAAGTCGCTCGAGGGGCTGAAACCGGTACGGGCAGGGCGCTTCATCGTTCACGGCGCGCATGATCGCGATAAGATCAAGCCCAACGATCTGGCCATCGAGATCGAGGCCGGTCAGGCTTTCGGCACCGGCCATCATGGCACGACAGCGGGCTGCCTTGAGATGATCGAGGATGTTCTGCGGGCGCGGACCGTGCGCAATGCGCTCGATCTCGGCACCGGCAGCGGTGTATTGGCAATTGCCGTGCGCAAGATGCGCCATATTCCGGTACTCGCAACGGACATTGATCCCATCGCGGTACGCGTGGCCAGGGAGAATGTGCGGCTGAACGGCATCGTCTCCGGGCTGGCGCTTGAAACCGCTCCGGGTTTCCACTCCGACGCTTTCCGCAAATACGGCCCGTTCGATCTCATCATCGCCAATATTCTGGCGCGGCCGCTCATCAAGATGGCGCCGCAGCTTGTCACGCATCTGGCGCCCGGCGGCACTGTCATCCTGTCGGGAATTCTCGCATCGCAGCGCTGGAAGGTGCTTGCGGCCTATAATGGCGCGCGACTCTCCCACGTCCGCACCATCTGGCGCAATGGCTGGGTCACGCTGCATCTGCGCAAGGACTGACACTTTAGCAGCATCCGTTTCCGGACAAAGAAAAGGCGGCGCTTTCGCGCCGCCTGAAAACCCGCGAGCATATTGGAGGAGAATCGCTCAAGCGGGTCGACGTATTCCTGTTCCTGCGCGGTGGAGGGAGGATCGCCGCGCCCGAAGTGATCAGAATACGTAGCTGGACTTTGCGGTGCGGCGAAGTTCGGCGCGGTTCATGCCGAGCGCTTCGAGCGACTTGTCGTCGAGGTTGAGCAGGGCTGCGTTGACATGACGGCTGACCTGACGCTCGCGTGCTTCAATGACGCGATCGAAAGCGGTGCGGAGGAAAGATTTTGCCATTGCTTCAAATCCTTGTTTGCCAGGAGAGTGTGTCTCTCGCTGTGTTGGCTTGAAGATAAGCGATGTGTTTTTGTTTGGTTAGGGGTCTTGCTTCAAGGTATGTATGCGTTTTTCGCATGTCTGCGGCTTTTCAATATTACTTATTTAGGGAAAATTGCTCAATTTAGTGGCGTCCTTTCTCAGCCTTTGCGGTAAACGGCAGCGCGCGTGCCTGTCGTAATGGTTGATGGCACATATGGCTTGAAACCGGGTTTGTCGGCATGGCATTGTCGTTGCGCGCCAATGATTTGACGGCGTGACCGACCGCTTTCCTCATGACAGTTCCCGAAAGATGCCCATGTTCCAGACCTTCGAAAACAAATCCGCGCCGCAATTCGGCAAGGCCCGCGTCGAGGCGCTGCGTGCCAGTTTCGACGCCCTTGGTATCGATGGTTTCCTGGTGCCGCGTGCCGATGAATATCAGGGCGAATATGTACCTGAATCATCTGAGCGTCTGTCATGGCTGACCGGATTTACCGGCTCTGCCGGCATTGCGCTGGTAACGCGCGCAGAGGCGGTGGTGTTTGTCGATGGCCGGTATACCACGCAGTTGAAGTCGCAGGTCGATCAATCGGTGTTCAGCGGTGGTGATTTGGTCGGTGCCCCGCCTTCCGTCTGGTTGTCGGAGCACGGGGCTGCGGGCTTTCGGCTCGGGATCGATCCATGGCTGCATACCGGCGCTGAATTGAAGCGGCTGGAAAAGGCGCTTGCGGGGAAGGGCGGTTCCGTCGTCCTGCTCGAAAACAACCCGCTCGATGCGCTGTGGCACGACCGCCCGTCAGAACCGCTGGAGCCTGTCGTCATCCAGCCGGAAGCCTTCACCGGCAAGCTGGCGAAGGAAAAGATCGCCTCGCTGGCAGAGACGGTGTCTGCCAAGGGAGCCGATGCACTGCTGGTGACAGATCCGTCTTCCATTGCCTGGATTTTCAATATTCGCGGCAACGATGTGCCGCACACGCCGCATCCGCTTGCCCGCGCCATCATCTATGCGGATGGCAAGGCCGATATTTTTCTCGACAAACGCAAGACCGGTATCGAGGCCGAGGCCTATCTGGCACAGCTGGCGACGCAATTGCCGCCATCGACTATCGCCGATCGTCTGCACGCCATTGCCAGCGCCAAGGGCCGCGTCATGGTGGACGCCGATCTGACGCCTGTGGCGCTGACAGGGGCGATTACGGCGGCGGGTGGCACCTTGATCGAGGAGGCCGATCCCGTCCGCTTGCCGCGCGCGTGCAAGAACGCGGCGGAGCTTGCCGGCTCGGCAGCGGCACATGTGCAGGACGGCGCGGCTATGGTTGAATATCTGTGCTGGCTGGATCGTCAGCAACCGGGCAGCGTTACCGAAATCGCGGCCGTGAAGGCGCTGGAGGCTGCGCGCGCCAAAGTGGGGCAGTCTCTCCAGAATCCTCTAAAGGACGTGTCTTTCGATACGATTTCGGGCGCGGGCGAACATGCCGCCATCATCCATTATCGCGTCACCACCGATACGGACCGGACACTTGGCGATGGTGAGATGTTCCTCGTCGATTCCGGCGCGCAATATGTCAACGGCACCACTGACATCACCCGCACCGTGGCAATCGGCAATGTCCCGGAAGATCAGCGGCGTTTCTTCACGCTGGTGCTGAAGGGCGTGATCGCCATCAGCGACGCACGGTTTCCCAAGGGAACGCGCGGTTGCGATCTCGATCCCCTGGCGCGTATCGCGCTGTGGAAGGCCGGTGCGGATTATGCTCATGGCACCGGCCACGGCGTCGGCTCCTATCTTTCGGTGCATGAGGGGCCGCAGCGTATTTCTCGGCTTTCGACGCAGGAACTTCTGCCGGGCATGATTCTGTCGAATGAGCCCGGTTATTACCGCCCCGGCGCTTTTGGCATTCGCATCGAAAACCTGATCTATGTGCGCGAGGCGGCGGAAGTCGCGGGCGGCGATCAGCCGATGTTGTCCTTCGAGACCCTGACCTGGTGCCCTATCGATCGCAGGCTGGTCGTCACGGCACTTTTGACCGACGACGAACTGGACTGGCTGAATGCCTATCACGCCGGCGTTCTGGAAAAGCTCTCGCCTTTGATCGCGGATGAAGAGGTGAAGGTGTGGCTTGTTGCGGCCACGCAGCCTCTGGAGCGGAGCGCTTAAAGGAGAGAAAAGTGCCTGATGGCGACGACGATGGCCCAGCCAATGGCCAGCATCGTCAGGCCGGGGAAACGCAGGCAGACCAGAAGTGCGGCCACCATGGCGATCTTCACCTCGTATCCGCCTTCAAAAAAGGCGGGTGCGACAAGGGTCGTCAAAACCGCCACGGGAACGGCGTTCAATCCCGCCTCCATGCGCGGCGGGATGGATTTCATCCGCGTCATCAGAACATAACCGCCGATGCGGGTAAGATAGGTGGCGACAGTGGCGAGCGCGATCAGGATCAGCGTGTCGGCGTGCAGCAGATCGCTCATGGCGTTTCCACCTTGCTTTCAGAATTGGCCTCGCCGGTTGGTTTCGGCGGATAGACGACTGCGACGAGAATGCCGGCAAGCGCGCCGAGGCTGACATGCCAGGGCGAGCCGACGATGTGATAGGCAACGGTTGCGCCAAGAGCGCTTGCCAGCATCACCGGGTAAAAATTCTCCCGCTGGCGGAAGCTCAAAACCATGCCCATGAAATAGATCGGCAACAGCACATCAAGGCCGATGGCTTTCGGGTCGCCGACGAGATTGCCGAGCGATGCGCCGACAATGGTCATCACCAGCCACAGAATATAGATCGGCGTGGCGAAGCCCATGTACCAGGCAAAACCGACCACGCCGGTGTTTTCGTATTTCCTGACCGACTCGGCGAATTGTGGATCCACCAGCACGAAGAACCCCATGGCCTTTTGCAGGAAAGTCCAGTTGGTGATCATTCTGGCAATGGCGGCCGAATAGAGAATATGGCGAAAATTGACGGCAAAGACCGATAGCACGATCAGCCAGGGGGCTACTTTCTGGCCGAATAATTCGATGCCGACCAGCTGGCTGGCACCGGCATAGACGGTGCCGCTCATGATCGTCGCTTCGGCGACGCTCAGCCCGTTATCGACCGCGACCGCGCCGAACAGCGCGCCAAAGGGAGCGGCGGAAAGGGCGATCGGAAAGCCGCTTTTGAGGCCTTCGCGGAAATCTGCATTGGACATTGTTCAGGAACTCCTTGCCCGCCGCTCTATCGCCGTCCCGGCCGGCTGGCAAACAAATTGCATGAATGGATCGATTGATTCCCTTGAAGCTTCCGTTACGGTAACGCCGATACGCGACGTCGGACGGAAGGCCTCACCCGGTTTTGCTCCCCGCCCAAACGATTGAATAATGGAGGATCAATGCTGGAGAAGCAGGACAGGGCCGTGCTGGCCGAGCGTGTTCGGGAGTATCTGGCCCGGGAGACCGAAACCGAGATCGGCTTGCTGCAGGCGGAAATCTTCGTCGACTTTCTGGCCGAAGAAGTCGGATATGTCTTCTACAATCAGGGGCTCAAGGATGCGCATGCCGCGATCCTGCGGCGTCTGGAGGATGCGGCAGGCGATATCGACGTGCTGGAGAAGCCGAGGCTGCGATGACCGGCCCTCAGTCGCGCAAAATGTCGCGGCTTTTGAGGATGGTGGCGCCTTTTTCCCGCATGGCCGCAATCGACGCCTGTATACCTTGGGGATCGATGCCGCGGCTGGCATCCTCGATGAAACGAACCTTGACGCCAGGCAGCATGTCGAGGGCATCGAGCACCGAGAAACTGACGCAATAATCGGTGGCGAGCCCGCATATGTCGAGCTGGGTTACGCCTTGGCGCGTCAGATAATCGGCAAGACCTGTCGTTGCCCCCTGATCATTGTCGCGAAAGGCGGAATAGCTGTCGACGGCGGGATTTTCGCCTTTCTGCTGGATATAGTCGAAAGCCTCCGTCTTGAGGTCGGGATGGAATTCCGCATCCGGCGTGCCCTGCACGCAATGGTCCGGCCACATCATCTGCGGTTTGCCGGAGAGTTCACCCATATCGAACGGCTTCTTGCCGACATGCTGCGAGGCAAAGCTGCCGTGATTTTCCGGGTGCCAATCCTGCGAGGCGACGATCAGATCGTAACCGCCATTGTCGATCAGGGCATTGGCGACGGGCACGATCCGGTCGCCATCGGCGACAGCCAGATTGCCGCCCGGACAAAAGCCGTTCTGGATATCGATGAGCAGCAGCGCCTTCATGATTTGCCTCCCTTATTTCCGGCAGGATGCCAAGCCGGCAGCAACGGATCAAGTGCCCTTACCAGCTTTGTATGTGCCTGACTGCTGATGGCATAGATTTGCTCCGTCGCAGTCCTGCCGCATTTACAGCAAATTTCCGGCAAAGTCGGAATTTACCTGACGATGCGGCGACGTAAACTTTAAAGGCCGATGACGCCCTGCGGGGTATTTTCCGGGAAAAGGCGATGCAGATGCATGGCCAGCCCGCGCAAGTCATTGTTTTGCCTTCGCCCGATAATGCGCAGACCTTAACGAATTATTTTTGCAGGGACTCGTAAACACTTTGGTTACCATAATTCGTCATGCTTCGAACCAGTCAGTTCCGAAATCGGCCGGGTGTCCGCCCGCTGTTCGGATGCCCCAAAATCCCTCCGGCTTTGCCCGGGTGTGCGTGAACGGTTCGAGTAACGAGTATCATGGCGTATTCTGCTGCGGCTTATAATGGCGCCGGTCTTGCCGGTTCGTCTTGCCTCAAGAGAGGCAAATCCTTTTCGCTTGGCCGAATGTCCGCTCTGCTTGGCGGTGGTGCCTTTGCCGGTCTGTTCGCCTTCGCTGCCTTCGCCTCGCTTCACACGATGGCGGCCGCATCGCATGGTGTCGGGCAGTTTGAGAAGACGCTGGTGGCGAGGCTGGAGTCTGGCGAGGCTGCGATTTCCGGCGCGGCCGCACGCGATATCCACGTCCGCAAATTTTCCCGTCTGAGCGACCACAGCCATGGCCCGCAGAAGGCGGTTCGCCTTGCCGGCATCATGCCCGAAATCGGCGAGAAGGAGTTCCGCGAGCGTTTTGGCGCGGCTGCGAACGCGAAGGGGCAGGCGACAGTCAAGGAACTTGCAGCGCTGCGGCCCTCCGCCATCGTCGATTCAGCGCTTGGACGCACCACAGAGGTCGCCTATCAGAGCGCCGCATCGCAACATCCGGCATTTGAAGTGGCATTAGGGCGCCCGCAGATCGAGGAAGAGGCGAGCAGCCTGCTTCCGGACGACGTCCCTTTGCCAAGCTTCCGGCCCGAGGTTGCGGCTGCCGAAACGGTGGAGCCATCACCCCGCCCCGCCGTTCTAGCGAAGACCGATGAACACCCGGCAGCCGTTGCTTCCGCACCTGCTTTCGATGCGCCGGTGCCTGCGCGTGCACCCCAGCAGCCGCGGCAGGGCACGGCCGGCATGCTCGCCTTTGCAAAACCTGATAATCCGGTGCGCGAGCCGAGCAAGATGGATGCGGTTCCGTGGCCGGATCGCGGCAACGGCACGGCGATCTACGATATTTCCTCCGGCCTGGTTCATATGCCGAACGGCGAAAAGCTCGAGGCACATTCGGGCATCGGCAAGATGCGCGACAACCCCGACTATGTTCATGTGAGAATGCGCGGCTCGACGCCGCCCTCCAGCTATCGTCTGACGATGCGCGAGGCGCGGTTCCATGGCGTCGAAGCAATCCGTCTGACGCCGGAAAATGGCGTCAATCCGCATGGCCGCGACGGTCTTCTCGCCCACACCTACATGCTGGCGAAACGCGGTGAATCGAATGGCTGCGTTGTGTTCCGGGATTACTCCCGGTTCCTTGCGGCCTTCAAACGTGGCGAAGTCAAACGCATGGTCGTGGTGCCGAAGCTGAATGGTGGTCGCCCGACGCTCGCAAGCAGCGGTGGCAAGAGTGGCGGCAAGACCCTGCTCAGCATGTTCTCACGCGACAGCGATACCTGATTTACGCTTTCCCGGACGTACAACCGCTGCACATTTTTACCGGAGAAATGCCCTAGCGGCCGCGTCGCTGGGTCAGCACCATGCCGGCGAGAATCAGCAGAATGCCGAGTGCGCTCGCCCAGAGTTTCGGCGGCTGATCGCTGAAAAAGTCGAGCACGACGCTTGAGACCATCTGGCCGCTGATGACGAGAAGTGCGGTATTGACCGCGCCGATGCGGGGGATGAGCCAGCTTCCCGAAGCGATGAAGACAACACCGATGGGGCCACCGATAAAGGCAAGCCACGGCGCGTCGGCCGCGCCCGGCGGAATGAGGCCGCCGACGATGAGGCCGATGACGGTCAATACCCCGAAACCGACGATATGGTTCCAGAACGAGGCGATCAGCGGTGAGTTCGACAGGCTGAGGCGGCCGTTGACCTGACGGCTCAGTGCCACAAAGACGCCGCCGGTAAACGCCATGGCTATCCAGACGATCATGCCGTTCTCCCGACAAGGATAATAAGTGCGCTGCCACAGAGAATCAGTGCCACCGCCGCCATGTCACGCAAATCCGGCCGCCGCTTGGGCAGGCCAAACAGGCCGAAGAAATCGGCCAGAAGGCTGAAGATCACCTGTCCGCCCAACCCGAGCGCGATGGTGCCGGAGAGGGCAAGCGGCGAATTGACGGCGGTGGAGGTGAGGATGACGATGGCCGCACCAATCACCCCACCGCAATAGGCCCAGAGCGGCGCCTTCGGTTTGGCCAGCGCACCCGCCTCCGTCTTCGGGCGCATGATCGCGAGATAGATCAGCGCCGCCACCGTGCCGGTGCCATGTGCAGTCCAGGAGGAGAAAAGTGCGTTTCCGTAATGCGCAAGCTGGCCGTTGAAATGCACCATCAATGTCAGAAGACAGCCGCTTGCGAAGGCGGCGGCAAGGTGCAACGGGTTCAGGCGGGGATGGGTCGTTTCTGTCATGGCCAGCCAAAATATGATTATTCAGCGAAGCGTTACAACATCGGCACCTGAATCGAAATCGATTTGTCAGTTGTTTCCAGAAACATGTGCAACCAGCGCACTCCACCTTCTTACTTAGCGCAGTCTGACATAACATCCGCGAAAAAATCGGCGATCAGCGTGGATACGCCCTTCGGGTTTTCCCAATGCGGATTGTGGCCATGCCCATCGAGCGTAACGGTTTGAGCCTCGGGAAAGGCGGCGGCCAATTTTCGACGATGCGACGCGCCGAAAAGGGGGTCTTCGAAACCGGCGAGGCACAGTACCGGTTTTTTTATTCTGGACGCGCTGTGATGCAGGTTTGTATCCGCAAAGCGCTCAACGACGCCATGCCAGATGGCAGCCGGCATGTTGGCGGCATCCTGTTTCATTTTCGACAAAAAATCATCGTCGACTGGCTGACTGCACGAATACCAGCCGCGCAGAAAGCCGCTATTGGGTCCGATCGGGTCCCGAAGTGCGAGAATATCTCTGGTCAACTGGCTTTCCGCGCCAAAATCCGGCTCAAGCGTTGCCGAGATGAGGGCAAGAGCCCGGATCGTGTCGCCTCGCCGGGCGGCAAGTTCGATAGTGGTCATCGCACCCATGGAGTGGCCGAGCAGAAACAGCCGTGAAATACCCAGGAGCGTTAGAAACCGATCGACCGTTTCGGCGAAATCAGCGACATGCAGGCTCTGTCCCGCCGAGGAAACCCCGTGTCCGGGCAGGTCAGGGACGATGAGCCTGTATTCGCTGAAAAAAGGCTCAAGCATGGAGAAGCTGCGGCTGGTGTCCGAAAAACCATGCAGCATCAGCAGGACTGGGCCCGGACCGCCGGTGTCGATGAAAGCCAGCTGGCGACCGCGGGGCAATTCTACATACTGCTTCCGCTTCTCCCAATCATCCTGCAATATTGCCGTCACAGGCCGATCCCCGCCTTTACGGCAGTGAGACCATCCTGCCCGTCGAACGTCGATACGCCCTTCAGCCAAGCGTCCAGTCGTTGCGGCTCATCCTTGATCGCCTGCTTTGCCGCGTCTTCCGGGGACATTCCACCGTTCATGATATAGTCCATGCCCTTGTTCTCGTACTCCACGTCGAATGCGAGATTATCGAGCAGCTTCGCCACATTCGGGCATTCCTGTAGGTAGCCTTTGCGTACCTGCGTATCGACTGTGGCAGCGCCGAAGTCGGGCCCGTAAAATTTATCGCCGCCCGTCAGGTACTTGATGTCGAATTTGCTGTTCATCGGGTGCGGCGCCCACCCCTGGAACACAATGAAGGACTTGTTGCGGGCGAAACGGGTTACCTGCGAAAGCATGCCCTGTTCGCTGGACTCGACCACTTCCCAATTGTGCAGTCCCAGTGCCGGATCGTTGACGGCATCCAGCATCAACTGGTTGGAGCCAGGTTCGATGCCGTAGAGCTTGCTGTCGAACTTGTCCGCGAATTTTTGCAGGTCGGAGAAATCCCTGACGCCGGCATCCCAAACATAGGTCGGAACCGCGAAAGTGTATTTGGCGCCTACAAGATTGGTTCGGACTTTTTCGACCGATCCGTCTTCCTTGTAAGGCTTGTAGTAGTTCACCATTGCCGGGTTCCAATAGCCCAGAAAGACGTCGAGATCCTTGCTCTTCAGGCTCGTGTAGATGACGTCGATCCCGAGAAGCTGGCTTTGCGGCTCATATCCCAGTGACTTCAACAGCGACATGGCGATGCCGGTGGTGAAAGCAAGATCGTTCCAGCCCGGCTCGGCCAGTCGCACAACCTTGCAAGTTTCAGCATCCGATGCGAGCGCGGAAGTGCCGACGGTCGTCAAAACCATCGCGGCCGAAAAAACACCTGCCCATTTTTTCATTGTTCCACCTTTTTTGTCTATTGGGTCATTAGATTGACCGGTGGGACAATAATTGATCTTTACGGAAAATTTGTCAATATTGCTCACGCAAGGAGACAAAGATGCGACTGACCAAGATAAGCGATATTCGCCGGGCGGAGCTGAGGCGGGCTGCATTCGAAGTCCTTCAGCGTGAGGGAATGGCGGGTGCCACGCTTGAAAGGGTGGCGGCGCAGGCAGGCGCCTCGAAAGGCATCGTGCTGCATTATTTCGCCAACAAGCAGGAACTGTTCGAGCACGCGATGCGCGAAGCCAATGTGAAGCTGAAGGAGGCCGTGGTGGCGCGCCTCAATCGGGCGGTCAGTCCGCGTGAACGGCTCGATGCGATTATCGAGGCGAATTTCGACGAGAGCTTCTTTCAGCCCTCGATCTGCCACGCCTGGCTGTCGCTTTGCGCCGAGGTTCCGCGCGAGCCGCAGCTCGCCAGGATCCAGAAGGTGATCCATGCGCGGATGCGCTCCAATCTTTTGTCGGCTTTGGTGCATCTCGTGCCGAGGCAAGACTGCGCAACTGTCGCGCTTGGGATCACTTCGCTTATCGACGGCCTCTGGTTGCGCTCAGGATTGCAGTCCGGTGGTTTGACGCGCGAGGAGGCAATGGAGCAGATGCGGGATTACCTGTCTCACAGGTTGCCGCACACAAAAGCTGGCAATCCGTAGGGAACCAGTACGCGCGCTTCGCATTATTCCACCATGAAGAAAACGACGCGCAAACCCTTGAACCGGATGACGATTTTCGTCATTTCGATTTTCACTCTCGCAGCTGTGATCGCCGCGGTCTATCTGGTTGGGTTCACGCCCGGCGAAGTGTAGGCCAGCGCAGTCAATTGCCGGTGGGAACGGTCTTGCCCTTGCCGCGCTCCAGCGCAACGGTCAGCTTGGCAACGGCAAACCGGAGGCTGCGCATGAGGAAACGGCTGGTTTCCAGAAAAGTGCGGTAGGGCAACACTGTGAAGTAGCGCCAGCGGGGCAGACGGTATATCCGCAGATTGTTCTGGATCTGGCTTTCCCCGTCCGCATCCTGCGTGGCGCAGAGCGGGTAAATGAAGGCTGCCTTCAGGCCAGCGAGGTATTCCAGGTCGAAGGCAATATCGTAGGCAAGCCGCATGGGGATCAGCTTCGAGATCCATTTGCCGGCGCGGCGGTTGACGAGATATGCGCCCGAACCCTTTTCCCGCGTCAACGCAATTGCGAGTGAGCGTCCGCCAACGAGCTTGCGGAACGGAAACTTGCGACCGTTGCTGACCGTGGTCAGCCGAAGCAGATCCCAGTCGCTTCCATTCACTATCGCCTCGTCGATTGCTTCCAGGAAATCCTTTTCGAAGACGACATCGTCTTCAAGAATGAGCGCGATGTCGGCATCGCTGCCCATGAACCTGTTTGCACAAGCGACATGGCTGAGATAGCAGCCGATTTCCGGCGGCGAGGTGCGGCGGCCATGCATGAGCATGTAGGAGAGCTCGCTGAATTCCGGGATAGGATAATTCAGTTCGCGGCCATTGACGCCCTGGACCCGCTCTGCCTTCAGCCCGATGGCGTCGAGGCGTGCGTTCATGTCCTCGAGGCGCTTGGTGGCGCTGTCCATATTGATCAGGAAAACGGCAAGCTTGCGCCCGCTTTTCGGTAAAATATGCAAAGCAGTCCTCGCCCGGTTTCTGCACCCTGTTGCAACTCCTTTATTGCAACGGCGTGACGCGGGCTACGGAAAAAGCTGCGTTCGTGCACTCATAGTTGCCGAATCAAACCTTTTCCACAAATCCATCCAGCACACGCTTTTGTCCGGCGCGGTCAAAATCGATGGTCAGTTTGTTACCCTCGATGGCGGAGATGTTGCCATTGCCGAATTTGATATGGAAAACGCGGTCTCCTACCACGAATTTTGACGGTGTGTCGGCAACCGATTTGGCCACCAGTTCGCCGTCGATCGTGCGGGCGCGGGGGCCGCTTTCGCCATAACCAATCCTCTCGACCGCATGGCCGGAGCGTGTGCCCCAGTTATCGCGGGTCGCGTCGGACTTGTTGGCCTGGGCACGTTTCCAGCCGGGGGTGGAGTAGTTGTTGGCGAAGGGTTCCGCCTTGTCGAAACGGGACTGGCCATAACCGCCGCGTCCGGCGTAACCACCGTAATTGCTGTCGGATGCCGCGACATCCACGTGCGCTGGCGGCAGTTCATCGAGAAAACGCGAGGGCAGGGTGGATTGCCACAGACCATGGATACGCCGGTTCGATACGAACCAGATATGGCAAAGCTTCTTGGCGCGGGTGATGCCGACATAGGCTAGACGACGTTCTTCCTCCAGACCGGAGCGGCCGCCTTCGTCCAGCGCCCGCTGGTGCGGGAACAGACCTTCTTCCCAACCGGGAAGGAAGACGGTGTCGAATTCCAGCCCCTTGGCGGAATGCAGCGTCATGATGGAGACGGCATCGAGATTTTCGTTCTGCTCGGCATCCATGACGAGCGCGACATGCTCGAGGAAACCGCGCAGGCTCTCGAAGGCCTCCATCGAGCGGATGAGTTCCTTCAGGTTTTCCAGTCGGCCGGGCGCTTCCGCCGTCTTGTCGGCCTGCCACATGGCAGTATAGCCGCTTTCGTCCAGGATCTGCTCGGCAAGCGTGGTGTGTTCGGTGTTTTCCAGAAGCCCCTGCCAGCGGCGGAAATCCTGCACCACGTCGAACAGCGCCTTGCGCGCTTTCGGTTTCAGCTCGTCGGTCTCGATGATGTCGGTCGCTGCCGCCAGCATCGGAATGTCGCGGGCGCGGGCGTAATCATGCAGATTGCGGATGGTCGTGTCGCCCAGGCCGCGCTTGGGGGTGTTGACGATGCGCTCGAAGGCCAGATCGTCGGCCGGCTGGCAGACAAGGCGAAAATAGGCCATGGCATCGCGGATTTCGAGACGCTCGTAGAAGCGCGGACCGCCGATGACGCGGTAATTGAGGCCTAGCGTGACGAAACGGTCTTCGAACTCGCGCATCTGGAAGGAGGCGCGAACGAGAATGGCCATGTCGTTCAGCTTGTGGTTCTTGCGCTGAAGCTGCTCGATTTCTTCACCGACGGCGCGGGCTTCCTCTTCGGAATCCCAGGCCGCATGCACCACGACCTTCTCATCGTCGGGGCTGCTGCGCTCGGTGAACAGGGTCTTGCCGAGACGCCCTTCATTATGGGCGATCAGATGGCCGGCGGTGCCGAGAATATGCTCGGTGGAGCGGTAGTTGCGCTCCAGCTTGATGACCTTGGCACCGGGAAAATCCTTGTCGAAGCGCAGGATGTTGTCCACTTCGGCGCCGCGCCAGCCATAGATCGACTGGTCATCGTCGCCGACGCAGCAGACGTTTTGTGGCTCGCCCTTGGGGCGCTGGGCAAGAAGCCTGAGCCACATATATTGCGCCGTATTGGTGTCCTGATACTCGTCCACCAGAATGTAGCGGAATTTCTGGTGGTACTCCTTCAGAATATCGGGATTGCGGCGGAAGATGCTGATGGGGTGCAGCAGAAGATCGCCGAAATCGCAGGCGTTCAGCGTTTTCAGCCGGTTCTGATAGGCCGTGTAAAGTTCGCGGCCCTTGCCATTGGCAAAGGCACGGGAATCGCCCTCGGGAATATCCGGCGGCGTCAGCCCCTTGTTCTTCCAGCCGTCAATCATGCCGGCGAATTGTTTGGCCGGCCAGCGCTTGTCATCAAGACCTTCGGCCTGGATAAGCTGTTTGATCAGCCGCACCACATCATCGGTGTCGAGAATGGTGAAATCAGACTTCAGGCCGATGAGTTCGGCATGGCGACGCAAGAGCTTGACACCGATGGAGTGGAAGGTGCCGAGCCAGGGCATGCCCTCAACCGCGCCGCCGACCAGAACGCCAATACGTTCCTTCATCTCGCGCGCGGCCTTGTTGGTGAAGGTCACGGCCAGAATCTGGCTGGGATAGGCGCGTCCGGTCGCCAGAATATGGGCGATGCGGGTGGTGAGAACGCGGGTCTTGCCGGTGCCGGCGCCCGCAAGCACCAGAACCGCGCCGTCCAGTGTCTCCACGGCTTCGCGCTGTTCCGGGTTAAGACCGGACAGATAGTCGGGCGTGGGCCGGGCCTGATCGCGTGCCGCCATGGCGCGCGCGGCAATGCCAAGCCCGCCGGCGTTGCCTGCATCGGCATTGTTCGTCGCCTTGCGCGGCGCCTCAGGTTCTTCGTCGAAGAACGGCATATCGTCAAAACTGTTGCTCATGCGGCCCAATGTAGTGATTCGGGATATAAAGGCTAGAACCGTGTTCTGCTTTTATTCCGGTATCATCAGTCAAAACGCCTATTCCAAGACGTTTTTTCGTCTCAGGCCCGCCTGTCGGCATCAAAAGCCGCGTCCACCGGCAATTGCAGCGCCACGGCCAGTTGGTTGGTCTTGGCGGCAAGGGCGATGACCCGCATGAGATCGGCATGCTGTTCGCCCGTCATGCCCTTGGCTTTTGCAGCCGCGGTATGGGAGTGGGCGCAGTAGGAGCAGCCATTGGTGACGGAAACGGCGATATAAAGCATTTCCTTCACCAGCGGATCGAGCGCTGAAGGTGTGGCCATCACCGCCTTGACCTCGGCCCAGGTGTTTTCCAGAAGATCGGGGTCGAAGGCGAGGTAGAGCCACATATTGTTGATGAAATCCGATTTCCGCGTTGTGCGGATATCGTCGAACACAGCCTTGACGCGCGGGTTGGCTTCAGGATTTTCGGCTTTCGTTACGGTGCTCATGCATTCCTCCGGTCATGGCTATTTCAGCTGCAGATTACCGTATTGGCGAATGTTTGCGACAGAAATGGCCGTCAGTGCGCTTTCGACGACAATTCATCACAAATTACAATTATGTAAGGAACGGATTTGTGCGTTGCCTTCGTTAAGGCATGCGGGAATACTTCTACCGTTCCGAAAAGCTCTTTTCGGGGCGGGTTTATGCTGTGCGGATAATCGGAGAATTGTATGCGGGTGTGGAAACAGGTGGGTGTCTGTCTTGCTGTGGCGGGAGCAGGACTCTGTCTTTGGGGGTTTTATTCACCCGAAGCGCGGAATCTGCTCGCGGGTATCGGCATCGGCAAAACACCTGTTGGCGCGGTCGAGGTTGCCGCATCCGGTGCCAGAACACCCGGTTCGTCATCCGGACAGAATGCCGGCGCCGCACGCCGCGATGGCAATGCGACCCTGGTGGCGATGGCCCCGGTCAAGCAGGGCACGGTCAATGACAGGCTGAACGCCATCGGCAGTGGCCAGGCCATCCAGTCGGTCGTCGTCATGCCGCAGACATCAGGCACGCTTTCGGAAATCCGCATTTCATCCGGCGCCCGCGTCGTAAAGGGGCAGGTGCTCGCGCGGCTCGATGACGAGGAGCAGGTGATCGAGCGGGACAAGGCGCAGGTTGCGCTACGCAGCGCCGTCGAAAAATCGAGTTCCTACAGTAACCTGAAATCCGTATCCCGCCTTGATGTGCTGGATGCGCAGATTGCCGAGGAAGCCGCCAAGCTTGCACTGAGCACCGCTGAGCTGAACCTCAGGCGCCGCGACATCGTCGCACCGATTGAGGGTGTTGTCGGGATCGTGGCCGCAAATATCGGCGACAATGTCACCACGCAATCAACGATCGTCGGCATTGATGACCGTTCTCAAATTCTGGTCAATTTCTGGGCGCCGGAACGGTTCGTAACTGCAATTACCGTCGGAATGCCTGTAGAGGCCACCTCGATTTCACGCCCCGGCGAGACGTTCAAAGGTGAGGTCGAGGCCGTCGACAACCGTGTCGACGCCGCAAGCCGTACCATCCGCATCCGGGCACGGTTTGCTAACGACAAGGATGAGCTTCGGGCCGGTATGTCCTTCGGCGTTACCATGCGTTTTGCCGGAGAGACTTATGCATCCGTCGATCCGCTTGCCGTGCAGTGGGATGCCGAAGGTTCCTATGTCTGGCGCGTGACCGACAATAAATCGGCCAAGGTGCGGGTGCAGATTGTGCAGCGTAACCCCGACGCCGTTCTCGTGAAAGCGGAACTGGCGGAAGGCGATCAGGTCGTGACCGAAGGATTGCAGCGGGTGCGGGAAGGTGGTGCCGTCCGTGTCGCAAGCCAGCCGAAGCCCGAGGAGGTTGCCAGCCAATGACGACTCAGCCGCCTTCGGGTCAGGATTCCAAGCTCGCCTTCACCGCACTGTTCGTTCGCCGGCCCATTCTGGCAGCGGTTCTCAATACGTTGCTTGTGGTTGCCGGCCTTGCCGCGCTGGTTGGCGTTGAGGTGCGCGAGTTGCCGGATGTGGACCGGCCGTCCATCAGCGTCAGGACGACTTATGAAGGTGCGGCGCCCGAAACCATCGATCAGGAAGTGACGCAGACCATCGAGGGAGCTGTTGCGCGCGTCAGCGGCGTCAAAACCATCTCCTCCAATTCGCAATTCGGCACCAGCCGCGTAACGATGGAATTCGGCGACAATGTCGATATGGCCGTTGCCGCAAACGATGTGCGCGATGCCATTGGCCGCGTAACCAACCAGTTGCCTGATGATGCTGACGAGCCGCAGATCATCAAGGCGGATTCCGACAGCCAGCCGATCATGCGTCTTGCCGTCACTTCGTCCACGCTCAGCATGGAAGATTTGACCAAGTTGGTGGATGACGAGGTCATCGACCGCCTTGCCGCCGTCGATGGCGTGGCGGATGTGGAGCTTTACGGCGATCAGGAAAAAGTCTTCCGCGTCGATCTCAATCAGGCCGCACTTGCCAGCCGTGGTCTGACGGTGACGGATATTTCCACCGCGCTGGCCAGTGCCGCGCTTGATGTGCCGGCGGGATCGCTGAAAAGTTCGACGCAGGACATCGTCGTGCGCGCGACCGCGAGCCTCACGAAGCCTGAGGATTTTTCCAACCTTCTGATCAAGGACAATATCCGCCTGCGCGATGTGGCAACCGTGATGCTGGGTGCGGATGACGAATCCACCTCGCTGCGGTCCAATGGTGTGCAGGGCGTGGGTCTGGGCGTCATCCGGCAGGCGCAGTCCAATACGCTCAATATCTCCACCGGCGTGAAGGCTGCCGTCAATGCCATGTCGGCCAACCTGCCGCAGGGTACGCGCATCGTGGTGACCAGTGACGACGCCGTCTTCATTGAAGGCGCGTTGCACGAGGTGGAACTGGCGCTTGGTCTTTCCGCGCTCATCGTGGTTGTGGTGCTTTACCTGTTCCTGCGTGACTGGCGGGCAACCCTCATTCCGGCGATCACCATGCCGGTGGCTTTGATCGGCACGATCATCGCCATCTACATGGTCGGATTCTCGATCAACATCCTTACGCTGCTCGCCATCGTTCTGGCGACGGGTCTGGTGGTCGATGATGCGATCGTGGTGCTGGAAAATATCGTGCGCCGCCGTGCGGAGGGCATGGGGCCGCGCGCTGCCGCTGTTCTTGGTACGCAGGAAGTGTTCTTCGCGGTGATTGCGACGACGGCGACACTTGCCGCAGTGTTCATTCCGCTCTCCTTCCTGCCGGGCCAGCTGGGTGGCCTCTTCCGTGAATTCGGTTTCGTTCTAGCCTTCGCTGTCGGTCTTTCCTCCATCGTGGCCCTGACGCTTTGTCCGATGCTCGCTTCGCGGATGCTGAAAGACGGATTGAAGGAACCCACGGGACCGCTGGCGTGGTTCGGCAATGTCTTTGCCTCCACCTACAAGAAGACGCTTTCCGCCTGCCTCAACAACCCGCTCATCGTCATCATCGTTGCGCTCGTCTTTTCGGGCCTGTCTTGGATTGCCTTCGGCATGATCCAGAACGAACTGACGCCGCGCGAGGACCGCGCCTCGGTGATGATGCGTGTGACGGCGCCGCAGGGTGTCAGCCTCGACTATACGCGCGACCAGTTGCAGCGGATCGAGGAAAATCTCCAGCCGCTGCGCGACAGTGGCGAAATCCGCAATATTTACTCCATCACCGGCATGAACGGTTCCTCCAACACCGGTTTTCTGGTGCTGACGCTGGCGCCGTGGGCTGATCGCGACCGCACGCAGAACCAGATTGCCGCCGACGTTACCGCTGCGGCCAACAAGGTGCCGGCGCTGCGCGGCAACGCCATGCAGCCGAACAGCCTGCGCATTCGCGGTGCGGGCAACGGCCTGCAGATGGCAATGGTCGGCAGCAATTATCAGGCACTGACAGCTGCAACGCAGAAACTACTGCTTTCCATGGAGGAAAGCGGCCTGTTCGAAACGCCGCGTTTGGACAACGAGCCCAACCAGGCGCAGCTATCCGTATCCATCGACCGTGAGCGCGCCTCCGATCTCGGCATTGATATCACCGGCCTGTCACGCGCCATGCAATCGCTGCTGGAAGGACGTTCGGTTGTCGACGTCTTCGTGGATGGGGATGCAATCCCGGTCCGGCTGCTGTCCTCCACCCGGCCGATCAACGACCCGACCGATCTCGAAAACGTCTTCCTGAAAACAGGTGACGGCAAGATCGTGCCGATGTCGGTCATTGCCACCCTGAAGGAAAATGCGGTGGCGCCGCAGCTGAACCGCGAGCAGCAGCTTCCCTCCGTCGGCTTTACCGCCAATCTCAAGGACGGCGTTTCGCTCGGTCAGGCTTTGGAAAAGGTGAACGAGCTCTCACAATCCCTCCTGCCGCCCGGCGCCCGCCTTCTGCCGCTCGGCGAGGCGGCGACGCTTGAGGAGAATTCGAGCGGCATGCTGCTGACCTTCGGTTTTGCCATCGCCATCATCTTCCTGGTCCTGGCCGCGCAGTTCGAAAGTGTCCTGAGTTCGATCATCATCATGTCGACGGTGCCGCTCGGTCTTGCCTGCGCGGTTATCGCGCTGCTCGTCACCGGATCGAGCCTCAATGTCTATAGCCAGATCGGGCTTGTGCTTCTGGTCGGCGTGATGGCGAAGAACGGCATTCTCATCGTGGAATTCGCCAACCATCTGCGTGACCAGGGCGCCACCGTGCGCGAAGCCATCGAAAAAGCCACCAGCATTCGCCTGCGCCCGGTGATGATGACAATGATCGCGACCATTTTGGGCGGCGTGCCGCTGGTGCTGGCGCAGGGAGCAGGGGCGGAAGCACGCATCGCGCTCGGCTGGGTCATCGTTGGCGGTCTGGGTTTTGCGACGCTGGTGACGCTTTACATCACCCCGGTCTCCTACCTGCTGATTGCCCGTTTCGCCAAACCGCAAGCCGATGAGGAAATCCGCCTCCACCGCGAACTGGAACTTGCTGCGCGTCGGAAGGCGCTGGAGGAGGACAAGCAGCTGCTTGCGGCGGAATAAAAATTTATGGGCAAGCCCGAGAGCGCGACGTGCTGAGCAGATTGTGGCAGCTGATTAACTCCTGTTTGGGCGATAAATCTGGACGCCTTTATACGATAGTTCAAAGGTGCCGACGCTTACCCTGCCGGTCGTGTCCGTTTCGATCAGATTTCCTGTTCTGCCATAACTATTGAACAGGCTGGAAATCGTCTGGTCGAGTTGGTCTTTAGCGCGCTTTTTCCAATAGTTATTGGTGTCTTCGAGCATTTTCAGAAGCGCCTTCTGTTTCTCCGTTAAAGTTTCCGGGTCGATGCTACTCGTTTCCACTTTGTGTGTGCTGTTATAAAAATCGATTGCATTTTGAAGTGTTTGTATGCTTCCGGGAACGCCCATGGCTGCATAGGCCTGGTTGTCCACAGCGGCAATATAGGCATCGAAATCGACGCCGAAGTATGCCCAACTCTCCTTCTGTTCGCGCTGTGAGGCGTTGTTGTATGCTTTACTTAGCTCAGCCTGATATGCCTCCGGTGTTAGGTCATACACGCTTTCTTTCGTCATGCCCTCGGGAACGAAATTGCGAACAATGTCTTCAGGCCGTACACCTAGGGTATGCATGGCCCGGCCGAACCGCAATTCCTCCCCCAACAAATCCCGAGTGCTGGAGGCCGCTGAAACATTGAGGCTGGTGGTTCGAATAACTTCTGCTGCCCAGTCTATAGCCATCTCGGGGCCTGAGCTGTTCTTTGCTTTGTCAACATCGTCGGCACCTTTCTCCGGCCTCCCGTCGATCCTGCCTCTCATGTCGTAGGTAAGGTCGCCCGTTTCGTTGTCCGCGCTGGAGGCAAGCAGTGCGGTCAGAGGGTCAACACCATTCGTGGCGCCGGAAGGGCTACTTGCCCGGTTTTTTTCGGGAATGTTTTCGGTCAGCAGTCGAAAATAATTCGATCCTGCAAAGGGCTGACTTATAATTGTAGTCATGTTGAAACCCTGATGTTTGAATACGGACCCGTTTCTAGCCCGGCTCCGCATTCCGGTTGTAATTTGTATGCATTTATGAGCATTAATGAAGAAATTCACGTATAGGATGTATACGAGCTGGAGCTTGCTCAGGGCTGGCAGTATGTGCATGCGGAAGGCCGTATGAGAGGAGGTTGTTCCTACCGTTCGGGCGGCTGACCGGCTGGACAAAGCCTCAACCTTATCCCATACCACGCACCGGAATTTCGTAACGGATCGAGTCCGTTACGGCGGTATCTTGCGGTGGAGATGGACGATGGCGCTGAAAGATGTGGTCGCGGGAAAACGCAACGAGGAAGGCATCGCGTCGGTGCTTGCGGCGCTGAAGCAGCAGCTGGGTGACAAGCTCCAGACTGGGCAGGCGTTTCGCGAGCAGCACGGCCATACCACCACCTATCTGACCTTGCAGGCGCCCGACGGTGTCGTTTTTGCCGAGAGCGCCGATGACGTGAAGGCCGTGGTGAAAGCCTGCGCGCTCTATAAGGTGCCGGTCATTCCTTTCGGTACGGGGTCGTCGCTGGAAGGGCAGGTCAATGCGCCTGATGGCGGAATATGCATCGATTTCAGCCGGATGAATCGCATCATTGAGGTAAACGCCGAAGATCTTGACGTGACGGTGGAGCCGGGTGTGACGCGCGAGGACCTTAACGTCTATCTGCGTGATACCGGCCTGTTCTTTCCGATCGATCCGGGTGCCAATGCCTCTATCGGCGGCATGGCCTCGACGCGAGCCTCCGGCACCAATGCCGTGCGTTACGGCACGATGAAGGACAATGTGCTGGCCGTTACCGCCGTTGTTGCCAATGGTGAGGAAATCCGCACTGCTCGCCGTGCCCGCAAGTCGTCGGCCGGTTACGATCTGACGCGGCTTTTCGTCGGCGCCGAGGGCACGCTTGGGGTTCTGACCTCGGTTACGCTGCGGTTGCAGGGCATCCCGGAAAAGATCGCCGGTGGCGTCTGCACCTTCGACAGTATTCAGGCGGCCTGTGATGCCGTTATCATGACGATCCAGATGGGTGTTCCGGTTGCGCGCATCGAACTGCTTGATGAAGTGCAGGTGCGGGCCTGCAATGCCTATTCCGGCCTGAACTACGCGGAAAAACCGACGCTGTTCGTGGAGTTCCACGGCACCGAAGAGACGGCGGCCCTTCAATCGCAGCAATTTGCAGAGATCGCGGCGGAATGCGGCAGCGTCGATTTCCGCTGGACCAGCGATGCGGCCGAGCGCAACAAGCTGTGGAAGGCCCGGCATGACGCTTATTGGGCCTCGCGGGCGCTCGCGCCGCATCTCGACGGTTTGTCCACCGATGTCTGCGTGCCGATTTCGCGGCTGGCGGACTGCGTGGTGGAAACGCAACGGGATATCAAGGAAAACGGCTTTCTGGCGCCGATCGTCGGTCATGCCGGCGACGGCAATTTCCATGTACTCATCCTGTTCGATGGCAAGGACGCCGAAAGTGTCGCCAAAACCGAAGCTTTCGTTGCGCGTCTCAATCGCCGGGCCATCGCCATGGACGGCACCTGCACCGGAGAACACGGCATCGGCCAAGGCAAGATGAGTTTTCTGGCCGAAGAAGCGGGAAATGCGCTGGATGTGATGCGCGCCATCAAAACGTCGCTCGACCCGGATAACATCTTCAATCCAGGCAAACTGTTCCGTCTTGTCTGATCATTCTCACAATTGATTGGTACAAAAGGCTGCTTGCCGTTAAGGCAAATAAGAATAGGTTTGCAGCGTTCGCGAAGGGAGAAGCAGTTCAGTGCTCGGGCGTATTCTGGTTTTTCTGGGCGGACTGCTGGCCGTGGTGCTGTTTTCAGCGCTGCTCATTCCCTATTTCGTTGACTGGACGGATTTCCGCCGCGATTTCGAAGATCAGGCAAGCCGCATTCTGGGCAAGAAGGTGGTGGTGCACGGTCGCGTCGAAGCCCGGCTTCTGCCTTTTCCTTCGGTGACGCTGCATGACGTGCGCGCCGGAACGGATGCGGACGGATCGCCGCTCATTCAGGTGGCGCGTTTTTCCATGGATGCCGAGCTGGCGCCTTTCCTTTCCGGTGAAGCGCGTATCTTCGACATGCGCATCGAGGAACCCAAGGCCAAGATCCGGCTTTTGAAGGACGGCACTCTGGACTGGATGCGCGGCAGCCGGGCGGAAATTCCAGCCCGCACCGTGGTTCTGGAAAGTGTGCAGATCGAAGGCGGGCAGATCGAATTCATCGATGAGCAATCCGGCCGCAACCGTGTTGTGACGGGTCTTAACGCCGACATGTCCGCCAATTCGCTGGCCGGACCATGGAAGGCGGAAGGGCGCGCCGCCGTTGACGGGCATCCAGGCTCGTTCTCGCTGTCGAGCAGCGAGCCGGATTACGCCAATGGGCGCATGGGCCTGCGGATTCGCGTGGTGCCGGATGAACATCCGGTCGAGGTCGATCTGGACGGTGCGATTGCCGCGACTGCGGGAAAGCCCGCCTATAGCGGTTCCTTCGCCTTCAGTTTCCGTGAAGACCAAAAACAGAAGCAGCAGGCCGGGCAATCGCTGTTCTCGTCGCCGCGCACCCGCGGCAGCTTCGAACTGACGAATGAAAGCGTGCGCATACCGAGCTACCGCATGGAGCTCGGCGGCAACGAAAATCCTTACGTTGTGACCGGCGAGGCAACGCTGGATACCGGGGCCAAGCCGGAATTTCTGCTCACGGCGGATGGCCAGCAGATCGACGTCAATCGTTTCGCACCGCCAGTCGTGCAGACCGGCAAGACCTCGCGCCAGCCCACCGCCTCCGTGCGCCAGCGCATCGAGGCATTTGCCGCCATGGTCGCCCGCATTCCGGTTCCGCCGGTCCCGGGCAAGGCCAGCATCAGCCTACCGGCGCTGGTTTCCGACGACACGACCATTCGTGACATCCGGCTGGACGTGCGCCCTGATGGCAGCGGCTGGCAGGTGGTTAACGCCGTGGCAACGCTGCCCGGCAGGACGCAGCTGGAAGCCAAAGGTTCCCTGACGCTGCTGGATGGTCCCGCTTTCAACGGCAATCTGCTCGTTGCCTCCAACCAGCCATCCGGGCTGGCAAACTGGCTTTCCGGTTCTGTCGATCCGGCGATCCGCCAGCTCAATGCCGCCGGTTTTTCCGCCGACGTCTCGTTGACGACGCTGAACCAGCGTTTCGACAATCTCGAGCTTGCCATTGGCGATGCCTCTCTGAAGGGGAAGCTGGAACGGCGCTCTGACGGCAAGGCCTCCAATCTTTCGATCGATCTTGCCGGTAACGAGATCGATCTCGACGCCCTGAAGGCGCTTGGCAGCCTGGCGCTCGGCGATCAGGTCGGAAGTTCTGTTCTCGACCATCGCATCGACGCCAAGTTCAAGGCCGACCGGTTCAACATGGCCGGTGTGACTGCAAATCATGTGGAAACCGCCTTCACCATGGCGGGCGGCGTTCTCTCGCTTGAAAAGATGACGGCTGGCGATATCGCCGG
This sequence comes from Rhizobium sp. TBD182, assembly GCF_001950375.1. Taxonomy (NCBI): domain Bacteria; kingdom Pseudomonadati; phylum Pseudomonadota; class Alphaproteobacteria; order Hyphomicrobiales; family Rhizobiaceae; genus Rhizobium; species Rhizobium sp. TBD182. Next base: position 63,735 of record NZ_BDLN01000005.1, on the reverse strand, counting down.
TGCCGAAGTCAAGGCGAAAGGGCAGTTGCAGGGGTCGTTGCTGAAATATGCGGGCAAGGGCACGGTGAACCTGCATGCGACGGACATGCAGCCGTTCTTCGCTATGCTGCAGCAGAAATTGCCTGGTCATCCGTTCCTCAGCCGTCTGGCGGCGAGTTCGCCGTGGTACGCCAATTCCGACCTTGCCATGGATGTTTCGGTCAACAGCGAAAATGGCGGCGCCAATGTCGCCGTTTCCGGCACAGTCAACGGCAGCCGTCTGTCGGCCGTGGCCAAGATGCCGGATTTCCTGTCCATCACCGATGATACGGCGATGTCGCTGGAAGGGGTTTTGAAAAACCAGTCGACGGCGATCCTGTTCGGGCAGGCAGGGCTTGATCCTCTGCCGTTCGATGCCGACGGGGAAGGGCTACTTTCCGTCAAGCTCAACGGCACGCTCGGTTCTCCCGTCCAGACCGATATCCGTTTCTCGACGGAGCGCACGCATTTCTCGATGATCGGATCCTTTGCCGTTGCCGCCGCCAATTTCGGCGAGGGTAGTGCGGATCTGGCGCTCGAAAGCGCTGATATAGAGCCCTATCTCATCATGAACGCCGTTGGCCTGCCGCAGCTTGGTGGTGGCATGGCGCTGAAGGCGAACGGAAAAATGGCGGTGGATGCGCAGAAGATTGCGTTTTCCGCCCTCGGCGGGCAGGCGGGCGGCAACCCCTTCTCGGGCAGTCTGGCGTTCCAGCGCGCGGCCCCCCATTCCGTCACCGGTGATCTTGCCCTTCGGACCGTCGATCTTGCCTGGCTCGGAGATGCGATCTACGGACCGGTGATCGACCCGGAGACGGGCACGCTCAACGCCAAGCCCCTGGCCATGCCGGCTTTCCCGCAACTCAAGGCCTCGCTGTCGCTGAAAGCGGAGAGCTTCGAGACCGGTCCCTTCGGCACGGTCACGGGTTTGTCGACCAAGATCACGCATGATGATGGCAATCTCGCGCTTGATGATATCGCCGGCACCTTCATGGGCGGAAAGCTGACCGGGCGGCTTGCCATGTCCACAGGCGAGGGAGCGGGCATTTTCCGCACCAAGATTGCGGTGAACGACGCCAATCCCGAGTCGATATTGTGGGCGAACGCCAACGGCCCGGTCGCGACGGGCCGGGTGGCGATCGATCTGACCGCCGAATCGACGGGCAAAAGCGTTGGTGAAATTTTGAAATCGGCAGGTGGCTCGGGGGAAGTGCGTGCCAGCGGGCTTGTGCTCAAAGGGCTTAATCCTGGTGCCTTTCCGCCGATCCTGCAGGCGGCGGAAGGCTTGCAGCAGCCGATCGACGCGCCGAAGGTTCGGCCGCTGGTGGATCAGAGCCTGTGGCAGGGCGAAATACCGCTCGGCAACGTAGCCCTCCCATTCACCCTGAATGGCGGCGCGCTGCACTTCCAGAATTTGCGCGCCGGGATCGATCCAGTGACGCTTACCGGAGATGCGACGGTCGATATTGCAGCATCGACCGTGAATGGCGATCTCGATCTTATCTTCAATCCCGGCACCGAAGTGGTTGCCGGCGCCGAACCGTCGCTGCGTCTCAACTATAACGGTCCGCTCGCCGCACCGGCTTTGACGACTGACGTTTCGGCGCTCGGCAATTATCTGTCACTCCGGGCTTTCGAAAAGGAACGCCGTCGCGTCGAGGCCATGCAGGCCAGCGTTCTTGAAAAGCAGCGCCTGCGTCGTGAAACGGCGCTTTATCGTTCTCAGGCGGCTGAACGTCAGGCTGAAAAGGAACGGGTGGAGGCGGAAGCCAAGGCCAAGGCCGAAGAGGAGGCGCGCCTTAAGGCGGCGGCAGAGGAGCGTCTGCGGCAGGAAAAGGAACAGCAGGAGCGGTTGCAGCAGCAGCAGCAACAGCAACAGCAACAGCAACAGCAGCAGCAACCTGTTCCCGAGCGGCAATCAACGCCGGCCCTGACGGTGCCTCCAACTGAAGATGCGATCAGGCAACTGGCGCCCGAAAACGCTCCGGCCAATCCGTAAGTTTGCCGCGACGACGGCGCGTTTTGGGGAGAGGTTAGAGCCCGTGTCTCAGGGCGAATTTTGACGCGGTCCGGACAGCTGCCGCTTCGACCACTTTGCCAAAATTATCCGTTAGCCTGTTAAATCCAGGCTTCACGCTCGCCGAAGGGCGTGTCGGCATCAAAATTCTTGGTACCGATCCTGCTGCTTTCCCCCGACAGGCTGGGCTTGTCCGCGCTGTTGCTTGAGGAAGCCGATTTGTCGGAGCTGTTTTCGAGTGCCTCGAGCTGCGCTTGCAGTGATACAATAGTACTCTTCAGTTCTTCCTGTGCTTTCGCTTCGGAGGTCTGGGCGAGTTCTGACTGCTTTTCGGCAATCTGCGATTTCAGTTCGGCAACGCTTGAAGACGAGGTGGATGAAGAGGAGAGGACGGAAACAGCGATGCTCGTTCCCGAAGCGGCGGAAACCATGGGTCGCCTCGTGGCGTGCGGATGAAAAGGAAAAGCTTGAAAAACAAAATCTGGAAGCAAGGCTACGCAGTACTGAAGCGCCTTGCAGTACAAATTAGCGCGCTAATGTTTAATGAATGCTTTCACGACATTATGAGTTTTCGGCAAGAATGTTTGTAGTCGGAGAATGGCTGGATATGAGCCGGCGCATATGCGCGCCGCTGCAGTGTCATCTTTCGATGCCACCTTGCAGCAAGCTCACCTGCTCTTCAGCCAATTCAGTACATGGACCCGAAGGGATGAGGACAGATTGCTGTCGGCTGGCCGGTTGTCGTCTATTTCCGCAAGCAGGGCGGCGAAACTGATCTTGCGCTTTTCGGCGATGATTTTAAGCTCGTCCCAAAAGGCATCCTCGAGTGAAATGCTGGTGCGGTGGCCGTGCAATGTCGTGGAGTGCTTGCGGATCATCAGATCAATCTCTCCGGCTGGTCCGGTTGGGAATCTGAATCATGTCGCGCCTGCAAGCCTCTTTTTAGCGGTGTTTTTTCCGGTCTTCCGAAAGCTTGCCCGGGCAGGCCGGCTCTTCAATCCCTGTCGGTCCTGTCGTCGTCCTTTTCAAGCCGCCCCTGATCGAGCGCCTTTTCGGCTTTTTCGTTTAGGGCCGATGTGAGGTTTTTTTCCGCTTTGGTGCGACCGAAATACAGGCGGTTCTGATCCGCCTGTTTTTCTTTTTCGCTACGGGCTTTCTGCTTCCGGAACTGACGCAGATTGACGATATCGGCGGCCATGCGGATATGTCTCCTTGAGCTTCGCGCGGTCGGGCAAAAAGCCGTTATTGCTTCTTGCGGAAGGCATCCAGAGAAACGACAGAGCCTTCCTTCTTTTCCTCGCCGGACTTGGGCGTCTCGGACGTTGTAGCCGGCTTTGCCTCATGGGAAACGGGATAGGCGGTGATTTCGGCCTCTTCCAGCTCTTCCTCGTCTGCCAGGGGCACATCGAACTCAAGCTCGAAATTGACCGAAGGATCGTAGAAACCTCTGATGGCGTTATAGGGAACAACCAGCTTTTCCGGCGTATCCGAGAAGGACAGGCCGATTTCGAAGCCGATCTCCGTCACTTTCAGGTCCCAGAACTGATGCTGGATGACGATGGTCATCTGCTCGGCATATTTGGACTTGAGGTGCTGCGAAATCCGCACACCGGGCGCGCCGGTCAGAAATGTTATGAAGAAATGGTGGTCGCCGGGCAGGCGGCCGGTTGCGGCCACTTCACCCAAAACTTTGCGAATAACGCCGCGAAGGGCATCCTGTGCGAGAATGTCGTAACGGATATGATCCTGCCCCATGCGGTCCTGTCTTTCCCTTATTCGAACGTCTTTTAAAGCGCTGCGCACCAAGTGCGCCAAGGACGCTGTAACACTTTGAATCTTTGCGTAATCCGCAAGCCGGGATCAATTTCGATCCTGGCGGCTACGCATTACCCAAGTATACGCAATGTCCTGAACGGCAGCAACGGAAAAGCCGATGCTGTGTGCAAGTCAGCTATCATATAACCAATTCAGGCAAAATGGAGAAGGTGGAGGTTTCTGTTGCCAGGTACCTCCGAACCCCGCCTCACGGGGCTAACCGTGAGGACTTTAGAGCGGAATTCCCGCACCGCCATTAGGCAGCGAGAGCGTATTCCTTAGCGTTGTTGTCATTTGCAACTACACTTGTGACCCGATAACGGCGGTATCATGCCGAGCAAAAGTTCGATCTTTACGCCCTTGTCGATCCTATTTCGCCCCCATCAAAAGCCGGCCTTCATCTTCAAAAGCCGCCGGTTTTTGGTGGAGGCGCCGGGTACCGCCCCCGGGTCCAATAGGTTTATTACACCGACCGTTTATCGCCATAGCCGGGTTGCCCCGGCAAGGTTCATATAGGCGTTTCCCTTGGCCGAGAAAAGGGGCCGATGACAATTCCATGAAAAGATTTCGTGTTTGCCGCCCACAATTTAGACAATTCTTGACGACGAGGGATTGCTGACACATTCTCCCTACAACCGGTCACCACAAGCAACACCGGGCCGGGGACACACGAAGGAGTGGACATGACTGACTATCTCGCAGATGTGAAGAAATACGACGCAGCAGCCGACGAAGCGATTGTCGGCAAGATCGTCAAACATCTCGGCATTGCCCTGCGCAACCGGGATTCATCGTTGGTGTCCGCTTCCGATCCGGAAGAGCTTGCACGTGTGAAGGCGAACTGGTGCGGCAAGAAGCTTGGCGTGACCGATGACAGCGCCGACAAGGCGATCGATGCAACCGCCAAGGCCATGGCCGCAGACCGCTCCAAGTCGCGTGTGACGTTTTATTATCTGGTGGCCAAGGAACTGGGCAAACTCCAGTCGCTCTGATTTTTTCGCGGGGATAAGCGACCCGCTGGTGATTGGTTCTGTCGCCCTGTGTTATTATATTCCCTTGATATCAGGGAATCGGCGGCAGAACACATGAAACAATATCTCGATCTTCTCCGGCATGTGATGGATACCGGCTCCGACCGCGGAGATCGCACCGGCACGGGTACGCGTTCGGTCTTCGGTTACCAGATGCGTTTCGATCTTGCGGAAGGTTTTCCGGTTCTCACTACCAAGAAGCTGCATCTGCGCTCGATCATCCATGAACTCCTGTGGTTCCTGAAGGGCGATACCAATATCGCCTATCTCAAGGAAAACGGCGTTTCCATATGGGACGAATGGGCCGATGAAAATGGTGATCTGGGTCCCGTATATGGCGCACAGTGGCGCTCCTGGCCGGCGCCCGACGGCCGCCACATCGACCAGATCGCGCTTTTGATCGAGGCCCTCAAAACCAATCCCAATTCCCGCCGCCACATCGTTTCGGCCTGGAACCCGGCGCTGGTGGACGAGATGGCGCTGCCGCCCTGCCATTGCCTGTTCCAGTTCTATGTTTCGGATGGAAAGCTGTCCTGCCAGCTTTACCAGCGCTCGGCCGATATTTTCCTCGGCGTGCCTTTCAATATTGCTTCCTACGCACTTCTGACGCTGATGGTGGCGCAGGTCACGGGGCTGAAGCCCGGCGATTTCGTCCATACGCTTGGTGACGCGCATATCTACGCCAACCATTTCGAGCAGGCGAAATTGCAGATGACGCGGACCCCCAAGGCCCTGCCGACGATGCGCCTCAACCCGGATGTACGAGACCTCTTCTCCTTTAAGTTCGAAGACTTTACGCTGGAGAACTACGAGGCGGATTCAACCATCAAGGCACCGATCGCGGTATGAGCGAGCCGCGCATCACCATCATCGTCGCGGTGTCGGAAAACGGCGTTATCGGCCGCGACCTCGATATGCCTTGGAAGCTTTCCACTGACCTAAAGCGCTTCAAGGCGATGACGATGGGCAAACCGCTCATCATGGGCAGGAAGACATTTCTCTCGGTGGGCGAGCGTCCATTGCCGGGCCGGCCGCACATCATCGTCAGCCGCAATGCCGATTACAGGCCTGATGGCGTGGATGTCGTGTCGTCGCTTGAAGACGCCCTCGCGCTTGGCAAAAGCAAGGCTGCGGAACTGGGTGTGGACGAGGTTTTCGTTGCCGGTGGCGGGGAAATCTACCGTCAGGCCATGCCGTTTGCCGATCAACTTTCCGTCACCCATGTGGCCGTAAAGCTTGATGGCGACACTTTTTTTCCGGAAATCGATCCCGCCGTCTTTGAAAAAATCGAGGAAAATGCCGTTCCCGCCGGGGAAAAGGACAATTATCCGGTTCTGTTCACCACTTATTTGCGCAGAGCCGCGTCAAAGTGAACTATTTACCCTGATTGGGTATTTAGTTACCACCTCTGCGTTGAAACGCACGCTTCTCCTTCTTATAACGGGTCCATATTCCCGCCGCACGCGAGCAATCGCTTTCGAACGGGATCGGGAGAGGCTTTTATAAAGAGGTATTGATGCCCTGGAGCAATCAGAATGGCGGCGGCGGCCCTTGGGGCGGCGGCGGTGGTGGCGGAAACAACCAGGGCGGCGGTGGCGGCCCATGGGGGCAGGGACCTAACCGGCCTCGCGGCGGTGGCGGCGGCAATGGCGGCCCGCCCGATCTGGAAGAGATCATCCGGCGCAGCCAGGACCGCTTCAAGAATGTCCTGCCGGGCGGGTTTAATGGCGGCGCGATTGCGATCGTCGCTCTCGTCGTTCTGGTTTTCCTCGGCATTCAGTCCATCTACACCGTCCAGCCGGACGAGCGCGGCGTGGAGCTGCGTTTCGGGCGTCCGAAGGATGAGATTTCGATGCCCGGCCTGCATTTCCATCTGTGGCCGATCGAGACGGTTGAAATCGTCAAGGTGACCGAACAGCAGCAGAATATCGGTTCGCGCGCTTCGTCTTCTTCCGCGAACGGCGTGATGCTGACCGGTGACCAGAATATCGTCAACGTGCAGTTCTCGGTGCTCTATACGGTTTCCGATCCGAAATCCTACCTCTTCAACGTCGACAGCCCGGCTGAGACCTTGCAGCAGGTTTCCGAAAGCGCGATGCGCGAAATCGTCGGCCGTCGTCCCGCACAGGACATTTTCCGTGATAACCGTCAGGCGATCGCGGCGGATGTGCGCACCATCATCCAGTCCACCATGGACGGATACGGGGCCGGCATCTCCATCAATGCTGTCGCCATCGAAGACGCGGCGCCGCCGCGCGAAGTGGCCGACGCCTTCGACGAAGTGCAGCGTGCCGAGCAGGACGAGGACCGCTTCGTGCAGGAAGCCAACCAGTACGCCAACCAGAAGCTGGGTGCCGCACGTGGTCAGGCAGCACAGATCATCGAAGAGGCGAACGCCTACAAATCTCGTGTTGTCAACGAGGCAGAGGGTGAGGCACAGCGCTTCATTTCCATCTACGATCAATATCGCACGGCACCTGACGTGACCCGCCAGCGCATGTTCCTGGAAACGATGGAACAGGTCCTGAAGGGTTCCAACAAGGTCATCATCGACGAGAAACAGGGTGTGGTGCCTTATCTGCCTCTGAACGAGATCATGCGCGGCAATCCGGGCGCGGCACAGCAGGGAGGCAACTGATATGAGCAACCGTCTTACGGCCGTTCTCGTCGGTCTCGCCGCCGTGCTTTTCCTGGCCTATTCGTCGATCTTCGTCGTCACCGAGCGCCAGCAGGCCATCGTTGTGCGCTTCGGTCAGATCCAGGACGTGAAAACGGCGCCGGGCCTCTATTTCAAGCTGCCCTTCGCCTTCATGGATGCCGATCGGGTGCAATATATCGAGAACCGGGCGCTGCGCTTCGATCACGACAACATCCGTGTTCAGGTTTCCGGCGGCAAGTTCTACGAGGTCGATGCCTTCGTGGTCTATCGCATCACGGATGCCCGCCGCTTCCGGCAGACGGTCTCCGGTGACCAGATGTCGGCGGAATCGCGTCTACGCACTCGTCTCGACGCGTCGTTGCGCCGGGTCTACGGTCTTCGCGGCTTCGAATCGGCGCTTTCGGATGCGCGCGCATCGATGATGCAGGAAGTACGTGACGATCTGCGTCCCGATGCGGAATCGCTTGGCGTCAGCATCGTGGATGTCCGTATCCGCCGCACCGATCTCACGCAGGAAGTCTCGCAGCAGACCTTCGAGCGTATGAAGTCGGAACGTCTGGCCGAAGCCGAACTGATCCGCGCCCGCGGTAACGAGGCGGCACAGCGTCGTCGCGCTATTGCCGACCGTCAGGTCGTGGAATTCGAATCCGATGCCCAGCGTCAGTCCGAAGTCCTGCGCGGTGAAGGCGATGCGGAGCGTAACCGGGTCTTCGGCGAAGCTTTCCAGCGCGACCCGAGCTTCTTCGAGTTCTATCGTTCCATGGCGGCCTATTCCAGCGCGCTGTCTGGAACCGGCACGACGCTTGTCCTGTCTCCCGACTCGACCTTCTTCCGTTATTTCAACGACATCAACGGTGCTCCATCCACGGCTCCGGCCGCACCTGCCGCACCGCCGGCAAATTGATAACGGATCGAATGATTTTGGAGGGGCCGGTTTTAACCGGCCCTTTCTTTTTGAGCGAATGGCTGGGTGGCAGCAAAGCGGAAAGGGGCAAAATCCTGTTGTCTCGCGCCCGGAAAGGGATATCCGTTTTCGCGCCGATGCTGTAGGCAGTGAGCAAGGCAGCCGGTGCTGTTCACGAAAAGGTATTTTTACACTTCATCATTCCGCCTTATGCTTTGACGATATATGCAGGGAATGACGATTTGAAACGCGAGGACGCTTATGGCCGTGACCCTTCTTTCGCCTTTTCGCAGCAGAATTGCCGCAGTCGCGGGCTTCGCACTTGTGGCGGGTAGCCTTTCGGCACCGGTTGCGGCATGGGCGCAGAGCCATGGGCCGGCATCGGTCGCCGATCTTGCCGCACCGCTTCTTGATGCGGTGGTGAATATTTCGACGTCGCAGAACGTCAAGACCGAGGGCAAAGGGCCTGTGCCGCCGAAACTGCCGGAAGGTTCGCCTTTCCAGGAGTTCTTCAAGGATTATTTCGACAACCAGAAACCGGAAGGCGGCGACAAGGTCAGTTCGCTGGGATCCGGCTTCGTTATCGATCCGGCTGGCTACATCGTCACCAACAATCACGTCATTGAGGGCGCAGACGCCATCGAGGTGATTTTCCCGAATGGTTCGAAGCTGAAGGCAACGCTGGTCGGCACTGATACCAAGACCGATCTTTCCGTTTTGAAGGTAGAGCCGAAGGCTCCGCTGAAGGCAGTCAAGTTCGGCGATTCGCGCAGCATGCGCATCGGTGACTGGGTCATGGCCGTTGGCAATCCCTTCGGCCTTGGTGGATCGCTGACTGTCGGTGTCGTTTCCGCGCGCGGGCGCAACATCAATGCCGGCCCCTATGACAACTTCATCCAGACGGATGCGGCAATCAACAAGGGCAATTCCGGCGGTCCGCTCTTCAACATGAAGGGTGAGGTGATCGGCATCAATACGGCGATCATTTCGCCGAGTGGCGGTTCGATCGGCATCGGTTTCGCGGTTCCGACGGAACTTGCCCAGAATATCGTCGAGCAGCTCATCCAATTCGGCGAAACCCGCCGTGGCTGGCTCGGCGTGCGCGTCCAGCCGGTTACCGACGACGTGGCCGCAAGCCTTGGCATGGAAGCGGCAAAGGGTGCCTTGATTTCCGGCGTGGCCAAGGGTGGCCCGGTGGAAAACGGCCCGATCCAGGCCGGCGATATCGTGCTGAAATTCGACGGCAAGGATATTCACGAGATGCGTGACCTCTTGAGGATCGTGGCGGAAAGCCCGGTCGGCAAGGAAGTCGATGTCGTGGTCTTCCGTGACGGAAAGGAAGAGACCGTCAAGGTAAAGCTTGGCCAGTTGCAGGATGCGCCCGATGAAAAGGCCGCAACCGACGATCCGCAGGCCGAGGACGGTGACGGCGGCATGGTCGTGCCTGATGACAAGGGCGGTTCCGACGATCAGGCGCAGGACCAGACGCCGGAGGTGCGCGAAGCGCCGCAGCGCGTGCTCGGCATGAACCTCGTAGTGCTGAGCAACGAGTTGCGGACGGAGAAGGGCATTGCCGAAAGCGTCGAAGGCGTGCTTGTCGCCAGCGTCGATCAGGGTTCGCCGGCCGAACAGAAGGGCATGAAGGCGGGTGATGTCATCGTCGAGGTCGGACAGGACTTCATGGAGGTTCCGGGCGACGTGCTTGTGCGTGTCAACGGCCTGAAATCCGAGGGTCGCAAGAATGCGCATATGATGGTCGCCGATGCACAGGGCAATCTACGCGTCGTGGCGCTGCCGCTGGAGTAAAGCTTCTTTCGCCCGGTTCGGCAGGAATCGGGTGGCTGTAGTTTGGCTTGCTCTCTATTCCTCGGTCTCCGGCAAAGGAGGCCAAGGATATGAAATTATTGGAAAACAAGGTTGCGATCATCACTGGCGCGTCATCCGGCATCGGCCGGGCGACGGCAAGGCTGTTTGCCGAACAGGGCGCGGCCGTCATTATCAACGCGCGTGGTGCCAAAGCACTCGAGGACGTGGCTTCCGCCATTCGCCAGGCCGGCGGTCGCGTTCACCCCGTGGCGGGTGACGTCACAGTTGCGGAAACCCATGCCCGTCTGACGGATGCGGCCACGACCGTCTTTGGCGGTCTCGATATCGCCGTCAACAATGCCGGTGCCGTTGGGGCAACAAAACCGCTTGCGGAGATTTCGGTAGAGGAATGGGATCACGTGATCACCGCCAACCTCACTTCCGCATTTCTCGGCGTGCGCAGCCAGATCCCTGCGATGTTGAAGCGGGGAGGAGGTTCGGTCGTCTTCATCTCCAGCTTCGTCGGCACCAGCGCCGGCATACTCGGCATGGCAGCCTATGGCACCGCCAAGGCGGCGCTGATGGGGCTGGTGAAGGGCATTACTGCCGACTACGCCTTCAAGGGAATTCGCGCCAATGCGCTGCTTCCCGGCGGAGTCGATACGCCGATGGCGGGAGATGCGGCCCAGAAGGAGTGGGCTGCAGGGCTGCATGCGATGAAGCGCATTGCGGAACCGGAGGAACTGGCGCAGGCCGCCCTTTTCCTCTCCAGCCCGATGTCGAGCTTCGTTGCCGGATCGGCCCTGTTTGCCGACGGCGGAAATGCGGCTGTGAAATAATTGCCGAACTGGCGGGCGAGGGCGCTACTGTGCCCGTCGTTCCCGCCACTCCGCAAGCGTCAGCGCATAGGTCACATGCGGGCGCAGATGCGGATGGGTGTCTTCCGGGACGCGCGGGTGGTCGAAGTCTCGTGACGGGTCACGCTTGAGGCCGATACGTTCCATCACCCGCGTCGAACGCTGGTTGTCATGGACGGCAAAGGAGACGATTTCCGGCGTTTCCTTTTCGTCAAAAGCCATGACGAGCAGCGATTGCGCGGCCTCGGTGACATAGCCGTGACCCCAGAAACGGGTGGCGAGCCGCCAGCCGATTTCCATGGTTCCGAGCGGAAAGGGCGGATCGAGGTTCATGACCGGCGATATGCCGCAAAATCCCATAACCTCGCCGGTTTCGCGCAGTTCCATGGCGTAGAAGCCGTAACCGCTGCCGCGGATCATGCCGTTGATGGTTTCGAGAACCGCATCCGCTTCCGCATGGCTGCGGCGGAAGGGAAAAAATTCCATGACCTTTTCGTCGGCGTTGATTTCGCGGAACAGATTGCGGTCGCTCTCCTTCCACTCGCGCAGAATGAGCCTTGATGTTTCGCGGATGATCATGGAACGACAAAATCCGTCTTGCGGTAACCCTGAATGTAAAGGAGTGCGGTCAGGTCGCCATGGTCGATGCGCATCTGCGCCTCGGCGGCGACGGCGGGCTTGGCGTGCAGGGCAACGCCCGCGCCGGCCAGATGCAGCATGCCGAGATCGTTGGCGCCATCGCCGACCGCCATTGCCTCGTCCGGCGAGATGCCGAGCTTTGCGGCGATATCGTTCAGCGCATCCACCTTGGCCTGTTTGCCGAGGATCGGTTCGGCAACGGTGCCATCCAACTGGCCATCGGCCTCGCCGAGAAGATTGGCGCGGTTCTCATCAAACCCCAGCATCGCCGCCACCCGGCCGGTGAAGACCGTGAAACCGCCGGAAACGAGGGCGGTATAGTAGCCTTTCGCCTTCATGGTGGCGATCAGCTCCTTGCCGCCTGATGTCAGCGTGATGCGCTTTTCGATGACGTCATCGATGACGGAGACCGGCAGGCCCTTCAGCAGCGCCACGCGCTCGCGGAGCGCCGGCTCAAAAGCGATTTCGCCATTCATGGCGCGGGCGGTAATCGTGGAAACCTTGTCCTTCAATCCCACTTCGGCGGCTAGCTCGTCGATGCATTCCTGACCGATCATGGTCGAATCCATATCGGCGATCAGAAGCTTCTTGCGGCGCTTGTCCTGTTCCTGAACGACGATATCGATCGGCTGGCCCGAAAGCACGCCGGCAATCGCGTCACGTGCCTGTTCGGCATCGGTGCGAGAGGGCAGGGCAATATCGCAGGCGATGCCATCGGCCAGCCAGTAGAGACCGGATGCGTTTACGGCATTGGCGGCCGCTTCGCCGAGGGCCGGTGTCAGAACAGGATTTGACGGATTGGCGATAAGCGTGGCAACGAAAGCCATGATGAAAAACCTTGATGAGAATTTTGATGCGATCCTGATAACCGGCCCGACGGCAAGCGGCAAGTCCGCGCTTGCGCTTCGTATGGCGCGGGAGCGGAACGGTGTCGTGATCAATGCCGACAGCATGCAGGTTTATGACACGCTGCGGGTGCTGACCGCCCGGCCATCCGACGAAGAAATGGCAGGCGTGCCACATCTGCTATACGGCCATGTGCCGGCAAGCAGTTCCTATTCAACGGGTGAATGGCTGCGGGACATTTCCGCCCTGCTTGTGGATTTGCGCAGGCAGCAGCGTTTTCCGGTCATCGTTGGCGGTACGGGGCTTTACTTCAAGGCACTGACGGGCGGCTTGTCCGATATGCCCGCCATTCCTGACGACATACGCGAGAGGCTGCGCGCCCGGCTGATCGAAGAGGGGTCAACGGTCCTGCACGCGGAACTGTCGCGGTGCGATCCCTTGATGGCGCAGGGGCTTCAGCCGGGGGACGGCCAGCGGATCGTTCGGGCGCTGGAAGTTATGGAGGCGACCGGAAAGTCGATCATGGAGTTCCAAAAAGCCAGTGGTCCGATGATAGTTGATCCGGACCGAGCGGAGAAATTCGTGGTCCTGCCGGAACGGCCCGTGCTGCACGACCGCATCAATCGGCGGTTCGAAACCATGATGGAGAGTGGTGCTGTGGAAGAGGTGAAAGCTCTTCTCGCCCTGAACCTTGCGCCTGATGCCACAGCGATGAAGGCGATCGGCGTTTCCCAGATCGCCGATATGCTGGCTGGCGGTATGAGTGAGGCAGAGGTCATCGAAAAATCGGCGGCCGCGACCCGCCAATATGCCAAGCGGCAGATGACCTGGTTCCGCAACCAGATGGGGCCGGACTGGGCACGTATCCAGCCGTAGGGGCCGCGCTCAGTCCTTGCGGTAAAGGCTGCCTAGCGGCTTTTTCATCAGGCTCTCCCGCAGCGAAGGACGTGTCTCTGATGGAGGCGGGCCACTCTGTGCCTGCATCTGGAAGCCGACTTTGCGCAATTCGTTGACAGCGCTGGTATCCGTTGCCGTTGCGGGCGACTGTGGCGCGAGGGTTGTGCGTCCGGGCAGCATGTCGGGGCGGTAGGGTTCGTATCCCTCTGTCGCCGCCGTCCCCAGTTCGCGTTTCCAGCGATCGCCGTCGTCCGCCTCTCTGGGAGCGGACATCGGTTCCTGCATATCGGAGAAGGCCGCTTCGACGCTTTGCTGGAAGCCGGTGATGACCGGCTTGGCTACCGCGCGCATGCGGCTGACGATGGTGTTCAGATCGACTGTATCAGGCGTTTCGTGGGGCGTATGGCTGACTGCGCCGTTCGCCTTCGGCAATTTTGCCGTGGAGACGCGGTCGAAGCGCATGCGCATCGGTACGCCCACCGCCTCGCCAAAGGCGATTGCCTCGCCATTGCCGATGGACGAGAGGAAACTGGTGGTCGAGGTTGAGGCGTTCGGTACGGCGGACAGAATGATCTTCTGGTCGATCTCGTTCGTCAGCCGCATGGCAAAAACGGTCGAGCATTGCGACAGGATGGTCTGGTCCAGCTCACTCGGACGCTGGCTGATGACGCCAAGCGAAATACCGTATTTGCGGCCTTCCTTGGCGATCTGCGCGATCGCCTGCCGGGTCGGGAAAAATCCGCGCTCAGGGTCTGCCGGAACATAACGGTGCGCTTCTTCGCAGACGACAAGCATATGCAGCGAGCCGCGCGCCAGCACCGCGAGTTCGAAGGACATGCGGCAAAGGACGGAGACGACCGAGTTCACCACTTCCGAGGGGATACCGGACAGCTGGAAAACCGAAATCGGCTTACCTTCTCCTGGAATACGGAAGATATGCGCCACCGTTTCCAGAATGGTGTCACTGATCGTATTGCTGGAGAACATGAAGTTATAGCGCGTATCGTTGATGGCCGAGAGGATGCGGCCCTTGAGGGATCGCAGGGTCGGCTTTTCGCCGCGCCCTTCCAGCCGCCCGATGCGCTCGTCGATGAGGGCGAGAATATCGGCCATGCGGTAAGGTACCGGCGTATCCGGCGTGATCGCGCTCTTGTCGGACGTGCGGCGAACGGCGGAGCCATCTGTGCCGCGAAATGCCTTTTTCGCTTCCGGAATGATGTCGCGAAGGACATCCATCTCTTCCGGTACGGGCTTGCGTCCGCGGAAAATCACTTCCGCGAATTCTTCGAGGCGCATCAGCCAGAAGGGAAGGTCGAGCGTGTCGGTGTCGATGACGACAGAATGATCGGGAAAGGCGGCCGCAAATTCATTGTGCGGATCGAGAATGAGGACACGCAGCTTCGGGTCAGTCTCGATCGCCTTGTTCAGAAGAAGGGAGACTGCGGTGGTTTTGCCCACGCCCGTCGAGCCGACGACGGCGAAATGTTTCGCCAGCATCTGCTGGATGTTGATGGCCGCGCCAATCGTGTCGTCCTGCGTCAGCTTACCAATGACGCATGTGTCTCGCTTGCCGCTGTCATAGATCTTGGAAAGGTCTCCCGTGCGGATGCGATGCGCGACCCCGCCCAGGTAGGGGTAACGGGAAATGCCGGTGGAAAAACGTTCGCTGCCATCTTCGGTGCGGTAGACTTCGCCAACGAGTTCCACGTCGATCAGCAGCCGGTTCGGCTTGTCCGACGACCAGTGTTCTTCGCCCGTGCGCATGGCATATACCAGTGCGGCGACACGGCTCGTTCCCATTTCGATCGAGATCAGGCGTCCGACGGACCAGAGCTGCGCGACATCGGTTGAGCCGATTTCCGTTTCTGCGGCGATTGTCGCATGGGCGCCATCACAGGCGATGACGCGGCCGAGCATGCGGTTAGCCGGCTGCTGGCCGGATCGCCGTTCGTTTTCGTCCATGCGGGACGCTCTATGAAACTCGTCACTATTCACGTCTTATCCCGGTACATGCGGATGATCGCGGTGGTTCGGGCATTATCTGCATCCTTGATTGTAAAAGATTATATTTAACAACCTGTGTATCTGTTGCGTTCGAAAATTTCGTCCCTGGCGCCTTAAGGGTAATAAAAGAAGCCGACGCCGATTTTTTCCGCAATATGCGTTGACGACTGGCGCTTTTCTGGCTAACACTCCGGCCCATGAAAAATCTTAACGTACTTATCGTGGTGGGACGGCGCATGGGCAGGATGGTGTAACCATCCGGCGAAAGCACCCATGCGCTGAACGAGGCTCCTCTAGGGGCCTTTTTTTATGTCTTCAAACAGGCCCTCGGGCTCCTCGATATCCAAAGCCAAAGCGGGATGGAAACAGGCAATGACGGATAAGGATAATACGGAAAACAGCAATAGCATGACAGGTGCGGAGATTGTTCTGAAGGCGCTGAAGGACAACGGCGTCGAGCACATCTTCGGTTATCCTGGTGGTGCCGTGCTTCCGATCTACGACGAGATTTTCCAGCAGGAAGACATTCAGCATATTCTCGTACGTCACGAGCAGGGTGCCGGCCATGCTGCCGAAGGTTATGCCCGCTCCACCGGCAAGGTCGGTGTCATGCTCGTTACCTCCGGTCCCGGCGCCACCAATGCGGTCACCCCGCTGCAGGATGCGCTGATGGATTCCATTCCGCTCGTCTGCCTTTCTGGCCAGGTTCCGACATCGCTGATCGGCTCCGACGCATTTCAGGAATGCGATACCGTCGGCATTACGCGCCCCTGCACCAAGCACAACTGGCTGGTAAAGGACGTCAACGAACTGGCGGGCATCATCCATGAGGCCTTCCGCATCGCACAGACCGGTCGTCCCGGCCCCGTCGTCGTCGATATTCCGAAGGACATCCAGTTCGCCACCGGCACCTATACGCCGCCTTCCGCCGCCATTCAGCAGAAGAGCTACAAGCCGAAGGTTCAGGGCGATCTCAACGCCATTCACGCGGCCATCGAATTGATGTCTAAGGCAAAGAAGCCGGTTTTCTACACCGGTGGTGGCGTCATCAACTCCGGCCCGGAAGCGACACGGCTGCTGCGCGAACTGGTAGAGCTGACCGGTTTCCCGATCACCTCGACGCTGATGGGTCTCGGCGCCTATCCGGCTTCCGGCAAGAACTGGCTCGGCATGCTGGGCATGCACGGTTCATACGAAGCCAATATGACAATGCATGATTGCGACGTGCTGGTCTGCATCGGCGCACGTTTCGACGACCGTATTACCGGGCGCCTGAATGCGTTTTCGCCGAATTCCAAGAAGATTCACGTCGATATCGATCCGTCTTCGATCAACAAGACCGTGCGCGTCGACGTTCCGATCATTGGCGACGTCAGCCATGTTCTGGAAGATATGGTTCGCCTGTGGCGCGCTTTGCCTAAGAAGCCGGAAAAAGCGCAGACCGCGGACTGGTGGCTGCAGATCGAGCGCTGGCGCGCCCGCAACTCCTTTGCCTACAAAAATTCCAACGATGTCATCATGCCGCAATATGCATTGCAGCGTCTTTACGAGGCATCGAAGGGGCGCGAGACCTTCATCACCACCGAAGTTGGCCAGCACCAGATGTGGGCGGCGCAGTTCT
>NZ_BDLN01000005.1:45509-46611 GCF_001950375.1 Rhizobium sp. TBD182 | reverse complement strand
AGGAGCCGAACCACTGGATGACTTCGGGCGGTCTCGGTACCATGGGATACGGCCTGCCGGCAGCTATCGGCGTTCAGGTCGCGCATCCGGAAGCGCTGGTTATCGACATTGCCGGTGATGCCTCGATCCAGATGTGCATTCAGGAAATGTCCTGCGCCATCCAGTACGGTCTG
This sequence comes from Rhizobium sp. TBD182, assembly GCF_001950375.1. Classification (NCBI taxonomy): domain Bacteria; kingdom Pseudomonadati; phylum Pseudomonadota; class Alphaproteobacteria; order Hyphomicrobiales; family Rhizobiaceae; genus Rhizobium; species Rhizobium sp. TBD182. Next base: position 46,438 of record NZ_BDLN01000005.1, on the reverse strand, counting down.
CCGGTCAAGATTTTCATCCTCAACAACCAGTATATGGGCATGGTGCGGCAGTGGCAGCAGTTGCTGCACGGCAACCGCCTGTCCAACTCCTATACCGAAGCCATGCCTGACTTCGTCAAACTGGCGGAAGCCTATGGCGCGGTTGGCATGTATTGCGACGATCCGAAGGAACTGGACGACAAGATCGCCGAGATGATTGCGGTCAACAGGCCGGTCATCTTCGATTGCCGCGTTGCCAATCTCGCCAATTGCTTCCCGATGATCCCATCTGGTAAAGCCCATAACGAGATGCTGTTGCCGGATGAGGCGACGGATGAAGCTGTTGCCAACGCCATCGATGCCAAGGGCCGTCAGCTAGTCTGAGCCGGGAGAGGAAAAGGACATGAACGCACACCTACAACCCACCGGCTCCGCCTATTTCATCCAGAAGGAAACGGCTGCCGTCGAAAATCACACGCTGTCGGTTCTCGTCAGCAACGAGCCGGGCGTTCTCGCCCGGGTCATCGGCCTGTTTTCCGGCCGGGGTTACAACATCGAAAGCCTGACGGTTTCGGAAACCGAGCACGAGGCGCATCTGTCGCGCATCACGATCGTAACGCGCGGCACACCGATCGTGCTGGAGCAGATCAAGGCGCAGCTGGAACGCATCGTTCCTGTGCACCGGGTGCTCGATCTTACCGTTCGCGCCCGCGAACTCGGTCAGGAACGGCCGATCGAGCGTGAAGTAGCGCTGATCAAGGTCGCCGGTTCGGGTGAAGCCCGCGCCGAGACGCTTCGTCTTGCGGATGCGTTTCAGGCCAAGGTGGTGGACGCGACAGTCGAGCATTTCATCTTCGAAATCACCGGCAAGTCGTCCAAGATCGACCAGTTCGTGGCCATCATCAAACCGCTCGGCCTGATCGAGATCTGCCGCACGGGTATCGCAGCGA
>NZ_BDLN01000005.1:0-45499 GCF_001950375.1 Rhizobium sp. TBD182 | reverse complement strand
CGGTTCGCAGGGGATGTGATCCTCCGCCTTTCGAATATCCTTGTAATACCAAGCCCGCGGTTCGCCGCGGGTTTTTTTTATGGGCTGCGCTCCGGTGAATTGATATTCAACCATATGGTTGACTTTCTAGTCTGGCGGCCTATATTCAACAACATGGTTGAATTATCTGTTCCACATCTCGACACTGTCTTTCATGCCCTTGGCGATGCGACGCGGCGCACGATGCTGCGCGATCTATCCCGTGGCGAGCGAACGGTGAGCCAGCTGGCCGAGCCGTTCGACATATCGCTGGCTGCGGCATCCAAGCACATCAAGGCGCTGGAAAACGCCGGGCTTATTCGCCGTGAGGTGAGGGGGCGTACCCATGTCTGCCGCCTTGCGCCGGAACGGTTGGCAGAGGCACATGAATGGCTGGATTTCTACCGGCAGTTCTGGAACAGCCGCCTCGATATTCTTGAGCAGATGCTCAGGGAGGATGATCAGGGAAAATCCCCTGCAGATGGAGGAAATGACAATGGCTGATATTGCAATGCCTGACGCCTATGGCCGGCTCGTCGAGCCGACAACCCTGAAGATAGAACGGCTCCTGCCGGGACCAATCGAGCGGGTCTGGGCCTATCTGACACAGAGCGAACTTCGCCGCCGGTGGCTGGCGTCCGGCGAGATGCGGCTTGCGCCCGACGCACCATTTGAACTCGTCTGGCGCAACGACGAGCTTTCCGACCCGCCGGGTAGCCGCCCGGAAGGTTTTTCCGAAGAGAACAGGATGACCTCACGCATCATCACCGTCGTTGCGCCGCATCGCCTCGTCTTCACCTGGGGTGAGAGCGCAGAGGTGTCGATCGAGCTTCAGGCTCTGGGCAAGGATGTGCTTCTGACACTGGTTCACCGCCGGCTTGCGGATCGCACGACCAAGCTCAATGTCAGCGCCGGCTGGCATGCGCATCTCGACATTCTCGCCGCCCGTCTTCAGGAAAGGGAGCCGGGGCCTTTCTGGGATAGCTGGCTGGGGCTTAAAGAGGAATATGAGCGCCGCATACCGTAACTGGGTGCAGCATGTCTGGGAGACTGACGGCGCGGTTCGCTGCGCCGTTATTGAATTGAAATGGTGCAGCCCAAAGCATCAGTTCGCAGGGCTCACACTTCGATTCAATTACTTGAGTGCCTGATTCCGAAAAACCTTTTAATGCTTTGTTAAGTCACAACATTTCCAGCGCCGTCTTGCGTGTCGGTGGAGGGAAGGCGGCATCCAGTGCGGCCCAGTCCTCATCGGTGATTTCGAGATCGGTGGCACCTCGGTTCTCCTCCACGCGTGCGGCGCTGGCGGATTTTGGAATGGCGATGACGCCTTCTCTTTCCAGAAGAAAGGCCAGTGCCAGTTGCGCAGGCGTAGCCTGATAGGCCTTGGCGATGCGGATGAGTTCGTGGTTGTTGAGGATGCGCCCCTGTTCGATTGGCGAATAGGCCATCAGCGGCACGCTGTGCCACTGACACCAGGGCAGAAGCGAAAATTCCGGTCCGCGCCGGAAGAGATTGTAGAGCACCTGATTTGCGGCGCAATTCTTACCGTCGGGAACAGCGAAAAGCTCCTCCATGTCGTCGGTGTCGAAATTCGAGACGCCCCAGTCGCCGATCTTGCCGGCTTTTTTCAGCTTTTCGAAAGCGGCCACCGTTTCGTCCAGCGGGTGATCACCACGCCAATGCAGCAGATAGAGATCGAGCCGGTCGGTGCCGAGCCTTGCGAGGCTGCGCTCGCAGGCCTCAATCGTGCCTCGGGCGCTGGCGTTCCAGGGATAGACCTTGCTGACCAGAAACACCTCGTCGCGCCGGCCGGCAATCGCCGTGCCCACCACCTCTTCGGATCGGCCGTCTGCATACATTTCGGCCGTGTCGATCAGCGTCATGCCGAGATCGATCGCCTTGCGAATGCTCTCGACTTCCTGCGGAGCCGATGATCTCATCTCGCCCATGTTCCAGGTGCCGAGGCCAAGGGCTGGTATCTCTTTTCCGGATGGCAGGGTGACGGAAGGAATGTCGTCATACATCGGTTCGCTCCAGCGGTTGTTGACGGAGAATAGCCCTTTGTTCCGACTTCTCAAACCCGGCATGAAAAGGATCGATCCATCAAAAAATTTGACTACGCCTATCGGTTGATCGGACTGGTTTGATGGTGGTTCGGCGGATAGGGTCTTTTCACAGGAGAGATCATGACTGTCGAAACCCTCGTTGCGCTGGTGCTGTTTGCCTTCACAACCTCCATCACGCCCGGCCCGAACAATATGATGCTTTTTGCCTCCGGCGTGAATTTCGGTTTCCGCCGCACGATCCCGCATATGCTGGGCATCGGGGCGGGGTTCCTGTCATTGCTGATCGGCGTCGGATTTGGGCTTGGCGCGCTGCTGCACTCCGTGCCCTTGCTCTATACCGTGCTGAAATTCGCGGGCGGACTTTATCTCGTCTGGATCGCGTGGAAGATCGGCACGTCCCGCAGCCTGAACGAGGGTGCTGCCGCATCGGTGCCGATGAGCTTTCTTGCCGCCGCAGCCTTTCAGTGGGTCAATCCCAAGGCTTGGGTAATGGCCGTGACCGCGATGGCGACCTATACGGATGAGCGGCAATATCTCGTCACCGTTTTGATCGTCGGCGTGGTTTTCGCCGCCGTCAATCTTCCCAGCGTTTCGACCTGGGCGGGCTTCGGCTCGGCCCTGCGCGACTGGCTTTCTGTTCCCGTGCGGCTCAAATGGTTCAACATCACCATGGCCGTCCTTCTCGTCGTCAGCCTCTGGCCGATGTTGAAATAGGGGGTCTCCCTTCATCCCTGTGCCTGTCGCATGGATGTGGGGTGGGGGTATAGGTTATTCTACGCAGGGAACTGGCGGTAACATTCCTCGGCGATCTTCTGCACCTCGGCGCGCGTCAGCTCGGCAGAAACCGCATAGCCCAGTTCGTTGTCGATCCAGTAAAAGGTCTCGACGCCATCGGCGCTCGCCATGCGGAAGCTGGTGGTGCGGTTTTCCTCGTTGTGGCCGACCAGCACCGTTACCCGGCGGCCGGTCTTGTCCTGATACATCAGCATCGCCCCTGGCTTGCCGCTGACGGGGATCAGGCGCCCGCCGACGAGATCATATCCGATCTTGGAAAGATCGGGGATGGCGAAGGGATAACCGAGCCTTTTGCCGAGCCATGTTGCAAGGTGCTGCTGCTGTTCGGCTCCAACTTCAACGGGGTGGCGCACCTCGCTTGCATAGATGAGATAGGCCGATTTCGCCTGCGCGGGAATGTCAGTCGTCAACGATGCCAGAACCACGTCCTGCGGCGTGGCGAGCGGCGGCGGCACAAGCCTTCCGGCTGCGGCACCTGCCGCGAAGATCAGCAACACAGCTGCCGTTCGCAGAAGAACCGGTTTCAGCCGCCACGCGGGTGCCTGTTTTCTTTCGGCAAGCATCGCGGTGTCGTGCGGATGTTCGGCGGCATAGGCGGCGAATGCGGCTCGCAGGGTTTCAGCCTGTTTTTTCCAGTCTTCCACACGCTCCCGCTCCTGCGGCCTTTCGGTCAGCCAGGCCTCGACAGCCGCGCGGTCGTCGTCGGACAAAAGCCCATCGACATAAGCGTGCAGATCGTCTTCGGTAATGGCATCGGGCCTTTTCATCGTGGTCTCCGCAGGGGAATGATATTGTCCGCCGCCAGGTGCTGGCGCAGGGTTTCGCGGGCGCGGGAAAGTCTGGACATGACGGTACCCACCGGGATCGACAATGTCTCGGCTGCCTCCTGATAGCTATAGCCTTCCACCGTCACCAGCATCAGCACCGCCCGCATCTCTGGCGAAAGCAGCCCGAGCGCGACGTGCAGCCTATCGTTTTCCAGCGTGTCGCCGAGTGTGTCGGCAACGGCCAGGCTCTCATGGCCGTCGAGACTTTCGGACGGGTGACGTTTCGCGGCGCGGTGGCGGTTGCGATAAAGATTCGTCATTATCGCGTAAGCCCATGATTTCAAAGCCGTTCCGTGCCATTGCCTCTTGTTGGTCAGCGCCTTTTCCACGCAGTCCTGCAAAAGGTCCTCGCCATCGGCGTCGGAGCGGGAAAGGCTGCGGGAATAACGCCGCAGCATGGGTATCAGCGCCAGCATCTCCGCCTCGAAGGAGCCGGCTGCGGGGGAGAGGCTCCCCCGCGTCTTGCCATTCATGCCATCATGGTTTTGCGGCATCCCATACACCGTTCATACCGTCGCCGGTTGCATCGCCTTTTTTCATGTCCTTGGCCCAGTAGTAGAGCGGCATGCCGTCCTTTGCCCACTGCATCTTGCCGTCCTTGCGCGTCACGAGAGAATAGGCGCCTTCGGCCTTGTCGCCAGTGGCCGCGAAGAACGGCGGCCAGTTGGTGGCGCACTTGTCATAACAATTGGATACGCCCTTCTTGTCGTTCTTGAAAGTGTAGAGCGTCATGCCTTTTTCGCCCGCAAGCACATTGCCTTTGGCGGTCTTGACCGTTTCGACCGCGGGTGCCGCATAGGCCGTTCCGGCAAATGCCAGAACGAGGGCGGGAACGATAAAGCGGATTTTCATGGACATATCCTCCTTGGTTCGGGCGGCTTCTGCCGCCAGCACATCAAAAGACACCGCAGGTCACCACTTTATTCCCTCCGCCGGTGCGATTTTTAAACTTATCCGTTGAGCTAAGTGTTTCGCCGTGATAGTTAGCCTTATGGATAACTATTCAGCCCCACTTGACGATATCTTTCAGTCCCTTGCCGATCCGACACGACGGGCCGTGCTTTTGCGGTTGGGCAGCGGGGATGCGAGCGTCGGCACGCTTGCGGAACCTTTCGCCATGGCCCTGCCGTCGTTCATGAAACATATCCGCCAGCTGGAAGGAGCGGGGTTGATCGTGACGCGCAAGCAGGGCCGGGTGCGGTTCTGCTCGCTGGAGAAACAACGGTTTTCAATGATCGAGGGCTGGCTTTCGCAACAGCATGCCATCTGGGAAGGCCGGACGGACCGGCTTGAACAGTTCGTCATGGCGCAACAGGACAGAACCTCCGATAAAGGGGAGAATGACAAATGACCGACACTTTCAATCCCGATCTCGACCTGAAGATTTCAAGGATCATCAGGGCGCCGCGCCAGCTGGTCTGGAACGCCTGGGTCGACAAAAACAGCCTCGAACAGTGGTGGGTGCCGCATCCCGGCAAATGCCGTGTCGAGAAAATGGAGCTTTTCCCCGGCGGCGCTTTCGAGACCCGCTACAGCGAAGACGGTAAGGCATTTGGCGATCACATAAGCGGATGTTTCCTGGCGGTGGATCATGAGGAGCGTCTGGTCTTCACCGATGCACTGACTTCAGGCTTTCGCCCGTCCGCGCGCCCATTCCTCACCGCGGTGATGAGTTTTCGCGATCATCCTGAAGGCATGGAGTACGTGGCCTATGCCATGCACAGAAATTCTGGGGATCGCGACAAGCATGCGGAGATGGGCTTTTTCGATGGCTGGAACACGGTTGCCGAGCAACTGGCGCAGCTTGTCGAAAGACAGGCGGTCAATTGAGGCGCATCAACCGAACAGGGCGATATCCGGCTTGGTCAGCATCAGCCAGATGATGCCGAGAACCGCGAAGAAAGCCGGAAAACCGCAGGCAAACCAGATGCGGTAGAGACGGAACCATTGCGGCGGCAGGGCCTCGTCCGCAGCGACACAATCGCGGGCGATGTCGCGCATTTTGATCTGGATCCACACTACCGGCAGCCAGAAAATGCCGGTGAAGACATAAAGGCAGAGCGAAAGGGCGATCCAGCCTTCGCTCAGCGGCCAGCCGATGATGCGGGCGAGGAAGTAGCCGGTGACCGGCTGGATGATCGCCGCCGTGGCGGTAAAGATGGTGTCGGCGATGACGACCGTGCCCGAAACATGGGCGATCAGCGCTGGGTTTGCCGTCCGCCGCGCCATCACCATGAAAAACGCTATGCCAGCCCCGGTGCCGAACAGCACGGTTGCGCCGATGATATGGGCGAGCCGCAGAAGGTCTTCAGGTGTCATCAGCGTTCATCCAATGTGGCAAGGGCGACAAGTGTCAGGGCGATGGAGGGCAGGACCTTGACGAGGGGGCCGAGCGGATCGAGCCACAGACCCGGCTCCAGCAGACTGCCACCAGTCAGATAGGCGGCGGTGACCAGGAGCATGGAGACCAGCGCTTTTCTGGCAAGCGGTCTTATCAGGACGGTGGCGCCCAGGGCGATATCGATGATGCAGGTGGCGAGTGTGAGGGTGACGGCCGGCACTTGCGGCATGAAGGGCAGGAAATGCGCCGCCGAGCTGTCGATATCAAGCAGCGGTACGAGGCCGGACAATAACCAGAACAGCGACAGGCAGAGAATGAGGACGGGTTTGAGCAGATATGATCTGGCAAACCACAGGTCCTGCACGCCGGAAGGGTGAGCTGCCAGCGTGTCCCTCAAGCTCTTAAGCGACGTCGTCGCTTTTGGCGCGCTGTTCTCCGTCACGATACCTTCCGACATCACCCTCATGGCGGTTGAGCGCAACGGCGACCGCCAGCCGAGTTTTCCCGCAATATCCGCCGTGAGGGCGACTGGGCGCATGAAGGCAGCCGGAAGATTTAGCGCGGGAGCAGGGGCGAGGCCGAGCCATTGCCGGTGCGCAGCGATCACGCCTTGCAATGTCAGCGTTTCGTTTGCTGCCAGCTCGATATCGCTACCTGACGGGATTTCGCCATCTATTGCCGCGCTGACTGCCAACGCGACATCTTCGACTGCGACGGTCTGTACAGGCATCTTGCCGTTTACGAGCGGTACAGCGAAGGGGAAGCTTGCAAGCGCGCGCACGAGTGCTGTGCCGCCATGGGCGTTGCGCCCGACAACCAGTGCGGGGCGGAGAATGACAAAGCGCAGGCCGCTTGCAGCAAGTGCCACATCGGCTCGGCGTTTGGTGGCGAGGAAGGGCAGTTGGGAAGCGGCTCCGGAAGTGCGGGCCGATATCTGGGTCACCAGTTTGTCGCCCGCATCTACCGCTGCCTGGTAGAGCGCCAGCATCGCTTTTTCCTGCGTCGCGGCAAGATCATCCGACAGGCCGTTCTGAAGCGCACCTGCGCAATTGACGATGGCGTCATGGTCGCTAACGAGTGCCGCCCAGTCGGCAGCGCTGGTCATACGCGAGAGATCGGCGGGAACCCAGCTGGCGAAAGGCCATTTATCTTTAGCTCGCGCAATGATGCGAGCCAGCCCAGTAACGGTGTGACCTTTGCCGTGAAGGCTGCGGATCACTTCGGAACCGATGAAACCCGTTGCGCCCAGAATCAATATCTTCATGCGCGGCATGATACCCGCCATGGTTTAAAAACCAGCCGTGTTTTATTGCCGCATTCTGATGGTGTGATTCATCTTTCGTTCTTTTTCTGTTGCGCACGGTGCTCGAATCCTGCGATGAGGGCGCATGTTATTTTCACCGCAACAGGACGAAGCGCTCAAGGCTGTTTCCCGCTGGCTGAAGGAAGGCCGGACGCCGGTTTTTCGGTTGTTCGGTTATGCCGGAACCGGCAAGACGACGCTTGCCAAACATTTCGCGGAAAATGTCGATGGCGAAGTGCTGTTTGCGGCCTTCACCGGCAAGGCGGCGCAGGTGCTGCGCTCGCGCGGGGCGACCAATGCCCGCACCATCCATTCGCTGATCTACCGCCCGCGCGGCGAAGAGACCGTGGAAGACGAGGAGACCGGCAAGACCTCGGTCGCGCCAATGTTTTCCATCAACCGCCAGAGCCCGCTCGCCAAGGCGGCACTCATCATCATCGATGAATGTTCGATGGTGGATGAGCAGCTCGGCAAGGATCTGATGAGCTTCGGCACGCCTATCCTGGTGCTCGGCGATCCCGGGCAGTTGCCGCCAGTTTCAGGCGGTGGCTTCTTCACGGAGCAGGAGCCTGATTACCTGCTCTCCGAAATTCATCGGCAGGCCAAGGACAATCCCATCATCCACCTTGCCATGGATGTGCGGGAAGGCCGCGAGATCATGCGTGGCGATTACGGTGCCGCGCAGGTGATTTCCAAGTCCGAGGTGACACAGTCGCTCGTGCTCGATGCCGATCAGGTGCTCGTCGGCACAAATCGCACGCGACGCCGTTATAACCAGCGGCTTCGCGAGCTGAAGGGATTTACGGCCGATTATCCGCAATCCGGCGACAAGCTGGTTTGCTTGAGGAACGATCCGGCCAAGGGCCTGCTGAACGGCTCTCTCTGGCAGGTCATGAGTTCGTCGCGCGAGACGGTGAAACCCGGCATCAACCTGATGATCCGGCCTGAAGACGACGATATGGATCGGGGCGCGGCCAAGATCAAATTGCTGAAGGCGGCTTTCGAGGATGTGGAAACGGAAATTCCGTGGACCACCCGCAAGCGTTATGACGAGTTCGATTTCGGCTATGCGCTGACCGTGCACAAGGCGCAGGGTTCGCAGTGGAACAATGTGGTTCTCTTTGACGAGAGCTATGCCTTCCGCGATTCGCGCGAGCGGTGGCTTTACACCGCCATCACCCGCGCCGCAGAAACACTCACAATCGTTCGCTGAGATAGAGCATTTCCGGTGAATAGCGGGACACCTTCAATGCTCCATTTCTTTTGTCTGCGCATTGTCCGGACGGAAAACCGCTGTGCAGTATTCGTGGAAATGTTCTGTCAGGCGCGGATGACGCCCAGCAGAACCGCTTTGGCGACCGCCTGAAAGCGGTTGCTTGCACTGAACTTGCCGATGATCTTCGCCTCCAGTTCGTTGAGGTCGTTACCTGAAAGGCCGAGAGCGCGCGCGAGCCTTACCGGGGCGTACCCCTCCGCCATCAATTCCAGGCATTTTCGCTCGTTGTCTGTCAGCGCGATATCCTTGCCCGGTCCCCGCTCAGCCGCGTCGAGGCCATCAGTATCGTTATCGGTGGCGAGCAGTTCCTCGATCTGCTGGGCCTGGCGCTGAAGCGTGGAGCGTTCCGCGGTCAGTTCTCTTTTTCGCTGCCGCAGCGCGGAGTGGAATATCTCGTCCGCTTCTTCCTGCGAGAGAGAGCGGGCAAGTTTTTCCATGATGTCTGTAATGGCTGCGACGGAAATGCCGACTTCGCGACAGACATTTATCACCGCCATGCGTTGCACGTTGCGGTGGGAATAAACCCGCATCTGGCCGATGCGTTTCGAGGTCAGCAGCGCCTTTTCTTCGTAAAAATGCAGGGTCCGGTGCGTTACGCCGAAAATGTTGGCCATGTCGGCGATGGGAACCGGTTCGGCGGGCAGGGAGGAGGGCAGGCTTATATCCGGTAAAAAGCTGCTGATCCTTAGATTGGGTTTGTCCTCGTCGCCGTGTTCAAACGGCATCCTGCCATTCTGCATCGTTTCCCCCTTCGCGCGTTTTGACAGTGTGCCTGCTTTTTATGGCATTCGTTACTTGTTCCCCACCGCAGACCTGTCTTCTGATCAAGACATTTTGCCGATGCTGCATGAGAACCGTAACCTGTATTGCCTGCTTTCGTTCCCGTATCCTTAAAAAATTTTATCGGCCTCCTTGCGGTCGGCGTCAACCTGCGTGAAACAGGATGTCAATTCCGAACCGGAGCCTCGACTGTCATGCCCGCAAAACTTTCCGTCAATCTGAACGCAATTGCCATGCTGCGCAACCGTCGCGATCTCCCATGGCCGGATGTCGCGCATTTCGGGCATATTGCACTCGCTGCGGGTGCTAGCGGGCTGACTGTACACCCTCGACCGGACCAGCGCCATATCCGCTTTTCGGACCTGCCGGTGCTGCGTGCGCTCATCGATGACAGTTTCCCAAGTGCGGAATTCAACATCGAAGGTTATCCGACGGAGGATTTTCTAGTTCTGTGCGAACAGACCCAGCCTGAGCAGGTGACGCTGGTGCCCGACGATCCGTCGCAGGCGACATCAGACCATGGCTGGGATTTCCGCAAGCACGCGGTTTTCCTGAGAGAAGCCGTTGGGCGCCTGAAGGCTGGCGGTATGCGGGTTTCGCTTTTTGCCGATGGTGACGGCGAGCGCGAAGCGGTGGAGCTGGCGGCTGAGACGGGTGCTACCCGCATCGAGCTCTATACCGGTCCCTATGGCGGCTGTTTTGACGATCCGCAAAAGGGTGACGCGCTTCTGGAAAAACTCGGACAGACGGCGGACTACGCCGCAGCGCTCGGGCTTGCCGTCAATGCCGGGCACGACCTGATTGTAGCAAACCTGCCCAAGCTTATGAAACGTATACCTTATCTTGCAGAGGTCTCCATCGGTCACGGGTTGACGGCGGATGCGCTGGAATATGGCATGGCTGAAACAGTCCGGCGTTTTTGTCGCGCCTGCGGTCAGGCTATTTCATAACCAAAGTCAATTTTTTTGCCTATAATCTGCTTGCGCATGCTCCGTGCGCGAGCTTTTAAAGGCAGAGACACATGCAAGAACATCACGTTGTCGTCGTGGGTGGAGGCTTCGGCGGCTTACAAATGGTACACGGGCTGGAGGGGGCCCCTGTCCGCATCACATTGATTGACCGCCGCAACCATCATCTATTTCAGCCATTGCTTTATCAGGTTGCGACGACGGCTCTTGCGACATCCGAAATCGCCTGGCCGATCCGCCATCTTTACCGCGACCGCAAGGAAGTGACGACGCTGCTTGCGGAAGTGAACGGCGTAGACCGTGACGCCCGCACCGTGCATCTGAGTTCCGGTCAGGTCATCGGCTTCGATACGCTGGTGCTGGCCACCGGCGCCCGTCATGCCTATTTCGGCCGTGACGAATGGGAGCGTGCCGCTCCCGGCCTCAAGACGCTCGAGGATGCAACGACGATCCGCCGCCGCCTGCTTCTGGCTTTCGAGCGTGCGGAACTTGCCACCAGCGAAGAGGAACGGCAGGCGCAGCTGACCTTCGTCATCATCGGGGCAGGCCCGACGGGCGTGGAAATGGCGGGCATGATCGCCGAGCTTGCCCACAAGGCGCTGCCGCCGGAATTCCGCAACGTGGATACCAGAAAGAGCCGCGTGCTGCTTGTCGAGGCAGGTCCGCGCGTTCTGCCGGTTTTCACGGACGATCTTTCCGCCTATGCCAAGCAGGCGCTTGAAAAGCTCGGCGTCGAGGTTCTGCTCGGCACACCGGTGACGGCCTGCACCGATGAGGGCGTGACGGTGGGTGAGACCTTTTATCCGTGCCGCACGGTGGTCTGGGCCGCCGGCGTGCAGGCGTCTCCCGCTGCAAAGTGGCTGAATGCTGCTGCCGACAGGGCGGGACGCGCTGTCGTCGGGCCGCATCTCAATCTGGAAGACGACCCCAATATCTTCGTCATCGGCGATACGGCCGCCGTCAATCAGGAAAACGGCAAACCGGTGCCGGGCATTGCGCCTGCAGCCAAGCAGCAGGGCGCCCATGTGGCAAAGGTCATCAAGGCGCGGCTATCCGGAGAGCCGGAGCCCGCGCCGTTCCGCTACAGCCATCAGGGTAATCTGGCGACAATCGGCAAACGCGCGGCGGTGATCGATTTCGGCAGGTTCAAGCTCAAGGGCGTGCTTGCATGGTGGATCTGGGGGCTTGCCCATATCTATTTCCTGATCGGAACGCGCTCGCGGCTGGCCGTGGCGTGGAGCTGGCTGTGGATTTACCTCAGCGGCCAGCACAGCGCGCGGCTGATCACCCAGAAAGAGACGTTGAAGGACGAGGCCTGAGGGCAGGGCGGGTAAAGGAAAGCGCGGGAAGCATTGGCTTCCCGCGCTTGCTTATGGTCAGTGCGCCAAACCACTTCTCCGTCACGCCGTATTAAGTGCGGGGTGACGGAGTGCGGATGTGGCGAGCTTGTGCCAATCTAGGGCTCAAGCGTCGAGCGATGCCATGTCGATGACGAAGCGGTAGCGAACGTCGCTCTTCAGCACGCGCTCATAGGCTTCGTTGACATCCTGGATGTTGATCGTTTCGATCTCCGAGACGATGTCATGCTCGCCGCAGAAATCCAGCATTTCCTGGGTTTCCTTGATCGAGCCGATCATCGAGCCGGAGAGGCTCTTCGCACCGATGATGAGCGAGAAGGCGTGGACCGGGATCGCATGTTCCGGTGCACCGACCACGACCATGCTGCCCTTGGGCTTCAGGAGGCCGAGATAGGCGTTCCAGTCGATTGCGACACCTGCCGTGCAGATGATCAGGTCGAAGGTGCCGGCCAGCTTTTCGAAGGTCGAGGCGTCGCTGGTGGCGTAATATTCCTTCGCGCCGAGCTTCAGTCCGTCTTCCTTCTTAGACAGGGTCTGGGAAAGAACTGTGACATCCGCGCCCATGGCAGCGCCGAGCTTGACGCCCATGTGGCCAAGACCACCCATGCCGACGATTGCGACCTTCTGACCGGGACCGGCGTTCCAGCGGCGCAGCGGCGAGTAGAGCGTGATGCCTGCGCATAGAAGCGGCGCGGAAGCGTCGAGCGGCAGGTTGTCCGGGATCGACAGGACATAACCTTCCTTGACGACGATCGAGTCGGAATAACCGCCATGGGTGGCTGTCTTCGTATTCGGATCGACATCGTTATAGGTCTGGACGAGGCCGGGCATGTAGTGTTCGTTGTCGAGGTCGCGGGTGGCGCAACCGACGCAGGAATCGACGAAGCAGCCAACGCCGACATGATCGCCGACCTTGAATTTCGTGACCTTGGAGCCAACGGCTTTCACGACACCGGCAATCTCATGGCCGGGAACGATCGGGAAGACGGCATTCTTCCATTCGTTGCGGACGGTGTGGATGTCCGAGTGGCAGATGCCGGCATATTTGATATCGATGACAACGTCGTCATCGTTAGGCTCGCGGCGTTCGAAGGTGAACGGGGTAAGCGGCTTCGACGCATCGGTCGCAGCATAACCTCTTGCAATGGCCATCTGAATATCCTTTCGGGAGTTGGGGACGGCGGAATATGCAATGGAAGGGTGCCGCGGCGTTAGAGCGATCCTCCGAGCTTTTTGCACGATCCTGCAAAAAATTGCGGTGGGCTATTTGCGGAAACTGGCCCGGCTTTCTAGATAATGCAAACAGATACGCTGCTTCCTTCCCTAAAGGGTTTCCCAGATGACCATGCCGTTCAATCTCTATCAGGAGATCGCCTCCATCGCCGCACGGCATGCCACCCGCGATGGCGAGGTCCAGACGGCAATCGAAACCCTCGGCATCAGCCGCCGGTCCACACCCAGCGCGCCGTGCCACGGCAGCTATCGTCCCTGTTTGGCAATGGTGATCCAGGGGTCGAAAAGCGTTCAGCTGGGAACGGACACCATCAATTACGGGGCCGGCGACTATCTTCTGACCTCGCTCGACCTGCCGGTTGCCTGGCGTGTGGTGGAAGCAAGCGAGGAAGTACCGCATTTTTGCATCGGGCTTGCGATCGACAGCGAAAAGCTGCTCGACCTTATGAGCCGCATGCCGATCGAGCGGCCTCAGGAGCCGGTGAGCGGCCAGCGCGGCATCGTGGTGAACGCCGCCACACCGGAGCTGCTTGATGCGGCCATCCGGCTGATGCGCCTGCTTGACCGCCCGGCGGACATTGCGGCCATGGCGCCGCTGATCGAGCAGGAAATCCTCTATCGAATCCTGACGGGACCAGCGGGTGGGCAGCTGATGAACATCGTCGCTGCCGGAAGCCACGGCAATCGGATTGCCCGCGCCATCGCCTGGCTGCGCGAGAATTTCGCGCGCCAGCTGCGTATCGAGGAACTTGCGGAGCATATCGGCATGAGCGTGTCGTCTTTCCATCACCATTTCAAGACGATCACGGCCATGACGCCCATTCAGTACCAGAAGCAGCTGCGGCTGCATGAGGCGCGCCGGCTGATGCTGCTGGAGCGCTTGGATGCAGGCACGGCCGGCCATCGTGTCGGTTACCAGAGCCCTTCGCAGTTCAGCCGGGAATACAGCCGCTTTTACGGGATGTCGCCCTCACGCGACGTCGACGCCTCGCGTGAGATAAGCGCGTCCGGATAAAGCGGCATTATGGTGCGGCGCATCCTGCTGCCGCATCGCGTCAATTCGTACATCACTGTGAAGAAAGCGCTTGACGGGCAAGCTGCCTCCGCTTAAATGGCGCTCGAACCGTACCGTACGGTACATTAATCGAGCCTCTGGAGTGGAAATAAGTGGCCTCCGACCCGATCACAGCGCAGGAATTTTCGCCGCGCCAGAACGCCGTTCTGGATCAGGCATTGCGTCTTCTGGTCGAGGGTGGCGAGAAAGCGCTGACGACCTCTGGTCTTGCGCGCGCGGCCAACTGTTCCAAGGAAAGCCTCTACAAATGGTTTGGCGACCGGGACGGCCTGCTGGCTGCGATGATCACCTTCCAGCAGAGCAAGGTTCGCACCTTCGAGAAGGCGGGCGACCGCGTGTCTGCGCCGCAGCTTGCCGATCATCTCGAGGTTTTCGCACATGATCTGCTTGATGTGCTGGCGGGCGATGTGTCGTTGGCGCTCAACCGTCTGGCGATAGGGCAGGCGAGCCGTGATGGTTCCAAGCTTGGCGATCTTCTTCTGGAACGTGGCCGTCGCCAGATCGACCGCCGCGCCCGCGGGTTGATCGAGGCGGGTCGCCGTTCGGGTTACCTGCGTTTCGATGACGCCGAAGAGGCGTATCGCAGTTTTTACGGCCTCATCGTTTCGGATCTGCATGTGCGCATGCTGCTGGGCGAGGCGCCTGACAAGGATTTTTCCGCCCGGGCAAAGAAGGCGGTGGTCGCCTTTCTAACACTCTACGGCACGGAAAAGGTACATTCGGAACTGGGCGGCAAGGTCGCCTGAGGTTCCGGTTCACACAGAGACAAGCATTAGGGAAGGACCATAAAATGCGCGTTTATTATGATCGTGATGCGGATCTCAATCTCATCAAGTCCAAGAATGTCGTCATCGTCGGCTACGGTTCCCAGGGCCGCGCCCATGCGCTGAACCTCAAGGATTCCGGCGCCAAGAACGTCGTCATTGCTCTGAAGGCCGGTTCGCCGACCGTCAAGAAGGCGGAAGCCGACGGCTTCAAGGTCATGACCGTTGCCGAAGCCGCCAAGTGGGGCGACCTTTTGATGATGGCGACGCCTGACGAATTGCAGGCCGACATCTACAAGGCCGACATTGCCGGTAACATCCGTGACGGTGCGGCGATTGCTTTCGCACACGGCCTCAACGTTCACTTCGGCCTCATCGAGCCGAAGGCTTCGCTCGACGTCGTCATGATCGCACCGAAGGGCCCCGGCCACACGGTTCGCGGCGAATACCAGAAGGGCGGCGGCGTTCCCTGCCTCGTTGCCGTTCACCAGAACGCTTCCGGCAACGCACTTGAACTCGCTCTCTCCTACGCCTGCGGCGTTGGCGGTGGCCGTTCTGGCATCATCGAAACCAACTTCAAGGAAGAATGCGAAACCGACCTCTTCGGCGAACAGGTCGTTCTGTGCGGCGGTCTCGTAGAACTCATCCGCGCCGGTTTCGAAACCCTGGTCGAAGCCGGTTACGCACCGGAGATGGCCTATTTCGAATGCCTGCACGAAGTGAAGCTGATCGTTGACCTGATCTATGAAGGCGGCATCGCCAACATGAACTACTCGATCTCCAACACGGCCGAGTGGGGCGAATACGTCACCGGTCCTCGCATCATCACCGCTGACACCAAGGCTGAAATGAAGCGCGTTCTTCACGACATCCAGACCGGCAAGTTCACGACCGAGTGGATGCAGGAATGGAAGGCTGGCGGCGCACGCTTCAAGGGCATCCGTCGCAACAACGACGCCCACCAGATCGAAGAAGTCGGCGCAAAGCTGCGCGGCATGATGCCCTGGATCGGCAAGAACAAGCTGGTCGACAAGGCCGTCAACTAAGCTTCATTGCTTGACAGAATATTGGAAGGCCGGGGCGAGAGCTCCGGCCTTTCTGCATTGCGCCTGGCTAGGATCACACGATGGCGTCGGCTTCCTCGACAATGACCGATACGGGAAAGTGATCGGAGAAACCACCGAGATTGACGTTTTTGACTGCATCGCCTTTCGACAGGCCGAAGCGGATCGGCCCCTCATTCTTGCTGTGGCTGACCATGGCGGCAATGGCTTCAATTTTCGCGGTTTCCTCGCGCACCGCGAAGCCGCTGCTCCCGGTTAGAAGCGATCTTGAGACGAGGATCTGGTCGAAGATATTGGCGTCGCCGTTGAAATAGAGCGTGCCATAGATTGTTCTTGCCGTACCGACTGAATCCACCACCTGCTGGCGCAGGTAGTTCCAGGTGAGATTGTAGAACATTGCCGATTGCGAGCTTTCGACATCGTCGCGCTCGCGGGTGGAATTGGCGTGATAGCGTAGCGATGCATCGGAAGGGTCGTCGTTGAAATCGCCGAAGGCGACGACGGCGATGTCGTTTCCTTTTTCTTCCCTGATCCGCTGGTGCCAGTAGCCAAGCGTCTCACCGGCGGTCATGCGAAAACCGGCGCTTTCCACCGCGCCGCCGGAGCGCGACGGCCAGTGATTGGAAAGGGCGATAAGCTGGCGTCCGCCCTTGGTGATGAAGGTGCATTGGGTAATGTCGCGGGTACCGGTGCGGCGCATCACGAAATGGCTGAAAATCTCGGTTTCGTTGATCAGTAGCTTCTTGCTGTCATAGATGAAGGCCGTATCGATGCCGCGCTGGTCCTTGCTGGAATCTGCATGCACCACACGGTAGGCGCGCTCGGGCATGAGGTCGTTCAGATGTTCCGCGAGCGTCTCCAGAACGAAACGGTTCTCGACTTCGCACACGCCGAGCAGATCCGGCCCGGCGCCGCCGATCTGCCTTATGATCAAACCGAGTTGCCTGAGCTTGGTCTTGAACAGATCTTCGGTCCAGCCTTTCAGATCGTTCTTCAGCCGCTCGGCAATCCAAGGTTCGCGCGCCGGATAACCTTCCGGCGCAAACAGGTTTTCGACATTCCAGAACGCCAGGACATATTGGGTCATGATACCTCACACCTCCGGTTGGTTTTACAAAACCTAGTGGAAGTTTTTGCCACAACAACTTGAAATTGTCATGACGGGTTTAGCACACGACCCATTTTGCCGTTCGATCTTACTTGCCCGGAGGGATGACGCCCTTCGTCAGCAGGAAGCAGCCGTAAAAACGGGTCTCACCTGTTGTGATGACGCAATATGCTTTTTTTGCCTGTTCATAGAAGGCGAAGCGTTCGATACCGTACATGGGGGCGGATTTTCCCTCCGCCGCGTCTATTTCCTTCTGCACTTCGACCTGTACGGGTTCCAGCTGGTCCGGCGCGCCCATCACTTCCATGCGTCCGACCGAAGGCTGCAGCGGCGTGTCGAGTGGCAGCACCGAGAGGATCGCCTGCATGGCGCGGGCGGCGGAAATGTTGTCCATGCGCAGCACCTTGCCGACCGTTGTCTGGCGAGCCACCGAATCGGAAGGGAAGTTGGTGTCGGAAATCACCAGCGTATCGCCGTGACCCATGGCGCGTAGGGCGTGAAGAACATCGGCATTCAGCGCCGGGTCGATATTTTTCAGCATGTCGTCAAACTCCCATGATGCTTTCGCCGTGTCGCGGCGCGTGGCCGCAATCCAGCCGGAAAACCTTGCCGCGTCAATCGCAAACGGAAGATTGTGAAGCTTTGCGCAAGGGTGTATTTGGCTTTGTCCGCCAAAGGCGGGCCCAAATGCGGGTAACGTGCAGGGAGGCAGAAATAATTCGAAAAACTGATAAGTCAGTATTGCTGACGTATCGACATTTCTGTAAAGATGCACGCATAAAAACGACACAAGAGGAAACGTACCCATGCTTGATTGGGAACAAATTTTCGCCACGCGCTCTTCGCGCATGAAAGCGTCTGAAATCCGCGAGCTGCTGAAGCTGCTCGAGCAGCCCGATATCATCTCCTTTGCCGGCGGTATTCCGGACCCGGCTCTTTTCCCCGCAGAGGAGTTCCAGCAGGCTTATGCGGAAATTTTTTCGGGTTCGCAGGTCAACTCGGCGCTGCAATATTCGGTGAGCGAAGGTTACAAGCCGCTGCGCGAATGGCTGGCGGGCGAAATGGCCGAGATCGGCATTGAATGCACTGCCGACAACGTCTTCATCGTTTCCGGTTCGCAGCAGGGTCTCGACTACCTCGGCAAGCTGTTCCTGTCGCCGAAGGATACCGCGCTGGTAACCTGGCCGACCTATCTCGGCGCACTTTCCGCCTTCAACGCCTATGAGCCGAATTACGACCAGCTCAATCCCGGCGGCAACCGCACGCCGGAAGCTTACCGCGAAACTGCGGCCAAGCTCGGCGGCGCCGTGAAGTTCGCTTATCTCTCTGCCGATTTCTCCAATCCGACCGGGGAAACCGTTGATCTTGCCGGCCGCGAAAAGGTTCTGGCGCTGGCCGATGAGCTGGATATCGCCGTCATCGAAGACGCCGCCTATCAGTCGCTGCGTTACGACGGCGAGGCGGTTCCGCCGATCATGGCGCTCGACATCGCCCGCTCGGGCGGCATCGAGAACACCCGCACCATCTATTGCGGCAGCTTCTCCAAGACGCTCGCACCCGGCCTTCGCGTCGGTTACATCGTTGCGTCCGCGCCTGTTATCCGCAAGCTGGTACTGATGAAGCAGGCCGCGGACCTGCATTCCTCGACGATCAACCAGATCGCCATCGAACGTGTCGCTTCGCGCGGCTTCGACAAGCAGGTCGCCAAGATCAAGGCTGCCTACAGCGCCCGCCGCGATGCGATGCTGGCTGCGCTCGACAGATACATGCCGAAGGGCACGCGCTGGACCAAGCCGGAAGGCGGCATGTTCATCTGGGTCACCCTGCCGGAAGGCATGGATGGTGCCGCACTGCTGGCAAAATCCATCGCAACGGAGAAGGTCGCCTTCGTTCCGGGTCGCGCCTTCTTTGCGGATGGCTCGGGCACGAACACGCTGCGCATCAGCTTCTCCTGCGCCAATGAGGCGATGATCGAAGAAGGCATGAAGCGGCTTGGCCGGTTGATTGCGACGGCGCAGGCGGAGACGACCGAAGTGGTTCCGGCGATTTGAGGGTTGCGAGGTTTTCGGCAGCGACGGGGGTGCGGCTTACCACCTCTGTCCTGCCGGACATCTCCCCACAGGTGGGGAGATCGACCCGTGGTGAGGTTTCGCCCATCTCAACGTTTGAAAATTAAGTGACGAAAGAGCGTCTTGCCGATCTCCCTCCTTGTGGGGGAGATGCCCGGCAGGGCAGAGGGGGGGTAAGCCCCGGTCTCCACCTTGGCTACCGAGATCACACCCCCTAAAATCCTGCCTGTCACATACATGTTATGCAATCATGTTTTAGCGGTCCCACGAAACAACAGGGACTGGACCTATGAAAACGCTGCTTTCCGCTTTTACCGCCATCGTATCGCTCGGCTTCATCGCCACCGCTGCCAATGCCGCCGATCTGGTGCTTTATACCAGCCAGCCGAACGAGGACGCGCAGGCGACCGTTGATGGTTTCAAGGCCGCCAATCCCGGTATCGAAGTCGAATGGGTGCGTGATGGAACGCCGAAGATCATGGCCAAGCTGATGGCTGAGATCAGCGCCGGCAATCCGGTTGCCGACGTGCTCTTGATCGCCGACACCGTCACACTCGAGCGCATGAAGCAGGCTGGCCAGCTTATGGCCCACAAGTCCCCGGAAGCGAAGAACATCGACGCCTCGCTCTACGATGCGGACGGCTATTATTATTCCACCAAGCTCATCACCACCGGCATCATGTATAACACTGCCGCTGCGATGAAGCCGACGAGCTGGAAGGATCTTGCCAAGGCGGAAGCCAAGGGTCTCGTGACCATGCCGAGCCCGCTGACCTCTGGTGCAGCGTTGATCCACGCGCAGACGCTGGCCGCTGCCAACGGCCTCGGCTGGGACTATTACAAGCAGCTGAAGGCCAATGAAGCCATTTCCGGCGGCGGTAACGGCGCGGTGCTGAAGTCGGTTGCATCAGGTGAGAAGGCTTACGGCGTTGTCGTCGACTACATGCCGATCCGCGAAAAGGCCAAGGGCGCCCCGGTGGAGTTCGTCTTCCCGGAAGAGGGCGTTTCGGCCGTGACCGAACCGGTCGCGATCCTCAAGGGTACCAAGCATGAGGAAGCCGCTAAGAAGTTCGTAGACTACGTGCTTTCGGAAAAAGGCCAGCAGGGCTTCGTCAAGCTCGGTTACATCCCCGCGCGCGCTGACGCTGGCATGCCGGAAGGTTTCCCCGCCCGCGACAAGCTCAAGGTCCTGCCGCTCAACGCCGCGGACGCGCTGAAGAATTCCGAGCAGGATCTGAAGACCTTCTCCGATATTTTCGGCTCCAAGGGCTGATATAGCGGCATGTCCCGATCAAGTGCCTATGGAAACAGCCAGCCGCGCTGGCTGTTTCCTTTTGTGGTGAGCGTCGTTTTTGCGCTCAGCGCCCTGCCGCTCGGGCGGCTCGCCTATACCGGCATTGTTTCGTCACTCAACGGTGACATATGGCGATTGCTGGCTGATCCCGCCCTTTGGGATGCGGCGCTGAACACGCTGTCCACCTCGTTTTTCGGCATGCTGATTTCACTCATGATCGGCGGGGGCTTCGCGCTGGCGCTGACGCTTTGCGACATACGCGGCAAGTCGATCTTAAGCTTCCTCTTCATGCTTCCTATGATGATCCCGCCGCAGGTGACGGCGCTGTCGTGGATCGGCATGACCGGCCCGTCGAGCACGCTTTTAAAAGCCATCGGCCTTGCGCCGCCCATGGGCTCGCCGCAACCGCTCTATTCCATTGCCGGTATCGCGCTTTTGCTCGGTGTGCAGCATGCGCCGCTCGTCTATCTGTCGCTGCGCGCCGGCCTGCTCGCTTTGCCGCAGGATGGCATCGAGGCAGCCAAGCTTTCCGGTGCTTCGCCTCGCCGCGTGCTGTTCGATATCATCCTGCCGCTTTCGACGCCGGGATTGATCGCCGGGGCGGCGATCTCGTTCGTATCGAATGTCGGTAATTTCGGTATTCCGGCGATCCTCGGTATTCCGGCCTCGATCTTCACCCTGCCGACGCTGATCTACAGCCGCTTCGCCAGTTTTGGTGCGAGCACCTTCGGCGATATCGCCATTCTCTCGACCATGATCGCCATCATCTCCGTGGCCGGTCTTGCGCTGCAAGAGCGGGCAATGAAGGGCAGGGACTATCGCATCATCGGTCTTTCCGGCAAGGCCGCGACTTTCAAGCTGTCGCGCTGGCGTGTAGTGGCTGAGCTTGTCCTGTGGCTCGTGCTGTTCTTCATGCTGGTTGCACCACTTGCTGCGCTGGTGGCAAGCTCGCTTGCCCCCGCCTATGGCGTGCCGCTCAGTCTCAAGACCGCTACGATGCACGCCTATGAGGAGCTGCTCTACCGGCAGAGCGTAACCCGCACAGCCTTCCGCAACTCGCTGTTTCTGGCGACGGTCACATCCCTTTGCCTGCTTGCGGTGACGGTGTTGACCGCCTATTTCCTGGTGCGCGGCAAAAGCCGCTTCATGTTCCTGCTGTCGGCGCTGGTGGATATTCCCTATGCGCTGCCGGGTGTGGTGATTTCCGTATCCTTCGTCCTGTTGTTCGCGGCCCCCATTCCGCTGCTCGGCATCACGCTTTACGGCACGATCTGGATCATTCTGCTCGCCTATTTTTCCTCCTTTTTCGCCGTCAGCCTCAAACCGATGGTCAGCGCCTTCCTGCAATTCGATCCGTCGCTGGAAGAGGCGGCAAGGCTTTCGGGCGCCGGTTTCTGGCGGCGGTTGAAGGACATCCTCCTGCCGCTGGTCGGGCCTGCGGCTGGCGCTTCCGTCATCCTCGTTTTCCTGATCGCCTGCAATGAGCTGACGGTTTCGGCGCTCCTTTGGTCCGCCGGCACGCAGACGCTCGGTGTGCTCATCTATAACCTCGATGACAGCGGCAGCTTCGATCTTGCCTCCGCACTTTCGGTACTTGTCGTCATCATGGTGATTTTCCTCATGCTGCTGCTCGAAATTCTGGGGCGCTATCTGCCGAAAGGAGTGGTCCCTTGGCGAAACTGATCCTCAATCGTCTGACGAAAAGCTTTGGGGCCGGGTCGAAACCCGCCGTTGACGACGTCTCGCTCACGGTGCGTGAGGGAGGTTTCCTCGCGTTGCTCGGGCCTTCCGGCTGCGGCAAGACGACGGTGCTGCGCATGATCGCCGGTTTCGAGCAACCGACTGATGGCTCCATCCTGCTCGGCGAGCGGGTGCTGGCCGATGCAGGCAGCATGGTGCCGCCGGAGCGGCGCAACATGGCGATGGTGTTCCAGTCCTATGCGCTCTGGCCGCACATGTCGGTTGCCGACAATGCCGGCTATCCCCTGAAAGTTCGCGGCATTTCCGGAGAGAAATATCGCGAGAAGGTGGCCCAAGCGCTGGCAGCCGTACGCCTTGAAGGCTTTGCGGACCGCCGTCCCGCCGAGCTTTCCGGTGGCCAGCGGCAGCGCGTCGCTTTGGCCCGCTGCCTCGTCACCGAACCCGATGTGGTGCTGCTCGACGAGCCACTCGCCAATCTCGACCGGCATTTGCGGCAGGAGATGGAGGAGACCTTTCGCGAGTTCCACATCCGCTCCGGCGCGACGATGATCTATGTCACCCACGATCAGGCGGAAGCCATGGCGCTGGCAACCGATGTCGCCGTCATGTCTCAGGGCAAGCTGCTTCAGGTCGCGCCGCCCGCCGAGCTTTATGCACGACCCGAGGGGCGTCTTGTCGGCTCGCTGGTGGGGCAGGGCGCCATTCTCTCCGTGCCGATGCCGGAAGGTTCTTCGCGGGATATTGACTGGGACGCGCTCCGCACAGCGATGGATAACGGTGGGCAATTACCACGGGCGGATATTCTCGTGCGGCCGCAGGACGTGGTGCGGGATGCGGATGGAATCACCTGCACCGTGACCTCGGTTCTCTACGAGGGCGAGCGTTATGCCTTGCGTCTCGACCTGCCGGACGGGCAGGCGCTTCGGGCTTATTCTCGAGAATCGGTTGCGGTCGGTGACCGGTTGCCGGTTGCGATTCGTGCGGCGTGGCGTCTTTAGCATTTGCTTGCTCCCTCATCCCTGGGCTCGTCACAGGAATGAGGGTGGGGAATATCCCCGACATAAAATCCGACATCGTGAATAGGGAAATCTGATCGACGCGACTGGCCACTGGCGAGACCGAACGGGAGCGGCTAAGCTCCCATTCCAGCAACAGGAATGAAACATGTCGCTTCGGCTCGCCACCTTCAATATCGAAAATCTTCTCACTCGTTTCGACTTTACCGGTTTTCGCAACCAGACGCGGCGCGACAGGGCGATCCAGCTTTTCGATATCAGGGACGAGGCGACCTATCAGGCGCTGGAAAGTGCGCGGGCAGTCTCTTCCACAGACGATACGCGGCAACTTTCGGCGCTGGCCATTGCGGATGCGGATGCCGATATTCTCTGCCTGCAGGAAGTCGACAACATGGCGGCCCTGCAGGCTTTCGAATATGGCTATCTCTACCGCATGGTCGGTAACGGCTATCTGCAGAAATATCTGGTCGAGGGCAATGACAGCCGCGGCATCGATGTCGCCGTCGTCATGCGCGAGCAGACCCAAGACGGCGACAAGATCGAGGTCATCGACATCAAGAGCCACGCCGCGCTAACCTACCGCAATCTCGATCTCTTCAATCCCGCACTTGCCGCGACCAACCAGATAGACGACAAGATTTTCAAACGCGATTGTCTGGAAATCGATCTGAGGGTCGGCGGCAAACCGCTGACGCTTTACGTCACGCATTTCAAATCCATGACCAATGCCCGTGACGCCATAGATGCCCGGCTCGCCACCATGCCGATTCGCGAGGCGGAAGCCATGGCCGTTCGCCGCATCATCGAAAACCGCTGGGGCGCAAACAATACCCGCAACAAGAATTTTGCCATCTGCGGCGACATGAATGATTATCAGGAACGCATTTCGATTTCCGGCGACCGGCGCAGCGGCTACAGCTTTACGCCGGTGGAAGAGGAGCGGAGCGCGCTCGATATCTTCACGGCGGATGATTTTGTGACCAATCCGATGTCGCGCCGTGACGTCATGGATCGCTGGACGCTCTATCATTCGCGCGGGCCACAGGAACAGCATCTCTGCCAGCTCGATTATATCTGGCTTTCCCCACATCTTGCGCAGATCAATGCGACAAGGGTTCCCGAAATCATCCGCGCTGGCCAGCCTTACAGGACGGTCTTTCCGCCGGGGCAGGAGGTGGATCGTTATCCGCGCACCGGCTGGGACCGCCCCAAGGCTTCCGACCATTGCCCTGTCGTTATGACGCTCGATCTGATCTGATCTGCCGCTCCGGGCCGCCTAGCCGTTGGCAACCTTGGGGAAGTAGGTCGCCCATACCCGGTTGCGGCCCGCACGCTTGGCCTCATAAAGCCGGTCGTCGGCAATTGCGATCAGCTCGTCCCAGCTGTTGATCGCCCGTGCCTCCTGCCAGACCACGCCGAAACTTGCCGTCAGTGACAGCCCGCTTTGTTCATCAATGATCTGGGCTTCAATCAGCCGGCGCAGGCGGTCGGCGGTGGCGGTCGCCGTCGCGTGGCTGACATCCTGCAACACGACCACGAATTCCTCGCCGCCATAGCGCGCCAGAATATCGTTTTTACGGAGGGCGCCTCTTAAAAGAGTCGCTGTCTTCTGTAGCGCGAGGTCGCCCATGGCATGGCCATAGCGGTCGTTGATGGATTTGAAGTGGTCGATGTCGACAATCATCACGCCAAGCGCCTGCAACTGCTCCTCGCCGCTCAATATGGCACGAACGGTCTTTTCCAGCGCACGGCGATTGGACACACCGGTCAAGGCATCTGTTTCTGAAAGCGTGCGTAATTGTTCGGCCAGCGCAGACTGCTGCTTTTCCATTTCTTCCTTCTGGCGAAGCTGCTCGCGCAGGAAATCCAGTTCCTTGAACATTTTCTTCACTTCCGGAGCAGCCTTGTCCTGATACAGGGCTCCTGAAAGATCGCCAGCGGCGATTGCGGCGATCTGCGTCTGGACGGATTGCATGGGGCGGAACAGTGCCGTTCTGTAAACCGATGCAAGCCGCAGCAATACCAGAACCGCGATGAGAGCGAGGAGGAGAGACGTTCCACCATAGATCAACGCCTGTTCCTTGTTCCTTTCTATCCTTGCCCGTGTTTCGGCGAGAATAAGGTCGCGCAACGTGCTCGAGGACCGCATGCCCTTGATGTAGTTTTCGGAGAATTCGCGAACGCTTGGCTGCGCGGACGGCACCACCATCGCAATCGTATTCTGCGCATAGGGAAGTGCCTGGCCGAAATAGAAGATTTCAATATCGCGAAACGCTGCATCGACGCGTGGTGTGGACAGGTAAGCGGCGGTGTAGTTCGTCAGCGACGATTTCAGTAGTGTGAGGCTCTG
Source organism: Rhizobium sp. TBD182 (assembly GCF_001950375.1). Classification (NCBI taxonomy): domain Bacteria; kingdom Pseudomonadati; phylum Pseudomonadota; class Alphaproteobacteria; order Hyphomicrobiales; family Rhizobiaceae; genus Rhizobium; species Rhizobium sp. TBD182. The sequence goes on along the minus strand of NZ_BDLN01000005.1, from coordinate 20,090 downwards.
TATTTCCGTGTCGAATTTAGCGCGGAGGCTCAACTTGTCCTGCCTGTTCGCCCGCAGGCTCATGACCACGTAGGAACCGAGGCGACCGATCCGGTCCCGCATCACTCCGGCAGTCCCGGTCATGGCGATGTCGATCGCTACATTGGGCGTTACCTTGATGATCGCGCGGGCGGTCTTGCCGCGCAGCATGTTGACGCTGTCCGCCGCCTTGAACATCGCAAAAATTGCGTTGGACATTGCCGTGTAGCTGCGCGCGGATTCCGGAAGTGCGGCAACCTGATCGACCGCTTCTCGGGATTGCGCCAGTTTTCGGCGTGTATCGACCAGCGATTTTGCCAATTCTGGCTGCGCCCTGATTTCCGCGGCAAAGGACTTTTCGAGTTCCACCAGCTTGTCGTCCGTCGCCTTGCGCGCTGCGGCAAGCTCCTGGACCAGTTTTGCATCGGGGGAAGACGCGCCCATCAAATTATTGGCAGGACCACGCTCGGCCGATACCAGCCATGCGGACTGGAGGGCCGTTTCGAAGCGGCTGAGTTGCTGCGCATTGGTCCGGTAGCGTAAGTAACTGGAAACGCTCGGCAGGGCGGCAAGGGTTGCCAACAAGATGGAACTTACCGCTATGACGATCGTACCGGTTAGTTGGATTTTCTGTATGCTTGCGCGCATGCGATGCGTTATTCCCGGTGGGATGGTTATGAATTATCGCCATTTTAGCTACATCGCGTAAATACTTCGCTTATTTTGCAGGCCTTTTGCCGCGACCTGGTGATTGAAACCCACAGGTACGGTGTGGAAAAGAGGTCTCCCAACGGCGCGCAATCAATTTTTGCTTTACACGAAGTGAGAATCTGATAGTTGGCAAGGCACTGGATTGCCCTTGTAGCTCAGTTGGTAGAGCACCTGATTTGTAATCAGGGGGTCACGAGTTCGAACCTTGTCGGGGGCACCAGTATTTTCAATGGCTTGGCCATTTCCCCGCTATTATTCCTGCATTCGCACAACGCCTATGGCTTGATGTGATATAGCTTGTGCACGATTGCCCAGTTGCCATCGCGCTCCAGCAAGGACAGGTATTCGCTAAAATCCATGCCGTCGAAACGGGTCGTCAGCTTCACGGACGCGCTGTCGCCTTCCTTGTCGATGCCGAGGATTTCGAAGACGGGGTCGTGATCGGGCAGGCCGCGTTCGCTTTTCCGTATCTGCTCGGCGAAGTCCTCCAGTGAGAGCCATTCCGTTTCACCCTGAAACGTCCCGACGATGCTGGCGCGCGGATCGAAAACATCACGCATCAGGCCCTCATCCGCATAGGCCATGGCGTGCACATAATCCGTCACTGTCTGGGTAATGGTTTGCGGCATCGGATCGTCCCTCCCTTCAGATCCAAAAGTCAAGCTTACACCCGTTGGAGCCGTTCCACCATAAGCACCGTAAAACCTGCGGGTTGCACGTTTTTCCGCATGGGTAGGCAGCTTGGCCCGGCATGTTTTGCCATGACTTTCCACAATTTTGTCCCGCCCGTGATTATAGTCGCCATGGGTCCGACAAATTTGAGGATCAAGGGCTTTTGCGCCGGCGCGGGGGTGCCGCGCGGGCGGAATTCGCTTATGATCTGTGCGCGAGCCGCACGGGGGTGGCGTATGGCATGCGGTAACAGTTTGCGTTTGAAGGTGTTTTAGTGATCGATCCCTATGTTTTGCTTGGCGTGGAGCGTGATGCCGACGAGGCGGCGATCAAGTCCGCTTACCGGAAGGTGGCGAAAGCCGCCCATCCCGACAGCGGGGGCGATACCGACCAATTCGCACGCCTGCAAACCGCTTACGAGCTTTTGAAGGATCCGGTGCGCCGCAAGGTGTTCGACGATACCGGTTACGATCCGCAGCTTGCCGATGCCAAGGACCTCAAAGGCCTGCTGATGCTGGAAACTCTGGTCAACGAATTCATTCTGGACGAGCGCGAGCCCGGCAGCTTCGACCCAGTGGCCGCCATGCGCCGCAAGCTGACCGATGATATCCTGAAAAGCCGCTTTCACATTCTGGAACTTGAGCGTCACCGCACGCGGGTGCGCAAACATATGGACCGGCTGGGCAGAAAGCCGGAGACCGATGTTTTGAGTTCCATGTTGCGCGCGCGCAGCCAGTCCATCGCCGAAGCCATCCGCAATGCGGAAGCGCAGATAGAGGCGATCGAGCAGGCCTATACGATGCTGGAAGGCTATTCCTACGAGCTGGAAAGCATATCGCTCTCCGAACCGCTGCTGAAAGGCGAGGCGGCGGAATAGCCGTTTCCCCCTGGAGTTCTCAGGGACCGTTGACGAGCGCCAGAATGAGCTGATGCACGCGGCCGCCGGGGGAAAGCTCGTCCCGGTCGAAATCGCGTCCGCGCTGGCGCTGCTCGTTGGATAGCTCACCAAGCCGCTGTTGCAGGACAACGCGCACTTTCTGGCATTTCGGATCGTTTTCCGCTCTCAGACCGGTGCTGAATGCCTCGATCTTCTGCACCATGTCGAGAATGTGCTCGCCGTGAACGCGCTCATGGGTTTCCACACCGGAAATGAAGGTTTTCCAGCTGGCGGCGACCGCGGGCGGCAATCTGGCCGGCGCTTTCGGCCAGGTATAGATGATTGTGAGATTGGGCTTGGCGGTGGCCAGTACGCAGGCACCGTCCGGTTGCGGACGATAATCGCGCCGCCATGTCAGCTTGAAGGTGGTGTGGGCGATGGCCTGCACACCGGCGGTCGGGCCGCGCTCGCCTATGGACTGGTAAAGCGCTCCACCCGTATCACCGCTGATCGCATAGGTTTTTATCTGCTCGGCTGGTTTCCAGCCGGCTGACTGTGCTGATAGCGGAAGGGTGCTCAGCAATATCGCCACAGCGCTGATGGTGAGGGAAGAGAGAGTTTTGGCGGGCACGCATCGATCCTTGGTGTCTTGCGCGCCAAAGATAGGCGAGAGCTGGGCTGCTAGGCAAGCGCCGTGAGAGAGGGATTGTCGGATACTGCGCCGAAATTCCACACACGAAAAACCCCCGCGACGGATCGCGGGGGTCAAGCTTGCGACTGCAGGGGAATCAGTCGTCCAGCTTGTCGTAGTCGAGCTTCGGTGCGTTCTGCAGCGCTTCCTTGGTGGTATCGACATAGGCCTTCCAGGTGCCGTTGTCGTTGTGGACTGCAACCGAGGCCGGGTCGAGCACCACATAGCTCTTATCGATGCCGAGGAAACCGCCGACGCTGGCAACGAGGCCGATCACCGATTTGCCATCACCGATGACGACGTCCTCGATTTCGCCGATGTTTTCGTTCTGGGCGTTATAGATATCCAGACCGTCGAGCTGGGAGGCGGTGAGGTCGGTTTTCTGAACATTGACGAACTTCAGCGGGCCGTTAGCCTTGGTGCCCATGGTGATGCCGGGACCGGACAAAGTCGCATCGGCGCCAACAGCAGGCGCAGTCGCAGCCGTCTGGGCAAAAGCCACGGAAGAGGAGAGGGCTGCTGCGGCAGCGAGAGCGATGACGTTGATTTTCATGATGTTTCTTCCCTTTGTATGCTGAACGTTTCGTTCGGGGAAGAAACGGTGAAGGCCGGATTTGGTTCCGCGTGGGAGCGCAGGAAATTTTGGTTTATGCTGGTAGCAGGAGCACTGGCACGCCAAATCCGGAGGACGTTATGGCAAAAAACACTGACAGCAAGGAAGCGGAGGAGAATGCACCGTCGGTTCTCATCGATCGAAAGATCGCGGAGCTTGGCGACTGGCGTGGCGAGACGCTTGCGCGCATCCGGGCGCTGATAAGGAAGGCCGATCCGGAGGTGACGGAGGAGGTTAAATGGCGCAGCGTGCCCGTCTGGGAGCATGCCGGTATCATCTGCACGGGCGAAACCTACAAGACAGCCGTGAAGACGACGTTTGCGAAGGGCGCATCGCTTGAAGACCCGGCCGGCCTGTTCAATTCGAGCCTTGAGGGCAATACGCGGCGCGCCATCGACTTTCACGAGGGAGATGAGATCGACGAGGAGGCACTGGTGGCGCTGATCCGCGCGGCGGTGGCGTTAAATGTGGCGGGGAAGGCTGGAGAGGAGCGTATGAAGGAATGACCTATAAGTAATATATGTTTGGTGGCGGATATTTTTCTACTATTGCGCTATACAGAAATACAACTTTCGGTAAAATGATTCTCAAAATGGGGGCAATCATGGACATCGATGAATATCAGGAAAAGGCGTCGCATACCGATACAAACAAACGACCCCTGATCGCCATACTCGGTCTCGCAGGGGAAATTGGGAGTCTGTATACCGTCTATAAAAAGCGACTGAGAGACAAGCCTCCAGAAGAACAATTCCGTTCTGAGCTTGCTGAGGAACTAGGCGATGTTCTTTGGTATTTATCAGCCTTAGCCACTCTACATAAAATTAGTCTAAATGATGTTGCAATTGAAAATCTAGAGAAAACCCAAGCTTTTTTTGGGCCTCCCGAGTCTCCAATGTTTGACTCAGCATATCCTGCCCATGAAAGATTGCCGGACCACATGCGCGTTGAATTTAGCTTGGATGGAAAGGGGCGTTCCCAGATGGTTTTTGATGGCAAACCTCTGGGCGACTCCCTTTCAGACAATTCGTACTTGGAAGACAAATATCGTTTTCACGATGCTTTTCATATGGCCTTTTTAGCTCACCTTCACTGGTCGCCCGTAATGCGGCGCCTTTTAAAAAGAAAAAGAAAATCTGTTCCAGATGTCGACGAAAATGAGGATGGTGCAAGAGCCGCAATCGTTGAGGAAGCGGTGGCGGCTATAATATTCACGCATGCTGAGGAAGCAGATTTTTTTCCAACAGTAGAATCCATACCTCTAAAGTTGGTCACCCTGCTGAAGAAAATGACATCAAAGTTCGAAGTCAGTAAATGTAGTTCAGCATCATGGCGTCTTGCTATTTTTGATGGCTGCCAAGCTTTCAATTCACTTTGCAAAAATGGTGGAGGTGTAATCGAGATCGATATGCAGTCTTCAACACTAATTGTGGAGTGATAGAATGGTGGTTTATGTTATAAATCAAAATTTTCGTTCTAATGAGCTCGAAGCATTGCGTTCTTATTCTGATAACGCTTACGAAATAAGAGCTTGGCCTCCGCACTCATCAAGTGTTCCTTCTGACGCCAGTGCTGGCATATATCTAGTTCGAGAAGAAAGTACAACGATAGAAGAGGATCGAGTAATTAATCTTATCAATGGAGTGATGCGAATTATCTGTGTCTTTGTTGAAGATATAGAAAATATAAGTGAAATCGCCCAGAAGTACTGTTCAGCTAAAGTTTTCTTAGAAGGTGGGGCGTTGGTGGAGGCATTGCAAGGCAATGATCGAATCCAGCAAGACGGGAGCGGCGCTCCAGCGTCACGAAACCCGCAAAAACCACATAACTGTTAGATGAAGATTTACCGATACGTTATCGACCATGACATGGGCTTCTCGCCTAATCCGTTTCACGGTGTGTGTACCCTCGCGAACTGTAAACCCGTAATTCGTCGCGTTGCTAATATTGGTGACTTCGTTATGGGGTTTGGTTCGTCCAAATCAGATATTCGTTATCGCCTAATATATTGGATGAGGGTGGGTCAGATCATGACTTTTAACGAATATTGGCACGATTTACGATTTGAACAAAAAAAGCCGATCGTGAACGGAAGTCATCTTAAATTTCACGGGGACAATATTTATCGTTACGATGCATCTGGAAATGTAATTCAAGAGCCGTCTTTTCACAGTCTTCCCAATGGTTTACCAAATATCAGGAATATAAATACGGATACAGGTAGCACAGATAAAGTCTTGGTAGCTGACATATTCGGATATTACGGAAAGCGCGCGCTTTCCGTTCCGGACTGTTTTTCTGGTATTGTTGCGGTAGGCCGTGGTCACCGGACGGCGCATTCTCATGAATTGAGAGATGCTGTGATAAATTGGCTTTTGCAGGATACTCCGAACGGCTTTTGTGGTGAGCCGTCAGGTTGGAAGGAGATACCAAAATGACTACAGTTGAGGGATTTGTTGAGCGGGTTTCGGGCGTAAAATTTGATAATTGCTTTAATCCTTACACTGACACTTGTCCAATCTTCGACCAACAATCGGCTCCTAAGATACGCAGGGATAATCTTACAGAGATTCTTTTCTCGCTAACCTCTGTATCCTCCATAGATATTTGGGTGGGTCGCGACTTGGGCTACAAGGGAGGGCGTCGTACAGGCATCGCGTTGACTGATGAGTGCTCTCTGGATCTCTATGCCGCTCATCTCAGGTTGAAATCCCTCCGGCGTGCTACCAATGGCCCTGCGGTCAAGGAAAGGACTGCGTCAAATATATTCCGCATTTTGGAAGGCGTTAGTATTCCCGTATTGACGTGGAATGTTTTCCCATTACATCCGTTTTTGTCGGGCGATCCATTCAGCAATCGTCAACATACGAAAGAGGAAGCTGAGGTCGGATTTACATTCCTAGAGGAATTGTGTTCCTTATTTAAAGTCGGGCGTATTGTCGCGATCGGAAACGACGCGGCAAAATGGGCTCGTAAGGTCTCATGCGAGAATTATCAAGTTAGGCATCCAAGTTACGGTGGTCAAACGCAGTTTCTAGATCAAATGCGATCAATTTATTCATTAGATCGCGTTGAAGAGAAGCAGCAGCTCCAGTTGATCTGACATATTACTGCCCCGGACGCCCCGTCTTCCCCTTCGTCCGGCTTTTGCGCTTCTGTTCGCCGGCATCCTCATAGGAACCCGCTCCGATCTTGCCGCGCACGAGGGGGCGGGGATCGTCCTTGGTTCGCTCAGGTTGGCCTTCCATGAGCGGTGAGAAACGTTTGCCGGTTTCCGTCTCGGGTTTGCCGGGAACTTCGCCACGCACCGGCTTCTCGGTGCGGCCAACGGTCATCTCGTCCAGCGTGTTCCTGCGAAACAGCGGCTTGCCCGTGTCCGAGCCGGGACCCATTTCGTCCAGCGAAGGTTTGGCGAAGAGAGATTTTCCACTTTCGTTTGCGGAAGCGGCACCGTCCTCTGTCCCGCCCGATATGTCTCCTGCAAGAGGGGAGATCGACCCGTTGCGGGCGTTCGTTTCTTTTTTCTTGCTTCTGCCGCCACCCTCAAGCGATTTCGCCTCTTCCTTCGCCATCGGGTCGTCCATGACGGCGAGTTCGGTGGCCTTGAGGCGCTTGATTTCGTCTCGCAGGCGGGCGGCTTTTTCGAAGTCCAGATCGGCTGCGGCATCGCGCATGGATTTTTCCAGCGCGTTGAGATGGGACTGCAGATTGTTGCCGACCAGATGGCCGCCATCGGCGAAGCCTTTGCCGGAAACGCCTGAAATATCGGCCCTTACGTGATCACGCTCATAAACTGAATCAAGAATATCGGAGATCTTCGCCTTGACCGATTCCGGCGTGATGCCGTGTTCGGCGTTATAGGCCATCTGCTTTTCGCGGCGGCGGGAGGTTTCCTCCATCGCCCGCTTCATCGAGCCGGTGATATTGTCGGCATAAAGGATGACCTTGCCGTCGACGTTACGGGCGGCGCGGCCGATGGTCTGGATCAGCGAAGTTTCCGAACGCAGGAAGCCTTCCTTGTCGGCATCGAGGATCGCGACGAAACCGCATTCGGGAATATCGAGGCCTTCGCGCAGAAGGTTGATACCGACAAGCACGTCGAACGCACCAAGGCGCAGGTCGCGGATGATCTCGATGCGTTCCAGCGTGTCGATATCCGAGTGCATGTAACGCACGCGAACGCCCTGTTCGTGCAGATATTCGGTCAGGTCTTCAGCCATGCGCTTGGTCAGCACGGTGCAGAGTGTGCGATAACCCTTAGCGGCGGTCTCGCGAATTTCGCCGAGAACATCGTCCACCTGGCTGCGGGCGGAGCGCACCTCGACCGGCGGATCGATGAGTCCTGTCGGGCGGATGACCTGTTCGGCGAAGACGCCGCCGGCCTGTTCCATTTCCCACGAGCCGGGGGTGGCCGAAACTGCGACCGTCAGCGGCCGCATCGCATCCCATTCCTCAAAGCGCAACGGGCGGTTATCCATGCAGGAGGGAAGGCGGAAGCCATATTCGGCCAGCGTCGCCTTGCGCCTGAAGTCGCCGCGATACATGCCACCGATCTGGCTAACCGATACGTGGCTTTCGTCAATAAAAAGCAGCGCATTATCAGGGATATATTCAAACAGCGTCGGCGGCGGCTCACCGGGATTGCGGCCGGTGAGATAACGCGAATAGTTTTCGATACCGGCGCAGGAGCCGGTCGCCTCCAGCATTTCGATGTCGTAACGTGTGCGCTGTTCCAGCCGCTGGGCTTCCAGCAGGCGTCCCGCCTTTTCCAACTCGGCGAGGCGGACCCTCAGCTCTTCCTTGATCGACTTGATCGCGCCGTTCAGCGTCGGGCGCGGGGTGACATAGTGCGAATTGGCGTAGATCTTGACGGATTGCAGATCGCCGGTTTTCTGGCCGGTCAGCGGGTCGAATTCGGTAATGGAATCGATTTCGTCGCCGAACATCGAGATGCGCCAGGCGGCATCCTCAAGGTGGGCAGGGAAGATTTCGATGGTATCGCCGCGCACGCGGAAGGAGCCGCGCTGGAAATCCATGTCGCGGCGCTTGTATTGCTGGGCCACAAGGTCGGCCAGAAGCTGGCGCTGGTCCAGCCGGTCGCCCACCTGCATCTGGAAGGTCATGGCGGTATAGGTTTCCACCGAGCCAATACCATAGATGCAGGAAACCGAAGCGACGATGATGCAGTCGTCGCGTTCCAGCAGCGAGCGGGTGGCGGAGTGGCGCATCCGGTCGATCTGTTCGTTGATCGAGGATTCCTTCTCGATGAAGGTGTCGGAGCGCGGCACATAGGCTTCCGGCTGATAATAATCGTAATATGAGACGAAGTACTCTACCGCATTGTCGGGGAAGAAGTTCTTGAACTCGGAATAGAGCTGCGCGGCCAGCGTCTTGTTGGGCGCAAGGATGACGGCCGGGCGCTGGGTTGCCTCGATCACCTTGGCCATGGTGAAGGTTTTGCCGGAGCCGGTGACGCCGAGCAGGACCTGGCTGCGCTCGCCGGAATTGATGCCTTCCACGAGATCGGCAATCGCCGTTGGCTGGTCGCCTGCCGGTTGATACTCCGAGTCCATGCGGATTGTAACGCCGCCTTCGGATTTCGGCGGACGGGCCGGCCGGTGCGGCGTCCACATCTTGCCGTCCTTGAACAGCGGATTGCCGCTCTCGATAAGCGCCGATAGCGCCTCGACGGTGGCGGTGACGGCACCCGGTGCGAGATTGGCCGCCTCCTCCAGGGAAACGTCCATGCCAGCCACGGGATTGAGACCGGCGGCGGCGCGGGTTTTTGGATCGCTCGACGCGCCGATGGAAACGCCGCGCGCTGTCTTGGAAGCCGTGGTGTTTTTAGCCGTTTTGTTGGCCGCTTTTTCCGCTTCCTTGCGCGCTTCGATCTCGATCTTCTTGCGGTGCTTGCCAGCTTTCGAGGCGACTTCGCGCTGGGTTTCCACCGAGCCGGCTTCGGCTTCCGCCTCGAGCTGCTTTACCCAATCGGCAACGCTGCCGCTGAGCGGCGCGCCTTCGAACGACGATTGCGGAGCTTCCTCGAAGCCGGAATTCGAGGGTTTGGAATTTTTGGGTGATCTGGCCATGCGCGAAATATGGAGGGAGTCACGCGCAAAGGGAAGGGGAGGCCAAGAAAAAATGAGTACAAAAAGGAAACGAAGCGCGGGGAACAAAATTTGGCCGGATACGTTGCATAGCGGCCGAATACGCTTTGATAGAAACCGGTTCCGTTTCATACGGCGGTAAGTTAAAGCAAAGACAAAAATGACGGTTGCGTTTTCAAACTGCCTTTCGTGACATCCCTCCCTTCTTCATTCAGGAACAATCATGCCGTTCTCGATCAGCCCTGCCCACATCTGGCCTGTCCTGATGCTCATCGTCTCCAATGTTTTCATGACTTTCGCCTGGTATGGGCATCTCAAGCACAAGGGCAGCGCACTCTTCCTTGCGATTGTCGCAAGCTGGGGCATCGCTTTCTTCGAATACATGCTCGCAGTCCCCGCGAACCGCATGGGATCGGAGGTCTATTCGACCGCGCAGCTCAAGACCATTCAGGAAGTTATCACGCTTGCGGTCTTTGCGCTGTTCTCGGTCTTCTGGCTGAAGGAAAGCATCACGATCAACCACGTGATCGGTTTTGCGCTCATCGCTTTCGGCGCTTCCTTCATCTTCCGCTCCTGATTGCCATAGTGCCTTTCTATTGCCGTGGCGGACAGGTTTCGCCACGGCACGAGGAACGGTATTACGATCCCGTTCCACCATTGGCATAGTCCAACCGCGCCGTACAAATGCGGACGTGGTTCTCGTCCGCCCACTGCACCAGCAATTGCATCGGCACCAGAAACGAACGGCCGAGATTGGTCAGTTCGTATTCCACGCGCGGCGGCACCTGCGCATAGAGCGTGCGGCGAATGAAACCGTCTTCCTCCAGCCGTTTCAGCGTGCGTGACAACATCTGCTTGGAAATATCGTCGATCTTGCGGTTCAATTCGTTGAAACGCAGAACCCCGCCCTGAAGCGCTTCCAAAACCAGCAGGCTCCATTGATCGCCGATGCGATCCAGCGCGTCGCGGATGGGGCAGGGCTGGTCGAAGGCGAAGATTTCCTTGGTTTGCGTATCCGGCATTTTCCCTGCTCTTTCCATTTTCGTGCCCTTTCAGGTCATCGCCGTGTGACCTGATCAGCGTCGGCTGACTTCTTGCAGCCGGGGCTGCGATACCATAGCTTCCCCTAGCGGTCTATTATCTAGACCTACAACGATGCCCATAAAGGAAAAAGCCATGGCTAAAATCGCGCTCATCGGAGCCTCCGGCAATGCCGGATCCCGTATTCTGAAGGAACTTTCCGACCGGGGGCACCAGGTGACGGCGATCGCCCGCAACCCTGAAAAGATCGCCAGCCTGCCGAACGTAGTGGCAAAAAAGGGCGATGTCTTCGATCAGGCAGGGCTTTCGGAACTGCTTAAGGGTCACGATGCCGTGATCAGCGCCGTGCACTTCACTGCGAGCGATCCGGTGACGCTGATCGAGGCCGTCCGTGCCTCGGGCGTTTCCCGTTATCTCGTCGTGGGTGGCGCCGGCAGCCTTGAAATTGCGCCGGGCCAACGCGTGGTTGACCTGCCGGACTTCCCGGCCGCCTACAAGGCCGAGGCGACCAAGGGAGCGGAGTTTCTGGACCGTCTGAAAGGGGAAAAGCAGCTCGACTGGACCTTCCTGTCGCCATCGGCCGAATTCGTGCCGGGGGAAAGAACGGGCAAATTCCGTATCGGCAAGGACAGCCTTTTGGGCAACGAAGCTGGCAGCCGCATTTCTTTCGAGGATTACGCCATCGCGCTTGTCGATGAAATCGAAAAGCCGCAGCATTCCCGCCAGCGTTTCACCGTCGGCTACTGAGAGGTCTCATCCATGAATTTCATGACACGTCGTCTTGCCATCGCTGCTCTTGCCCTCGCGCCCGCGCTGATGGCCGCGCCCGTTCTGGCGGAAACCGCCAAGCGCGATCTGGTTCAGGAAGAAGCCAACCGCAAGCTGGTGATCGATTTTTACGACACCGTCTTCAACCAGCACGAGGTGGCGAAGGGCGCTACCGTCATCGTCGACAGCTACAAACAGCACAATCCGATGGTGCCTGATGGCAAGAAGCCATTCGTCGACTATTTCACCGGCTTCTTCAAGGAAAACCCGCAGGCGAAATCCCGGATCGTGCGTAGCGCCACGGATGGAGATCTGGTTTATCTGCACATCCATTCCACGGATAAAGAAGGTGCTCGCGGAGCCGCCATCGTCGATATTTTCAGGGTCACCGACGGCAAGATCACCGAACATTGGGACGTGATCCAGCCGGTTCCGGAAAAGGCTGCAAACAATAACACGATGTTCTAGAGCATTTCCAGTAAGAGTGCGTAGCGGTTTTACGTCCGGAAAATTCGTAGAAACAAACAGTTAGAGCACGTCAAACAATTCTGTTTAAACAGGACGTGCTCTAAGGCCAAGCTTCTGCCAACCGCCCGGAATTCAGAAGGACACGGCCGGGGGATATCTCCCGGCCGTGTTTTTTGTCAGGCAGCGCGTTGCTTTTCGCGGGACTGCACGATCAGATCGAGAACAAGCATCACCAGCAGGCTTGCGCCAACCAGCGGGAACAGGATGCCGCCGATGGCGAGCAGCGCCAGCAGGCCGCGCAAGACGCGTTTATCCTGCGGCAATGGTGGCACGCCGAGCGAACCTCTGGGGCGTCGTTTCCACCACATGATGCCGGCGGAAACGGCAAGCAGGACGATGCCGACACAGGCTGCCAGCAACACGATCTGGTTGGCGAGGCCGAATTGCTGGCCCATATGCACGTTGATCCCCCATTCCAGCACCTTTCCAAGCGGACCGTAGTCGGAATAGCTCATGTCGATCAGCGGTTTGCCGCTATATTGATCGAGATGGACGACGCGCTGCTTTGAAAGGTCATCGGGATAGACGGAGCCGCTATAGACGCCTGTCGGTTTGGTCGGCAGCACGACGGTATAACCAGGGGCAAGACCGAGCCCGTCGAAACGCGCGATGGCCGCATCTATGCCGATTGGTTGCCCGGTGGCGGATGCGGAGGATTCCGGGATTTTCGCCTGCTCCAGTGACCAGCTGGTCTTGGCCATGTGATCGAGATGTTCGCCGGACATTGGAACATCGGTCCGCACGCCTGCCGGATATCCGAAATTGCTGCCGTTTGCCCATTCGTTGACCTTGGCGCCCCACACGCCCGACCAGGGCATTCCGGTGACTGCGAGAAATACGATGAAAAAGCCGACGAAAATGCCGGTGACGGCATGGGTATCGCGCCAGAAGACGCGTTTTTTCGGCGTGCCGCGCACGGTCAAAACACCGCCGCTCTGCTTCCTAGGCCACCACAGATAGATGCCGGTGGCGACGAGCAGGATGGACCAGCCGGCGGCGATCTCGATCAGATAGCGGGTATAGGTACCGAAATATTTCAGGCTGTGGATGTAGCGGATCGTCCACATGATGGTGCCGCGATCCGGCAGTGAACCGGCAACCTGCCCGGTATAGGTGTTGACGTAGACGGCGCGTTTCCCTTCGGCCGTACTGACGGTAATTTCCGTCGAGGCACCCGGATCGCCTGGCGTGGTGTATTTCACAGCAGTGCCGGGAACTGCCGCAACGGCTGCGGCGAGAATATCGGAGGGGAGTGCTTTCGGCACGTTCTGCGCCACTTCGATGCGCTTCAGGTCCGAATGAATGAGATTGTCGAATTCGTCCCGGAACAGATAGAGCGCACCGGTGACGGCCAGCGATATCAGAAAGGGCAGTACAAAAAGGCCAGCGTAGAAGTGCCAGCGCCATACGGCGCGGTACAGGTTGACGGACGAGGATTGCGCAGGCGCGCGCTCGCCCTCGAAAGAGGTCGTAACGGACATGGATGTCTCCGCAGAAAAGTTGATTTTCCGGCAGGGCCGGATCGCTCTTCACATTTGCAGAGAGGGAGGCGGTGCGCGTGGGCGCGATTCCAGATTGGGTGGTGGCGGCGGCAATGCCGTGTCGCGGTCGAGAAAGTCGACTTCGACGGCCCGGACGATCCCGTCCGCACGCTCGACGGGAGTAACGGGAAGAGCGGCGATGGTAACGGAGGCCAGACGGCAGAGCGTGCCGCAGCAATTGTCGGTGAGCTTGCCCGCAGGGTTGGAGGCCGGGTTCGGTTTGCCCGAACCGCCTTCGGGCATGTGGCTGGAACAGATGATCTCACCGGTCGCCAGCGCGGCTGAGGCCATATTGCCGCTGGTCAGGCCATTCACGAGCCCTTGCAGGAGAAAAAGCAGGACCGCCAGCGTGGCGATGGCGCCAGCCGAACTTCTGTCCTGCATTATCCTGCGAATGAATCCCATTGCAGCGAAATGCCATATTTATCGGGCCGTGTCACCGCGACACGATGGCGAAAGACGAGGCCTGTTTTCAATTGTCACCCGGCGTCGGGATGGGAATGTTCAGGCCAGCAGGTCGTAGGTCCGGAATATCCAGACTACCTGATAAATCAGGGCGAAAATGACGAGAAACCTGTGAAAGCGTCGGTTGCCGATGAAAGCCGCCAGTGTGAACAGAACAACGTAAATAGCTGTGCGGATGAGATATTCAGCGCCCAGCGAGGAGAGGTAGTCCTGTCCCTTCAGCAGCGTATCGCCGATATCCGTGACGAAAAGTGCGGCGAGAAACGCGAAGAACCAGCTTTTACGGGAAAAGAAATAGTCCTCGTATCCCTTGTATTCCTTCATGTCTGAGGGGAACAGCAACACGCACAGGAAATAGAACAGCGAGCAGAACAGGATCAGGAACAGGAACGCGCCGAAGCCGAGGACGTGGCTGGTGGCGGAAAGCCGGTGTTCCCACCACCAGAAATGCACGAGCATCAGAAACAGGAACGCCACCCAGCCGATATGCAAGGGATAGATGCGCTCCTTCTTGGGATGCTGCACGAAACCGGCAAGGCCGGTCAGCAAGCGGGCGAGGCTGAGGCCGACCACCATGCCCATGACGGCGCGGATATGCGCATAGGCTTCCGCGGCGTTGACGGCGGCCTCCATCGCACCCTACTCCGCCGGAGGGATGGGCGTCGGCTGCCCGTTTTCGTCCATCGCCACCATGATAAAGGTTCCGGCGGTGACTTTTTCCAGCTTGTCGTAACGGGAGCGCTGCGCCCAGGCCTCAACCGTCAGCGTGATGGAGGTGCGGCCGAGCCGGGCGATATCGGTGTAGATGGACAGCGTGTCGCCGATCTTCACCGGCAACTCGAAAGCCATTTCCTTGACCGCCGCAGTGACCACGCGACAGCGAGACCGCTCCGCGGCGCGGATGCCGCTGGCCAAGTCCATCTGGGACATGACCCAGCCGCCGAAAATATCACCGGCCGGATTGGCGTCGGCCGGCATTGCGAGCGTCCGCAGCGTCAGCTCGCCGGTCGGTTTGATGGGCAGGTCGGTCATGTCGAGATTTGCTCCTTGCGAATGTCAAAGGCGCAGCATGCGTTGCGCTTTGTGATTTCGCAAGGAAGGGTAAGCGTCAGGACGACGCTTTGCCCAGAAATTGCTGCGTTGCATAAAGGGCGATGGCTGCCGCATTAGATACGTTGAGCGATTTGATCTCGCCCGGCATATCGAGACGGGCGAGCGCCGAAACGGTTTCGCGGGTCTTCTGGCGCAGACCCTTGCCTTCGGCTCCCAGCACCAGGGCGATCTTTGCGCCGGTGAAGGTTTGCTCGATGGGGGCGGGGCCTTCCGAATCCAGACCGACCGAGAAGAAGCCAAGCTTGTGCAGCTCGCCCAATGTATCGGCAAGGTTGGTGATCTGGATATAGGGAATGAGTTCCAGTGCGCCGGACGCAGACTTCGCAAGCACGCCTGACTCCGTCGGGCTATGGCGAATGGTGGTGATGACGGCGCCGGCGTTGAAGGCGACCGCCGAGCGCATGATGGCGCCGACATTGTGCGGGTCGGTGACCTGATCGAGCACGAGGATCAACGGGCTTTTCTTCAGCGCGTCGAGTTTCTTGACCGGAAGCGGCCTGGTTTCCAGCATCACGCCCTGATGGATCGCCTCGGGGCCGAGCACCTTGTCGATATCCTGCGGTGAGACAATCTCTACCGGGAAGGGCTGCGCATCCGCTTCGCCGATATCCAGACGCGCAAAGGCATTCAGGGTAACCGACAGCTTGATGAGTTGCCGTTCGGGATTGGAAAGCGCCGCACGCACGGTATGAAGGCCGTAAAGGTGGACCTGATCCGGCGCAAGCTGCGGCGGCTTCCAGTCTTCCGCGCCACGATTCCGGCGCTTCGGCTGCTGTGGGGTCGGAATTTCGCCCCTCTCGCGTTTGGCATCGCGCACGGCACGGCGCAGGGTGGCGTAGTGCGTGTCGCGGGTGGATTTGTCGTTTGGATCGTCTTTGCTCATGGCGCCTTATATCTCCGGGACGCGACGCACACCAGCCCCCGCGATAATCCACAGGCCTGCAAAGAGGTTTGAATTTTTTCCCGAAAATTCGTGAAACGGCGTGTTGACAGAAGCGAACGAGGCCGTCATATACGCGCCACAGACGACGCAACGGCGCTTCGCCGGAGAGAAATCTGAAGAGCTTGGTTGCTCGATCCTAGCAGATAGCTGGAGGGATGCCCGAGTGGTTAAAGGGGACGGACTGTAAATCCGTTGGCTACGCCTACGTTGGTTCAAATCCAACTCCCTCCACCATTCTGCGCAGGATCAAAATCACCACCGCGGGTATAGCTCAATGGTAGAGCAGCAGCCTTCCAAGCTGAATACGCGGGTTCGATTCCCGCTACCCGCTCCAAAACTTCTCAAAAAGATCGATAATTTTGCCTCGCGCCGATGTGCAGACTCCAATCAGCGTTGGCTGTTTTCAGCTCGCCTCCAAGGCCGACTGAATCCGCATTTTCTCTGCGTCGAGCTCGCTTAACCTCACCATATGCGCCGTAATTTTCTCAAAGATCGAGGTGCGATCCGCTGTCGACAGGCGTTCAGTGTGGCGCAGGGCAGTAATGACCTCGATCAGATCAAGTCGCTCTTGCTCAAGTTTTTCAAGATTCCACATCATCGCGTTTCCTCGCTGGCACGCGCTTCAAACGGCCAACCCGGATAAAGGTTCAGGTCAATAGAATTTAAAGTAAATTTTATCTTATTGGCTGGGACGCGGTGCGCTGCGGCACGGCTGAATCAATTCGGAGAACGACATTGCGTCCGTATGCCGGCGGCTGCCATATAGCTGTTGTCGGTTGGATGGTATGATGCGTAACGCGCTGCACACCATTTTACGTGGTTTATTTCCGATTCTGAGAGGGCGTAACCGTTGGATGACGCCTCTTCACCCTTGCCCGCGGCAAAGGCGGATGCGGGATAGCCGCGACCGTCGGAATTCTGCGCCTGCTCCTGTTGTTCGTAGGCCGGTTGTATGAGGCTCAGCGCACTGGCGGGCACGGTAGAAGCGGTAGATATTGCGACGCCAAGAGCGAGCGCGGAGATAGTCTTCGGCATCCTCAACATCGATAAATCCTCGTTATTCGTTCGAGATGCTAACGAAAATTAAGGAATTTCGTTCCGATGCAGGGTTGACGTCACACGAATACGTGATTCGTTGTGCGGTGCTTGCCGTCGTTCGCGTGGCAAGGCGGAGATGCCCCCGGCGGCGGGCTGATTGTGGATATCCATGGTCACTGTGTGATGCCGTCCTCACCGCGAAAACGCCACGCCCGATGAGCACATTTTGCTCCCCGCCAATTCGACTTTCAGTGCTTGTTGCACTGCTCGTTGACAAGCGGAAAGTCCGGTCGGATAGTCTGCCGGCAATCATGCACACGGGAGTCTTCGATGATCAACAGGGTTGTAATTCTCTCATCCTTAGCGCTGCTCGCATCGGCGGCGTTTGTCTCCCCCGCAGCGGCGCTCACCATGAAAGAGTGCAGCGTGAAATACCAGGCGGCGAAAGCCGACGGGTCCGCGAAGGACGTCAAGTGGAACGACTATCGCGCCAAGTTCTGCGGTAGCGATGCTGCTGCCGAAAGCGCTGCCGACGACAAGCAAGTTGCGGCTACCACCGACAAAGAACCCGAAAAGGCGACGATAAAGGCTCCGAAGAGCGTCGTATTTCCGAGTGCTGTCGATAAGAAATATTCAAGCGAGACTCCTGGCAAGGCCCGCCTGAAGACCTGCGTCGATTCTTATCGTAAGAACAAGGATGACGGCACGCTCGGCGATCTCAAGTGGATTCAGAAGGGTGGCGGTTACTGGAGCCTGTGCAATACGGCTTTGAAGAGCTGACGCGCTTTTTTGGGGCGGCGGCTGATCGCCGTTGCCCCAGCAATGACGCGTCATCAGACATCATACCGAAGGACTTAATTTGTCGATTCGGTTGACCGGAGCGTGTCTGAGCCACGTCCAGAACGACGTGCGGTTTTTCCTGTGCCCTGCAAATCCTGCGGCAAGCGTGGCCCAGCGTTTTCACGCTTACCGGCGGGTTGATATTCACATGGTCAGGCAACCCCGGTTTCGGGCGGGTAAAATCTGCGAATGGTTTGCGATTCAGCATCTTGATAGAAAGAGTTGATCTTGCGGCTTGATCCGCATCCAGCAATCAAACGGTTACGGCTGTCCCTTGGCGGCTGGCCGGCAATGTGGGCGGATGACCAGACGATTTCGAAACTACCTCGCCGTACTCGCCATATCATTACTGATGTGGACGTTGGTGCTTGGCGTCATTTATTGGCTGTTTCGATAGCTCTTGCCGCAGCTTCAGCGCCGAAATGAACCCGCTTCAATCGGCGGCATAACCAGGACATGCCTTCGCGGCTGATATTCGGCAAATCTTGCCAACAAAGAATGGACGTTGCCCCCGAAGGAGCGGCGGCAGGGCGGTTTTGGGAAACCTTGCCATGCCGCCGGTCAGCGTTGAATTGCGCGCAGCGCGTTCAGCCTAGAACGAGCGCTGTTAAGAGCGCCAGCAGGATTAGTGAGCTTGCAACAGCGCCCAGCTTCATCCTGCGAAGGCGGCGGGTGCGACCGCCGGTCCAGTCATAAGCCATTGGCAGCTTTACCTTTCTTTTTATTTTTATGACTTATTAACTAGCTCACTAGGCTTGCCCGTGGCTGACCTCAATTGCCAAAATCCATAGGCAAAAAATCACGATTTCCCTGTCTTATCCGAATGTTGCAGCGGATGCGGAGACCGATTCCCCTGTGCGCCGATTTCACCTGCGCGTGCGCTTGCAATGCTGCGCAGGCAAGGGTGCATTTGTGTGGGTACGAAAAGAAAAGGCCCGGAAACTCTCGTTTCCAGGCCTTCCGGGACGAATATGTGACTGCCAGTCTCAGCCGAAATATGGCTTGATGTAGGGCAGGACTTCGATCACGCCGTGATATAGCATGTTGAGCGCCACATAGATGATGACCATCAGGCCAAGATACGAAATCCAGCGGTAGCGGTGCAGCAACTTGGCGACGAAATTGGCGGCCAGTCCCATGAGGGCGATCGAGACGACGAGACCGATGATCAGCACCGTGACATGGTCCTGCGCGGCACCGGCGACGGCAAGCACGTTGTCCAGCGACATGGACACATCGGCGATGACGATCTGGGTTGCGGCCTGAAAGAAGGTCTTGTGACCTTTGGTCAGGTCAGCCTCTTCGTCCGTCACCTCGTCTTCGATGGAGCCTGCGGCTTCGCGCAGTTCGGACCACATCTTCCAGCAAACCCAGGCAAGCAGAAGCCCGCCGAAGAGTTGAAGCCCGACAATGGAGAGAAGCTGCACGGTGACGGCGGCAAAGCCGATGCGCAATACGGTGGCGGCGATGATGCCGACCAGGATCGCCTTGCGGCGAAGATGGGCGGGAAGACCGGCGGCGGCAAGGCCGATGACGATGGCATTGTCGCCTGCGAGAACGAGATCGATCGCAATGACTTGCATGAATGCCGTGAAGCCGGCGGCTGTGAAGATTTCCATTGAGCGGTCCTGAAACGGATGTAATTTCGCGCCGGAGAGCGCGGCTGATCAATATGTGGCATAGAGGTTTTGCGCCTGGGCGCATCGTCCCGCTCGCCCGTCTCCCCCCGGAGATGAAATTTCCTTAAGCCATGATGAGGGTCCAGGTAAAGAAGTTGTGATAAAGAAAAAGCTTATTTAACGATCCGATTGTGCGAAGAGGGGTACAGGCAGGGTCCCGTCCGTGCGTCCCGTCTGCCCGTCGCGTGGGAAGGCTGAGCCAGCTTTGAATATCGCGCGGAACGCACCATATATGCACCTTGAGGCGCGCCTTAGGCGTGCGCGACCGTGCTTTGACAATTAAGTCTTGCGCATTCGCTTACAAAGCCTTAAACGGCGACACCAAACCGGTTCGCCGGGAAAACTACTTCACGTTCACAGGAAGCAATTCACATGGCAAAGAGCAAGTTTGAGCGCAATAAGCCGCACGTCAACATTGGCACGATCGGTCACGTCGACCACGGCA